>NZ_JBDNHC010000001.1:0-24558 GCF_041689005.1 Sneathiella sp.
AATGGTTTTCCTTAAGAAAATAATGAAACGGTATGGGAAACCTCGTATCATTGTCACAGATAGATTACGTTCATATCGTGCCGCTATGAAGACAATTGGAAATGCCGAAGTTCAAGAAGTCGGTCGGTGGAAGAACAATCGTTGCGAAAACTCCCACCTACCATTTCGGCGACGAGAGCAGGCGATGCTGCAATTCAGGCACCTGCGAAGTTTGCAGAAATTTGTCTCAATCCACGCATCTGTCCATAACCACTTCAACCATGAACGCCACCTAGCCAGCCGAGAAGAATTCAAGCTTCAGAGAAATGCCGCATTGGTTGAGTGGCAGCAACTTAGCGCAGCATAATAGCGGTACGTTTGTGCCATTTTGCGCCATACGGAGACGAGGTCGCATTCGTCTGACAGCACCTAAATATTGGCAGCGCTGAACTACATTTCCCTGACTGCTCAGAACTGGTTCTTTAACAGATGCTTCTGGACCTTGCCATTAGCGTTGCGAGGGAGCGGCGTATTTAGCGCGGTAACGGTCTCTGGCACTTTGTAGTCGGACAATCTCTCCGTGCAGAAGCGGCGAATGGACTCTGTGTTGACGGTGTGATTTTCGTACGGGACGACGAAAGCGTGAACTTTTTCCCCCAGCACCGGGTCTGCCCGGCCAACAACCGCGCATTCCAGCACATCCTCATGGTGGTTCAGGACATTCTCCACCTCGGCACTGAATATCTTCAAGCCGCCACGATTAATCATGTCCTTTTGGCGATCGAACACACGCACAAAACCGTCGGTATCGATCGAACCAATATCGCCCGATCGCCAGTAGCCATCCACAAATTCGCTGGCGTTTGCTTCTGGGCGGTTATGGTATCCGGACACGACCATGGGACCGGCTATGAGCAGTTCGCCTGGTTCGCCAGGAAGAAGATCGTGTCCCGCTGCATCCACCACCCGAACCGCACCGCAGGGAACGACCTGCCCGACACTGTCCATATGATCACGCCAAGCGGAAATCGGCATGATGGTCGTCGGCGAAGTGGTCTCTGTCGCCCCATATGCATTTATCAGCGCGAGGTTCGGCAGCTTTTCGTGTAGCTTTTCGATGGTTGCTTCTGGCATTGGTGCGCCACCAAAACAACCAACCCGCCAAGCCGAGAGGTTCACGTTGTCGAGACCCGCGTTCATAGTGACAAGGGTGTAAATCGTAGGGACCAAAATAGTGAAGGTGATGCACTCGCGGCTGGCGAGTTCGAGAAAAGCGTCTGTTTTGTAGGCTTGACGCATCATGACGATAGCCCCGCCAACGCATAACGTGGCCAACGATACGCCGACAAGGCCGGTTACATGGGACATTGGAACGGCGACAATCGCTTTGTCCTCATGCGTTAATCCGAGGCACCGGGCAAAAGTTAAAGAGGAATGAACGATGCCCAGATGACTGAGCATGGCGCCTTTCGGCTGCCCTGTGGTCCCCGAAGTGTAGAGAATGACGGCCGTGTCTTCTTCGTTTATCGTGACCGGCTGTGGCTGCCGATGGTCGGCTAGAAGGTCGGCAAAGGAGCGGGCACCGCGAACAATGCCCTCCATTGTAATCACGTGCTCCACAGTGGGAACGGTTGCAAGTTCGGGAATAATGCGCGCGAGTTCATCATCGAAAATGATGCCTTTTGCCCCGCAGTCACTTAAAAGGAATTCCAACTCGGGTTGCTGCAGGCGGGTGCTGAGCGGGACGGCAATCACCCCGAGACGTGCACAGGCGAGCACAATCGCCAGATATTCCCAGCGGTTGAAAAGTAAAAGTGCAATGCGGTCGCCTTGCCTGAACCCGAAATGCGCTAGACCGGCAGCAATTCTAGCAACTTCCGCATCTAGTTCGCGGTAGCTAAGGCGCCGCCCTTCGATAACGGCTGGACGTTCAGGAAACTGCGCGACTACGTCGGCGAACATCTGTGCTAATGTCGCAGGACGTTGAGAAAAGCACAGTATGCGGCGCCCATCGAAATACACTTCTTCACGCAGGCTTCCGCAGAGCTGCTCAGCGCTCCAATACTGATCCTGCGGTCTGTTCACGTTAGTTCCGTTGATGTTTTTTCCTCAGCCGAAAGTCTGTCGACAATCACCTGTCCGCCTGTAAGAATGTCATGTTGAATCGCATTCCGCGCCTGTTCGGGGTCGTGGCTGCGGAGCGCATTGATAACGTGAATGTGTCCGTGTATCTCACCATGGAAGGGGCGCTGCCCGCCGTCATAGAGGTAGGCGAGAACAGGGCCAAACTGGATCCAGAGATTTTCCACGATGCCGAACAAGGCTTCCGAGCCCGACAACCGACAAAGCGTGAAATGAAAATTCTCATTCTCAGTTAGTGCGGCTTGATAGTCATTTTTCTGCTCGATGGCCCTATAGTTTTCGTGAATCTGCTCCAGCACCGCAATGTCTGCTTCAGACGCTCTGATAGCCGCGCGTGCCGCACCTTCGCCTTCGTTGAGCATCCGGATGTCTCTTATCTCGATGCAGCGTTCAAGCGTCACTTTGGGAACAATGACCGTGCCGCGTTCGTCGAGACTGAGTGCGTGCTCGGATACTAGCCGCAAGAGCGATTCACGAACAGGCGTCACGCTGATATTGAGCTCATCGGCGACTTGGCGCGCCACCAGCTTTTGCCCCGGACGGAGACGGCTGTGCATCAGCGATCCGCGAATAGCAATATAGGCGCGCTGGCTTAGACTGTCGCGCGAGATTGGACCGCCAAACGCGCCGGATCCTTTTTCTCCACTTGCCTCAGTTGACAAAATCGGCATCGTATTTTCTCCTTTACGTCTGATGTTATAACAAATATGTTGCAATAAACAATACTAATAGTTACAACAAATATGTTATATCAAGAAACGCTGGTCGTTAAGTTCGGTCGTGGATTTGTTTGGCTAACGGCATCTTTAAGGGGGGGAGGCTTTGGAGTTGACGCAAAAACACGGCGGGAAGGGTTATAGTCCACCGAACCAGGCGGTCCTCATCCTTGTACTGACAGGGGGAATTTTCGTATTGCTGAGTGTCTTTCTGGCCGGCTTCTTGTCGGTCGGAAACCTGTTTACGCTCGCACGTAACGTTTCAATCCTGGGGATCCTCGCCCTTGGTATGGCCGTTGTCGTCATCGGACGCGGCATTGATCTGTCGCAAATCGCCATCCTTGCGGTTTCCTCGGCAATTGCAGTTACGCTAATAAATACCGGTATGCCGGTGTCCGTAGCGCTCGTGGTTGGCCTGTTCCTTGCGGTGTTTATCGGTGTGCTTAACGGCTGGCTGGTTTCAGTTATTGAAATCCCGCCGCTTTTTACAACTCTGGCAACCAGCCTTCTTGTGGTGGGCGTTACGAGAGCTCTCGTTGTTCCGCACTATCAGGTATTTCTGCAGCCGGGACATGAACTGCTTCAGGCGATTGGCGGCGTTATCGGTTTTGGTCTGCCGGTTCCGGTGATTGTATTTGTGGTTTGCGCCGTGTTCGTACATTTGTTTTTGTCATACACGGTAATCGGCCACTTTATTTATGCCCATGGTGACAATTCGGAGGCTGCACGACTGACTGGCATGGCCACTCGTCCCCTCACGATGATCGAATACGGTCTGTGCGGTGCAACCGGTTATATCGGCGGGATCGTCATGGTGTCTTCGACATCGCTTATGCACCTTCAAATCGTTGAATCAACATTGATTTTTGACGTTATTCTCGTCGTTGTGCTTGGTGGGGTCAGTTTGGTTGGCGGACGTGGGAACGTTCTCAGCGTCATTGCTGGCACACTGCTGATCGGGGTGCTGCTCAATGCCATGACGATTGTGAATCTGGATCTTCAGACACAAAACATCATCAAGGGTGCGGTGCTTCTGACTGCCATCGTCTTGGATAGCTACGTTCATCCACGAAATGAGGAGACTGCAAAACAGGGTGATTAAAAACCTGGCCGTATTTCAGCGGCTTCAACAACCATTCAACGTAAAGGGAGAAAACTATGTCAATATTTTCCGGAAGAGCATTTGCTGTTAGGGCGGGGCTATGTTTAGCCGCCGTTGCAGCGATGACAATGAGTATGGCTTTGCCGTCGCAAGCAGCGGATCCACGCCAGCAACTTCATGACGATTTCACGGCAGCCACCGTGGGAAAAAAGATCGCCTGGGTGCCTGTCTGGCTTGGCGTTTTGGAGTCAGAGTGGACCCGCGTGATGAAGGAAAATTTTGAAGATAAGGGTATCGAATTCGTGATGCGTGATCCGAACTTCAAATCGGACGTGCAGCTACAGGCCGTCAGCACGCTGATCAACGAGAAGCCTGATATTCTTATCGTGCAGAACCCAACCACGACGCTGCTTGCGCGTGAACTTAAACGGGCGATGAGCGAGGGCATCAAGGTCATCCAGGTCAATATGTCTTCGAATACGACGACTGATGCTTATGTCGGTGTTGACGTGCCGAAGATGGGCCGTCTGCTCGCCAAGGAGGCTTTGGCTGTATGTGGCGGCGGCAAGGGTTCCGGTAAGGTGGCAATCCTGCAAGGCGAGGCTACCGCAGCTTACTCTCTCGATATGACCAATGCGGCCACTGAAACGCTGGAGAAGGATCCATCGATCAAGATCGTATCCTCGCAACCGGTCAATTGGGACGCCAACAAAGCATCGGAAGTCATGACGAATGTGCTGCAGCAGCACCCCGATTTGTGCAGCATCATCAGTGTCTGGGGTCCGCAAACTGCGGGCGCGGCTCAAGCCGTCAAGAATGCAGGCCTGCAAGGCAAGGTGAAGATCTTTGTTGGGAGTGATGGCCAGCCTGCAGACTGCGACATGATTGACCAGGGGCTCTATACCAAGAACCTTTCATACACCGCCAATCTGCAGGGCGAACAGATTGTCACAGCGGCGTTGGCTTTGCTGCAGGACCCACGCCCTGCTGGTTCGACCCACTATGCCTTCTACACGACCAACTATTGGGTCAGTGGGCCGGAAGATCGTCGTTACTGCTTCACGGTGTCTAAGTAGTTTTTCACAAATGACGCAGCAGCGCCACCGCCAGGTGGCGCTGCCAGCCGATGCTGAACCCACCTGACAAGGATGATTTCATGCGACGTATCTGGTACCGGCTCTCGCCTCAAATGCTGATTGGCGAACTACTTGAAAAGCGCTGGATGGAACCAATTGTTCCCTTCGCGCTCATGCTGGCAATGTTTGCTGCGTTCCTTCTTGCCATCCCGGATTACGCGTCAGTGGTCCAGATACAATTGTTAATGCGTAGTTTCCCCGAGCAGGCTTTCGTGGCTATCGCTATGGCAATTTCCATCCTTTCGGGTGGTATCGACCTTTCTGTTGGCGCGGTCTTTGCGATGGCGAACTTTCTCGCCCTTTATCTCTTCCTCGTTCAGGAGTGGTCTCTCCCGTTGGTGCTCGCTGGTACGCTGGCCTGGGGTGTGCTGATCGGCGCTGTAAACGGCGGTCTTATAGCGTACGCAAAAACGCGGCCGTTTCTGACGACGATGGTGGTTTTAATCATTGTCCGCGCCGCCTATAACAAAGCAACGATTGCCTATTCGGCCCAGCTAGCAAGCGGTTATGTGGAAAACGCGGCTTGGGACTTTATTGGTATTGGTACCGCTGGGGGTATCCCCTTCAATATGGTGTGCCTAATCGTTATAGGCCTAGCCACTCATATATATCTGACGCGTATTCGCTCGGGTGTGCACATCATGGCAGTCGGCTCCAGCCGCAAGGCTGCGCGCCACGCCGGAATTAACGTCAAGTGGTCATTGTTTCTGGCATATCTACTGTCCGGCGTGCTCGCTTCATTTGCCGGATTCCTTTATGCTGCGCGCCAGAACAGCGCCGGTACAGATACGGGCGTCGGCTGGGAGGTCAATGCGCTTGCTGCCGCTGTTGTCGGAGGCATCAGCCTGTCTGGCGGGCGCGGAACAATCGCCCGTGCCATGATCGGCGCGACAATCATCTTTCTGCTGATTAATGGGCTGGTGCAGTTGGGTACGCATGGCAGTCTCACCACGGCTGCGATCGGCTTCATTCTGCTTCTTGCAGTCGGTTTCAACGTCAAGTTCGTGAAGCACAAGAGCACCATCCTGCAAAAAATGTATGTCTCACCGACATTAGTCAACTTCAAGGAACCGCCGTCGATTGAGCGCGGAAGCGGCAGCGTTTTTGCCGAAAATGACCGGTTGCTCGCGGTTGAGCCTATTGGGCTCGGCAAGATCGAGGGGCCGGAGGATGTCATCCTCGACCGATATGACAATCTCTACACTGTTAATCGCAACGGCTCGATCATCCGCTTTCTGGCGCCCGATTACGAAGTCCGTGAGGAGTTCGCCCGGATTGGTGGCCGGCCGCTCGGCCTGGCCATGGACAAGGATGAGAATATCCTTGCCTGTGTTGCTGGCATGGGTGTTTACGGCGTTAGACCTGACCGCTCCATCTTCAAGGTCACTGACGAAACCGCCCGCACCTGGTATCGGTTTAAGGACGATTCTCGTATCCTGCTCGCTGACGATCTTGATATCGCCCCCAGTGGTCTGATCTATTTCAGTGATGCCTCAACGCGTTATGAATTGACAGATTGGGCGCTTGACGGTTTTGAGGGACGCGGCAATGGCCGCCTGCTTTGTTACGATCCTAAAACCAACAAAACCACGACCGTTCTTAGTGGCCTGGCCTTCCCGAATGGCGTCTGCGTTTCGCATGACGGACGTTGTGTCTACTGGGTCAGCACCTGGCTTTGCCGCATCTACCGCTATTGGATTGAAGGCGAGCAAAAGGGCACGCTCGAGATCATGGTCGACAACCTGCCAGGCTATCCCGATAACATCAATCGCGCGTCTGACGGCACATACTGGCTGGCATTCGTGGGTATCCGCTCACCGGCCTTTGACCTTGCCATGGAAGATCCCGCGTTCCGCGTCCGCATGGTTAAGCAGATCCCGCCTGACGAGTGGCTATGCCCGGGGATCAACTACGGCTGCGTCATCAAGTTTGACGACAATGGCAACGTGCTGGAATCCCTCTGGGACCCGGGTGCGGAGAACCATGCAACAATCACCTCCATGCGTGAACACAAGGGTTATCTCTATATCGGCGGGTTGGAGAACAATCGTATTGGCCGCCTGAAGCTTCCTGACGCAGATCAAAATTGGACTAGTTGGGACTCCTATTACGCCAAGGATTTGCAAGTGGCTTCAGACGTCAAAACGATGGAGGTCGATCATGTCGTTGATTCGTGACATTCTCGACCGGGTTTTCTTCCCGAACAGAGACGTCCACGCGATTTCTTCGCTCGATGGTGGGTTCTCGCCAAATCGTCGCCTGGACGATGCTGAGATAATAGCTGATCTGCCCGGCGTGAATGGGGTGTGCATCGGGGAGAATGGCTCGGTCTACGCGTCATCCGGAAACCAGATCGTTTGCTGGCCAAATGGGGACTTTTTGAAAAGCTCAACCTTCGCCGAGTTGGACGCTCTTGTCGGCAGTCTTGCGACCCATCCGGATGGTCGCGTGTTCGCTGCCGTCTCGGGACGTGGTATTGTTGCGCTGAACGGGGAAGGGCAGATCACTGGTCGCCTTGAAATAGTGGGTGACACGCCGCTTGAATGCGTGACGGCGATCGCGGTTCTGCCCGATGGTTCAGTTGCGATTACAGATGGATCGCGGCATTATGCGGTTGAGGGCTGGCTTCAAGACCTTATGGAGAAACGTATCGGATCGGGCAGGCTAGTGCTTTGCAATGCCGATCTTTTGTCCGCGCGAGTTGTCTGTGACGGGTTGTCTTGGCCTGCAGGGATCGCAACCGCCTCAGATGCGCTCACACTTCTGGTGACGGAGGCATGGACGCACAGGCTGTTGTCAATCGTGGTCGATACCGGCGCCCAAACTGTTCTGGTCAAGAATTTTGCAGCCTATCCCGGTAGAATTACACCATCATCTTCCGGTGGTTTCTGGATCGCATTCTTTGCTATGCGCACACAATTGATTGAATTCGTTCTGCGTGAAGATGCTTTTCGCAATCGAATGATGCGATCTGTGGCACCGGATCTCTGGATCGGGCCCTCGCTTGGCGACCATTTTGACTATCGCGAACCGACACAGATCGGGCGCATCAAGAAACTTGGGATTCAAAAACCCTGGGCGCCACCGCGTTCCTATGGCCTCGTTGCGCGCATTGATGCCGCAGGCACCGCGGTAGAGAGCCTGCATAGTCGTGTTTCCGGGACAACGCACGGCATCATGGATATCGCTGATACTGGCGGGCAACTGATTGTCGCTTCCAGGGGCAATGGTAAGCTGGTAAAAATTGAACTCGAAAGAGGTAAGGCGTCATGACGAAAATGGGAGCGGAACCGATTCTCCAGATTATGGCCGGAAGCAAGGTCTATGGAGGCGTCCACGCCATCGATCAGGTCGACTTCGACGTCAAGCCGGGCGAAATTCATGCGTTGCTCGGCGAGAACGGCGCAGGTAAATCGACGCTCTGTAAGGCGATTGCCGGCGCGGTGCAGCTTTCGTCGGGAGACTATATTCTAGATGGTCAAAATGTTTCTTTTGCATCGCCTGGAGACGCGCTGAAAGCCGGCATCGCAATGGTTTACCAGGAAACCAGTCTTGTGCCATCGATGACCGTTGCCCAGAACCTCGAATTGGGGATGGAGAAACTTGTCACTGTTTATCGCAAGATCAATATTGCCGCACAGCAATCACAGCAGGCGTTGAACTTCAACGTCGATCCACTGGTGCTTGTCGAAACGCTCGGCACGGCCAAGCGGCAGATGGTGGAGATTGCCCGCGCGGTGCGCCACAACGCCAAGATTATTATTTTCGATGAACCGACGGCGAGTTTGACTCCAGAAGAAATCCAGCACCTGTTCCATCTGCTCAGACGGCTGCGTTCTGAAGGCGTCGCCATCATATTCATCAGTCATGCGCTTGAGGAGGCGCTGGCCATTGCCGACCGCATAACGGTTCTTCGCGACGGCAAACTGGTTGCCACTCAGCCTGCAAGCGAATTGGATCGTGCGAAGGTCGTGCACATGATGGTTGGGCGTGAGGTTTCGGCTATGAGTTCGGTGAAAGCGGAAGTATCCGCACGCGGACCTCGACCTTCCGCTACGGTGGAACGGCGTAAAGTGTTGTCGATTGAAAATGTGACGATGGGCGGCGTGGTCAAGAATATGTCCTTCTCGGCCTATGCCGGTGAGGTTGTTGGCATGGCGGGCTTGGTTGGTGCCGGACGAACCGAGGTCGCACAAATTATATGTGGTGCGCGCAAGCGCAACTTCCTTCGTGGCGGTCTCATCACGCTTAACGGGAAGCCAATCCGCTACCGCGTGCCGCGGCAAGCAGTCAGGGACGGTATTGTTTACATCACCGAAGACCGCAAACTCGATGGGTTTTTCGAGACAATGACGGCCGACGACAACATTTATCTCGGTTATCTGGCTTCACCGAAAGGCAAGCGGTGGTTCTACTCTATGGAGGAACGCAAAGCGGTTGCTGACCGTTGGGTCAAGGCGCTGTCTATCTCGGCACTGAAGCGAACGCTGAAGATCATTGAGTTCTCGGGAGGCAACCAGCAGAAGGTGGTTGTGGCGAAGTCACTGGCACAGGAACCGCAAGTCGTGATCTTCGACGAGCCCACGCGCGGTGTGGATGTGGGTGCGATCCCCCAAATCCATGCAGCCATCCGCGAACTGGCGGCCCAGGGCAAGGCGGTGATTGTTATCTCGTCTTATTTGCCCGAAATACTGGCTGTTTCGGACCGCATGCTGGTCGCGCGTGGCGGGCGTATCGTCGAAGATATGCCGCGCTCCGAGGCGACGGAAGAAAAGATCATGTATGCCGCCATTCATTAGGCTCAGGATTCACCAATGTGGCGGGAATGATCGGAATGAATTTATGCGGATACAAGGAGTGATCTGGCGGGAAGGCCAAATCCTTTCAAGGGCTATGGCACTGTAGGCGGAGCAAATCCAACCGATCCGAAGGACGCCTGATCTTACGCCGAGCTGTGTCGTCATAATCCTTGACAAGGGGACTAGGTGTTCAGGCTTCGTTGCAGCTTGGCCATTCCGCCCAGCCAGCGGTCATAGTCAGCGACTTTGCCCCGCATGTATTTGGCCACGTCTTCGTGCGGCAGGATTAGAAACTGGTCTGTTTCGAGCGCTTTGATGGTGAACTCAGCCACGTCTTGGGCCGACATGACCCCATCCATGGATTGCGGTCCTTCGGGCAAGCCGTGGAGCATAGGCGTGTCGACACCCTGCGGGCACAGCGCAAAAACCTTGATGCCATCGTCCCGATGCGTGATGGCAAGGTTTTCTGCAAACCCGATGGCCGCATGCTTGGTCGTGCCATAGGCCGCACTTCCGATCTGGTTCAAAAGACCGGCGGCTGAAACTGTTTGCAGGAACGCACCACCGCCGCGCGCTTTCATTAGCGGCACAAGAATCCGCGCAGCACGGACATGCGCCATGACATTGATTGCCCATGCGCGGTACCAGAGCTCATCGGAAGCCGAAGCGGCATTGATAAAGCTGGAATCAAACCCGGCTGCGATACCCGCATTGGAGCAAAAAAGATCGATCGGGCCAATGTCGCGTTCAACCGTTTCGATGAGGTTCTTGATTTGTCCGGCATCTGAAATATCGCAAGGAATGGCTGCGGCGCCGATAGCGTCCGCGACAGCGCGCGCTCCCTCGTCATCGATGTCCGAGATAACGACCTGCAGCGCTCCTGCTGAGGCAAATGTCTTGCACAGCGCCTTGCCAATGCCACTTGCGCCACCGGTAACGACAACGATCTTACCTTCAATGTTCATGGGTTTTCGATCCTTAATATCGTGATACCACCATCAACCACGATTGTCTGACCAGTTTCGAATAATCCGGCTTGCGATGACAAGAAGATTGCGCTACCACACGATTTCGTCAGAGTCCGGTCATCGCCATTCGCCGCGGTGATTTCAGCGGTAACCGCTTCGCAAGCGTCAGTCTTTTGCGGTGAGATGACCACGCGCATGCCGATTTCCGCCATATGTATGGCGATTGCGCGGCCGATACCCCAGAATGACCCCGAGATAATGGCACGAGCGCCCGTTGAGTCATCGAACAGACCGCTCATTCAAAGATCTCGAAAAGACCTGCAGCCCTCATGCCACCATTGTCATACTTGGTCACTACGCTGTAGCGCGCCACGTCTTCGATCTCCTTGGGATCGATTTTCGCGCGGTTGGCCACGGGAGTGAGCACATGAGCGGATAGCGTTTGCGGCTGGGTATTATTGAACAACCCGTGATAGGCCGTGCTTAGTGGCGTTCTTGCAGTTGATACGATTACGGCTTCACGCATGGTTGAGATCCTCATCTTCGAATTGTCGTTGCTGATTTGTTGCATCTGGCGCGAACGTCGAATCCGGGATGTTGTTCAATGCCTCGCTGACGCGCCTGATATGCTTTTGCGCCGCCGCTTCTGCTGTTTTTTTGTTACCGGCCAATATGGCTTCCGCCATGACGCGGTAGTCGGCAAAACGCTCGTTTTGCGGCTGCTTCAGATGCGTCCGGATAAGGTGTACCTGGAATCCCGGCATAAGCCGCTCAAGCTCACGGTTGCCTCCGGCAATGGTCATGGCGCGATAGAATTGGTTGCGCACTCTTACAAATTCAAAAGAGTCCGGCGAGTCGACGAAAGTCATCAGATTTTTATGCGCCGCTGTGAACTGTTCTCGCGCTCCGAGCAGGTCCATGTTCGATGCGGCAAGGCGCGCAGCCAGCCCGATGGTGATTTCCAGAAGTTGCAGGACATCGCGCGCCTCTGAACGAGAAAGGTGGCGTATATGCGCGCCACGATATGTTGTCTGCGTTGCCACGCCTTCGGCCGCCAGTCGCTTGATCGCTTCACGGACGGTGCCACGGCTTACAGCATAGCGTGACATGAGATCGGGTTCGATAAGACGCTGCCCGGCAACAAACTGACCTTCATATAGCCCCTGGATAATATTCCGCACGATCTGGTCGGGTGAACTCAATCGCGCTTGCGAAGGGCGGCTTGTCATTTTGGTTGCCTTGTTCATTTGCGCCAGCCTCTGCGTCCGCGCCCACCGACATAGCCTGCCTGAACGCGCTGTTTGAGAAGCGGCCTCGGTCGGAATCGTTCACCGTATGCATCGAACATAATATTTTGTGCCTGAAGGCAAAGGCTAGATGTGGTCGCGTCCATCAGTTCGAAGGGGCCCATCGGATGGCCCAGACCGAGACGGCATGCAAGGTCGATATCCTCCAGCGTTGCAACTTCTTCTTCAACGAGCCGCACAGCTTCGATCATCAGTACATGCAGTAGCCGATTGACAGCAAAGCCGGTGACGTCTTTTACGCGGATCGGTTGTTTTTCGATCGACAGGCAAAGTTCCAGCGCTTCCGCAACTGTTGCCGCGGAGGTTTCTGCGCCCGGGATTACTTCCACGAGTTTCATGCGCGAAACCGGCGAAAAATAGTGTGTTCCAACAAAACGGCTGCGACGCGCTTCCGAGATATAGGAGGCAAGCACGGTAATTGGGATTGTCGATGTGTTGGTTGCAATCAGACACCCTTCACGGCAGATCACATCGAGCGACCTGAGGACCTCAGCCTTGACGTCTTCACGCTCGAATACGGCTTCGATGACGACATCGCGGTCGGAGAAATTTTGCAGATCTCCGGTCGTGCGTATTCGGGACATGGTCTCTGATAGCTTCGACTCCTCGTAGAATCCACGGGAAACGCCCTTTTCGTATAGCCGGCTTATGCGTTCGACAGCATGGGCGAGAACGTCTTTTGCCGTATCGGCAAGCAGGACGTCGTGTCCGTTTACTGCATGTACAAAGGCAATCTCTGCGCCCATGAGCCCCGACCCGACGACCCCGATCTTTGCTTTGTCTATCATCTCAGCGGCTCCCAATCTTTGTTGCCAATTCGACTGCAATTTCGGCAATTGGCTTTGCCTTCGCGCCCACCTCGTCGGCATCTGCGTTTGATGCAGTGCCCTCAAGCGACCGCTTCGCGATGCCCTGCATGATCGACGCGATGCGGAACATGGAGAGTACGAGATAGAATTCCCAGTTCTTGGGATACTCGAAACCCGTTCGTTCGAGATAGCGCGCGAGATAGGCCTGTTCGTCCGGTATTCCCGCTTCTTTGAAATCAATCCCCGCGAGCCCCCGAAAAAGCTCTGGGGCTAAACGCCAACTCATCATGTGATAGGCAAAGTCGGCAATTGGGTCTCCGAGTGTGGATAGTTCCCAGTCGAGAACAGCAACCACACGTGGCTCCGTCGGGTCTATGAGCACGTTATCTAGCCGATAATCTCCATGCACGAGGCGTGTCGGATTGTCTTTCGGCATGTTGTGTGGCAACCAGTCGATCAGCCAGTTCATGGCGGGATTAGGGTCGATCTCGGAAGCTCGGTATTGTTTGGTCCAACGGGAGACTTGGCGTTCCACATAAGCGCTATGTCGACCGTAATCAGCAAGGCCGACTGCGTCTATATCGATCGAATGGATATTTGCGATCATTGCATTCATAGAGTCGAATATCGCTGCGCGTTGGTCTCGTTCCAGACCGGTAAGGCGAGGATCCCACAGTACGCGCCCAGGGACGAAATCCATAACATAAAACATCGTTCCAATAACGCTTTCGTCTTGGCACAACGCCCACACCTTCGGAACCTGTACTTTGCTGGTCTGCAGGGCCTTGAGGACGCGATATTCGCGATCCACTGCGTGAGCCTTTGGCAAGGTAGGGCCTACCGGTCTGCTACGTAGAACGAGATTCATTGAGGGTGAATGCAGCAAGAATGTCGGATTGGATTGCCCGCCAGATATCCGATCAAGCCGAGACTGGCCACCATAGCCGTCGATATTTTCGGCTAGCCAACGGTCAAGGCGGATTTTGTTTGGCATCCACTCCTGTGCGTTGCCATAAGCACTGACGCTGGTCACTGCGATCCCCCTTCCAACCATTCCTATAAGCAATTCTTTCATAGCTCTTAGGAGCCTGAGACGCGCTCGTCAATTAAAATCATCAGACGATTTCGTTTTACCACTTTCTATTTTTAGGAATGGATAGTATAGACAGCATCCAATCTGGCAGTCGCCAACAACGTAGTTTACCGGGGCAATCACCGGTGAAAAATGGAAGGTAGTCAAATGCTGAATAAGTCGTCGCGAGTGCTAGAACTCGAAAAGAAATTGCTCGAATTCATGGATCGCTACATCTATCCGAACGAACTACGATATTATCAGGAGGCCGAACAGCTCGGCGCCTGGAAGGTCTATCCCGTCGTGGAAGAGCTAAAGCCGATTGCTCGTGAGCAGGGGCTTTGGAACCTTTTTCTGCCCGATAGCGAACACGGCTACGGTTTGTCCAATCTCGAGTATGCCCCGCTGTGCGAAATAATGGGTCGGTCGCACCTTGCTCCCGAAGTGTTCAATTGCTCGGCTCCCGATACGGGCAATATGGAGGTGCTGGTCCGTTATGGAACTGAAGCGCACAAAGAGCGCTGGCTCAAACCGTTACTCGCCGGCGAAATACGATCCTGCTTTGCCATGACGGAACCAGCGGTGGCATCGTCTGACGCCACGAACATCGAAAGCTCGATCGTGCGCGATGGTGATCACTACGTCATCAATGGCCATAAATGGTATACGACCAATGCGACCGATCCCCGCTGCAAGATTGTGATCTTCATGGGCAAGTCATCACCCGACAATGAAAACCGCTATGAGCAGCAATCGATGATTCTTGTGCCGATGGATACACAGGGCGTGACGGTGAAGCGGCCGCTGCCGGTGTTTGGCTACTATGGCGTGCCAGATCGTGCGTCGGAGGTGACTTTTGAAGACGTCCGCGTTCCTGTCGAAAACATGCTTCTTGGTGAGGGGCGCGGATTTGAGATCGCGCAAGGGCGGCTTGGACCTGGCCGTATTCACCACTGCATGCGGTTGATCGGCCTCGCGGAACGTTCGCTCGAGAAGATGTGTGTGCGGACGTCGGAGCGGGTGGCCTTTGGCAAGAAGATAGCCGAACAAACGGTTACCCAGGAGCGTATTGCAGACTCCCGCATTGCGATCGAGCAGTCACGGTTGCTCACCCTGAAGGCGGCCCACATGATGGATACTGTTGGCAACAAAGCCGCTAAAGCCGAAATCGCGATGATCAAGGTCGCGGTGCCCAACATGGCGTGTAAGGTAATCGATTGGGCGATCCAGGCGCATGGTGGTGGCGGAACATCGAATGATTTCGGTCTGCCGATAGCTTACGCGACGGCGCGCTTGCTGCGGTTGGCCGATGGTCCGGACGAGGTGCATCGAAACCAGATTGCGCGCCTCGAACTGCGCAAGTATACCAAACGTGTGCTAAGCGGAACGGGAACCGAAGATATACCGAGGCATTGAGGTGGTTTGTTTTCGATCCTGTTTGTGCTTCCGGGGGGGCAGAAGAAAACTGCCAGATGAGCATTTGCTCGTCGACTAGCCTCCGAGCATGAAAACAACCGTTTCGCTATTTCAAAACTTCACCCGAGATCATCCGCCTAGCGGTGATGATGTACGTCAGGTTTCCCCTTTCGCTTCGCAATGTTGAGGATTTGCTTCACGAACGCGGCATCGACATTTGCCACGAGACTGTGCGTTATTGGTGGAACTGGTATGGTCCGTTGTTCGCAAGTGAAATACGTAAAAAACGTAATTATCCCTTCCAGAATCATTCCAACTGGCGATGGCACCTGGACGAAGTATTTGTAAAGATCAATGGAGAAACGCATTATCTGTGGCGGGCGGTTGACCATGAGGGCGAAGTGCTGGAAGCCTTTGTTTCCAAGCGGCGAGATCGTAATGCTGCATTGAAATTCCTCAAGAAAATCATGAAGCGATATGGAAAGCCACACGAAATAGTAACGGACAGATTACGATCTTACCGCGCTGCGATGAAGATAATTGGCAATGAAACAGCACAAAAGGTTGGCCGATGGAAGAACAATCGCTGTGAAAACTCACACTTGCCATTTCGACGAAGAGAGCAGGCGATGCTGCAATTCAGGCGCCTGCGAAGTTTGCAGAAATTTGTCTCAATCCATGCATCCGTCCACAACCACTTCAACCATGAGCGCCACCTAAACAACAGAGAAACATTCAAGCTTCAGAGAAATGCCGCACTGACCGAGTGGCAGCAACTTTGTGCGGCATAGTAGGGGCACCGTTATGCCATTTTACGCCATACAGAGACGACGTCGCATTCGTCTGACAGCACCGTGTCAGGCTCGACTCTGAGGATTTCTTTGGAACCTTTGGTAAAGCTAATGGGTTCGTCGGAAATTTTAATTGGTCCTAATCGTTAAACGACTCTAGCCTTTTGCGAACGGAAAGTCCTATCTTGAAACGTAAAATACAGGTGGCGACTGCAAATCAAAGCTCACGACTTAGTCGCGTCCGAAATGTCAGCCCGCCGGAGTCAATCAACTTTGATAACTACTAAAAATTCTTAACAGGAGGTACAGCTACGATGATCAAGACCGTAACCAAAGGATCAGTTATAGCTCTGACAGGGCTGTGTGTATTGGTAAGTTCGCATATAGCGAAGGCCGACGCCGCTTTTGATAAATTCAAGGAACGTGGGGTAATCTCGGTTTGCAGTAAGGTCGACTATCCGCCATTTGGGTTCCGCAGCACCGACGGCACGCCGATCGGCCTGGAACACGATTTAATCGCTGACGTGCAAAAGCGTTTGGAGAAGAAGCTCGGGGTCGAACTGAAAGTTGAGCCGGTGCCAGTCATCGCAGCAAATCGAATTCAATTTCTGGCTGGCGGTAAGTGCGATCTGCTGATCGCCACCATGACGGACAAGCCGGAGCGTCGGCGTACTATCGAAATCATTGAGCCGAACTATTATTCTTCGGGTGTTAACATTTTGGCCCGCAAGTCGGTCGATATCAAAACGTGGGACGACATTAAGGGTCAGCGGATGTGCTCCAGTCAGGGGGCCTTCTGGAATAAGGACATGCAGCAGAAATATGATGTCGAGCTGCTGACCTTTGCTGGAATAGCCGAGACCGGGCAGGCGTTAATGGACGGTCGTTGCCTAGGCCTGCTGACCGATGACTCGCTGGCCGCTTCACGTCTGTCACAGGAACGTTGGAGTAAGGACTATGAAGTCAAGGTTGACACAATCATGGATGCGTCATGGGGCGCGGCCATTCAGCAAGGCAACCCTGACTTTAAGGCTTTAATGGAAGAAGCCATCAAGGATTGGCACGGCTCGGGTTTCATCCTCGACCTTGAAAAGAAATGGGAAATAAAGGCGACGCCATTCGCCATTCGTATGCATGAGAAGTACAAGGGCTAATAGCCGACGTATCTATCTGGACATCCGCCACGGTCAACTCGACCGTGGCGGTTCCCCTAGGTGGGGCAGAGTTTCTGCTCTTGACCTTTGTTGTGGAACCCTAAATGGAAAAAATTCAACATTTCTTTCTGTGGCTGTACGATGAATACGGCATCAATTTCATTATTTTTTACGATCCGTGGGAATTCGACAGGTATCTCAAAGGTTTGGCGACGACGTTGGAACTGTGCGTAATCTGTGTTGTGCTTTCCGTTGTGGTTGGCGTTGTCGGAGCCTGGTTGCAAGGCTCTCGTTTCGCACCCGTTCGCTGGGCTATCTATGCCTATATTCAATTTTTTCGTAATACGCCACCATTGGCGCAGATGTATTTCTTTTATTTCGGCCTCGGTTCGATCATGCCGAAATACACTAACGACATGGGTCTGATGCAACCGATGATGGGGAACTATCAGTGGGCTATCATCGCCCTGACGTTGTTCGCAGGTGCCTTCAACGTCGAAATTTTCCGCTCCGGGATTGAGGCTGTGCCAAAGACCACCGTCGAGGCGTCTAAATCCCTCGGTTATAGCCGCTTGAAGTCCTACATCTACATTTTGTTTCCGTTGGCGATGCGCATCTGCATGCCGTCACTGACTAACAACCTGGTCAACCTGTTGAAGTCGACATCGATCGCCTACGCCATCGGTGTTACCGAGGTGCTTTATGTCGCAAATCAGATTTGGGCCGTCGAATCCAACGTGCCGGAAATGATGAATGTCGTGCTGGTCACGTACCTTACGATCGTTAGTGTGTTTGTTTGGATGATGAGTCGTATCGTCAAACGCATGCGTATTCCGGGTTACAACTGGTAGGGGCCGCCGATGCACGTCACAAAAAATGAAAATGCATGGGGCGGGCATCCCGTTCTGCATCCGATCGGCAGGGGCGGACGGTTGTTTTGCCGGTTCACCGGCATTCCTTATGTCAACCTGACCTGGTGGCACGGTGCCATCATCGTCGCAACGCTGCTTATGATGGCCAGCGGCGCTGCGGCACAATACGGCAACACGACCGAAAACATTCTGACGACCATCATCAAGTGGACACCGCTGATGCTCGAAGGGTTCAAGATGAACCTGCTGATGAGTGTGGTTGCCATGAGTGTCGGCACCATGATCGGTGTCGTGTTAGGGCTCTGTCAGGTGTCGCTGATCCCGCAGGTTCGTACAAGCTCTTGGTTGCTGACGCAGTTACTGCGTAATAGCCCGTGGCTGGTGACGCTGTTCTACGTGATGTACATCATACCGTTTGAGTTCCACATTGGCGGCGTTCTGATCATCCTGCCGGATTGGATCAAGGCGACGTTCGGTTTGTCGTTGCCGGTGTTGGCGAACGTCTCGGAAATTGTCCGCGGTGGTGTGCAATCGATCCCGGAAACGCAATGGGAATCAGCGCGCTCACTTGCTTTCTCACGCGTGCAGACACTTTGGATGATCATTATACCGCAGTGCATGAAACGGATGCTGCCGCCGTGGATGAATTTGTATGCCATCGTCACCATGGCAACCGTTCTGGGTAATATTGTTGGCGTATCTGAGGCACTGACCATAACCCGGGACATTCTAGCCGCCGAGGGTCGGAACGAGCTTCTGCTTCCGATGTATGGATACGTTCTGTTTCTCTTTTTCATCTATATCTACCCGATTTCCCGCGTGACCGTACGTCTTGAACGCAAATGGGCTGTCGACACATAAAATGAGGCTTTGAACATGAAAGTGATTTCCACAGAAATACAGGTCTCCATTAAAGACGTGCACAAATCCTTTGGTACTTTCGAGGTGCTGAAGGGTGTGTCGATGGATATTCACGAGGGCGAGGTCGTCTGCATCATCGGTCCGTCAGGATCGGGAAAATCAACGCTTCTACGCTGTATAAACGCGCTGGTGCCGATCAACAGCGGCTCGATCAACGTTTGTGGTATTGAGGTCAACGACGAGGATGTGGACGAACTGTCACTTCGTCGTCACGTTGGCATGGTGTTTCAAAGCTATAACCTTTTCCCGCATCGCACTGCATTGCAGAATGTGATGATGGCACCAATCCATGTCCTCAAGCAGAACCGTGACGAAGTCGAGGTTCGCGCCCGCGAGCTTTTGGCCAAGGTGCGTTTGTCGGAAAAGGCGGACGCATATCCAGGCGAATTGTCCGGGGGGCAGCAACAACGCATCGCCATCGCCCGCAGCCTGGCAATGCGCCCTGACGTTATGATGTTTGACGAGGTGACGGCCGCTCTCGACCCGGAAACCGTGAAGGGCGTGCTGAACACGATCCGCGAGTTGGCAGAGGAGGGCATGACCTGCGTGCTGGTGACACACGAAATGGGTTTCGCCAGAGAGGTTGCGGACCATGTCTATTTCACCGATCACGGCGTCATCGTCGAACGCGGGTCGCCAGACGAACTGTTCGGCAATGCTAAAGATCCTAGAACACAGGATTTTCTCAGTCAGATTCTCTAAACGGGGATCGCGAGGTAAGAAAAGATATGCGATATTCATTTTTTTCGCTGGCCCGTAACGCTCTGGCCGGCCATAGTCTCTGGCCTCCAGCATGGCGTCCGGCCAAGCCGAAAACGGGATACGATGTAATTATCATCGGTGGTGGTGGGCATGGTCTGGGGGCGGCGTATTATCTGGCCAAACGTCACGGCATCAAAAACATCGCTGTCCTGGAACGGGGTTGGATCGGCGGCGGTAACACTGCGCGCAATACGACGATCGTTCGATCCAACTATTTCCTGACACCGAATTCGAATTTCTACGAGCACTCGCTACGTCTGTGGGAAGGCCTGACTGAAGAGTTGAACTTTAACTTAATGTTCAGTCAACGTGGTGTCGTGAATCTGTGCCATTCACAGGCCGAAATCGAGTCGTTCGTTCGGCGCTATAATTCAAACCGGCAAAATGGCGTCGATGGAGAACTGCTGAACCGCGATGCCGTGCGACGGATGATCCCGGCGCTCGACATGTCTGAGGATCACCGCTTTCCGGTCCTTGGAGCGGTAATTCAGCGCCGCGGCGGCACTGCACGTCATGATGCCGTTGCATGGGGGTATGCTCGCGCTGCGGATGCGTTGGGGGTAGACATCATCCAGAACTGCGAGGTGACAGGAATACGCACACAGGCCGGTGCGATCACGGGCGTTGAAACCACACAGGGCGATATCTCCGCTGAGAAAGTTGGCATCGCCGTCGCGGGGCATACCAGCCAGCTGGCAGCAATGGCTGGCGTGACGCTACCTATCGAAACGCATCTGTTGCAGGCCATGGTCTCCGAGCCAGTAAAGCCGTTTCTGAACAGTGTTGTCTCGTCGGGCACCCACCATGTCTATGTTAGCCAGACCGACAAGGGGGAACTGGTCATCGGTGGTGGGCTGGACGGGTACAACTCATATTCCCGGCGCGGCATGTACTCACGTATAGAAGATATCACAGCGGCGGCGGCGGAACTCTTTCCTCGCATCCGCTCTTTGCGTCTGATGCGTAAGTGGTCTGGGGCGGTCGACATGACCATGGACGGCAGCCCGATTATCGCAAAACTGCCGATCGATGGCCTCTATCTGGATGGTGGATGGTGCTACGGCGGTTTCAAGGCGACGCCGGCCGCGGCGTGGTGCCTTGCACATACAATAGCAAACGACGCGCCGCATGACCTGAACCGCGCTTTCTCGCTTGAGCGATTTCGAACGGGCCATTTGTTGAATGAACGTGGTCAAGGTAACCGGCCTGGCTTGCATTAATGGGAGTCGACAAAAATGCCCTCACATTTTGAAAGATCGAAGCGATGATGGTCATCAAATGCCCATTCTGTGGTCCGCGTGCCGATGTGGAATTTGTCTACGGCGGTGCGGCCGGATTGACGTGTCCGCCCGATGACGCAGGTGATACGGCGATGACCGACTATCTCTATCGGCGTGAAAACCCCATCGGCCCGCATCGTGAATTGTGGGTGCATCGACACGGTTGCGGCATTTGGATTGAGGTTGAACGTAATACTTTGAATCATGTGATCACACGTACTGGCCCGGTGGGGGAGACCCGTTGATGAGGCGTCCTACCAAAGAGGACGTTGGTGCGCTGATCGATCCGCATACAACCCTCGACTTCACGTTCGACGGCAAGCAAATGACGGGTTTTCAGGGTGATACTGTTGCCTCGGCGCTGCTTGCGAATGGCATCGATCTGGTCGCCCGTAGTTTCAAATATCATCGCCCACGAGGCATCGTCAGCGCCGCTAGCGAAGAGCCGTCGGCCTTGATGACCGTTCGTATCGATGGTCTGGAAGAGCCGAACACGCGCGCGACGCAGGCGTTGTTGCAGGACGGCATGGCTGTTCAGAGTCAAAATCGTTGGCCGTCGTTGGAGGTAGACGTATTTGGAGTGCTAAACTCGGCGTCCGCATTCCTGCCGTCAGGGTTTTACTACAAAACATTTATGGCGCCGAGTCGGGCATGGCCGTTTTACGAATGGGTGATCCGCCACATAGCTGGCCTCGGCAAGGTGCCGGCGGAACCACCCACGGGCCGCTACGAGCGGACATTTGCGCATTGCGATGTGCTTGTTGCCGGTGGTGGCGCCGCCGGGTTGGTGGCTGCGTTGTCGGCGGGCCGCGCTGGAGCGCGGGTGATCATAGCCGAGGAGCAAAGCCATCTCGGTCTAGGCCTGTTGCCTGAGACAGGCACGATTGATGGTATGAAACCCTGGGACTGGGTTGGCAAGGTGGTGGCGGAACTGACGTCGATGCCGAACGTGCGCGTCTTGCGTGCAACAACGGTCGTGGGCCTATACGACCATAACATGGTCACGCTGGCGGAACGCTTGCCCGCTTTGAACACGGCAGAGGCGCAGCCCCGTCAGAGGCTTTGGAAACTGCGCCCTCGGGAAATCGTTCTTGCCATCGGCTCGATCGAGCGGCCCGTACTATTCGAGAATAACGATCGACCGGGGGTGATGCTTGCCAGTGCGATCGAAGCATATGCCGACCGCTTCAACGTTCTGGCTGGCCGCCGCGCGGTTGTCGCCACCAGTCACGACGGAGGGAGCCTGACCGCCCTGAGATTGAAGAAACACGGTATCGACATTGCCGCAGTGGTTGACAGCCGGAACGCTATCTCGGCGGATGTAGCCGCCGCTCTCAAGGCCCAGGATATTCGATGTGTCACGGGTGCCGACGTCGTCGCAGCTACTGGTCGCCGCCATGTCAACGGTGTGCGTGTTCGCCTACGCTCTGGCGACGTGGACATGGACATTGATTGCGACCTGGTGGCATTGGCGGGAGGCTGGAGTCCGAATGTGCATCTTTTTGCACATACCCGGGCATCGTTGGGGTATGACGCTGATCTCGGTGCGTTCGTGCCGGGGGAGGCGCCGCTACATGTGCATAGTGCAGGCGCCTGCCACGGTGTCTTTGGGCTTGCCGATGCGATACGCGACGGTCTCACGGCAGGGCACAACGCTATCGCCGCCTGCGGTCTGACGCCAGCTGATGTCGTGATGCCGGATATTACAGGGGGCCACGAATTTCAACCTCGTCCGCCTGTCGGTTTGCCGCAAGGCCTAAACCAAAACCGCGTCTTCGTCGATCTTCAAAACGACGTGACTGTCGCCGACATTCATTTGGCAACGCGAGAAAATTATGGCGCCGTTGAACACCTGAAGCGTTACACGACCCTTGGCATGGGGACGGATCAAGGCAAACTGGGGAATCTCAACGGACTTGCCGTTCTCGCGGATATTCGCGGTGTGGAGGTCGGTGATCTGGGTACGACCACGTACCGGCCACCCTATACGCCGATTACCTTTGCCTCGGTGATTGGCGGCGACAAAGGAGAGCAGAACCATCCGACCCGTCGCAACGCCGCGCATCGTTTACATGCGGAAGCGAATGCCCATTGGGTGAACGCGGGCCTTTGGAAGCGACCGCAATTCTATCCGCAGGCGGGAGAGTCCGACCTTGAAGCCGTCAACCGCGAGGTACTGTCGGTGCGTGCGTGCGCGGGCATCGTCGATGTCTCGACGCTCGGCAAGATCGATGTTCAGGGACCGGATGCGATCGAGTTGTTAGAACGCGTTTATATGAACGGCTTCCGTACTTTGCCAGTGGGCAAGGGACGCTATGGGGTCATGCTCCGAGACGATGGCATGATCTTCGACGATGGCGTTACCATGCGGATCGGCGAAACGCACTTCATCATGAGCACCACCACCGGACAGATCCAGCAGGTGGTCGAACACTTAACCCGGATGCTGGCGACGGAATGCCGGAATCTGGACGTGTTTGTCACTAACGTGACAGAAAGCTGGTTTTCGTGCGCCTTGGCCGGCCCGGATGCGCGGCGCGTTCTGAAAGGTGTAACCGAAGGTATCGATCTGTCTCCGACCGCGCTGCCGTTTATGGGTTGTGCCGAAGGGGTGGTTGCCGGGCTGCCCGCACGGCTGTTCCGCATAAGTTTTTCGGGGGAATTGTCTTATGAAATCAACGTGCCGAGTGATTGCGGCACGGCCCTCTGGAAGCGCCTATTGGCGCATGGCGCGGATCTGGGTTTGAAAGTCTATGGCGTCGAATCCATGGGAGTGATGCGGGTTGAGAAAGGCTATTTCGTGGTTGGGCGCGAAGCGGATGGGCGCGTGACGCCGGATGACTTGGGCCTTGGCCGCATGGCGAGCAAGAAGAAGTCCTATATCGGTTCCGCCGCATTGAATTTACCGGCGTTGAAAGAGCCGGGCCGGCGGCAGTTGGTCGGTCTGGTGCCCGTCGCGCCGGGTATCAAGGTGCCCCGTGGTGCGACCATCGTGGAAAAAGGTGTGCATGAGGGCGGCGCTCCACCTATCGGGCACGTCACCTCGCAGGTCTTCAGTCCGTGCCTGGGTCATGGGGTGGCGCTGGCGCTGGTTGCCGGGGGCAGAGCCCGGATGGGGGAGCATCTGACCGCAGCATCGCCGTTGGAGGGAGGCGACGTGGTGGTTGAGGTCGTCGATCCGGTATTCATCGATCCAAAGGGGGAGCGTCTCAATGAGTGATGACGTAAGTATGGAAAGTCCGCTTTTCGGTTTCGAATATGCTGCGCCGGCATCGGGGTCAGCCAGTGTGACACTCCGCTCGCTTGACTTCCGGGGTAAACTTATTCTGCGC
>NZ_JBDNHC010000002.1:0-75632 GCF_041689005.1 Sneathiella sp.
GCCGAAGTGCCGCTGCGGCCGCCAGAGGTCCTATCACCAATGCCCCCAGGGACATCCCCGCCAGTAACAGCAAATGGGGTGCCACGGGCAACTGCGCCACCGCTGCTTCCACAGCGGCCACGCCAAAAATCAATACCGGTATATATAGGGGCAGAACCAAAAGGGACAATAAAACTCCGCCGCGGCGCATGCCAATGGTCAAGGCCGCCCCAATAGCGCCAATGAGACTCAGAACCGGTGTCCCGATCAATAACGCGAGACACATCGTCACGACACCGCTCCCCGTCATATTCAGGGACAATGCCAGTATCGGTGTAATAATGATCAAGGGAAGGATCGACGTCAGCCAATGGGCGATCACTTTTCCAAGCACGAGCATTTCCAGCGGCAACGGTCCGATTGCCAGCAAATCAAGGGAGCCATCTTCGAAATCGGCCTGAAACATCCGGTCCAGCGTCAACAGACAGGCAAGCAGAGCGGCGACCCAGAGGACGCCCGGCGCAATCCGGCCGAGAATAGCCAGTTCAGGACCGACCCCCAAAGGGAACAGGACAATGACGATGGTGAAAAAGCAAAGACTGAGCACGACGGCACTGCCCTGCCGCACAGCGAGAACAAGATCGCGACGGATCAGGTCTAAAAAGGCGTTCATGCCGCCGTCTCTTTATCAAGATCTAGAACGGTCGCACCCGCAAGTTCCAGATCCTGATGGGTCGCAAAAAGTGCCATACCCCCGCCCAGAAGATGCTGTTCCAGCTTTGATTTAAATAGCTGGATATAATGCTGGTCAAGCGCGCTTAACGGTTCATCCAGAATCCAGAGCGGCAGCGGCGAGGCGGTTAGGCGCGCGAGATTAACTCGCTTTTTCTGCCCCGCGGAGAGTAAACCCATAGGGGTCTCCTGAAGCGGTTCCAGTTCGAAATCCGCGATTGCCCGTGCGACGTCGGCGGTGCCATGGAAGTTCGCCCAGAAATTAAGGTTCTCCTTTACTGTCAGGACTGATTTCAGCGGGTCCTGATGGCCGAGATAATGATACTGGCCCTGATAGGTATCCTCATTCCCCCCGATTTCCTGTCCCGACCACAGGAGCCGCCCCGCCGCCGGGCGGAGGAGCCGGGCGCAGATCCGCAAAAGGGATGATTTGCCGGCCCCATTCCGACCGCGAACCCAAAGCGCCGCGCCGGGGGAAAGGTCAAAGGAAATGTCCTCGAAAACGAGATGATCGCTGCGCACACAGGCCACTTGGTCGGCAAACAGGGTCATAGCGGGCATTTTACTCCAGATGCCTGAGGATAATCCCCACTGACTACAGGAATACCGTTATTTCTGCAAATTTTTGCCGCAAGATTGATATGGCCTATTCATAGCTGCGGGCGTCGTCTATGACCTTACCATCGTTGGCGAGACTGCCCTCTTTGACGAAAGTGACGACGCCCCGAACCTTGCAGAGACTTTGCAGGGTTGTTTCAACCGCCGCCTTCAAGGCGTCATTCCCCCCCATCGCTATCTCGCATTGCAGCGTCATGGCATCCAGATTGTTCTCGCTGGTGATGACCAGCCTGACCTTGTTGATTTCAGGATGTCGTTTGTGAACATCCGCGACTTGCGACGGGTCAACGAACATGCCCTTGACTTTGGCCCGCTGATCGGCCCGCCCCATCCAGCCCTTGATCCGCCTGTTGGTCCGGCCACACGGGCTTTGCCCCGCCATAATCGCCGACATATCGCCGGTGGCAAACCGAATCAACGGATAGGCTTTGTTGAAGGTTGTGACGATCACCTCGCCGACCTCACCGTCGGCTACCGGATCGCCGGTGCCGGGCCGGACGATTTCAACGATCACGCCTTCATCAATGATCATGCCTTCCATGGCGTCACTTTCATAGGCGATCAGACCAAGGTCCGCCGTGCCGTATGATTGTACGACCGAAGCGACGCCAAGTTCTTTCAAGGCCGCGCGTAACGACGGTGGCAAGGCCTCGCCGCCGACGCTCGCATGACTGATGGAGAACATATCGAGACCGGCCTCCGTCCCTTTCTCAAGAAGGATCTTGAGAAAGGACGGTGTTCCGACATAAGCCTTTGGCCGTAACTCACTGATGGCCTGAAGCTGCATTTCCGTATTGCCAACGCCCGCTGGAAAAACTGGACAACCGACCGCGTGGGCCCCGTTTTCCATCATCATGCCCGCGGGCGTCATATGATATGAGAAAGTGTTATAGACCAGATCGCCGGGACGGAAACCGGCGGCCCACATGGCGCGGCCCATGCGAAAGAAATCCCGGTCATTCTGCCCTGGCTCGTAAATCGGGCCGGGCGACATGAAGACATGGGCCAGCTTATCAAGAGATATTGCATTCAGCCCGCCGAAGGGCGGGGCTGACTTTTGCTTCGCCATCAGGTCGGATTTTCGCGTCACAGGAAGATCGGCAAGCGCCGCATAGTCCCTGATGTCCGCCGCGTCAATTTTCTCGAGGGATTTAGCAAAATACGGCGAATTTTTCTTCGCATGGGTGATCTGCCGGGCCAGTGCATCAAACTGGGCCCGTTCACGGACCTCCGGATCCCGGGTTTCAAGGCTGTCATAATTATTTTTGGAAGCGGTCATGCGATCCCCGTTTCTTGTTAAATTTCTCACCAGATCAATTGCGCCAACCCGCGCCAATTTGATTATTTTACAGTCCCTGCGTGCGCCCGTCCACCGTCCTGAAGCTATTCTCGAAAATATGCGCCACTGCTTTCTTTTGCAAAAATCATCGCTTATATCGCATAACTAACAAAGGTTCCGCACACGCGGCACCTTTAGTCTTGAGAATTTTTGAAATTTAGGGCACATACAGCCCATCAATTAACCGGTGCCGCAAATCCGGCACCTTCCCGTTCCCCTTTCACCAAGGAGCGAAGCGTTGACAACAACTGGTCACGATAGCCTGAAAACCCGCCGCACCCTCGACGTCGACGGCAAGAAATATGACTACTACAGCATCCCCGCCGCAGAAAAGGCTGGACTTGGCGATTTATCCCGCCTGCCGTATTCTCTCAAGGTGCTGCTGGAGAACCTGCTCCGTCATGAAGATGGCAGAACAGTCACATCGGCAGATGTCGCAGCCATCGCCGGCTGGCTGAAGGAACGCAAAGCAGATCGGGAAATTGCCTATCGCCCGGCCCGGGTCTTGATGCAGGACTTCACCGGCGTCCCCGCCGTCGTTGATCTTGCGGCGATGCGCGATGCCATGGTGGCGTTAGGTGGCGATCCTGAAAAAATCAATCCCCTGGCCCAATGCGATCTCGTCATTGATCACTCAGTGATGGTCGATAAATTCGGCACTGCCGCGGCATTCGGCCAGAATGTGGAAATGGAAATGGAGCGTAACGGCGAGCGCTATGCTTTTCTCCGCTGGGGCCAGAAGGCGTTCAACAATTTTCGCGTTGTCCCTCCCGGAACCGGGATTTGTCATCAGGTCAATCTTGAATATCTGGCACAGACCGTCTGGACAACCGACGACGAAAACGGAACGGAAATTGCCTATCCTGACACTTTGGTGGGAACCGACAGTCATACCACAATGGTCAATGGCCTCGCGGTTCTGGGCTGGGGCGTCGGCGGCATTGAAGCCGAAGCCGTTATGCTGGGGCAGCCAATCTCGATGCTGATCCCTGAAGTCGTCGGGTTTAAGCTCACCGGCAAGCTGAAAGAAGGAACGACGGCCACCGATCTCGTGCTGACCGTGACGCAAATGCTGAGGTCCCAGGGCGTTGTTGGCAAGTTTGTCGAGTTTTACGGCCCCGGCATTGCTGAACTCGGACTAGCGGACCGCGCAACGATTTCGAACATGGCGCCTGAATATGGCGCGACATGCGGATTTTTCCCGATTGACGCGGAGACGATCAACTATCTGAATTTCACTGCCCGGGATCCGGAGCGCGTGAAACTGGTCGAGGCATATGCCAAGGCACAGGGGATGTGGCATGACGGCACTATGCAGGATCCGGAATTCACGGTAACTTTGGAGCTTGATATTTCAACCGTTGAGCCCAGCCTTGCCGGACCCAAACGACCACAGGACCGTGTTTTACTCTCCGGTGCGGCGACCGCGTTCAAAGAGGCCTTACCTGAATTGGCCGGACCAGATGCAGATTTAGATGTAAAAATCGATGTCGCCGGTACGGATTACAAGATCGGCCACGGCAATGTTATCATCGCGGCCATTACCTCCTGCACCAATACCTCGAACCCAAGCGTCATGCTCGCCGCCGGGTTGGTTGCCCGCAATGCGCTTAAAAAAGGCCTGACCGTCAAACCATGGGTCAAGACATCTCTCGCACCCGGATCAAAAGTGGTCACTGACTATCTTGCCAAGGCCGGATTGCAGGATGATCTGGACGCCCTTGGCTTTAACCTAGTGGGATATGGCTGTACAACCTGCATCGGGAATTCGGGACCAATCGCGGCGCCGATTGCCGATGCCATCACAGAGGGCGAACTTGTTGCCTGCTCAGTATTGTCCGGGAACCGTAATTTCGAAGGCCGGGTCAGTCCTCAGGCCAAAGCCAATTACCTGGCTTCCCCGCCGCTTGTCGTAGCCTATGCCATTGCCGGCTCCCTCCATGTTGATATTACAACCGATTCGCTCGGGAATGATCAGGACGGAAATCCGGTGTATTTGAAAGACGTCTGGCCAAGCAATGCTGAAGTGCAGCAAACTGTTCGGGATGCGGTGAGCCGGGACATGTTTGTGACCCAGTACGCTGATGTCTTTTCAGGCGATGACATCTGGAAATCGATCAAGACCGCTGACGGGCAGACTTATACTTGGGACAGCGGCTCTACCTATGTGCAGCATCCCCCCTATTTTGAAGGAATGCACAAGGATCCCAGCCCGGTCAAGGATATCACCGGGGCCCATATTCTCGCGCTGCTCGGCGATTCGGTCACAACCGACCATATCTCCCCCGCAGGTGCGATCAAAGCGGACAGTCCGGCAGGCGACTATCTGATCGCCCATCAGGTCAGCCCGAAAAACTTCAACTCCTATGGCTCTCGCCGGGGCAATGATCAGGTGATGACCCGCGGCACTTTCGCCAATATCCGCCTCCGCAATGAAGTTGCACCGGGCACGGAAGGCGGTGTGACCCGCCATATGCCCGACGGAGAGCAAATGTCGATATATGAGGCCGCAGAAAAATACAGGGCCTCGGAAACACCGCTGGTCGTATTTGCCGGCAAGGAATATGGCACCGGGTCCAGCCGTGACTGGGCAGCAAAAGGAACGTTACTGCTCGGCATCCGATCAGTGGTGGCAGAAAGCTTCGAACGTATTCATCGGTCAAACCTTATCGGCATGGGTATTCTACCCTTGCAGTTCCCCGAAGGTGTCACCCGCAAGACCCTGAAACTGGATGGCAGCGAAGTCATTGACCTTACCGGCATCGAGCAGGGCGTAACACCGCGAATGACCGTTGCCTGCAAGATTACCCGAAGTGACGGCTCTTCGGAAGTTGTCGATCTTCTCTGCCGTATCGATACGCTGGATGAAGTTGAATATTACCGCCATGACGGCATTTTGCAGTATGTGCTAAGAAACCTCTCGGCAAGCTAAACACGGGATTGGTTATGCCCTCACATTCGAGACAAACGGCGGCCTTACCAGGTCGCCGTTTTTTTATCTGATTTTCACTGACAGGTGATTTGTACGTGATCGCTGAATAGGGTAATTAGACAATCATGAAGAAACTTCGCTTTTCACCGGCGCTTATGGCATCGCTATTTATCCTTGCAATATCAGCGTCAGGTGCCGCCCACGCCCAGACGGCGCACCAACCCTCGACGGTGGTCGAGCTCTATACATCCCAGGGCTGCAGTTCCTGCCCGCCCGCCGATGAGTTGCTCGGAATGCTCGTCACCGACGAGGACATTCTCGGCCTGTCTTTCGCTGTCACCTACTGGGATTATATCGGCTGGAAAGATACGTTCGGGACTAAGGAAAATGACGCGCGGCAGTCTCAATACCAAAAAGCTCTGAATTCCCGCTATGTATATACGCCGCAGATGGTAATAGATGGCAGAGAGCATGTGGTTGGATCTGATGCCAGTGGCGTTAAATCACTGATCGAGAAATATTCGGGAACCGCCAATAACCTTCCCTTGACCTGGTCTTTCAACGGTAACAAGCTCGAAATACACCTGCCGTCCTCTGACAAGCAGGCGACGATCTGGCTTGTCGATCTGGATCGAATGACCAACGTCGATATAGGGCGCGGGGAAAATACCGGCAAGACAGTAACCTATCATAATATCGTCCGGAACGTCCGCTCGCTCGGTGAATGGGATGGGACGGCGCGCACATTTGAACTTAATCTGGCCGAAATACGTCAGTCCGGTCGCGATGGCTGCGCGATAATCGTTCAACAGGCCGGGTACGGGCCCATATTTGCGGCATTAAATATATCGCTTTGAAATCCGTCGTTGATCTGGCTGTCCCTCTGGGGCAATATGGGCACAATCAAGAATAACAATGGCCCCCTTGAAAATGACTAAAGAAACCCCTCTCCTCAAACCGGCTGCGACTGTGCTGCTTGTCCGCGACTGCGTCAAGAGCCACGATACGATTGAAGTTTTCATGGTTGTTCGCCATCACCAAATCGATTTTGCCTCCGGCGCGCTCGTATTTCCTGGCGGAAAGGTGGACAATAACGACATGATATCCGAGCTCGTTGAATTTCTACCGGAAAGCGAGCGGGGTGATGATCCATTACGCGCCTTTAAAATTGCCTCCATCCGTGAGAGCTTTGAAGAAGCCAATCTTCTTCTTGCCCGAAACCGGGACACCGGCGCACTCGTGACACATGACCGCCTTGAAGCGTTGGCGAAAAAATACCGCATGCCCCTGCAAAACGGCGAAGTTCCCATTCTTAAAATGCTGCAGACCGAAAACCTGGAGCTAGCAACTGACCTTCTCGGGCATTTCGCCCATTGGATTACCCCCACGCATATGCCCAAACGCTTCGACACCCATTTTTTCATCGCTGAGGCACCCCCACATCAACTCGGGGCACATGATGGAGAGGAATCCGTAGACTCGGTCTGGGTCGGACCAAATGAAATTCTTACCGAAGCAGATAAGGGAAATTATACCGTCATCTTTCCAACCCGCATGAATATCGAGGCTTTGGGGAAATTCACTTCGGCAAAGACCGCCGTCGAAACTGCGAACGCCACAGGTACCTTCACGGTCCTTCCCGAAATGGAAATCACGGAGGAGGGTAAATTCCTTCTAATCCCGGAGGAAGCGGGATATAGCGTCACGCGCCGTGCGATTGATGCCATAATGGATAAAGGATAATAATTACGACGAAAAGACAATGGCGGTACTACTAGGTAATTTCGATCTTTTCGCTCTTTTACGCTTTACTCTGGCCGGTTACCGGCCGTCATACCCTCCCGCGGCCCAAGATCAGTTTTTGCTGGAAACGATACCCGGCGGCATGCTCTTGACAGCGGCCTCGACGGACGCGGACATTATCGACAGAGCTTTAACCTGCTGAAGGAACAGCGTATTTTTCGACTGGAACAGCGAAGACGGCTTTTTGGCATGGACTGTTGCGTCAAGTGTCGCCATTATTTCCTCATGCGCCGCCATCATCGCGACGAGAGCCGCTTGTGTATTACTGAACAATTGGTCAAGCTTTTCACCCATGCGTTGGGAGTTGACAAGATTTCGAACCATGTCCGTGCGTGCTGCCAATGATTTCTGGCCGTGTCGTCTCTCATATGCCAGCCAGCCTTTCCAAGTCGCGATGTCGGAATTTATGGCGCTGCGGGAATACAGTCGGAGGCCGCCTCGACACATGCGCAAACTTGATAGCGGGGCGTCGGTATTATTATCGGGGACAGTATAGCTGCATTTTCCAGATTGATCCTGAATTGTGCCAATATCGAGGTAAAGCAGCGTAGCTGCTTTTTTCAGCGTAGCTTCTCCCTTTTTCATTATGGGAACAAGTCGCCTGTCTCGCGCGGGCAGAATAAAAAACTCCTGAAAAAATGTCATGCCCTGGACTAGATTGGTGGATTCTACGGCGCTTAACGAATGAGTGATCTCGAATACAGCCGGATCAAGAAATGTGAGGTCATTCGCAATCTTTTTCAGTTTGGGCAGGCTCGTCTGGATGGATTGGCCCGAGGCGATAGTATTCAGGGTTCCGACATAGCCGGTCATCGCGGCGAGTACGCTCTGTCGGGCGGCAATAGCCTTACCACTAAATAGAGGTTTGACTGTTGTCGGGGGGTTAGCGCCCGTTTCAAACTGAAATTCCAGATTGTCCGTGAATGCGATCGTGTTGACTTCCTCGGTAAGCGCAAAGTCCTTTTCAATAACCGCCGTCAAGGTTGTAACGCTGCTGGAAAAATCCTGTAGATCCTTGTCCAGCAAATCATTGTCCAAATAACTGCATCCAGCAAGACTGAGCTGAAAAAGAAATGCAGCGGTGGGTTTCATGATCGAGTGCATAAATTCCGTTCAATCGAAAGCGAGGGCTTTAGATTAACTGGGAATTGAATTGTATAATGTAAAGTATATTAATACTAATAGTTGTATTTATATCAAAAAGAATGAACATCCGGCGCATGAACGCCCGGACCCTGTGCAAAGAAACCTTTCTGTGAATCAAAACGGCGACCTCACTCATTGAGATCGCCGTATATTTTCGAAGGAGGTGGTGTTAAGCAGAAATCCCGCTGGCCATGAACTCCGCCATTCTTTTTGAAAAGGCAACGGGATCGGCAACGGGATCGCCTTCAACAATATGTGCCTGATCGAGGAGAAGAAGCGCCGCATCCTGAAGTGCCGCGGTACTCCCATTGGCTTTGGCGCTTTTGGCAAGTTTCCGGATCAACATATGTTTTGGATTCAATTCCAGAATTCGCAGGCTGCTGCCAGCGCCAAATTGCTTGTGTGCTTTTAGCAACTTCTCCAGATGAATATCCATGTCCCCGTCATCGGCGACAAGACATACCGGGCTCCCCGTCAAGCGGGACGATTGCTTGACGTCCTTCACCTTTCCCTCTAGCGCCGTCTTGAAAAGGGCAATCAAACTGTCCATTTCATCACCCTCGGCTTTGGACGGCGTTTCACTGTTCGCCTCCGCATCCGGAATATCGTCCAGTTCGGCGCCACCGCGTGTCACCGACTTGAAAGGCTTCCCGTCGAATTCGGTGATCCGGCTGAGCCAGAAACTATCGACCGCATCTGCAAGCAGCAGGACCTCGATGCCCTTGGCCGCGAACCCCTCGAGCTGTGGGCTCGCCTTAAGGGCGTCCAGATCATCACCAGTGATGTAATAGATGGTATTCTGGCCGTCTTTCATTTGTCCGATGTAGTCCGCAAGGTTCGTGCGGGTCTCGGTGCCGGTGCTATTGAACAATGCCATTTTGAGAATGCGTTCTCCGTTATCGGCATCCTCGTAAATACCTTCCTTGAGCACCGCGCCGAAATTATCCCAGAACTTGCCGAAACTCTCGGCATCCTTCGTTGCCTTCTTTTCAAGCTCACCGATCACTTTTTTAATCAGGCCACTCCGGATTTTCTGGAGTATCGGGTTATGCTGAAGCATCTCGCGGCTCACGTTAAGGGGGAGATCCTCAGAATCGACAACCCCGCGCAAGAACCGCAGATAGGCCGGGACCAGTTCCTCGCATTCATCCGTAATGAAGACGCGTTTTACATACAGCTTCAGCCGCGATTTGCGTTCCGGGTTGAACAGGTCGAACGGTGGCTGTTCGGGTATAAACAATAATAGCGTATATTCTATCCGTCCCTCGACCTTGCTGTGAAGGGTCAGCCAAGGACTGTCGAAGGCCTGCCCGACATGATGATAGAACTCGGTATATTGCTCAGACGTGATCTCGGATTTTGGCCGGGTCCAAAGGGCACTGGCAGAGTTGAGCGTTTCGTCTTCATCGCCCTCCTTTTCAGCCTTCAGAACAACCGGCAGCGCTATATGATCGGCATAGGTCTTGATTATCTGACGCAAGCGCGCCGCATCGAGGAACTCTTTCGCGTCTTTGCGCATATGCAGGGTGATCGTCGTTCCGCGGGAAGCACGGGTGGCTTCCTCTACCTGAAAGGTTCCGCGACCGTCCGATGTCCAGGTCGTCGCCTTCTCCTCGCCAGCCTTCCGGCTGGTCACCGACACCTTATCAGCAACCATGAAGGCCGAGTAAAACCCGACGCCGAACTGTCCAATCAGGCTAACGTCCTTGGATGCATCACCGGTCAGTTCTTCGGAAAAGCGGGAAGTGCCGGAGCGAGCGATCGTTCCAAGATTATCAATCATTTCCTGTTCCGTCATGCCAATACCATTATCCTCAATGGTCAATGTTTTGGCTTTACTGTCTATGGAAACAAGAACCCTGAATTCCGGATCATCCTTCACCAGTTCAGGTGCCGTTAGGGCGGCATAGCGTAACCGGTCACAGGCATCCGATGAATTCGAAACCAGCTCCCTCAGGAAAATTTCTTTTTCGCTGTAAAGAGAGTGGGCGACAATATCCAGTAGCCTGGCAACTTCCGCCTGAAATTCATGTGTTTTCTCTGTCATTTCCATCCTGCATTTCAGTATAAATTTGGCCTGCCCCCTATATGACCAGTGAGGCAAATTCATTCAAGACCAAAAACAGCATTATTAAAAGGGAAGAATGGAAATAAGCCCACCCCGAGGGGCGCAGAAAATCGGGGTGGGCTATTCACAGATCATCAACATTATGCGTAGATGGAGGTGATCAGCACGCATATCATATATCTAATTGGAATGATCGTTCAAGCTAAATTTTAAATATCTCTACGTTTTTAGCACTGCCCCAATTCACATCCAGATTGCGTTCGGCGTCCTTCTTTATATTCTAACAGAGAAGGTGAATTTCGCTCATGTCCTATTTTAAAACACAAAACAGAGATGCTCCTTATTTACCGCCCAAACCATTGTATGAACAGGTGAAATCTTACGTGCTAAAAAATATGGAGTCGGGAGATTGGCCAGCTTTTTTCCAAATCCCATCGGAACATGCTCTGGTAAAGGAAATGGGAATATCCCGGATGACCATCCATCGGGCCCTGCGTGAACTGACGCAAGCCGGATATCTAGAGCGTATTCAGGGGGTTGGAACATTCGTGGCGGCACCGAAAAAGCACCCGAAAACATTGGATATCCGTGAAATCGACGATGTCATTCGTGGCCGCGGCGGTAGACATGACTGCGATGTTCATTTTCTACAGGCGGAACCAATTGATAAGGCGGCGGCGGTCTCGATGGGCCTGAAACCCGGCGAAACTGTCTTTCGTTCCTATTTCGTTCATCGCGAAAATGACCTCCCGGTCATGCTGGAAGACCGTTATGTAAATGCAGACTTTATCCCGGATTTTCTGGACAAGGATTTTACGAAAATTACTGTCGATACCCTTATCAGTAACAGTTTTGCCCTGTTGTCACACACTCACGTCATTCAGGCAGCAGTCTCCAACGCCGAGATCAATCATTTCCTTGAACTGACGACAGCAACCGCCTGTCTCGTGATCAACAGGAAGACCTGGATGGGGGAAGCTGTTATCTCGACGGCAAAAATGATTTTCCCCGGAAATCGGTACCAGTTGGTCTAACCTCCACTAGATTGCAGCGACTATCGACTTCTGAGAATCCTTATTGCCCGACTTTGCAGCCGTCTTGCTGGCACCCTTCGCGGTGCTCGTATAAAGGTTTTTGAGCGCATCGATGACCAGCTCCTGATCGATATAGGGCTCTGTACCTTGATATTTACAGGCGGCAATAATCTGATCGATGATAAATTTTGGCTGATAGCAGGCAAGATCAAACTTGTTTTTCACCTGCAGTTCGTCAATGACCATTTCAAACAATTCATCAGAAATATCGAGGCCTTTCGCAGCACCGACCATCCTGAAGATTTCAAAATACTGCTCTTTAGACGGGCCAACGGTTTCCAGTTTGTAGGGAATCCGGCGGAGGAAAGCAGGATCCATCAAGTCATCCGGGGACAGGTTTGTGGAGAAGATTACCAACTCGTCAAACGGCAGTGAAAAACTCTTCCCCGTATGTAGTTTCAGAAAATCAACACGGCTTTCCAGCGGCACAATCCAACGGTTGAGCAAATCCTCCGGGCTGACAAGCTGGCGCCCAAAATCATCGATAATAAATGTACCGTTTGACGCCTTCACGTGAAGTGGGGCTTCGTAATATTTGGCATGAGCATTAAAGCTGAGGTCGAGCATTTCCAGTGTCAACTCACCCCCGGTGATCACAACTGGTCGTTCACAAGGAATCCAGCGTCCGTCGAATTCTTCACGGCGAAGACCGGCTCCGGATTTCTTTTTGGGTTCTTTCTCAAGGACGGGAGTATGAATACTTGGATCAAAAACCTTGATGATCTGGCCGTCGACCTCAAAGCAATAAGGAACGTAGATAACATTGGCAAAAATCGCGGCGACCTTTTCGGCAACGGTCGTCTTTCCGTTACCCGGAGGACCATATAACAGAATACTCTTGCCTGCGTTGACCCCCGGACCGAGACGACGCACAAAGTCATCGGCGATGATCAGATTTTCAAAACTTTCCTCAATTTTCGCCTTTTCTACGCGTTCATTGGTAATTTTTTGCTGTCTTATGCGAACCTGATAGGCCGTGAGCGAAACTGGCGCGGGCCCGATATACTGGTTTTGCTCCAGCGATTCGATGGCATAGCGTTTTCCGCTTTCGGTCATCACATAGCGGGTTTCAGAGAATGTTGACTGGTCTGTATTACCAAGAGATTCCAGAAATTTACGGTTGCCGGCTTCTTGAATAATGCGGTTGACGACACCGATCGGGAGCTTAATCGCGCCGGATATTTCCGAGGCCGTTTCCAGACTGTTTACATAAATAAGTTTGAAAAATATCCGCATTAGGTTGGCCAGCGGAATACCCGTATCTTCCACGGATTTTGGGGCCGGCGGGGCTTCATAGATGGCTTTATCAAGTTGTTCCCGGGTCAAAGCACCGAGCGCTACAAGATTGTCACCAAGGCGTCCACCATTTTCCTTTTGGCGATGGATCGCAATGTTTATATCCTCCGGCGTCACAAGATTATGTGCCAACAAGATATCACCGATAAGCATTCACATTCTCCATTTTCGTTCCCGCCAGTTCATGCCGCGATGGAAGATTCGATAAATAATTTGCTATTCAACCGATCTAGCTTTACCCGCTTTTAGTTAACGCAACGTTATCCTGCCGGCATAAATCATAAAAATTAGATATATATTTTTCTATTCTCATATTTTACTCTGGATTTCTCGGATTTTATTGCTCAAATCCAGCGATGACGGCATGGTGAAACTGCGGGTACGTAATATCACCTTGCAGCTCACAGGTTACGGAAAAGCAAAAGAGGTCTGCCATGACACAGTACAAAGCCCTATTGTCCGTCTTTTCAAACGACCGCGTCGGCCTGATTTCCCTGGTTACCGGCCATTTGTTCGATAAAGGGATCAATCTTGGGGACACGTCCTTTGCGGTTCTTGGCAAGGGGGGCGAGTTTACCAGCATCATTGAGATACCTGACGACCTGACGGAAAGTATATTAATGGCCGAGTTGCGCTCCCTTGACGGCCTGTCCGAGGCCGACATAGACGTCCGGCGTTTCCGTCTCGCCGACGTCACGACACCGCCCACAGAAATCACCCATGACATCAAATGTGAAGGCAGTGATCAGCCGGGATTGCTGGCGCGACTCTCCGAGGTTTTTATTGATTTTGAAGCAAATATCGTCCGACTAAAATCGGACCAGGTCAACACTCCGGGCGGCATGAAATACGTGACACTGTTTTCCGTCAATATCCCGCCGCAACGCGCAAATTCGTGCCTCGCCGCTCTCGATAATACCGCCAGCGCCCTTGGCCAGTCCCTAAGTTATGAATTACGCAAAATCTAGGCGTCACGCCCGCCGGTAAAATAAGGTCGCAAATAGTATCATATTGGCGATCGCAACAACCGCCGCAATAGCGGCAACCGGCGCAAACTCCACATGCCCGGCGTAGATCAGCCCGACACCAATAGTCAGCCCGATAACCGCGATATGCGCAAGCCAGAAGGTAACCGGCGCTAACTTCGCGGCCGCCACAACGGGCCATTGCTTGTAAATGAGCCCCATCAGCGCCATGGATACCCAGCCCAAAAGGTTAAGATGTGCATGGGCTGGCATCTGGATATGGTCTTCCGATATCGCCATATAAATACCAAGCGCCATTCCGAGAACAGCATAAATAACCGATGATTTAATGAATTTTTCAGCAAGCATTGGACACCCCCCCATGATTCTTGAAGCAGAATAGTGAATATAAACTTCTTCCATTTGCAATCGAAATCAGCGGGACGCGAAAAAATCCTGTCCAGACGGCAGTGCGGGTATCATGCCCCCCGATCGCGCACGATACGCGGACCAATGTGATACAGCACATCGATGAGGGAGGCGCCAAGCTTGCGTGCCCGTTCCGGCGACCACCCCTGTTCTATATCGGGACGATCCGCCGTATCCTTGAATGGCATCTCCAGCGTCATGGACAGACAACCAAACGTCTCGCCGACATGGCTTGCGCACATCGTCAGGTTACCCTTACCTTTTTCTGCGACGGGATATCCGTGGGTAGTTTGAAAATCCGGATTGACCTGCTGCCAGTAGCGCTTGAAATCCGTCAGCAACATATCTTTCTTTGCGGTCCAGCTCGGAATCCCTTGAGTTCCCGCGATAAAATTATGCGGCAGTCCCTCGTCTCCGTGAACATCGAGACAAAAATCCACGCCCGTCTCCCGCATTTTTTCACGCACCACATAAACCTCGGGACTACGGTCCATGTCAGGTTCCTGCCATTCCCGGTTAAGATTGGCACCGGCGGCATTTGTCCGAAGATGTCCGCGGCGACTGCCGTCGGGATTCATGTTCGGGACGACGTGAAAGTCGGCTGTTTCGATCAGCGCCTTCGACACGGCGTCATCCTCGTCGAGAAGGCGGCCGAGGAACCCCTCCATCCACCATTCTGCCATGGTCTCTCCCGGATGTTGACGCGCCACCAGCCAATAGGCTTTTTTATCCCCGCCGTCCCCACTCCCGATGGTTAGTAAATCCATATCCTGGCCGTCCCGCGTCTGGCCAAGTACGGTTTGCGTGACCAGCGGGGATTGGCCGGCATCCGCGATCAGGTCCGCATGCCGTCCCATTGAATAAGGCGCAAAATAGGCATAATATGCAGAATTGAATCCCGGCCTGTGCCGAAGGATCAACTCACCATCCTGATAGTCGGTATCTATCCGGAACCATGTTTCCCGATCGTAGGAGGCGACTGCCCGGTAATCCTCCCATCCCTTCACATAGGATGCCGCCCCAGCATTGGTGAGAACCATCCGGCAGTCTGTGTCCTGTGCCCCGGTCAGGCGGTAGTAGAACCACTGGAAAAAATCCGCATTGCCGTCAGGTTTGATTTTCAGGCGAATATCCGTTGCCGTCTCGCATGCCTCGCAAACGATATTGCCGCCATCAAAATTACTGCTAATCCGTAACATGGTAATAAAGTTCCTGACTATTTTTTAAAGCAAATTTCTGCAAGTTATTATCGGTATCGTCTTATAGCCGCCGAGGTGCCAACACGGATCAAAACCACTTGAGTTTCCTGAACAGAATAACCTGCGAAACAACAAGGGCGATCAACATCAGGCAAAAAATAATAAAGGCATGGGTGTTGTCTGCGCCCGGAATACCGCCAACATTGATCCCGAGCAATCCGGTCAGGAACCCGAGCGGTAGGAAAACGGCCGCGATGACCGAGAGGACATACATGTTTTTATTCAATTTGTCGGCGATGATGTTCGCCAGTTCATCCTTGACGATTTGCGCCCGCTCACGAATAGCGTCCAGATCCTCGATATAGCGTAACACGTGATCGTAATTTTCCTGAAGGTGACGTTTGTGCGTTACATCAAGCCATGGCAGTTCCGACAGCCGCAGTTGCCCGATGGCGTCCTTTTGCGGTGCCATATAGCGCCGAATCATAATGGCCTTCTTGCGGATATCAATTATTCTTTCCCGAAACGCGTTGTCGGGCTTTTCAAGGATATTCTCCTCGACCTCATCAGTCAGGTCATCAAGTTCGGACAGCACCGGGGCCATTCGGTCAAAGATCCTGGAAATGAGCATATTGACAAACTGACCGGCGTCCTTCGGGCCCCTGCCTGCCTTGATTTTCTCTTCGATATCAAGGACAGCTTTCAATTGCCGTTTCTGAACACTGATAATCCGGTGGCTATCAACCCAGAGCCGGATCGACACCATGTCTTCGGGGTCCGCGTTTTCATTGAGATTCACTCCCCGAAGCATTAGTAATACGCCCTCCCCGATTTCAGTGGCGCGGGGCCGGGTATCCTCTGCTGCCAGGGCGTCCACCACAAATGGATCAAGATAGGATAGCTCCCTGTCCAGCCAGGGTTTAGTGTCAGGATGGTTCAAATCCAGATGGACCCAGGCAAGTTTATCATCTTTCAGCTCCTGACTGATCCCCTTATCCTCAACCGCACGGCAGCCGCCCAGTCCATCAAACTCATAGGCAATAAGAATAGGCCCACTCATTTAAAGGCCTCCGGGTTCTTGATATATAAATCACGCTGGGGAAAGGGGATTTCGATATTATTGTCCTTGAATTTTTTCCAGATTGAGAACAGAACGTCGCTTCGCGGCTGTTTTCTTCCCTCTGTAACATCATCGACCCAGAAATACAGGGTGAAATTGACCGAGCTTTCGCCGAAGTCATCCAAAAAGCAATTCGCCTTGACCGCTTGACTACAGCGCGGGTGCTCATTGGCTGCTTCCAGAAGAAGGTCAAAGACTTTGTTAAGATCACTTCCGTAGGAAACCCCAATTTGAATATCGACGCGTCCACGACTATCACTGAAGGTCCAGTTCGTGACTCGGTTGGTAATAAAATCCTCATTGGGTATCATGATTTCACGACCCTCAAAGGTTTCAATCAGGGTATAGCGCGCCCCGGTATGCCGGACAAATCCGGTCACGCCGTCATTGAGTTCAACCAGATCCCCTTCCTCGATGGATTTTTCAAACAACAGGATAATGCCACTGAAGAAATTTGAGGCTGTCTTCTGAAGGCCAAAGCCAATGCCAATGCCAACGGCCCCACTGAAAACCGTCAGTGCCGTCAGGTCAATTCCAAGCACATCCAGCGCAACCAGAAAAGCGAGAAAATAGATGATGACCTGAATGGCCTTGATGATGAGGGACTTGTTGCTCGCCCTGATCCCGTGGATTCCCCTGATCCTGTTCTCGCCGATCTCCGACAGGATGCCGACCATCCAGAACAGAACAAAGATGATGAGAGCCGCCTTCCCCAGCAGATAGGCGGAAAAGCGCATATCCCCGACGCGAAACGCAAGTTCATCTGAATCCAGAAATGTCTTTATCGGCGTGAGATAATCCAAATAACCGAGGGTGAAAAAAGCAATCACCAAAACCACAAGCAGCAATTTGGCAATCCAGGCGCGAGGTTTAAATAACGAGGTCCAGAAACTGCTCATACCTGCCAAAGCTCTCCCAATCAATTGGGAGAATAATACTGTACGTGATCTATTTGGCTATTATTTTTATACGACCCTCGAACAGCGAAGCAAAAACTCATCAACATCGACATATCCCGGGCACCTTGATATGCCGACTTAGCGCTGCAATTCCATCATCAACTCAGGATATTTAGCCACCAGCCTCAATAGGTTGTTCATCGGCTGGGAAATGGTTACCTTACCGGTTTCATATTTCTGAAAAGCGTTGGGACCGCCGCCAAAGATCTGTCCTGCCTTCCGCTGTGATAAATTGAGGTGAACTCGCATTTGACGGATGTGATCAGGCGTCATGACGCCCAGAAACTCAGCCTTTAACTCTGCCTTGACCCGCGCCACTTCATCCCAGGCGCTTTCTTCGACCATTCCTTCTCCGCAATCCGGGTTACCACAATAGACCCCGGGAAGGTCTCTGTTAGCCTGTAAATGCTTATAGGTGATTGCATAAGTGCGCGTTTGTCGCTCGACCTCACCACCACAAAGTGGACATGCCATTTTTCTTCTCCGGATAACAACTGTTGAAATTACGCTTCCAGAAACAGTAACGCAGGGGCCTGCATCACATATCGTTATTGGAAGAACCTGAATACAAACAGACTATGGCACCATTGTGGCGTCACAGCGCCAAAAAAATAGAATTTCAGCATCACATCGCGCATGCTGCAATTTGCCCTGTCAGGAAAGCCCTCCGGTCTCGATAATAAAGCGGGCGACGTCAGCGACGCCGTCTCCAACTTTAATATTGGTAAAGACAAACGGCCGCTCGCCCCGCATCTTTTTGGAATCCCTGTCCATAACAGAAAGGTCCGCGCCGACATAGGGCGCGAGATCAATTTTGTTGATCACCAGAAGATCCGAACGAGTGATGCCGGGCCCCCCTTTTCGCGGAATTTTATCCCCCGCCGATACGTCAATGACATAGATCGTGATATCTGCGAGTTCCGGGCTGAAAGTTGCCGCAAGGTTGTCCCCGCCGGATTCGATCAGGATCAATTCGAGCCCACTGAATTTCTCAGTAATATCGGCGATTGCCGCAAGATTAATCGAGGCGTCCTCGCGGATTGCGGTATGCGGACAGCCCCCCGTCTCGACGCCGACTATGCGATCTGCGGAAAGGGCGCCGGAGCGTGTGAGGAATTCGGCGTCCTCGCGGGTGTAGATGTCATTAGTGATTACGGCAATGTTATAGTCGTCCCGCATATATTTGCACAGTCCGTCAGTTAATGCCGTTTTCCCCGAGCCGACTGGCCCGCCAATCCCGACCCGTAAGGGTCCGTTGAACGCTGCGCTCATGATCTGAATAACCTCGTATATTGCGTTTCATGTAAAGAGGAGCACCAATCGACCATTAACGTCGCCGTGCCCAAATTTTCCAAGGTCGAACTTTCGGCCTTTCGTACTGTTCTGGCAAGGTCGCCAGCCAGTCCGGCAATCGCCCGCTGGCCGTCCGTTTGTCCGAGCGGAATTATACGCACCGCAGCCGAGACAAGATTGGAAACAAACCCGTGAAGATAGGCGGTCAGCGTCTCGGGAAGCCCGATATCGTGATCGGCCGCAACGATCGCCAGCACCAAGGGGTGGACTAGCGGACCATTCCAGAGACCCTGCAGGGCTTCAAGCGATGGCGCCGTGGCGACATCGGAGATCACGCGCGTGAATGCGCGGCCTTGCGCGGTAGTTTCAAGGGCAAGCTCGGCGGTCGAACAAAAGGCATAGCCTAGTTCGGCGACCTCCCGTAATGCAGAAAGGTCTTCGTTCCTCGCGGCCCGATGTGCGGCAGCAAGCAGGATACTATCCGATTTGCCATCCCCATGTTCCAGAATATCAGCTATCCACGGAACAAGATCACCAAGCCCGGTGATCAGACCCACCTCTACCGCATATTCCAGGCCATGACTGTAAGTGTAAGCCCCAACCGGGTACGACGGCGACATCCAAGACATCAGGTGAAACAGCGCCCGGTTATCCATGGCTATGACCGTGGGCGCTACCATCGCCATGATCATGGCCTTGCGTCTCGCCATGGCCATAAGCTCCGCCTTCGGGATTGAAGGGGGCATCCAGGCGCGACGTCGTGGCGCCAAGCTGTTCAACCATTTCCTCGATCACATGATCCTGCCTTATCCGCAAGACGCCGTCGCGAAGTTCAGTCGGCAAGTGGCGGTTGCCCAGATGCCAGGCAATGCGGACCAGTTGCCGCGTATCCTGGCAAGTTACGTCAAGTACCGGTTCATCCTTTGCCCGGACCTGAATGCCAGAGCCGTCTTGCAACAGCACAATATCCCCGTCCCGCAAGGTTCGCAGCTCCCGCATATCAAGGAGGAATTCCATCCCCTGATCCGCCGTCAGTTTTATCCGGCGGCGGCGGCGGCTATCGAAATCAAGCGTCACCACGTCCCGGATCCTGCCCTCGAACGCGGCGCCTGCAGCGATGATATCAATTGCGCGATCCATAGGTTAATACATGAAATAGCGCTGGGCCATGGGTAGTTCGGTAGCGGGCTCGCAGGTGAGCAGCTCGCCGTCCGCATGGACCAAGTAGGTTTCCGGATCGACATCGATCTTCGGTGTCGCGCTATTGTGGATCATCGATGATTTGCCAATTCCGCCCCGCGTATTGCGAACCGGCAGCAACTGCCGTTCCAGCCCAAGCTCGCCTTTTATATCGTGCGCGAGAGCGGCTTCACTGACGAAACTGACCGAACTCGCCGTCAGGCTCTTGCCAAAGGCTCCGAACATTGGCCGGTAATGAACCGGTTGCGGTGTGGGGATGGAGGCATTGGGGTCTCCCATCGGCGCCGCGACAATCGTCCCTGATTTCAGCACCAGCTCCGGCTTGACGCCGAAGAAAGCCGGTGACCACAGAACTAGATCCGCGAGTTTGCCAATCTCGATGGAACCGACATAGCTATCTATCCCTTGCGCAATCGCCGGATTAATCGTGTATTTGGCGATATAGCGTTTGACGCGGAAATTATCATTTTCCCCGGTTTCCTCGACCAGCCGTCCCCGTTGTTTCTTCATTTTGTCTGCCGTCTGCCAGGTACGTATCGCCACTTCCCCGACCCGGCCCATGGCCTGACTGTCGGAGGCAATGATCGAAAACGCCCCCATGTCATGCAGGATGTCTTCTGCCGCGATGGTTTCCTTACGGATCCGGCTCTCGGCAAATGCCACATCTTCGGGGATATTGGAATCGAGATGATGACAGACCATCAGCATATCAAGATGTTCATCAATCGTATTGATCGTGAACGGCCGTGTCGGATTGGTTGACGACGGGATGACATTTTCCTCACCGACAACCTTGATGATATCAGGGGCATGGCCGCCGCCTGCGCCTTCGGTATGAAACGCATGAATTGTCCGTTTCTTGAACGCGGCAACCGTATTCTCGACAAAGCCGGATTCATTGAGCGTATCAGTGTGGATCAAAACCTGCACGTCCATCTCGTCGGCGACGCCAAGGCAGCAATCTATGGCGGCAGGCGTTGTGCCCCAGTCCTCGTGCAGCTTCAGGCCACAGGCCCCGGCCCGAACCTGTTCGTATAACGCATCCGGCAGGCTGGCATTGCCCTTGCCAAAGAAACCGAGGTTCATTGGAAAGGCCTCCGCTGCCTGTAGCATCCGCGCAAGATGAAAGGCGCCGGGAGTGCAGGTGGTGGCATTGGTGCCAGTCGCCGGGCCGGTGCCGCCCCCCATCATCGTCGTTATGCCGCTGAACAGGGCTTCCTCTATCTGCTGCGGGCAGATGAAATGGATATGCACGTCTAGCCCGCCTGCAGTCAGGATCTTTCCCTCACCGGCAATCACTTCCGTCGACGGACCAATGATGATAGTCACATCGGATTGAATATCTGGATTGCCAGCCTTGCCGACAGCCGCTATTTTTCCGTCGCGAAGGCCAACATCCGCCTTCACGATCCCCCAATGATCAACAATCAGCACGTTGGTGATAACCGTATCAACGGCCCCGCCCGCCCGTGTGACCTGCGACTGCCCCATGCCGTCGCGGATAACCTTACCACCGCCAAACTTGACTTCTTCACCATATGTCGTGAAATCCTTCTCGACCTCGATAAAAAGCTCCGTATCCGCAAGACGGACCTTGTCGCCCGTGGTCGGTCCAAACATGCCGGCGTAGGCACGCCGTGAAAAAGTCACCGCCATCATTATTCTCCCTTGTCCAAGGCATCCATGACGGCCTGGTTAAATCCAAAAATCTTCCGCTTTCCAGAGAGTGCGACCAGTTTCACATCGCGTGTTTGTCCAGGCTCGAAGCGGATCGCCGTCCCGGAAGCGATATCAAGACGAAATCCCCTTGCAGCGTCCCTGTCAAATTCAAGCGCGCCGTTGACCTCGGCGAAATGATAATGACTGCCCACCTGTACCGGCCGGTCTCCGGTATTCGAGACCTTCAACGTCATGGATTGGCGGCCACTGTTGAGCTCGATATCTCCCGCGGCAGGGATGATCTCTCCTGGTATCATGTCACGGTCCTTATCGAATGGGGTTATGAACGGTGACCAGTTTGGTCCCGTCGGGAAAGGTCGCCTCAACCTGAACATCGTGAATCATCTCGGCAATACCGTCCATCACCTGGTCACGGCGAACGATGGTGCCGCCCTCGCTCATCAGGGCTGCGACGGATTTCCCTTCCCGCGCGCCTTCCACCACATAGTCCGTGATCAACGCTATGGATTCCGGATAATTGAGCTTGATTCCCCGTTCAAGTCTCCCGCGCGCCACTATGGCGGCGAGCGAGACCAGCATCTTGTCCTTCTCCCTGGGCGTAAACTGCATTCTCCACCTTTTTTCTAATGATTTTCCCAAACTTTCGGCAGCGGCACAGGATGCCCCGCCAGCCTAGATCGCATGTCGGTCAAAATGCGCGCAAGCGCCTTTCGCAAAATATAGCCGTCTTGTCCCAAAACCCGCATGATCAGCAGCCCGTCGCGGCAAGTAACGGCGGCACGGGCATCGACATCGGCGGCAACTGATCTCGCAAATTCCAGATAATCCGACGCCGCGTCGTCAGCAATCAACACCGTCGCCATAGCCCCTGCGCCCGCTAACAGCGCCGGGCGGGCCGTCATCACATCCAAATCCCCATCCAGCACAAATTTATCATACCATATCAAGACGCCCTGGCGCCAAATCTTCCAGCCGTCCTGTATCGTTGCTGCATGAAGCGTTTCACCGTGAGCGGCACGCCCAAAAACGGTTGCTTCAACGGCGATCAGACGGCTTCCCGTCTCCAGATGGACCGTATTCATCCGCTTAAGCCGGCTTTTCTCGAACAGGATTGTTTCCTGGGGCAACCATTCGAGACTGGCCCCTTCCTTGACCTCCAGCGCGGTATCAATCGTCGCCATTGTCCCCACGGAGCGATAGATTTTCTCTGCCGCCTGCCCGGATACCGTAAGGCGGGCTCCAGCTTCCAGCTTGACATTAAAAGATAGCCTGTCGCCGCCGGTAAGTCCGCCTGCCGTATTGATCAGGACTGCCTCAGGGAAATCGGCGCGCTCAACCGATGGAAACCGCGCACGGCCACAGCCGCGCTGGTACAAATGGGTAAGCTGTGAAACCATATCCCGCAATCGGTATCCGATCTCCACCTGTCCGTCAGAGCGAGCGGGCGCCACCGCAGCAGAACCTGCAACTGGGGGCAAGATAGTCAAGTCCGGATCAGACGGTGAGAAATTTTCGAACGTCACTTTCCAGCATATCCTTTTTCGCCCCGGCCAAGACAATCTCACCCCGGTCCATCACCGCGAACTGATCCGCGAGGTCGCGGGCAAATTCAAAATACTGCTCTACCAGCAATATCGCCATTTCACCGCGGTCCCGAAGGAGCGCGATGACGTTACCGATGTCCTTAATGATCGACGGCTGTATGCCTTCCGTGGGTTCATCCAGTACCAGCAACCGTGGCCGCATCACCAGCGCTCGGCCGATGGCCAACTGTTGCTGCTGACCTCCGGATAAATCGCCACCCCGCCTTCGTAGCATATCTTTAAGCACCGGGAACAGATCAAAGATTTCCAACGGAATATACCTGTCCTTCCGGGGCAGCGCCGCGAAACCGGTCTTAAGATTCTCATGCACGGTGAGCAGCGGGAAAATCTCACGCCCCTGCGGTATCACTGCAATGCCGTCCCGGGCCCTCTGTGCAGAGGAAAGGTTTGTGATGTCCTTGCCGTTCCAGGTTATTTTTCCGCTCGCGATTGGATGCTGTCCGACAACGGCCCGCAGGGTGCTGGTCTTGCCAACACCGTTGCGCCCCAGAAGTGAGGTGATTTCACCCTTGCGAACCTCAAGGGAGACGCGGCGCAATGCCTGGCTGGCGCCATAGAAAAGATCGATATTTTCCACCGATAGCATGATTATCGCCCTAAATAGACGTCGATGACGCGTTGATTATTCTGCACAGTATCAAGGGTGCCCTCGGCCAGAACCGAGCCTTCATGAAGGACGGTGACTTTGGTATTGAGAGCCCGGATAAATTCCATGTCATGCTCGACCACGACGACGGAGCGGGTTTGCGCAATTTCGCGGAGCAAATCGGCTGTTTGTATGGTCTCCGCATCCGTCATGCCTGCCACCGGTTCGTCCACTAGCAGCAAATCGGGATCCTGCATCAGCAGCATACCGATTTCCAGCCACTGTTTTTGTCCATGCGACAGGTCGCCGGCAAGCAATGTCGCCTTTTCCGTCAGTCGGATGATCTTTAGTACCGCCATAATGCGCGCGACTTGCTCGTCGTTAAGCGCCGAAAACAATGTCGCAAATGCGCGCTTGTCGCCTTTAAGCGACAGCTCCAGATTGTGAAAGACAGACTGGCTTTCGAAAACTGTCGGTTTCTGGAACTTCCGGCCAATACCGAGATTGGCGATATACGCCTCGTCATGCTTGGTCAGGTCAATCTCACTCTTGAAGAATATCTCGCCTTCATCGGGGCGTGTCTTGCCCGTGATCACATCCATCATCGTTGTTTTACCGGCGCCGTTCGGGCCAATAATCGCCCGCATTTCGCCCGGCTCAATGAAAAAGCTGAGATTGTTAAGCGCCTTGAAGCCATCGAAACTGACGCTCACCCCATCCAGATAGAGAATGGTTGAAAAGTCATCTTCAAGTGTTTTAATTTTCTCTGTGGCCATTATTCTTCCTTCACTTGGGCCGGGATAACGGGGAGCGATACGGAATTTTGACGCCAGCGGTTAAATTTTTCAATCCAGATGCCGGATGTGCCAACAATTCCTTTTGGTAGGAATAACGTGGTTCCAATGAACAGGCCGCCGAGTAAGAAAAGCCAGCCTTCTGGAAAGGCCCCGGTAAAATAGCTTTTCCCCCAGTTGACAAGCATCGCGCCCAAGACCGCGCCCCACAATGTTCCCCGCCCGCCGACGGCCACCCAGATAACAATTTCAATGGAATTGGCCGGGGAGAATTCCGACGGATTTATAATCCCTACCTGAGGTACGTAAAGAGCGCCCGCGATCCCGGCAAGAACGGCAGAGAAGACGAAAACGAACAGCTTGTAATATTCCACCCGGTATCCGGAGAAGCGTGTCCGGCTCTCTGCATCCCGAATGGCGATCAGGACGCGGCCGAGTTTCGAACGGGTAATGAAACTGCACAACAGATAGCCAAGGGCAAGCGCAATAATGGACGCTACGTATAATCCCAGTCGCGTGCCGTCTGCCTGTAAATCAAACCCGAGAATATCCTTGAAATCAGTCAGGCCGTTATTTCCGCCAAACCCCATGTCGTTGCGGAAAAACGCCAGTAACAACGCATATGTCATGGCCTGGGTAATGATTGAAAGATAGACGCCGGTCACGCGGGAACGGAAGGCGAACCAGCCAAAGACAAAGGCCAGCAGTCCCGGCACCACCATCACCATCACCATGGCGAAGGCGAATATGTCGAAGCCATACCAATACCAGGGGAGTTCCGTCCAGTTGAGGAAAACCATAAAATCCGGCAATTGTGCATTGCCATAAACGCTACGATCACCAATCTGACGCATCAGGTACATGCCCATTGCATAGCCACCGAGCGCAAAAAAGGCCCCGTGACCAAGGCTTAATATCCCGCAATAACCCCAGATGAGATCGACGCTGAGTGCCAGAAGCGCAAAACAAAGATACTTTCCAAGCAAACTGACCATGTAGGTTGGAACATAAAAGAAGGAGTCCGCCGGCAACAACTGGTTACTCAAGGGAACAAAAAGGGCGGCGACAAGAAGAATCCCCAAAAACGTCTTGCCACCGCCCGGAAGGCCCGTCATGAGGGAAACGAACGGACCTTTACGCTTGTAATTCATCATCTCCATTTTAATTCTCCACCGCCCGGCCCTTGAGCGCGAACAGGCCTCTAGGGCGCTTTTGAATAAACAGGATGATAACGATCAGAACCAATATCTTCGCGAGCACTGCGCCGGTATAGGGTTCCAGGAATTTGTTGGTAATGCCGAGGCTGAGCGCCCCGACCAATGTGCCCCACAGATTGCCGACACCGCCAAAGACGACGACCATGAAGCTGTCGATAATATAGGCCTGGCCAAGATTGGGGCTGACATTATCAATCTGGCTGAGGGCGACTCCGGCCATTCCGGCAACGCCGGAACCGAGACCGAATGTCATGGCATCCACCCAGCCGGTGCGAATGCCCATGGATGCCGCCATCCGCCGGTTCTGGGTCACGGCACGCATTTCCAACCCAAAGGCCGTTTTGCGCAGCACCAGCATCAACATGATCAAAATGGCAATCGCAAACAGGATGATGGCGATCCGGTTATAGGTCAAAGACAGTCCGCCTGTGACTTCCCATGCGCCGCTGAGCCAGCCGGGCGAAATGACTTCTTTATTGGTGGGACCGAAAATCGTCCGTACCAATTGCTGCAGAACCAGGCTGAGTCCCCAGGTCGCAAGCAATGTTTCAAGCGGGCGACCATAGAGAAATCGGATTATTGTCTTTTCGATCCCGATACCGCAGAGCCCGGCAATGACAAAGGCGGAGGGAACGGCGGCAATAATTGAATAATCCAGATAGGCGGGCGCCATGGATTTAAACAGCATCTGAACGACGTAGGTTGTGTAGGCGCCGATCATCACCATTTCACCGTGCGCCATATTGATGACGCCCATAACACCGAAAGTGATAGCAAGGCCGATCGCCGCGAGCAGCAACACGGAGCCCAGGGAAATTCCCTGAAAAATATTCTCGATAACCGCCAGAAAGGCGAGTTTTTCATCGATCCTGGCGAGGGCGGTTTGAATATCCGCGGCCAGTTGCAGATTTTCCGCTGACGGATTTTCAAGCGCCACCAGTTTTCGCGCTTCCCGACTGAGCAGTCCCTTTACTTCCGGATCGTGGAGTTCCTGTAAAACCAGAAGCGCGTCCGCGCGAACCTCCGGGGTCTCGCCATGGGTCAGGTTGAGGGCGGCAAGGGCGCGCGCCAAGGCGGTTTTCACTTCGGGGTCGGCCTCATCGGAAAGGGCGGTTGCGACCGCTGTCTCCATTCCCTCCGGCCGGCTCGTGAAGATTGCGTTGGCCGCTTTCAGCCGATGTGCCGGGACCTTACTCTTCAAGGTCAGACTGCCAAGCAAGCCTTTGATCAGCCCCCGCATATTGTTGTTAATACGGATTTTTGACAGTGTATCTGTTTCGACCTCACCGAGATCCTCGTCTGTCAGGACGTTCGTAATCCGGTATCCACCGGCGGCTTTTTGAGTGACGACCAGCGTATCACTGCTTTTCTGAACATAGAGATCACCAGCGAGCAGGGCCTGCAACAGGGTGGCGGCGTGATCATCGCCCGTAGCCGCAAGCGCCTCGACAGCCGCGATTTTGTCGCCGTAGCTTTTAGCAAGCAATCCCTTGGCCTCATCCGCCATATCCGCCTGAGCAACCGGCGAGAGCGTAACAAGGAAAAGCAGGGCTGCCAGTATGGCTTTTATCGTTATCCGCATGGGGGTTTACCGGACATTCAGTGAAAAGAAAACGGAACTGGGGTCGGCAATCCGGCCGACCCCGCTATTTAACCGGATTTAGTACATCGGCTTTTCACAGCCGCCACAGACATAAGGATATGTCCAGTCGGCGGTAAGCTTGGCACTCTCGGGAATGAAATCGCTCCAGGCATCGCCCTTGACAACACCGTCAGTTTTCCAGACGGTTTCAAGCTGGCCATCGTCCTGAATTTCACCGATGAGAACCGGTTTTGACAGATGGTGATTGGTGTTCATAACCGCCACCCCGCCGGTCAGGTTCTTGACTTTCTGGCCGTACATCGCCTGACGCACCGCATCGACATCCGTGGTACCGGCCTGCTCAACCGCATGGGTCCACATTTTGAAGCCGATATAGGTCGCTTCCATCGGATCGTTGGTCACGCGCTTGTCGTCGCCGATAAAGGCATGCCATTTTTTAATGAAGGCCGCATTCTCTTCGGTATCGACGCTCATGAAATAGTTCCAGGCGGCAAGATGGCCGACCAGCGGAGCCGTATCCAGACCGGTGAGTTCTTCTTCACCGACAGAAAAGGCAACAACCGGGATGTCGGATGCCTGAATACCCTGATTGGCAAGTTCCTTGTAGAACGGAACATTGGCATCGCCATTGATAGTGGAAACAACCGCGGTCTTCTTGCCTTCAGAGCCAAATTTCTTGATATCCGAAACAATCGTTTGCCAATCGGAATGACCAAACGGCGTATAATTGATCATGATGTCTTCTTCTGCGACGCCTTTTGATTTCAGGAACGCCTCGAGAATTTTATTCGTCGTCCGCGGATAGACATAGTCCGTACCAGCAAGAACCCAACGTTTGACGTTGCCGCCTTCTTCACTCATCAGATATTCGACGGCTGGGATTGCCTGCTGGTTCGGCGCCGCACCGGTATAAAAGACGTTGCGAGAGCTTTCCTCACCTTCATACTGGACCGGATAGAAAAGCATGCTATTCAGCTCTTCGAATACCGGCAGAACGGACTTTCGTGAAACCGACGTCCAGCACCCAAAAACAACATCCACTTTATCAACTTCTATCAACTCACGGGCTTTTTCGGCGAACAACGGCCAGTTGGAGGCCGGATCGACCACGACAGCCTCCACCTTCTTGCCTAACAAACCGCCACTTTTATTGAGATCGTCCACCATCATCAAGACTGCGTCCTTCAATGTGGTTTCAGAGATTGCCATCGTGCCCGACAGGGAATGTAATACACCCACCTTGATCACATCATCCGCTGCCTGGGCCGTTCCCAGACCGAAGGCACTTGTCGCCAACATGGCCGCGCCTGTAAAAATTCCTGCTACTCTGCGTAGTCCTAACATTGCCGTTGCCTCCATAAGCATTTTGTTGTTGTTGCAATGCAGCAATGATAGCAAAGGCCGTGCCAGACTCCCGAAGCCGCAGTTAAAATCGGATAACTAACTGGTATTGTTGTTATATTTAATCTGAAGGTCGGTTTTCTTTTCACAACGGTTATGCCGCATACGCGCCACAATTAGAGCAATTGCTTATTTTTTAAGCGTTCGCCTCACCCCTCATCCTATTTTGGCATTTATTGTATATTTTTTGTGCAAAAACTCTTTTCGAAGCGCTGTTTCGGGTGGATTTAAATACTGGAAATACTCGCGATAGCGTGGGAAGATCACCTAAACAGCGAAGGGAACGCTAAATCGTTCCGAAAGGGAGGAAATATGAAGACGTTATTTTCAATCATAGTTGTGGGAGTGTTGACAATTTCAAATGCCTTTGCGTCAGGAAATCGAGTTGATGGTCAGCGGCCCGATGCACCGGAACTCGCAGCGCCCGGCGATAATGCTATCGGCGTGCGCACGCTCAACCTTATCAATAAAGATCAGGTCGATATCTTAAATGTTGAGGCGGGAAAGCCTCTGCCCAAATATGACAGACCGCTGACTGTAGAAATCTGGTATCCGTCCGATGGAGCAAAACGGGGTGGCTCCTATGAAAATGTCTACCTTCGTGATGGCAAAACAAAAGTAACACTGTATGGGCAGGCAGTACGCGATGCAAAACCGGCAACAGTGGCCAAACCCTATCCGCTGGTGATTATTTCACATGGATATCCGGGAAACCGCTTCCTGCTTAGCCATCTTGGAGAAAACCTCGCCACCAAAGGCTATGTCACCGTAGCCATTGACCATACCGACAGCATGTATCATGACAAGGCTGCCTTCGGCAGCACGCTCGTCAACCGGCCGCTGGATCAGAATTTCGTCCTCAATGAAATGGACCGGCTCAGCAAGGATCCGGACAGTTTCCTTAACAGGCTCGTTGACGCCTCAAACACCGGCCTGATTGGCTATTCCATGGGTGCTTATGGCTCAGTCATTACTGCCGGTGGCGGAGTGACGGAAGCCAGCACCAAATTTAGCTGGGGAGCGCCAGAAGGGACGCTCAGGCGCATGATGGCCGGCAGTGAGGAGCTCAAAGAGCTGATGGACAACCGTTTTCGAGCCATTGTCGCCATCGCCCCCTGGGGTATGAATACTGGCTTTTGGGACGCTAAAGGCCTCGCCGGGGTTCATGTGCCGATGTTGTTTATGGCGGGAAGTGTCGATGATGTCGCCGGATATGAAAAAGGCACGCGCGCCATTTTTGAAAATGCGGTCAATACCGATCGCTATTTGCTTACCTTCATGAATGCCAATCATAATGCCGCAGCCCCAATCCCGGCACCGGATGAATCATGGAAGCCCGTAAGCAACCTGGATTTCATTCCGTTCGAGCATTATGCGGATGCGGTCTGGGATACGCTGCGCATGAATAACATTACACAGCATTTTATAACGGCCTATTTCGGGAAATATTTAAAGTCAGATGGCACGATGCAAAGCTATCTTGACCTGGTAGAAAATTCCAATGACGGGGTTTACGCGGTTAACAAGGACGGAACCGCCAAACCGGAAAACACATATTGGAAGGGGTTTGCGAACCGGACCGCGAAGGGACTCAAGCTGGAACACCGGACAAACGCGAATTAGATAGAAGAACGCCGCCTTTTACGAATGCAAAAGGCGGCGTTACAATTCAATTACTTGATTACGGAAAGATTTTCCGCAGAAGACTTGCCGTTTTTGCCAGCTTCAAGCTCGAAGGAGACCTTCTGGCCTTCGTTCAAAGTATTCAAGCCAGCGCGTTCGACAGCTGAAATATGAACGAAAGCATCGTTTGACCCGTCGTCGGGTTCAATAAATCCAAAACCCTTTGTAGGGTTGAACCATTTTACAGTACCAGTAGCCATAGTTTTATTCCTCTTATAGCAACGTGAGTCCGTTCTCCACACCATGTGAAAATACGGTCAAGTTAACGATCACATTGTCCGGGATAACTAAGCTAATCGGCGAGGCGACTATTTAGGCAAGTCAAAACGAATGTAACACGTAGGGCACTATCTAGACAGTATTTCAAAGAAGTCAACGGTCCATTGGAAGTTGTTTGAAAACGAGGATACCGCCCGGAACGGTCTTTTAATCGCGAAGAACAACAATAAATGTCGGATTATAACGGTTCGCGGGCTCATTGTTCCTTGCCCAGAATGCTTGCAAACCCCCTCCTTGTATGGCAGAGCGAAAGTGGAAATTAGTCATTTTTTTCCTCCGCCGGTATTGCAGTGGAGTCAAAAAACCCTAGATTCGAGAATGATTCGATCCCTAATGTTATCTAATCGAATCGTAAGGCACGATAGGTCACGTGCCAAATGGAGCGATAATGAAAGGCAAGAAAATAAAATCCGGCACTGTTTCAAATTTCGAATTTGAAACCTTCAGGTACGGTACGGAGGTTCTGCACCGCCTGAGAATTCTTGGCAAGGTCGGACTTGAGGAACGCATTGATGTATATAAGACCACATTAGACCTAAATCCCTCCAGTTCCTATTTCTGCATTCTTGATAATAGCCATAACTTCGAAAATACAGTGACCTATTCCGATCTCGACTATCTGGATAAATTATTGCTTGATGGAGGAATAAGGGTGTTTACGGGCGCCACGATCACCTATGACGAATCCTTCGCCTTCATTGTCAAACTTGCGCAACGCAGCGCCGCAATGAATAATCTCAAATGTGACCTGATCTCGACGGATAATGCCGGAACGGCGGAAGAATTTGTTATGTCGAAGCTTACAAATACGCTGCTCGCCAATAGCAATGAATATTAGTCAGGCTGAACTTTCCCCCGTGTTTTTTTGATATTGCCGCGTTGCTGCTTTTTTTCAAGTCGACGGAGTTTTGATGAATAGCTGGGCTTTGTTGGCCGTCGGTATTTAGGCACCGTTGCCGCCTCCCGTATCAAGGCGGCGAGCCGTTCAACCGCCGCCTTGCGATTTCGGTCCTGGCTCCGATGCTCGCTCGCGGTGAGCACAATCACCCCCTCTTTTGTCATTCTCTGTCCGGCAATTTTCTCGAGCCGTGCAAAGACGGCGGTCGGCAGATTGGGACTACTTCTGGCATCGAAGCGAATTTGAACCGCTGTTTCCACCTTATTAACATTCTGGCCGCCTGGCCCCGACGCGCGAATAAAGCTCTCCTCTATTTCATCGCGATCCAGACTAATATTTGCGGTGATCCTGATCATGATCTTCCCGTTAAACATAAAATTCAGGCTTTTAGCAAGCAATCAGGCTCTACATCTTCTATTTTACCCCCATATTCTTAGCAAAGGATCAAGTGATGTCTGTCCGAATTGATGACACAAAATAAAAAAAAGCCCCGCCGTTTTCAGCAGGGTGCTTTTAGAAATATAGCGGGCGATAAGATTCAAATTCACGGCTCTAACCTTGGCAAGCAGTCCTTAGAAAGATGACTTTAAATTTCTTTCTCCTCTTTTAAACATTGAGGAAATCGTGCCTTCAATCAGAAAACAACCATCTGGAAAGTATCACTGCCGCATCTCACTGCCAAAGCGATATTGACGTTTCATCGACCCTCAAGATGATTTCATTCTCTATTCCCAGCCGCAGCAGATTCAGGTTCGAGGTTTGTTTCGAATAAGGCTTGACGTTTGATTTGCATAGTTACGCGCTGCATAAGACGATGGTTCGGATAGTAGTCAGCAACCGCATAATGCACGGTACTTCGATTGTCCCACATGGCCGCATCACCATTTTTTAACTTGTATCGAATTTGATATTCTGGCGTTTTGGCTTGTTCAAACAAATGTCCCAGAATGTTTCTACTTTCACTTTCCGACATTCCGTCTATGTGACGCGTAAACGATTCATTGACAAACAGCGCCTTACGACCGGTTTTCGGGTTGGTCCATACCATTGGATGGGAGACAGGAGGGAAATGTTGTTGCTGTGCAATCATTGCATCCCTTTTATTACCTTCCCAGAGAGCTTTTTTAGCAGGCCGCTCATATAATTTCATAAAATCATGTACAGCCGTCAAACCCTCCAAATGGTTTTGCATACGATCGGAAAGACCTTCATACAAGGCGTACATATTACACCATATTGTATCGCCGCCAATCTCCGGGGTCGAAACTGCTTGTATCATAGACGCGAAATCCGGTTCAGCCGCAAACGAACGATCTGAATGCCAATTATTGACGGTCGGCGGATGATCTGCATCATTTTCAAGAACCGAAACACATGCATGAGCCTTATGCACTTTGAGCATTGCTTCTGGAACTTCGGGAACATAACCAAACAATTTCGCAAATTCGACTTGTTTATCTGGTTCTAGCGCTTGCCCTGGAAAGAATAGAACACAGTGTTCTTCCAATGCCTGACGTAGGGTTGATGCCTGTTGTTCGCTCAATGAACCGCTAAGATCAATCCCTGTTACTTCACAACCAATCACCGGTGAAATCTTGCGTAAAGTAAGGTCGCTCATTGTTATTTCCTTCCAAGCTTAATTTTATTTTTGATTATTCCCGCCCCTCGTCAACGGCGCCTGTGCATTCAATTTAACATCGAACGAACTAAATTGGCTATATTATTTTGAGGTGTTATATCCTTTCCAAAATTCGACCAAAGCATTTTAACACTGACTGTCGAGTCTCAAGTATTTGTCTCATTTTCGCTCCTTAGCGGCGACGATGAATCGAAAATCCTCTCCTTTGCACACCTGTTATCTAGGCCCATAGATATTTACGGGAAACACAGGGTAATCAGCATATTCACATCTATAAATGAAGACAGAAAAAGTTAGGATAACTATACCCGGGTTTTATCAGGCCAAAGGCGATGTCTGAAGGGCGTAGCTCAGGGGTAGAGCTACTTTCTGTGGCAACTTGCTATGTCCACTTTGCCAAGAGAGTGTGTACGAAGCCTTAAAATGTGTACAGAAACTACTTGGATTCTCTAAGAAAAAAGCAGGAAGTCACAAAAAAGCCCCGCCGTTTCCGGCAGGGTCTTTTTTGAAAATGGAGCGGGCGATGAGATTCGAACTCACGACCCTAACCTTGGCAAGGTTATGCTCTACCCCTGAGCTACGCCCGCTCGAGCGTGCAACTTCCGTTGCGAGGCGGGATAATAAGTAAATAGGGCCTGAATGCAAGCGTGTTTTAAAAAAAACAGGCATTTTCCAATTCTTTATTTGCCGCAAGCGGCCCGGTGGTTATTTTCGAGTGCCATCAGATAAGATAGGGAACCGGAATGCCAAAGACTGCTGAAGATTTATTTGCCCGGCTGAATACCTTGGGAATCAGCCATGAAACCCACCATCATGACCCTGTTTTCACGGTTGAAGAAGCGCAGAGCCTGTCCCGAAACCTTGAGGGAGGTCATAGCAAGAACCTCTTTCTGAAAGACAAAACGGGAGAGCTTTATCTTATTGTCTGCCTCGAAGATACCAAAGTTGATTTGAAGGCCTTTCGTAAGATGATTGGCGCAAAAAACCTCAGTTTCGGCAAGGCCGAGCTATTGATTGAGATTCTTGGCGTCGAACCCGGTTCCGTTACCCCGTTTTCTCTCATCAATGATACGGAGCATAGGGTTTGCGTCATTCTGGAGAAGCGAATGATGAGCGAAGCACTGCTTAACTTCCATCCGCTCACGAACCGAATGACGACACAAATTTCCTCAGCGGACCTTGAAAAATTCATCGCGGACTGCGGTCATGTACCAAAGATAATCGACCTGGACACGACAGAATAGAAGCGCCCGCTTCCAGGGGGCTTGACTGTCCGCCGCACAGGCCTAGATCATCCATAAGGCCCTTAACAAACTCGGTTTTAGATGCTATGCCCTTGGCCAAACTTATGGCATCGGGCCGTCTTTGAATATATTACAGAATTTGGTACATTAGTCTTATGGAAACATTAATCACTGACGGCGCAGCGAAACAGAAAAACTGGGTCAAGGACGGCACCAGCGAAACTTTCATGCAGGACGTGATCGACGCAAGTCAGGAAAAGCTCATTCTCGTTGACCTTTGGGCACCGTGGTGCGGTCCGTGCAAACAATTGACGCCGATGATCGAAAAAGTTGTCAACGATGCCAAGGGGGCGGTTGAACTGGTCAAGATTGACATTGATAAAAATCCTCAAATTGCGCAGAGCCTTCAGGTTCAGTCAATTCCCGCGGTGTTCGCCTTCAAGGATGGTCGGCCGGTCGACGGCTTCATGGGTGCGCTGCCAGAAAGCAAAATCAAGGAATTCGTTGAAAAGCACGCCGGACCTATCGGCCCCTCTCCCATCGAAGCCGCCTATGCCACCGGGAGTGAGGCGCTGGATAAGGGTGATACTGAGGCGGCCCTCACCGCCTTTGCCGAGCTTCTGGAGCTTGAACCCGGTCACGTCGATGCGACGGCTCAACTGGCGCGGGTCTATGTCAAGCTGGGCGAGCTCGACGCCGCCAAAAGCCTGATGAGTTCAATGCCCGAAAACCCGGTGAAGTCGACTGCCGTTTCCGCGGCGCTGGCGGCCATATCCCTTGCTGAAAATGCGGCCAATGCCGGTGACATTGAGCCTCTGCAGCAGAAGGTGGATGAAAACCCGGACGACCTTGGCGCACGTCTGGAACTGGCCCAGGCCTTGGTTGGACGTGGAAATAACGAAGCCGGGGGCGCCGAGTTACTCGAAATTATTCGCCGAGATCGCGACTGGAACGAAGCTGCCGGGCGTCACGAACTTCTCAAACTCTTTGAGGTCATGGGTCCTGCTGATCCATTGACTAAAAGCTTCCGGCGACAACTCTCCTCGATTTTATTCGCATGACCGATACAGGCGCCATGACGGGCCTAGAAGAACTTCCCGCCGTTTTGCCGATTTTTCCTCTGACCGGCGCCTTGTTGCTAGCGACCGGGCAATTACCGCTCAATATTTTCGAGCCGCGCTATCTTGCCATGGTCCATGATGCTATGGCGACACACCGTTTGATCGGGATGGTACAACCGAGAGATCCACAGTCCAATTCGCTTGAACCGGAGATATACCGCATTGGGTGCGCAGGTAAAATATGTGAGCTCGGGGACCTGCCGAACGGCATGCTGAGAATCACGTTGGAAGGGGTCTGCCGCTTTGAAATACATGAAGAGCTTGACGTCGCCACCCAGTATCGTCAGGTTAAGGCTGATTATGCCATCTTCCGCCATGACTTGACACCCGTGCAAGACCGACGAATCGATCGGGATGCCCTGCATGAGGCGCTGTACCACTTCCTTGAATTTGAAGACGGCGCGAGTGACTGGCAAGCCCTCAACCGGCTTGAAGACGATAGCCTGGTCAATTCCCTCGCCATGCTGTGCCCATTTTCACCGGCCGAGAAACAGGCGCTGCTGGAGGCACCAGATGTATTTGCAAGATCGAGTTTACTGATCAGTTTGCTTCAAATGATGCTACAACAGATACAAACCCACCGAACAGTGCAATAAATTTTGTTACATCCGGAAGATACCCGCCATGACCGATAACAAGTTCCCTGCTGTTGACCCAAAACTCCTGGAAATTCTTGTCTGCCCACTTACCAAGGAGACATTGAGCTATGATCGCGATAGAAACGAGCTGGTAAGCAAGGCAGCTGGCCTCGCCTATCCAATTCGCAACGGAATCCCCATCATGTTGGTCGATGAAGCCCGTGAGCTCGACGAGGCCAAAAACGGATGACAGGTGAGATCTATGATCAGGCAGGACGGCCGAAACCGGTTGAAATTCGCCTGAAAAAGGACGATAAGAAGCTGCTGGTCTCCTATGACGACGGCCATGAATTCCAGTTCCCGGCCGAGCTTCTCAGGGTCGAAAGCCCTTCCGCCGAGGTGCAGGGCCATGGCGCAAGCCAGAAGCAGCTTGTTGCCGGGCGCCGTCATGTCGGGATTATGGAGCTCGAACCCGTGGGCAACTACGCCATCCGCATCAGTTTCGACGATTTGCATGATACCGGACTGTTTTCCTGGGCCTATCTTTATGAGCTTGGCCTGAAACAGGAGACTATCTGGACCAGCTATATTGAAAATCTGGCAACGCAGGGCCTGAGCCGCGACCCCTAAATTCCACTAAAGCGCCTTGCCTTGCAGAAGCCGCGGCAGCTTGCCAACGGTACCGCGCGCATGTTCCATAAAAAACCCTTTAAGTTTCGGCATTTTATTAACCGCCGCGAGTCCGATATCCCGGGCCAACCGAACGGGCGGAATCTCGTTGGTGAAAAGGCGGTTGAGGCCGTCGGTGATTACCAACAGAGTAATACTGTCAAAGCGCCGCCAGCGCTGATAATCCTCCAACACCATATCGCCGCCAATGTCCTGACCGAGACGGGCCGCATCGATCACCACCTCCGCAAGGGCCGCGACATCGCGCAGACCGAGATTGAGGCCCTGTCCAGCAATCGGGTGCATCCCATGGGCGGCGTCCCCAATGAGGGCCAGACGCTGGTCCACATATCGCTCTGATTGATGCAGGGACAGCGGATAGCTCCAGCGCGGCCCGACAACAGTGAGCTTACCAAGGTAATCCCCAAAACGCTTTGCCATTTCCTCAGCGAATTCTGCCTCTGGCAGGGCCATAATAACCTTTGCCCTTTCGGTTTGCTCCGTCCAGACGAGGGAGGAGCGGTTCCCCGTCATCGGCAGAATGGCAAAAGGACCAGGTTTCAAAAATCGTTCCTGCGCCACCCCGTGATGGGGAATTTCATGCGCCACCGTGCACACAATACCGGCCTGATCATAGGACCAGCCCACAATTTTAATCCCGGCCTGTTTTCGCAAGGGCGAATTTCGACCATCCGCCGCCACCAGCAGCCGCGCCGATATTTCGTCGCCCGTCGACAAGGTCGCAGTAACCCCGTCCGGAGTGCGCTCAATCGTGGAATATTCCACAGGCGCCCGCATTTGCAGCGTTGGAATCTCCGTGGCCCTTTTCGCCATGGCCTGTCGCAAATGCCGATTCTCAACCATATGTCCGAACGGCTCGTCGCCAAGCTGCCGATGGTCATAATGCAGAAAGCATTTTGACGGTCCGTCGGTGATCCGAATATCAAGCATGGGCTGTGTCGCCTCGACATGGTCCCAAATACCAGTGCTGCGAAGCAAATTGCGCGAAGCATGGGCAATGGCGGAAACCCGACCGTCGAAATCGGCGCTAAGAAAATCCTCTGGTGCCGCACGCTCCAGCACCACAACCTCAAGTCCCGCCGAGGCTGCCGCAATGGCAAATGGCAAGCCGTTAAGCCCGCCGCCAATGACCAGAATATCGATATTGGTGTTATTTTTTGTCATTTCCGTCAGAACCTGTCCCTGCCGTTTTGCAGTCAGCCATGATTACAGGGTAAAAGCCGCAAGACAATGGCTATAGCGCCTAAACGCCTCATTATTTCAACATATTGCGTCAAAATCACGATAACAGCTTCGTGATCAGAGAGAAACACGGCTTCACTTCTCTGTGAAAATTAGATAGGGATGCGGGCGCCAGCCCTTGAATACGGCATTATGCGACCAATTTTTAAGCTATAGGGATTTAAAAAGTCTCTTATAACAGAATAATATAGAGGACGGGAATTATGATGGGCGGGAAAAAAATCCTTCTGATCGACGATGACAGCAGCCTTCGCGAAACACTGGCGGAGCAGCTTGACCTGCATGAAGAATTTGTGACGCATCAGGCACAGACCGCATCAGAGGGACTTCAGAAAATCAAGGCCTGCCATTTTGACCTGATCCTTCTGGATGTCGGACTCCCGGATATGGATGGCCGCGAGACATGCAAACTTATTCGCAAGGCCGGAGTCAAAGCACCGATCATCATGCTGACAGCACAGGATAGTGATAGCGACCAGATCCTCGGCCTCGAATCCGGGGCTAATGATTATGTTGCCAAACCATTTCGCATTGGCGTTCTGCTCGCCCGTATCCGCGCCCAGCTTCGCCAGCACGAGCAAAGCGAGGATGCCGTATTGAACATCGGCCCCTATAGTTTTCGCCCGGCCGGCAAATTGATGGTGCATAAGGAAACCAGCCAGAAGGTAAGGCTGACCGAAAAGGAAACGTCTATCCTGAAATATCTGTACCGGGCGGGCAAGAAGGTGGTCTCCCGCGACATCCTGTTGAATGAGGTATGGGGTTACAACGCCGGAGTCACCACCCATACCCTTGAAACCCATATTTACCGGCTGCGCCAGAAAATTGAGAAAGAGCCTTCCGAAGCAACCATTCTGGTCACGGAAACCGGCGGTTACCGGCTGGCCCCCTGACTGCTTGTCCTAGCCATTTTCACGCAGCACCTGTCCCGCAAGATAGAGGCTCCCCGCAATCAGCAATCGGCACCCGCCCTGTTCAAGATCCGGCATCAGGGCCATCACCGCGGCCCCAAGTGACGTCTGGCCTGACACGTCAAGCCCGGCATCGATCGCAAATTTCGCAAGTTCATCGGCCGGGGTTGTGGCCGCCTCCCCCGCGATAGCAATGCAGCAGCCCTTGGTAATCGTCTCTGCGAGCTCTCTAAAAAATGCGCCCCGGTCCTTGGTGTTGAGCATCCCGGTGATCAAGTAGGTCGGCTTCGGGTCCCTCCGGTTCCAATCCCTAAAACTCTTCGCTATCTGTTCGGCCGCAGCGGGGTTATGGCCACCATCCAGCCAGATTTCGACATTGGCGGGCAATAGCGAGGCCAGCTTACCTGTTGTCAGCCGCTGCAGGCGCGCGGGCCATTCAACCCGTCGCAACCCCTCCGCTATATGATCCGGCGTAACATTAAAGGCGCGCAGCTGTTCGAGGCAGGCGACGGCGGTGGCCGCGTTGTCTATTTGGTGCATTCCCGCGAGCGACGACATTGGAAAGGCCTGCTCGCCCGTTCGCCCGCGAAAACGCCAGCCATCCCCCGTCCCCCTGCACGACCAATCCTCATCAAAGATATAAGTGGCTGCCTTCAGCCGCGCGGCAGTCGCTCGCAGAACCGCCAATGCCTCGCTTGTTTGCCGACCGATGACCACCGGCACGCCCGCTTTCATTATTCCCGCTTTCTCACCGGCAATTCCGGCAAGTTCGTTCCCGAGATATTCCGCATGGTCCATGGAAATCGGGGTGATTGCCGTTAATATCGGTCGTTCGACCATATTCGTGGCGTCAAGGCGCCCGCCAAGCCCTGTTTCCAGCAGCAGGATATCCGCCGGCGTCTCAGCAAAGGCCTTAAAGGCAGCTGCGGTGGTGATCTCGAAATAGGTGATCGGGGTCGGGCCGTTGGCCTGTTCACAGAAGGCCAGCAACTCCGCCAGATCCTTTTCGTCAATGATTGTCCCGGCAACGCGAATTCGCTCGGCAAACCTTACCAGATGTGGGGAGGTATAGACATGGACCCGGTATCCCGCCGCCTCCAGCATCGCCCGCAAATGCGCGATCAGGGAGCCCTTTCCATTCGTTCCTGCAACATGTAGAACCGGCGGCAGCCGCTTCTCGGGATGATCAAGCTTGGCTAGCACCTGCTCCATGCGAGCGAGCGATAAATCGATGATTTTGGGATGCAGCGTCATCAGTCGCGTGAGCACCTGATCGCTGGTATCGGCGGTCATGTTTCCGGACCGGCTATTCAGCAGACGGGGATTTGCCGTCACCGTCGGCTTTGCTGTCAGCCTTTGTTTCGGGAGCTTTTACCGCGGGCTTTTTCTCAGTCACTTTCTTGACGGCGGATGCCGGGAGTTTAACCTTTTGACTGAGCAGGTTGACAAGCCGGGACAGTTGATCGCGCATATCCCGACGATGCACCACCATATCAAGCATGCCGTGCTCCAGCAGGAACTCGGCGCGCTGAAACCCTTCAGGCAGGGTTTCGCGGATGGTTTCCTCAATCACCCGGGGTCCGGCGAAGCAGATCAGCGCTCCAGGCTCTGAAATCTGGACATCGCCCAGCATCGCATAGGACGCCGTAACGCCACCGGTGGTCGGGTCCGTCAGAACCACAATAAACGGCAAGCGGTTTTCTTTCAAACGCTGGATGGCGACCGTGGTGCGCGGCATTTGCATCAGGGACAATATCCCCTCCTGCATGCGTGCGCCCCCTGCCGCGGTAAAAAGAATTAATGGTGCCTTTTGCAAGATGGCCAGTTTAGAGGCGGCAATGATTGCCTCCCCCACCGCAAGACCGAGAGACCCGCCCATAAATTCAAAATTCTGCACAGCAATGACGGCGGGAATTCCTCCAAGCTTGCCATGGGCGACTTTCATCGCATCCTTATCGCCAGTCTTCTGCCGCGCTTCCTTCAACCGCTCCGTATAGCGCTTTGAATCCCGGAACTTAAGTGGATCGACGGGCACTTCGGGGAGTTCAATCAGGTCATATTTGGCATCGTCAAACAGCGCCTCGAACCGTTCCGCCGGACTGATGCGTAAATGATGATCACACTGCGTACAGACATTCTGGTTGGCTTGCAGATCATTATGAAACAGCATCTGTCCGCAGCTTGGGCATTTAACCCAAAGATTGTCAGGCAGTTCCTGTTTTGCTGTCAGTTGCCGGAATTTCGGCAACACCTTGTTTGTTAACCAGTTCATAATCTACGTCCTGTTACTACTTACGCACGCTCCGGATACCATCCGAAATCTCCGCAACGAGGGTAAGTACTCGTTTTACCGCATCATTGTCATCGCATCCAAGCGCCACCTGCTCGACGAGCGCGGTACCGACGACCGCCCCCTCGGCAATCTTGGCAATTTCAGCAGCTTGCGACCCATTTCGCAGTCCGAATCCGACGGCAATCGGCAAATCAGTAGTTTTGCGAATGCGGATCAATGCCTTTGCCACATCTTCCGGTTTTGGCGCCGCGGCGCCCGTTGTTCCGGCAATCGAAACATAATAGAGGAAACCCGATGAATTGGCGAGAACCTTGGGCAGGCGAGCTGCGTCGGTTGTGGGAGTTGCCAGACGAATAAAGTTAATCCCGGCGGCAAGCGCCGGCAGGCATAGCTCACTATCCTCTTCGGATGGCAAATCAACAACGATCAACCCATCTACCCCGGCCGCATTCGCATCCACCAGAAAACGATCCACGCCATAGGAATAGATGGGGTTATAATAGCCCATCAGCACAACCGGTGTTTCTGCATCGCCCTCGCGAAATTCCGAGATCAGCCTTAATGTAGATTTAAGCGTAGCGCCGGCGGCAAGCGCCCTGAGGCCCGCCTGCTGGATTGCAGGACCGTCCGCCATCGGGTCTGTAAATGGCAGTCCGACCTCGATAATATCTGCCCCTGCGGCGGGCAGGCCCTTGAGGATATCGAGCGAAGCCTTGTACCCAGGATCCCCCGCCATGACATAAGTGACAAAGGCAGCACGTCCCTCCGCCTTCAGCGCGGCAAAACGCCGGTCGATACGGGTTTCGATCACAACTCAACTCCCAGGGCCTGTGCAACGGTAAAAATGTCCTTGTCGCCGCGCCCGGACAGATTGACGACGATCAGATGATCTTTCGGCAAGCCCGGCGCAAGCTTTTCCAGATAAGCGAGTGCATGAGCAGATTCGAGCGCAGGAATAATTCCCTCCAACTTGCAGCAGAGCTGGAACGCCGCCAAGGCCTCGTCATCGGTTGCGTTCACATATTTGACCCGGCCAACATCATTGAGCCAGGCATGTTCCGGCCCGATCCCCGGATAGTCCAGTCCGGCGGAAATGGAATGCGCTTCGGTAATCTGGCCATCGTCATTCTGGAGTAAATAGGTGCGATTGCCGTGAAGGATGCCCGGTCGTCCGCCATTTAGTGACGCTGCATGCTTGTTCGTATCAATTCCGTGGCCCGCCGCCTCGACCCCGATAATGTCAACAGTCTCATCATCCAGGAAGGGATGGAACAGACCCAGGGCGTTGGAGCCTCCGCCGATGCAGGCGAGCAGGGTATCGGGAAGCCGTCCTTCCGCTGCCAGCATCTGACGGCGGGTTTCCTCGCCAATAATCTTCTGAAAATCACGCACGAGCTGGGGGTAGGGATGCGGGCCTGCGACCGTTCCAATAATATAGAAAGTATCTTCGACATTGGTCACCCAGTCGCGCAGCGCCTCATTCATGGCGTCCTTTAAGGTGCGCGCACCGGACTTGACCGGAATGACCTCAGCACCCAGAAGCTTCATCCGAAAAACATTGGGCTTTTGCCGCTCAATATCCGTCTCACCCATGTAAATTACGCAATCAAGGCCAAACCGGGCGGCAACGGTGGCGGTCGCCACGCCATGCTGTCCAGCCCCGGTCTCGGCAATAATCCGTTTCTTCCCCATGCGCCGCGCGAGCAGGATCTGTCCCATGCAGTTATTGATCTTATGGGCACCGGTGTGATTGAGATCTTCCCGTTTAAGGTAAATCTTTGCGCCGCCATAATGCTCAGTCAGCCGTTCGGCAAAATAAAGGGGGGATTCCCGCCCGACATAATGCTTGAGTAATCCGGCAAGCTCAGACGCAAACTCAGGATCGTGTTTCGACGCCTGATAGGCAGCATCAAGTTCAAGGATGAGCGGCATCAGCGTTTCTGCGACAAAGCGGCCGCCAAATATTCCGAAATGACCGGTCTCATCAGGGCCGGACCGGTAGGTATTCAGTTTCGTCATAGTGAATTTCGCCTCAACGTCTCAATTAAGCTTCGATGGCCTTAAGCGCCGCCAGAAAGGCCGCAATTGCCACCGGATCTTTGCGCCCCGGTTCAATTTCGACCCCGGAGGAAGTATCAACAATCCTCGCGCCGCTGATTGTAACCGCCGCCGTTACATTTTCGGCATTCAGTCCGCCCGCCAGCATCCACGGAATGGTAAATTCCAGCCCCTGCATCATCCGCCAATCGAACACGAGGCCATTACCGCCGGGAAGAGCATTCGCCATGGTTTTAGGCGCTTTCGCATCGAAAAGCAACATATCAGCGATATTTTCATAGGCCTTTGCCATCACCATATCGCTTTTTTCTGCAATTTTGATTGCCTTGAGGACCGGAATACCGAATTTTCTCTTAATCCGGGCTACCCGTTCGGGGGATTCTGATCCATGCAACTGTATCCAATCGAGAGGCACGACGGCCAGCACCTCCGCGAGCAAGGCATCATCGGGGTCGACAAACAGGCCAACCTTCTCAATTTCTTTCGGAACCTCGGTAACGAGAGCCGCTGCCGCCTCGGGCGATATATTTCGGGGACTTGGCGGATAGAAAACCAGACCGACAAAGCTCGCGCCATGGCGGACCGCCGCCGTAACGGCAGCCGCATCAGTCAGTCCGCAAATTTTTCCCCGGATTGTCATATCAGGCGGCCAGTTCCCCGACGATCATTGCTGCCGCCGCCGCCGGGTTCGCCGCGCTCGTGATCGGGCGTCCAATAACGAGATAGCTTGCCCCCTCCGTCATCGCCTCCAGAGGTGTTTTTACACGCTTCTGATCGCCATGATCGCTGCCGGCAGGGCGAATGCCCGGTACTACCAATTTAAAATCCGGCCCAACGATTTTCCGGATTGCCTTGATCTCCCGCGGACTGCAAATCACCCCATCAGCGCCATTTTCCTGCGCTAGGGCGGCAAGGCGCAAAACCTGATCCTCCGTCGTGCTGTTCACCCCAACAGCGCGCAGATCATCATCATCCAGACTGGTGAGGACCGTAACGGCGAGAATAAGCGGCCGGGCGTCGCCAAATTCAGCCGAGGCATCCGCCGCCGCCCGGATCATGGCCGGACCGCCGCTTGCGTGGATAGTCAGCATATTCGGGCTCATAATTTTTGCCGCCGCCCGGACCCCCCCGGCGACTGTATTGGGAATGTCGTGGAACTTGAGGTCGAGAAAAAGTGGCGTTTTCTCACCAGCAACACTCATTACGCCAGTAGGGCCATGGGCAGTAAAAAATTCCTTACCAAGCTTTATCCCACCGGAAATCGGGGCGAGGGCCGCGCCAAGGACCATTGCCTTGGTAAGATCCGTCATGTCAATCGCGGTGAACACGGCATTTCTAGGCTGATGTCTCATCCAAATAGGTCTCCTCCTCGGCACATATTGCTGAAAACTGCCGCGATAATAGAAGTTTTTATCAAAATGAAAAGCGATATACCACCCTTACAGCAGATTTTCCGCCAATAATCTGGCACGCGACCAGATATAGCCATTACCGTTACCGGTTGGCCTCAAAAGCGAGAATTGCCGCGGCAAGATCTTCAAGTGCGGCCCCTGTTGATTTGAACAAGGTAATCTCGTCGTCATTCTGGCGGCCGGCGTGCCGGCCCGTACAAAGATCATACAGATCCGCGCGGATATCCTTTTCCTGAATGGTGCCGGCTTTCAGCGGCAGAACGATATCCCCTGCCTCGTTCAGGCCGCCTTCGAAGGTATCAACGAACAGGCTGGCTATTTTAACGGCAGTATCATCAGATTCACGCATTTTTGGGGTAAAAGCCCCGACCAGATCGAGATGCGCGCCCGGCTTAAGCCAGGCGCCGCGGATCAGTGGCTTGGTCGAAAGGGTGGCGCAGCTGATGATATCTGCGGTTCGTGCCGCCGCTTCCAGATCCGGGGCGACTGTCACCTTCAGCCCTGCGCTTGCCAATGTGTCGGCCAGCGCTTGCGCTTTCTTCCTCTTATGGTTCCAGATTTTTATTTCTTCAAGGGGGCGGACCGCCAGATGGGCGCGGATAAGACAGGGTGCCATTGCCCCCGCGCCGACCATTAACATGGATGCTGCGTCTTTACGTGCCAGATAGGAGGCAGCAAGGGCAGAGGCCGAGGCCGTGCGACGGGTGGTCAGCTCGCCTGCGTCCATCAAGGCAAGCGCACGTCCATCCGTCGCGTCAAACAGAAGATAGTTCCCCTGAACGGACGGCAGGCCGCGGGCGCCGTTCTCCGGCATCACGGTGACAGTTTTAAGTCCGAGATAGCCGCCCTGCTGCCAGGCCGGCATCAGCAGCAACGTGCCCTTTTGTGCATCCTTTTCATCAAGATTATGGTGATGACGGAGGGGTTGGGTGCAGCCGGCGACAAACATATTTCGAAGCGCGTTGATCAAATCCGGATACCGGAGCGCATCAGCGACATCCTGAGGGGAGAGAAGCTGCATAATATCCTTATAAGGCTGTATGATGTTCAAGTTGCCGGGGGCTGTCCTTGGACTCCCCACTTATTGGACCCTTGACTTTAGATGCATCCAGATCCCGGGAAAGGGTCAGATTCTGCCCCTTCAATTCAGCAATTTCACGGCGTTGCCGCCGGTTTTCCCGACGGGTTGCCCCACCCCGCAGCCAGGTCGAGATCGACCCCAGCAACAGGCCGATAAATCCGGCTGCCAGCAACAGGATATAAAGGGGCAGATCAAAAATGAAGGGTAATGGATCGAGCGAGAAAACAACGTCATGCCGATTAGCAATGCTGAGTGCACTGATGATCAGGACGACAACCAGGAAAATTATCCAGGAAATGAGTTTCAGCATGATCGGCCTTTAATAGAGGGGTCCGGAAGCGCGTGATTCTTATGCGTCGTCCGCATTCAGACGGTCACGAAGTTCCTTTCCACACTTGAAATAGGGTACAAATTTTTTATCGACCTGAACCGCTTCTCCGGTTCGGGGGTTACGCCCCACTCGCGCCGCGCGTTCCTTAGTCGAAAAAGCGCCAAACCCGCGCAGTTCAACCCGGTCGCCGCGGGCGAGGGCGTCGGAAATCTCATCAAAAATCGTGGTGACAATCCGTTCGACATCGCGCTGATAGAGATGGGGATTATTGTCAGCAATAAGCGTAATCAGTTCAGATTTTATCATTCCAGGCTCCCCGAGACATTTCTTAATTTGTATTTGGCGACCGGTATTCCGGCTCCGTTACTCAGGGTGCCAAAGGGAAAGCAGTCCGTCAAGTGTAAGTCGTTCTGATATAACGCTTTTCCCTATCATTCCGGCTAAAAGACGGGCAATCAATGGTTTTGGTTCGCTATAATCGACCGTCATGAGCGGCAACGAGGCGGGAATCTGACGCGCTGATTCCAGCCAGACCCGAGCATCTTCTATGCCGCCGATCTCGTCTATCAGTCCGTTCTGGACGCCCGTGAGGCCAATCATCACCCGGCCATCCGCGAGGCTGCGGACAGCGGTCTCATCCAGCGGGCGGCGGGCGACCACAAGCCCAACAAACCATTCATAGGTTTCACTCACCATTCCCTGAAGGTTTTCGCGGCCCGCTTCTGAAATCGGCTTGAACGGCGACGGCTCACCTTTGAGGGTGCCCGAGGTTATTGCCGTTGCAGTAACACCAACTTTCTTCATCAGTTCAGAAAATTCGGTGAGTTGTACGATAACGCCGATCGATCCGACAATGGAGGATTCACCCGCAAAAATCCGATCCCCGGCAAGTGCTGTCATATAACCGCCCGAGGCGCCGAGCGTGCCAATAACCGAAACCACGGGCTTCTTTTCGGCGACGCGGCGCAGCACCTTGAACAGCCGCTCACTGCCGTAGGTTGAGCCGCCGGGACTGTTGATATAGACGACAACCGCCTTCACAGACGGGTCATCAATGAGATGATCAATCACCTCTTGGCGACGATCATTTTCGACAATTATTTCATTGATATCAACCCGGGCGACGTGGTCGACATCCTCGGCCTCGTCGCTACCAAAAAAAATCCAGACGCCGCCGACCACGATTAACACGATGGCCAGAAGGCGCCACCAAAACAGGCGCCGCTTCAGACGGCGCCTGTCATGTGTGTTTCCGTTATCGACCGACATCTTGCCTGTCCAAATCGGTCCAGGACCGGCCGACACCCGTTTTCAAGTAAGGGTCAGTCATCCGCCTTGTCGCCGGAGGTATCCTCTTCACCTTCGTTGGCTTTACGCATTGCCGCCCCGAGGATATCCCCGAGTGAGGCACCGGCATCGGAAGACCCGTATTGAGCAACGGCCTGTTTTTCTTCCGCCACTTCCTTAGCCTTGATGGAGAGGGTGATTTTCCGGGTTTTGCTGTCAATTGCCGTAATTTTGGCGTCGATCTTGTCGCCAACAGCAAACCGGTCTGGACGCTGTTCAGCACGGTCCCGGCTAAGCTCACCCTTACGGATGAAGCCAACGACACCTTCGCTGATTTCGACATCAAGTCCGGCATCCTGAATGGCAGACACCGTGCAGGTAACGACCGCGCCTTTTTTCATTTCGGCGGCACCGGCAAAGGGATCTTCACCCAACTGCTTGATACCGAGGCTGACCCGTTCTTTTTCAACATCAATGTCGAGAACCTTGGCCTTGACCTCATCACCCTTGGTGTAAGCCTGAATGGCCTGTTCACCGGGCTGGCTCCAGTCGATATCGGACATATGAACCATACCGTCGACATCATTTTCAAGGCCGACGAACAATCCAAACTCGGTGATGTTCTTGACCACGCCCTCGATCGTGGAACCGACCGGGGTTGTCTGGGCAAATGTATCCCAGGGATTGTCGAGACACTGTTTCAGGCCGAGGCTGATCCGGCGGCGGGCCTGATCAACTTCCAGCACCATCACTTCGACTTCCTGTGATGTGGAAACGATTTTGCCCGGGTGCACGTTCTTCTTGGTCCAGCTCATTTCAGAGACATGGACGAGACCCTCGACACCGGCTTCAAGCTCAACAAAGGCACCATAATCAGTAATATTGGTGACTCGTCCTGTGAATTTGCTGCTAAGCGGATATTTCGCTTCAAGAGAATCCCAAGGATCCTCTTCCAGCTGTTTCATACCAAGGCTAATACGCTGGGTTTCCTTGTTCAGGCGAATAACCTGAACTTTCACCGTTTCACCAATCGTGAGGGCTTCTGACGGGTGATTGACCCGGCGCCAGGCGATATCGGTGACGTGAAGCAGACCATCGACGCCGCCAAGGTCAACGAACGCACCGTAATCGGTGATATTCTTGACCACACCTTCAAGGGTCTGGCCTTCTTCGAGGGTACTGATCAGTTCAGAACGCGCTTCGGCACGGCTCTCTTCGAGAACGGCGCGGCGGGAAACAACAATATTACCCCGACGACGATCCATTTTCAGGATCTGGAATGGCTGCGGAATGCCGCGAAGCGGCGCGATATCGCGAACCGGGCGCACATCGACCTGACTGCCTGGCAGGAAGGCCACGGCACCGGAAAGATCAACGGTAAACCCGCCCTTTACGCGCCCAAAGATGACGCCATCGACGCGCTCATTGGCGGCAAAGGCGACTTCGAGTTTCTCCCAGGCTTCCTCACGGCGTGCCTTGTCCCGGGAGAGAACAGCTTCCCCGGCAGAATTTTCAATGCGTTCGAGGAACACTTCCACCGTATCGCCAATTTTAAGATCGGATTCTTGACCCGGGGCTGCAAATTCCTTGAGCGGAATGCGCCCTTCCGATTTCAGGCCAACGTCGATGATGGCAAGATCATTCTCAATATTGATAACGGTGCCTTTGATAACAGTGCCTTCAAGGCTATCACTGGCGCCATAGGATTCTTCCAGAAGTGCCGCAAAATCTTCCATTGCGGGCATACCTTCATCGGCAAAAGCTGTCTCTGTCATATTTGATTTCCTTAACAACCCAGATATCAGGCCAAACCGGTCTTCCGGCGGATTTTTGGCCACTTGCCTCCCCAGTTAAAGGTACGCACGCGGGAGACGCTTTATAATCGGTGTTCCGGCGCGGTCGGAACGGTTTCAGTTTCTATCGGCGGCCGTCAATAATCCGGCAAGCCGCGTCGAGTGCCGCTTCTATATCCAATTTTGACGTATCTAGCAAGTAGGCATCGTCTGCTTTTTTTAGAGGCGCAACGCCGCGGTTGCTGTCGCGATCATCGCGGCGATGCAGATCGGCAAGAACCGCCGCGTAATCAACAGTCTCCCCCTTGGCCACCAATTCCTCATAGCGCCGTTGCGCGCGGATATCCGCGGCGGCGGTGACGAACAGTTTCACATCAGCATCCGGACAGACCACCGTGCCGATGTCCCGGCCATCCAACACAGCGCCGGGCGGGCGTTTGGCAACGTCACGCTGAAACCGAAGCAATGCATTACGGACTTCCTGATTTGCCGCCACAATCGACGCTGCATTTCCGGTTTCCTCATTTCGCAGCGCCGGATCGTCGAGGGAAATATCGCTTATACCGGCGGCGGCCTCCACGGCGGCGGTCGCCGAGGACGGGTCCTTGCCTGATTGCAGTAATTTCAGGCCGACGGCCCGATACAGCAGGCCGGTATCAAGATACTGCAGCCCGTAGTGAGCCGCGATTCGCCGCGCCAACGTCCCTTTACCTGCCGCAACCGGCCCGTCCACGGCGATGATCATGCGGGAGAACCGTTTGAAAATTTGCCGCCGAGTCCCCTCAGCAGGGAGACAAAACCGGGAAAGCTAGTCTCCATCACCCGACCGTCATCAACTGTTACAGAACTTTCCGCCGCGAGGCCCATCACCAGAAAGGACATGGCGATACGGTGATCAAGCAATGTTTCGACATAGGCACCGCCGGCAGGCGCCGCCCCGTCGCTTTCGATAATCAGGCCATCCTCCAGCTCTTCAAGGGTAACCCCGCAGGCGCGCAGGCCCGTCGCCATTGTCGCAAGCCGGTCCGATTCCTTGACCCGAAGTTCCCGCAGACCTCGTAACACCGTCTTGCCCTTGGCGAAAGCGGCGGCCACAAACAACACCGGATATTCATCTATCATTGAGGGTGCCCGTTCCGGCGGCACCTCTATTCCGCTGAGGACGCTGCTCTTCACCCGAAGATCACCGACCTTTTCGCCTGCCTGCTCGCGGATATTTGTAACTTCAATGTCTGCCCCCATTTCGATCAGCGTTTCGAACAGCCCGTCGCGCAACGGATTCAGACCAACATTGGTAAGCGTTACGTCGGAACCCGGCAGGATTGTTGCCGCAACGACCACGAACGCCGCCGACGAGGGGTCGCCAGGCACGATAATGTCCGCGGCCCTTAGTTCCTGCTGACCGGCAAGTTCAATTACCCGGCTGCCATCCCGCTGTTCAGTCACGGTCACCTTAGCACCGAAATGCCGAAGCATATTCTCTGTATGATCGCGCGTCGGGCGCGGCTCAGTGATTCTGGTTAATCCCGCCGTATCAAGCGCCGCCAATAACAAGGCGGACTTTACCTGGGCCGAGGCAACCGGCAGTTCATAGTCAATCGGCATCAACTGCCGACCGGTGATCGCGAGGGGGAACCGTCCGTTCGACCGGCTTGTAATGCGAGCGCCCATTTCCTCAAGCGGCAGGCTCACCCGCGCCATTGGGCGCCGATGCAGGGACGCATCGCCACTGAAAAAAGTAGTGAAAGGGCAGGAGGCCACCAACCCCATCAGCAGCCGGGCGGCCGTCCCCGAATTTCCCATGTCGAGTACCCGATCAGGTTCAGCCAGCGCGCCAACTCCATTTCCGGTTACTTGCCAGCAGCCATCCGTATCCCGCGTTACCCGGGCACCGAGATTGCGCATAGCGTCGGCGGTGCGAAGAACGTCCTCGCCCTCCAACAGGCCGGTGATGCGAGTGTTACCCGTCGCCAATGCCCCGAAAATCAGAGCGCGATGAGAAATTGACTTGTCCCCCGGCACCGAAATCACGCCCTTTAGCGGCCCGGTACGTTGGGCGGTTACAGAACCAGAGGAGGCTGGAGCAGAGGTCATTTATGTCTTGCCAGAAAATATGAAGGAGGGCTCGAAAACGCCCAAACACGGTTAAAAATTCTCCCGGTTTTAGCAAGCTTTCACAGCGATGTCACATAAAGCTACGCCCATAATGAAAGAAACTTTTGACAGCGGTCCGTTATTCTGGCAATTCACCCCTTCATATTGAAAATTGGGCGCCATGGGGCAGCCCGGTACCCAACAACAAAAATGAGGTGACAATGGCAAAACCGGAATGGGGCGAAAAGCACCGTTGCAGTTCCTGTGGCAAGCCTTTCTATGACATGAAAAAGAAGCCGATCATCTGTCCTGCCTGCGGGGCGGAGAATGTCGCGGAAAGACTGCTTAAGCCACGCCGTCATGCCGGATCGGCGGCAGTTGCTGCAGCGGAGAAAAAAGCCGCTGCCCTTGCCCTGGCCGCAAAAAAGAAAGCGGCGGAGGAAGAGGACGAAGATCTTGATGATGATCTGGTCGATCCCGATACAGTTGATCTTGGAGACGACGACGACGACGATGATGATCTGTCCGGCGTGGTCATTAAACCGAAGAGCGATAGCGAAAGCTGATTTCAGAACGACTGCATTTTTGACTTGAATATAAAAAGGCTTCGGCATAGTTTCCGAACCCTTGAGCGGGGAAATCCCGCCACAATGGGGCCATAGCTCAGTTGGGAGAGCGCTTGAATGGCATTCAAGAGGTCGACGGTTCGATCCCGTTTGGCTCCACCAAAATTATTAAGGGCTTAGCTGGAAACAGCTAGGCCCTTTGTCTTTCCAAGTGATCTATAAGTGACCGCTGCGCGCGATTTAGAACCTCTTCACTCGCGCGTTCGCCTCTGTGTTAAGAAGTCAGCCTATGACACCAATTCGAGAAGCAGTTATCAAGGGAGATGGGCTTGCTATCCGGTGCGACGATTGCACCCGGCGGGCTACCCCGGCACATGTGAATATTTTTAAAGTGCTAGAGCGGCGATTGAGGAAACCGGAAAACGATATTTGCGCCATGCCGGTTGAAGATATTGCTGCCTATATGGTCTGCCACTTTAGGCCAAAAAATGTAACGGCGCGCACGGTGGAGCCTGCCAAGTTGGTGCCTGTATGGATTCCTTTCACATCGCGGAAGCAACGCTTCAAACCGATTTCGCCCCTGATTCAATGCCCGTTGACAGTTCTTTGACATCCTGAGATGTTGGCAGCAGATCAATAAAAATATGTCACAAAAAAAGGATTATCACAAAGTGAAAACTCTCCTAATATCGGCTTTTCTTCGCTTCGGGGGGATTATGGGATCCTCTGTTCTCGTCGCCAGTTCAATATTATTTTGCACAGTCGCTCAGGCGCAGTATGCCGATGGATATTACCCTAAATCGAAGGAGTTGCCCACGATGCCTAATGAGGAAATCGGCAAGGTATCGTATAATCTTTATCAACGAGCAATGGAATGCATTGATGGTATGGGTTCGGATAGCCTGGAAGGATATATGAGCGCGGAGTGGTGCTCCAAATATATAGAATGGGAGCGTAATATGAAAAATGAAATACGTTATGCTGTTATCAAGGCGGGCTTTTCTAAGGAAGACGCGAATTGTATCGCCATACTTAACGCCAATGTGCGAAGGCAATTTTCCCTAGCAATATTCGATAACGGCGGGCAATCCAACGAATTTCCAAATCGGAAAACAGCTGATGCAACTAGTATGCATATCGTGCCACAAGTCGAACCTTGCGTCGAGCGGATCGGCAAATACGTATAAATGATAAACCTCTCATAGAGAAACAACTTGGATAGCATTCAAGAGGTCGACGGTTCGATCCTGTCTGGCTCCATCAATTATTTTAAGGGCTTAGCTGGAAACGGCTAGCCCCTTATTCTTTAAAGGAACCTGTTAAATTACCTTTTGAAATGGTTTAAGCCTTTGCCAACATGCGTTTTTATGGCCATTTAGAAGCCTGCCCTTGACCATTTCTCATACTCACGCCGGGGTGGGTAACGCACCGCCGACCAGAAAGATATCCAGGGGAAAGTTGTAAATGTCAAAAGCAACTTTGACAGAAACATATTCAGCGCCTGTCTCGCAATAGCATTGGTTCTGCTCGACCGGTCTTTTAGAGGATATCCCGTCGGGCGTGAAAAGGGCGACGTTCGTTCCTTTGTTGGGACACCGTCCCGAGGTGAAATGAAATCCATTAAAACCGGCAGTTCGCATTGCGGTGCCTAGCTTCTGGGCTGAGCCATAGTTTGATTTATGCCGGAGAATATCCGAATAGTTTTCGAAAGGAGCCACTCTCAGGTCAAGGCCCGGATTTAATATATATTTCGCAGAAAAAAGAGTATGGTTCGTTACAATTGTTTTCTGAGGAAAGTCTGTTTCCATTCCCGCCCGGAAGACAAACCGATAAAAAGCCAATTCCGCGAAAGCGGTCTCCGGTTTCAATGCTCCATAAAAAAGCGATGCTTCCGTCGCCGTACCAAAGCGGGACCCCCATTGCAAAGGCGGGTAGCGAAAGGGTGTTGAAAGAAGGTAATGAAGCTCGCGGGCAGACTCCGGCATGGTGGGCTTGCTGTCATCCAGCAACTCTTCAAGCAGGGATTGCTCAGCCAGAGTATCGACTAAATCAAGTGTCGCGATATCCTCCTGGCTTTCGACTACTCGCCATAAAATACCCTGGAGAGATTGCCGCGGCGCATGGCCGATAATCGTCGACCAATCAGATTTTTCCACGCATGCCGTCCAGATATCTCAAAACGGAGACGAGGCCTTCCACAGTCTTTACCAGATTCTTCGGCTTGTCGTGGAGATGCTTGTTTTCCGTCGCAAACCAATGTGCCATATTCTCCTTGTTTCCGCCGAGAATAGCATGCAGGCCGCGGTAGCAACGGACGAAGAGCAAGGCAAGCTGGCCGGACTTTGAAGCCGGCCTTATTCCCTTGTTGATAGAGGTCCGGTCGCGCCCGATCACGTCACCCAGCTCCGTCAGTGTGAGGCCCAACTGAGTCGCCGCATTCTTCGCCGCCTTTCCGAGAACTGCGCTCTCGTTCAATTGCTGTATGTTACTCGTGACCGGCATATTAGCCCATCCTTTAACTCTGGCAAATTTTGATGAAATATCGCCATATACGCTACTATATGATGTATTATCATCATATGAGATAAGCCACAATTAGCTCCACGTCAATATTTTAGTGATGTCGAATGATGGTTTTCCTACACTCTGTTCACAGAATTACGCCAAAAAAACAAAAAACCCGGGCCATCAAGACCCGGGTCATGTTATGCGTCAAAACTTGAGAGGTGTCAGGCGGCAGCGCCTTGGCGCCGATTAGAGGAGCGATTTCGGCGCGGGCCGTTGCCCGACGGTCCGGACCGCTGCGATTTTGCCTGTCCGCCGGGGCGTCCCTGCCGTTGTCCGCCGGCATTGTTGCGGCCATTGGAGGCGCCACGACGTCCGCCGCCATTGCCGGACTCCTCAACGGAACCTTCAGGTGCTCTTGCGATCCCTTCCAGATGGAACGGATGGTCCTCGAGGACCGGCACCTGCTGACGGATGATCTTTTCAATATCGCGCAAATATCCCCGCTCGTCGTGATCACAGAACGAAAGTGAGGCACCAACGGCACCGGCACGGGCGGTCCGGCCAATACGATGCACATAGCTTTCTGGCTCGTTCGGGATCTCAAAGTTAATGACATGGGTCACGCCATCAACGTCAATTCCGCGCGCTGCCACGTCGGTAGCCACCAAAGCACGGGTCTCACCGCTGCGAAAGGCATTCAACGCCTTTTGCCGCGCGTTCTGTGATTTATTGCCATGAATGGCGCCGGAACTGATGCCAAGCTGATCTAACTGGCGGGCAACCCGGTTGGCACCGTGTTTGGTCCGCGTGAAAATCAGCACCCGGCTGAGACTATCGTCTTTCAGCACATGGGCGAGTAATTCGCGTTTGCGCGCCTTGGGCACGAGAAGGACATGCTGATCAACCTTCTCAGCTGTCGTCGCGGCCGGGGCCACCTCGATCCGCTGGGGATTGCGCAGTAGGCTGTTGGCCAGTTTTTCAACAGTGCCGGGCATGGTCGCCGAGAACAGTAATGTCTGGCGTTCCTTCGGCAGTTGAGCGACGATCTTCTGGATATCGCGAATGAAGCCCATATCGAGCATCCGATCCGCTTCGTCCAGGATAAGATACTCAACCTTTCCAAGGTCGATACAACGCTGGTTGTTCAGGTCCAGCAGGCGGCCAGGAGTGGCAATCAGAATATCGACACCCGGCGCCAGCGCCTTGATTTGTGGCTTGGCGGAGGCCCCACCATACACGAGCGCGACGCGCAAATGCAGGTATTTGGCATAGGCCTGGATATTTTCTGCAATCTGCACGGCCAGTTCGCGCGTTGGCGCCAGGATCAGGGCGCGGGTACATTTGGCATTGCGCTTACCTTCGCCCGTGAGCAGTTTCTGAATGAGGGGAAGCGAAAAGGCCGCCGTCTTGCCGGTGCCCGTCTGGGCAACGCCAATCAGATCCTTGTCTGCCAGCACCAAAGGGATTGCCTGTTCCTGTATGGGAGTCAAATCCTCATAGCCGCCCTCCTGGACAGCGCGTAGGACGGAAGCGTTCAGACCGAGGTCCGTAAATTTTGTCATTAAATAATATCTTTCCAGTTAATAAGAGGCCTGTTGCTCGCAACAGCATCTCACTACACCGCATGAACAAACGACCGATCAGTTTCCTGATCAACAGTTTTTGTACAATTGGGGCAGGTTTTTAAACGCCTTTGTTTCGCGTTAAAATAAGATGCTAGGGCGTGATAGCAACGCGACGCTCTTCTGGCATCGCTTCGGCAGGGCAGACTTGTACGCTATTTGCAGCGAATGTCAACTCTAGTGATCAACGGAAGCCCGTTGATGCTAATTTCCCGCGAGCAGTTTCAGCCGTTGCAGAGCGTCCTGGGCAAGGCTGCGGGTAAGCGCGGACGCATCGATCTCATGCGCCAAAGCCGCCGCTTGCCCCGACCATAGCGAAGTGAAATCACCGGAGCCGTCTTTCTCCGCCTTCGCCTTTAAGGGCGCAAGCGCCGCTCCCGCGGCCGGAAAGGGAGGTGTGTCCGCCGATATCGGGCCGATATCGCGGATCACCCGGTTAATCAGACCGCGCGCAGGCCTGCCCGAGAACAGGTTCGTGATCACGCTCTGGTCGTCACGGGCAGTCTTCAACGCCTGCCGATGCAAATCAGTAATGAGCGATTGCGGAGTAAAAAGATACGCAGTTCCGATCTGTACGCCCGCCGCGCCGAGCGCAAAAGCGGCCGCGATGCCACGCGCATCGGCAATGCCGCCTGCCGCGATAACCGGAACATCCACTGCATCGACGACCTGCGGCAGCAATGCAATCGTCCCCGCCTGCGCCGTGACATCCTCCGTCAGGAACATGCCGCGATGACCTCCGGCCTCATACCCTTGCGCGATAATGGCGTCGCAGCCGTTCTCCTCCAACCAGCGAGCCTCAGCAACCGTGGTTGCACTCGACAGAACGCGACACCCAGTGTCCTTAACGCGGGCAAGCAGCGATTTTTCCGGAAGACCAAAATGAAAGCTTACCACTTTTGGGGCAATTTCCTCGACCAGCGCGCACATGCTTTCATTAAACGGGCGACGACGGGGCGACGGGGCGACGGCGCAATATCTGCGGGATCAAGACCAAATTCCGCATAGTAAGGGGCAAGACGCGCCGCCCAGGTCGCTGTCTGCTCCTTTGTCGGGTCAACCGGCGTGTGGCAAAAGAAATTCATGCTAAAGGGACGGGACGTCTGTTGGCGGATGACACCGGTTTCAGCGCGTATCTTGTCCTCGTTCAGCATCGCGCAGGGCAAAGATCCAAGGCCACCCGCCTCACTCACCGCAACAACAAGTGCCGAGCCATTAGCTCCCGCCATCGGCGCCTGAATAATCGGATGTTCAATTTCGAGCAGGTCAAGTAATTGTCTATTCGGCCACATGTCGTTTCTTCCCTCCTGCCTGTTTGAAAGTGAATATTATCCGGTTTTCCATGATCCGGGTAAATTTATTTCCCCTATTTATGGTCGCCTCAAGCCCTTGCACGACCTAGTCTGATAATCCTGCCGTCAATGACAACAAGACCGGCAAAGATGATCCCCATGCCAAGGAACGCCATTGGCTCCACTTCCTCACCGAGAATACCGATTCCCAATATCAGGGCACTAACCGGCACCATAAACGTAACCAGCAAGAGGTTTGTCGCCCCGGCACTTGCGAGCACGCTAAAATACAGCATGAACGCGAACGCAGTACTGATAACGGCAATCCCAACGACTGCCCCGAAACTTATCCAGTGAAATGGGAGGGCAAAGGGGTCTTCAACAATAAAAAGGATCGGCAGCATGATAAAGCTCGAACATATCAACATGCCTGCGGCATTGGACAGCGGCGGTATCTCCCTCAGCTGTTTTCCCCAGACTCCGGCAAAGCCGTAGAAAAGGGCCGCACAAAGAATGGACAACTGCCCGAATCCCTGCGGGCTGAACCCATCATTCATGCTCGGCTGCATCATCACGAACACACCCGCAAACCCGAGTAGAACGCCAATGCCCTTATTCAGGGTCAAACGTTCGTCCAAAGTAAAAAAATGCGCTACAAGAACCGTAAATATTGGTGTCATGGCGTTCAAGATCGAGGCTTCGCTACCGGTAATCTGCGTCTGCCCCCAGACAATCAAGCTGAAAGGAAGGACGTTGTTCAAAAGCCCCATAACCATGTAGGTACGCCAGAGTTTACGCCCGCGCGGAAGCCGACGCCCGCTGAGATAAATTACCGCGATCAACGTCAGTGCCGCGACGGATACCCGCAAGAAAACGATAGTGAAAGGTGTCAGGTCCACCAGTGCGACCTCGACAAGAAAGAAAGAGCCACCCCATATAATCGACAGGACAACCACATATCCCCAGTTTTTCAGCGACATTCTAACTCTCATCCTTTTACAAGTAAGGCCGCCACCCTACTGCGTCGTGCTCCCAGGCGATCTCCGTTTTCTGTTGAGGCCTTCGTCATCCCTGGAAAATACCAAAATTATAATGAGAGCTGCTTTAAGTTTTCTTGCGACTGGACTGCGTCTGTCTGCCCGTCATTACCGGACGGGCAGCAGGCAGGATTACCGGCCGCCGCCGCGCCTTTCGTTCCGGCAGGCTATTGATGGCATATATCTGCTTCTCCGCTTCCATCAGCCGCACGCCGCAAAAATGCCCCCACCATTTTTCGCCGATATTCTCCCAGGCCTGCGCAAGTTTCAGGTTCAACCGCCATTTGCTCGGCGGCATATAGAGTGCACCCTGCCGCTCGCCGGGTGTAAACATGTTATCGCGGAGCAACCGGTTCAACTGTTTGTCGCTATAGGGATGACCATATCCGAACGGCGTATTCTCCGTGCGCGACCAAAGGCCCCGCCGACTGGGGACAATGACGAGGAGTTTCCCAGTTGAGGTCAGCACCCGCCAAATTTCCGGTAATATCTCGTCTATATCCGTTGAATTTTCCAGCCCATGTACCCAAATCAAACGATCAATGGACTCATCGGCGAGCGGGAAAGCCCTCTCATCGACAAGGCTGACCAGACTGCCTCCTTCGCGCGGCCATTGAATAACGCCCTGCTGCAGAGGCATGAAGGCAATGACCCGCTCTGCTTCGGCGCGAAAGGGATTAAGATACGGCGTGGCATAGCCAATTCCGAGAATTCGGAAGTTTTTCAGGTCCGGCCACATGAGGCGGATTTTTCTGCCAATGGTCCGGCGCACCGTTTGCCCGAGAGAGCCATGGTAAAAATTACGCAAATCTATAACGTCAGGTCTGATCATAATGCTATACTGCCATAAAATGAGGCTGGACACATACCAAAAGCAAACCCCCGAAAGGGTAAATCATGAGTAAGCTGGAAATTCATCAAATCCCCGTCTTGAATGACAACTATCTCTATCTGTTCAAGGAACCAGAAAGCGGACTTGTCGGAATTGTCGATCCCGCCGTTGCCGGCCCGGTGCTTGACAAACTGGACGAGCTGGGCTGGACACTGACCCATATCATCAATACCCATCATCATATGGACCACACCGGCGGCAATCTCGAGCTCAAGGAAAAAACCGGCTGTATCGTCGTTGGCGCGAAAGGGGACGCGGACCGTATTCCGGGGATCGATATCCAGCTTGAGGACGGCGACATTTTCGAATTCGGCAGTCAGAAGGCCCGGGTTTTTGAGGTCCCCGGCCATACCCGTGGGCATATCGCCTATTGGTTTGAGCAATCGGATGCCCTGTTCTGCGGTGATACCCTTTTTGCTCTGGGCTGCGGGCGGTTATTTGAAGGCACACCGGCGGAGATGTGGCATAGCCTCAACAAATTCCGCAAACTGCCGGACAGCACGAAAGTTTATTGCGCGCATGAATATACCGAGGCTAATGCGCGCTTCGCTGTTACCGTAGACCCCGCGAACAAAGCCCTTCGAGCCCGCTATGCTGAAATTCGCGAACTTCGCAAAAAGCTTATCCCGACAGTCCCCTCGACATTGGGGGAGGAGAAATCCACCAACCCGTTTATGCGGGCGGATGATCCGGGCCTACAGGCGGCCCTTGGCCTTACTGGCGCCGATCCGATTACTGTCTTCGCCGAAACCCGAGCGCGTAAAGACAGCTTTTAGCCAAGGGGGTTCGATGACCGCAGCCGAGATCATAGCCCGGCTTCACCTGCAGCCGCATCCCGAGGGTGGGCATTTCGTTGAAACATTCCGCGATAGCACCCAACTTACAGGGACGGACCGGGCGGTCTCGACCGCTATTTATTATTTATTGGAAGAAGGCGACTACTCTCACTGGCACAGGGTTGATGCCCCGGAAATCTGGCATTTCTATGCCGGCGCATCTCTCACCCTTTCCGTATCTCCGGACGGGAAGTCCCAATCCGAGCATATCCTGGGCCCTGAACTTCTTGACGGAGAGCGACCGCAAATCATAATCCCAATGGGTCATTGGCAGTCCGCCCGCTCGCGGGGGGCCTGGACGCTCGTCGGCTGCACGGTTGCCCCGGGGTTCCAGTTTGACGGGTTCGAGATGGCTGCTCCCGATTGGGCACCGGGCGGGTCATGACGCCATGCGTCAGCTTTTCATCCCCGGCGCAAGGAAATCCCTAAACACACGATAGGAGCCGACGATCGCGCCCCCGGTAATCAGCAAGCACCCTGCTACCAGCGACCCCGAAAAAGGGGCGACCCCCATGCCCAACAGGATGAGGGTCGACAGCAGCGGGGAAAGATACGACAGAACACCAAGAGTCTGGATATCTCCTTGCTTCATTCCCCGATCCCAGAGAAAAAACGCGGCCCCGACAGGCCCCAACCCCAGCCCCAGAACCGCAAGCCACTGGATCGCCGACGCGGGCCAAACAGCCGTCTCGAAAAGCAGATGGCAGATGAACGCGAGGAAAGCCGTCGCCCCGCAGAAAAGCCCAATGACATCCGTGGAGACATTGGCGTATCTCCGGCTGAGAACCGAATAACAGGACCAGATGAAGGCACAGCAAATTGCCGCGCTGTACCCCATGACATATTTGGGATCGAGCACAAACCCTGCCCCCTTGGTTATCAATAACGCGGCCCCGGCGAGGCTCAGAAATCCGCCCGCTATATGATACCAGTGAAACCGCTCCGTGGGCAGCAAGGTTGAAAACAGGACAATCAGCAGGGGCCAGAGATAGGCAATGAGACTCGCCTCGGCGGCGGGGGCATTCTTGAGGGCGAGAAAATAGAAAAAATGATAGCCGAACAAACCACCAATTCCGATAAACCAGAGCGACGGGGGTAGGCGAACGAGCGCCCGAATATCCTGCCGCGTGGCGATCCATTTAACTCCCGCCGCGCAAAAGGCTATCAGAAAGGTCATGGCGGTCAGTTGAAAGGGCGGAATCATGCCGGTACTTGCCGTAAACAGAGCCAGGAGCGCCCATAGCAAAATTGCTCCAAGCCCGCAGAATGTTGCGAGCGCTTTCGCCGGTTTCTGCACTGCAACGGACATGACGGAAAACCTTTTACTACCAAAAAAAGACATGAGCCTGCGGGACAGACATCATGCCTTTAGGGGATAATTGCCGTCAAGCGGCAGATGTCCGTCACGTGGTTCGGCTAGTACATATGCTGTCCACCATTGATCGAGAGCGTCGATCCGGTAATGAAACCAGCATCATCTGCCGCCAGGAAGCAAACGCCACGCGCGATTTCTGACGCCTGCCCTAACCGGCCCACCGGGATCCCGGCAACAATTTTCGCCAGCACATTTTCCGGCACAGCCGCAACCATGTCCGTATCGATATAACCCGGAGCGATTGCGTTCACCGTAATCCCTTGGGACGCCCCTTCCTGGGCCATGGCTTTGGTGAAGCCATGAATCCCGGACTTAGCCGCCGCATAATTGACCTGTCCATATTGGCCCGCCTGACCATTAATCGACCCGATGTTGATAACCCGGCCAAATTTAGCGGCACGCATGTCTTCAATTGTCAAACGGCACATGTTGAAGCAGGACCCGAGATTCGTATCAATCACCTTGCGCCAGGCGTCCACGTCCATCCGGTGCAATGTACTATCCCGGGTGATCCCCGCATTATTGACGACAATCTCTATCGGTCCAAGCTCGGCTTTTACCTTAGCAATGCCTTCAACACAGGCGTTATAATCGGAAACGTCCCATTTATAGGAAGGGATACCCGTGCGATCGGTAAATTCCTTTGCCCGCGCGTCGTTCCCGCCGTAGTTGGCGGCCACCTTGTATCCCTTCTCGTGCAACATCTCGGATATTGCTGCACCAATACCCCTGGTTCCTCCCGTAACAATTGCTACTCTCGACATTCTCTGCTCCCCTTAGATTCTGAAGTTAGACTATCTTTCTATGCACATGGCGATTCCCATACCGCCACCGATACATAAGGTTGCAAGCCCCTTATGGGCATCGCGTTTTTCCATTTCATACAGCAGGGTTACCAAAACCCGGGCGCCGGATGCCCCGATTGGATGACCAATGGCAATGGCCCCGCCGTTCACATTGACCTTATTCGTATCCCAGCCAAGATCCTTGTTGACGGCGCAGGCTTGCGCGGCAAAGGCTTCGTTCGCTTCGATCAAATCAAGATCATCCGCCGACCAGCCAGCTTTCGCCAAAGCGGCCCGGCTTGCCGGAATGGGTCCTGTTCCCATTATGGCGGGATCGACACCGCTCTGGGCCCAAGAGACAATCCGTGCCAGCGGTTTCAGGCCCTTCGCTTTGGCGGCATCTCCCGTCATCAGGACAACAGCAGCAGCCCCGTCGTTAATGCCGGAGGCATTCCCGGCAGTCACCGTTCCGTCTTTCTGAAAAGCTGCCCTGAGGCCTGCAAGCTTCTCCACGGTCGTACCGGCCCGGATATACTCATCCTGATCGACGATGATATCTCCCTTGCGGGTGGAAATCGTGACCGGCACGATTTCATCCTTGAAGCGACCGGAGCTCTGGGCTTCCGAGGCCTTTCGCTGTGAATTGGCCGCGAATTCATCCTGTGCATGACGGGTAATCTGCCATTTGGCGGCAACGTTCTCCGCCGTGTTACCCATGTGATATCCATGGAACGCATCAATCAAGCCGTCTTTCAGCATTGTGTCGGTAAATTCGAGCGGACCCATTTTCTGGCCCTCCCTCAAATACGCGCAATGCGGCGCGCGGCTCATGCTTTCCTGACCGCCGGCGACCACAATCTGCGAATCACCATTCAGAATTGCCTGATATCCCAGCGCAACGGCACGGAGGCCTGAGCCACACAGTTGGTTTACCCCCCAGGCGGGCACTTCATAGGGAAGTCCCGCATTGACAGATGCCTGACGGGCGGGATTCTGGCCCTCACCCGCATTCAGAACCTGTCCAAGAATAACCTCGGAAACCTCTGATGCCTCGGTTTTCGCGCGAATGAGCGATTCCCGGATCACGACTTCTCCCAAAGCGTGGGCCGTCAATGGTGACAACGCTCCGTTAAAAGACCCGACCGCTGTGCGCACTGCACCGGCTATGACAATGTCCATGGACCTATTCTCCTATTTCTCGGTTGAGTAATTATAATTCAAAAATTACATCGTATGAGAAATTATACATCTATATTTAGTCTCTATACGAAATAACATTAGCTAAAGTCAATCGCAACTTTTTCCATTCGTTGCTTTAAATAAGGTCTCAGCTGGCGATAATCCAATCTGCGAGTTCTCGCCATAAGCCTTCCTTCGCATGTCGGCTTGTGACCATACCAATGTGGCCGGAAGGAGGTGTAATAACCTTAGCGTTCGGCAATGACGAAGCCAAGGCCAAAGCCGACGGACGTGGAACGATTTTGTCGGTTTTCGGTACGGCGACGAGCGAGGGTATGTTCACATTGGCAGGACATACTGGCTCTCCCGCCACCTCCCAGCAGTTACGCCCTGTCTCGTTACGACCATACCATTTATCAAAACAATCTTCAGTCACTCCTTTGACGAGCGGAAATCCGTCATTCAACCAGTCTTCCAGGGCAACGAACTCTGTCGCCCGTTCCGATTCCCCTTCCATTTTCGAAAACATACGGAATTTACGAAGACCGAGGTTGGGATCCAGGCTCGTGAAGAGTGCCTGTAACAGATCCACCGGCAACTCACCGAACCCGGTCAGCACATTGGACCACATCTCACGCTGGCCAAGAAGCAGCCTGGTCTGATCTGCAAGCTCTGCATGAAAATCCCACGGTGCCGCAAGGGCAATAAAGCTGGTGAGAACCGCCTGTCGCCTTTCGGCCGCTGCAACCGCCAACGTGCCCCCCATACAATAACCGGCAAGATGAAGGGGCGTCTCCGGATAGGCTTGGGATGTAAAATCAAGCGCGGGAAGAATTCTGTCCCGGATATAATCGCTGAGGAAAAAGTCTTTCTCCTCTGCACCCGGCGCGCCCCAATCCAGCAGCAGCGGACGAATGCCCTTTTCCGCCAGATAATCAACAAGACTGCGCCCCGGCATCAGATCAAGAATATAGGCGCGGTTGACCAGGGATGGGACAATAAACAGGACGGGAGAGTGCCCCGGCAAATCCGGACCACAATTAACAAGGGAGCTTGATCCTCTCTGCCAGATGACAGGGCGCAGCGGGGGTTTCCGCCGATAGGGATGTTGATGATATTTCTGGATCCCTTCAATCATCTCCTGCATCATCCCGCTGCCTTGGGCCGCTAAGGCACGAATGAGCTCGGTGCTGCCATATTTTTTAAGCTTAGTCGCCATTTCGCGGGCCTGCTCAGTAACGTCATCAGACCATGGTAATGGCTCATGATGCGGCAACGGCAGACCCGCCAACGATCCGGCAACCGTCGTTGTTGCCAAACCGAGATGCAGCGCAAGCGGCCGCGGCCCGAGACGGACAGGTGGCTCAGGCGTTTTGGACATATTACTCATTATCGACCATTTCGAATTATCGCTCGAAAAGCCAGATATTATCTGGCTGCCTTCCTCCCTGTATATACACTGCTTATGTGTACTTTACGAACCGCAACGCACAATAAACTTGCGCAGCGCAGCAATAACAGGTGAAGATGGCCGCAAGCACCCTTTTGCGAAATGAGATAGGAGAAATCGTGGCTCAGACAACTGCAGACGACAAAAAACCCGTTGTAATCAAGAAATATGCGAACCGTCGGCTCTATAACACGTCAACGTCCTCCTATGTCACGCTGGACCATTTAAGCCGTATGGTGAAGGAAGGTACGGAATTTGTTGTCTTTGACGCCAAGTCAAATGACGATATTACACGATCCGTCCTCACCCAGATCATATTTGAGGAGGAAGCCAAGGGGCAAAACCTGCTTCCTATCAATTTTCTCCGCCAGTTAATAAGCTTTTACGGCGACAGTCTGCAAACGGTTGTTCCCGGCTACCTCGAAATGTCGATGCGATCCTTTTCTGAAAACCAGGAAAAAATGCGCGAAGTTCTCCCCGACAATTTAATGGCAAACCCGATGTTCAAGCAATTTGAGCAAATGGGAAAACAGAATATGACGATGTTCAACAAAGCGATGACAATGTTTACCCCGCCGATGTTCGGAGCGACAGGTGAGGAAGTGGAAGAGGAAAAACCGGCAGCTCCCGTGTCAGAAAGTACCGACCAGACCGCGGAAATGATGCAGGAATTAAAAGACCAGCTAACGACGATGCAAAAACGCATCGATGAAATGAGCAAGAAGAAATAGGCCACACCTCAAGGGCGATAATCGCTGATGCTTTTTCGCACCTTTAGGCCTATTATTCATCAAATAGCGGTTGTTTGTTCTGTTCTCTAATGGCCGATTTCATTTGTGCACCAACAGCATCAAGTTCTTTTTTCAATTCTGTAATTTGATTATCAATATCGGGATCATAAAGTGACGAAGTTGTTAAAAATTCTTTCTTCGCGACAATGCGAGCGCCATGAATATCTATGTCATAGTCAAATACCATTATAACTCCCCTGCTTTATGTGAAGAGTAACATAAGAACAGACGGACCTCATTTCAAATATCAAATTGAATCTTGCTCAAATAACCGCAAAAACTTGAAATAATACCGGTTTTGTGATAAATTGTTTTTATAATGATGATTTATAGAATATCTGCTTGATCCTAAAATCGGTTCATGTGGCTAGAAAGCGTATTTATTTAGCACAAGATTGAGGTCAACTTGAAAGCAATCGGTTCAGAGCTAGAACTATTTCGCTCTCCCTCGAAACACATCATTTCGGGAGGGATGGCCGTGGGCAAAAGCTCAGGATCATCGTCGCGGTATGATGTGGTGATCAATAAAATTCAACGGACTTCCCAACGTCAGTACGAGGTTGTAACACCAGAAACGACACGGAAGGCACCACCAGCCATCGCCGTTCTTCGTCAAGCTCCCTCATCCTCGAATCGCCCCGCGGTGCGCGTAACCTCTGAGCCCGGACGGGCATCGGCTCAGTTCATCACCCAGCAGATCGCGCAGCAACTGCGGCCGATGCAGCATGATTCTTTTTCGTTGGCGACCAGTTCCTACAACCGAACCTTGGAGTTGACGGCGGTTGTTCCCGGCCTTCAGGGTGTCAGCGAGCGCTTAGCCTGACGAGAGGCGCTCATCGCCTCAAATATGACAGCTCGCCAGACCGCGTTTTTCGAGATATTGCTGGTGATAGTCTTCCGCCGGATAAAAATCGAGGGCTGGTGAAATTTCTGTCACCACCGGACGCCGGAAAATACCGCGTTTTCCCTGAGCCTCTTTCGATTTTTCTGCAATAGTTTTCTGCTCTTCCGTCCGGTAAAAAATCGCGGATCGATACTGCGTGCCGACATCTGGTCCCTGCCGGTTTAAGGTTGTCGGATCATGACTTTGCCAGAACGCCTCCAGCAAATCTTCGTAGCTTATTACAGTCGGATCAAATTCGACCTGAACGACTTCAGCATGGCCGGTCTGGCCCGAGCAAACGTCTTGATATGTTGGGTTTTGAGCGGAACCGCCCTGATACCCGGCTACCGTTGCCTTAACGCCCTTCAACTGCCGAAAGGCGGCTTCCACACCCCAGAAGCAGCCTGCCGCAAAATAGGCGAAATCAGTTTTCTCGGTCATGTTCTTATCCTTTTTGCTATCGGGTGAATGATATCATCGGCCTCTTAAGATTTCGCCTTTCTTTTGGATATTGCAATGATGAACAAGAAAATTTGATCCACAAATCGCATATTTTAGAAAAATATTGGTATTGGTTTGTTTTTTACGTAAGTTTCATGATGTTACTCAACCAATTTAAAGAGCGAGCGATCATGCGACGGCTTAAGAATGCGCAGATGCAAACCCTGGCGCTCGATGCGTCAAGTACGACGCCCTTGCATCAACAGCTTTTTCTCGGCCTACGTCAGGCAATATTGGAAGGGCGGCTCACGCCTAACACACGCCTGCCGTCCAGCCGCTCCCTTGCCGCCGACCTCACTGTTTCGCGAAACACGATACTAAGCGCCTACGATCAACTGACGGCAGAAGGTTATATCACCAGCCGAATCGGTGCCGGATCTTATGTTTCCGGAGATCTCCCCGATGATTTGCTGCAACGAAAAGGAACCGGCGCTGTCCCCCGCCTTGCCAAAAGAGAAATCTATATTTCAAAAATGGCCGCATCATTAATGGGCTCGCCAGTTCCCAGACAATATCGCGGCCTTCCCTTTTCACCGGGATTACCCGCCCTTGATGAATTTCCCTTCGAAGACTGGGCACGACTTCTGGCCCGGCATTGGCGCCGCCCGAAACGCGAGTTTCTGGTCGATAACCCGGTTGGCGGATCCCAAGTCTTGCGGGAGGCTATTGCCGCGCATCTTGGACAGACCCGCGCCGTGCGTTGCACCGCCGATCAAGTGATTATCCTTTCCGGTTCCCAGCAGGCAATCCATCTTGTCGTCCGCGCCTTTGCTGAGCCCGGAGATTCCATCTGGATGGAGGAACCGGGTTACCCTGGCGTCCGTGATGCTATCATCGCTGCCAGCGCCACGCCAGTCTCCGTTCCCGTCGATGAGGAGGGATTTTCGCTCGCGCAGGCAAAAATACTTGCGCCGCAAGCTCGCCTTGCCTGCATCTCACCATCCCATCAATATCCGCTGGGACAGACGATGTCGCTCGCCCGGCGACTTGATTTACTGCAATGGGCGAAGGAGGAAGGCCGGTTCATACTTGAGGATGACTACGACAGCGAATATCGCTATGTGGGCCGCCCACTATCGTCGCTTCAGGGGCTGGATGAGGATAATCGTGTTCTCTACGTTGGAACGATGAGTAAGGTCATGTTCTCCGGACTTCGCGTCGGTTATATGGTCGTGCCCAATGATCTTGTGGACGTATTTCTGGCGCTCCGGCGTAATATTGACAGCCATTCCCCCTCGGTGCCTGAGGCTGCACTCGCCGATTTCATTACCGAGGGGTATCTCTCCGCCCATATCCGGCGGATGCGGTTACTCTATGAAAAGCGGCAATCCTGTCTGGTAAAACTGCTGGGCGAAAAACTGGGCGATATCCTGACGATCAATACGCAGGAATCCGGTATGCATATTGTCGCTTTCCTGCCCCCCGCTATTCCAGACAGCGCCGTCGAGTCAGCTGCCATTGCAAGCGGCATGCTCATCCGGGCGCTTTCGGGGTTCTATAATTCCCCGACGGACCAAAACGGGCTGATTCTCGGCTTTGCCGGGACCGCCGAAAAAGAAATGCCGCAATTGGTGGATAAGCTGGCGCATATCATCCGAAACCTGAGCAAATAGCGGGACCATGCAACGATTTCTTTTTCCTGTTCTCATATTTCTGTTCTGCATGACCGCTGGTGGCATTGGTTACGCTAAGGAGAAAATTCACGCGATTGCCATGCATGGATCCCCGGCCTATCCCGACGGCTTCGCCCATTTCGCCTACGTAAACCCCGATGCCCCCACGGGCGGCACCCTGCATCTCGGCGTCATTGGAAGCTTCGACAGCCTCAATCCGTTCCTGCTCCGGGGTGTTAGCCCCGCCGGGATGGGCTTCGTCTACCAGTCCCTGATGACACGATCGAAAGACGAGCCGTTTACCCTTTATGGCAATATTGCAAAAACCATTGAGATCGCTTCCGATCGAAGCTGGGTCATCTTCAATCTCAATCCCCAGGCCAAATTCTCAAACGGGGCACCGATCACGGCGGAGGATGTGCTGTTTTCCTTCACAACCCTGCGCGACAAGGGACGCCCGAATGTCCGGACCTATTACCGCAAAGTCGAAGACGTCCAAATTTTGGGTCCGCGTCGTATCCGCTTTTCCTTTGAGAAAGAAGGAAGATGGGAAATGCCGCTGATTTTGGGGCTCATGAGCGTGCTGTCGAAAGAGGCCTTCACGTCCACCGATTTTGGTAAAACCTCGCTGACGCCTTTTGTCGGCTCCGGTCCATACCTTATCGACAAGGTTGAGCCCGGACGGCGCATTATCTACAAGAGAGACCCTGATTTCTGGGGATGGGGCCTGCCGCAGAACAAAGGGCGCCATAATTTCGAGACCGTTATATATGACTATTTTCGCGATGAGGATATCGCCCGCGAAGCGTTCAAGGCCCATACATTGGACGCCCGCTTCGAAAATAATGCTGGCAAATGGAAAGAGGCTTACGGGGTGCAACCAAACGCCTCTCCGGCCTATGTAAAATCGGAGCCAAAGGTGAGCGTTCCCACTCCGATGCTGGCACTGGTTTTCAATAGTCGGCGACCGCAATTCCACGACCGACGTGTCCGCGAGGCCCTTACGCTCGCCTTCGACTTCGACTGGATCAATGCCAATATCCTGCAAGGCATATATAAACGCACGGGCAGTTATTTCGAGAATTCTATGCTAGCTGCCACCGGACAAATTACGGAGCCGGAACGGAGCCTGTTACTGCCCTTTGCCGACGAGCTTCCGACCGATGTTTTCAAGCACAGTTTTCATCTGCCCCGCACCGACGGGACGGGCCGAAATCGCGAAAACTTGCGGAAAGCGCAGCACCTGCTGGACCTTGCCGGATGGACGGTCAGCAATGGCGCACTGCTTAATCGCGCAAGCGGAGCGCCTTTTACCATCGAGTTTCTCGTCAATAACAACGACTATATCAAATTTATTTCCCCGTTTCAGAGATCCCTTGAAATCCTGGGTATCCAGTCAACCATCCGCCAGGCCGATTCCGCCAGTTATCAAAACCGGCTTAATACATACGATTTTGATATGATCGTTAATGAATGGAGCCAATCGCTCTCGCCCGGCAATGAGCAGGCGTTTTACTGGAGCCGTGACGCCGCCAAAACGCCCGGCACCCGAAATTATCCGGGCATTGCCCTCGCCGCAGCCGACCACATGATCGACATTATCGCCGCCGCGCGGACACGCGACGAGTTGGAAACCGCCACCCGCGCCCTCGACCGGGTTCTACTCTGGGGATATTATGTCATTCCGCTTTACTATACCGACCGACAGTGGCTGGCCCATTGGCCGGAAATCAAAATTCCCTCGTCTGCCTCTTTCTGGGGTACCAGTCCGGATCTATGGTGGTATAGTAACAGAAAGTAGCAGTTGATTTAACTCACTTACCAGAAGGCCTCTTGTTAATATGCTCGCCATCATCTCTCCTGCCAAAAAGCTCAATTTCGAAAGAGACAATTCACCGGAGTTGAGTACCCAGCCGGAGTTTCTCCCCGAGACTAAAAAGCTGATCGCACGGGCAAAAAAACTCAACGCGAAGGATTTACAGCGCCTCATGAAGATCAGCGATGATCTTTCGGCCCTCAACCGGGAGCGGTTCAAGGCGATGAAGCTCCCGCTCACCCCGGACAATGCCAAGCAGGCGGCCTTTGCCTTTAACGGCGACACCTACACGGGGTTGCAGGCGCCAACGATGACGGCAGCGGACATTGACTATGCTCAGGATCATTTGCGTATCCTGTCGGGGTTATACGGCCTTGTCCGTCCGCTTGATCTGATCCAGCCCTATCGCCTTGAAATGGGCACCCGGCTTGATACAGAACGCGGGGACAACCTGTATCAATTCTGGGGTGACAGGTTGTCCCGCAAGCTCGATGCCGAGTTGAACGCGCATGGCTCACCGGTGTTAATCAATCTGGCGTCCAGCGAATATTTCAAGGCGGTCGATCGCAAGAGCCTGAAGGCGACGGTCATCACCCCCATATTCAAGGAAATCAGGGGAAATACGGCCAAGGTGATTGGCTTCACCGCGAAGCGGGCGCGTGGCATGATGGCCCGATTTATGATTGAGAACAGGATCGATCGTCCCGACGGCCTGAAGGAATTTGGGCAAGCAGGATATCTTTTTCAGCCGACTTTATCTGACGCTCATAATTATATTTTTACCCGCGCCGCTACTTGAATCGCCGCTTATCCCGCACCTGCCAGATGTCCCGGGCGCGGTTCTCTGCGGCCAGAATAGTTAATTCCGGCGTCACCATCTTCAGGGCAAAAGCGAGCGTCCCGATGATGGCGAGTTCCGGCACCGGTAAATCAAGGTACCCCTGCCACATGAGAACAAGTTGGCGGGGAGATAAATCCTCTTCCCGCCACTTATAGACCGATTGCTCCGTCATCTCCGGCCATTCCTGAATTTCTGCTTGCCCGGCAACGAGGGCATCGACCTGCACCGGCTTCATCGGATTGCGCTGCACTTCGCCGCCCCCACCCTTGAAGATGATACTGTTCGGCTGGCCAAGATGCCTCATCGTGTCAAGATGCAAGGGTTTATAGGGTGGGTGGAACACTCCCTGAAGCTGGTACGGTGCGCGGAATGGATTGAGGTCGCGGCCAAAGGTATTGACGGCTGTTCGAACTCCCAAAAGAGGGCGCAACTCAAAAAGCGACTGAACAGCCGGACAGAAATGCTCAAGCCCGACATAGACGAGGTTTTCCGCCTCGAAAGCGGCGGCCGCGGCGGAAAGTGAGCTTTCCTGACGAATGCCAAACATGGCGAGGGCTGGTCGTGTCGGCGCATATCCGTCGCTATACCCCGCAATGCCATGCATCAATATTTTATATCCCTGATCAGCGAGCAGAATTGCAGCCAGAATAAACCAAGGCTGCTGGCGATGCCGGTCGGCGTAGGAGGGCCAGTCAAAATCAACGGGGAATCTCGCGTCCTTGTCAAGAAACTGGTCACGGGCAGCGGCGACCATGCCACCAAGCTCCTCCCCGGTTTCACCTTTTCGTCGCAACAACAGCAAAAATGCGCCAAGCTGTAACGGCTCCACCTTTCCTTCAAGCACCATTGTCATGGCGCCCTTGGCCTCCTCAAAGGTCATATCCCGCCACATTTTCGGCCCTTTGCCAAGAATGCGGATATATTGCGCGAACGGATGATCTGCGGTCATTGCCTGTACTTTTTTATAATGAAACGGGAATTCTAGAAGATATCGATGAGCCGGTTAAGATAGCTGCGCTCAAGACTGCTCCGGCTCGGATCGGAAAGCCGACGCTGGACTTCGTCGCGAATATTTCGGCTTCTATTGAACCCTTCTGCCTCTCCTCGCATTTCACCGATTGTCGAGGTCGACCCCTGGTTGTCTTCAGGAAGCGGACGTCCGAGGGGGTCGCGCCCCTGCCCCATTTGGCCCATGCCTTTGGATTTCCCGCCTTGTCCCGGGCCATTCGACATCATCTGCTGGGCAAGAGATTCAGCGCCTTGCCGCAAGGCTTCCAACGCATCGCCTTGCCCCTGCAGAGCGGGTTTTCCCTGCCCCTGTTCCAAGGACTGCCGGGCTCCGTTCATCGACCTTTCGGCTTGACCAAGCTCCTGCGGAATATCGCCCCGTTCCCCCAGTTTGCGCATCATCTCGCCCAGCATCTGGCGCAAGGCTTCTTGATTGGGAGCGAGCCCCTGAAGGCTTCCGCCCTGACCGGACTGCCCCGGTTGCCGCCCGGATTGATCCGACGGAGAGCCGTTATCCTGTGGCTGCTGACCGGGGGAGGATTGTGACTTACGAAGCGTCTCGTCCATTAATTGCTGCTGCTGCTGCATCAATTTGCCCAGATCATTAAGCATTTTTTGGGCGGCCTGCTGATTTGCCGTCGGTTGCCCGCCTTGCGCATTTTTCAGATTCTCCATAATATCCTGTAACTCGCTTAGCAGCTGCCGCGCCGCATCGCGCGCGCCATTGCGGGCAAGCTGGTCAACCCGGTCTAGAAGACTTTGCAGATCCTGCTGGCTTATCATCTGATCGTCGGGGTTGACGTTGCCTTGTTGCTGCGCATTGTCAGGAGCCTGCTCCGCCATGGCCTGCAGGAATTTATCCATCGCCGCGCGCAGCTCCTCCACCTTCTGTTTAATCTCGCTGTCGCTGGCATTATTGTTAAGGGCCTCCATCAACGCCTGCTGGGCGGCGCGCAAGGCCGCCGCGGCTTGCGAAAGATTGCCATTTTCAAGGCGTAATGCCGTATCCCAAAGAAGATCAACGACGTCGTCCACAGATTTCTGGTCGCGCCCATTCGCTAGCTGGGCACTGGCCGTCGACAACGCGAGCATGACGGTATAGTCATCATTCAGGCTCTGCGGTAACTCTGAAAGAGCGCCAAGGGCGATGGCCGCCATCTCCCTGTTTTCCTCCGGATCGGCAACAAGTTTTTTGCGCTGCTCGATGAGGGCCTTGGCGACCGGGTGCGTAAAAATCCGTTCCGGCAACGTGAAATCAATTTTTTTGGAAGTACCCTTCTGGCCGATTTGATCCTCGACGAATAACGAAAGCTTGACCGGCAGACCGGCCCAAGGATGCGCCGTCAGGTCATGATAACTCTTGCCGACGATCTGTTTTGATCCCCGTCCCGGCGCCGGAAGGGCCAGCTCTATTTTTCCGTCCGAATTCTCCCGGGTTATTTCCCCGCCGATTTGCGCGACGCCGTAATCGTCCTGCGCCTGATATTGCAGCTTGAAGGCCTTGCGCTCGGTTACTTCCGGGGCCATGAGGAGCTCAATTTTCGGCGCTTCATCCGCTATAACTGTCACTTGCCAACTGCTGATAATATCCCCGTCCTTTTCGATCTGCACTATCGCCGAGGTATCAAACGTTGTTTCTATCTGGAAGTTCTGGCGATCAAGCCGCTCGAACTCCGTCGATTTATCGCCGTCCCACAGGATCGGCACCCCGTCTTCATCTCCAAAAACATGGGCGATAAAGCTGCTTTGCGCCGGGATGACGTAATTTTTTCTAATCGTCGCTTCTGCCGTGTCCGTCGCGTCTTGTTTGTTTGTCAGCAGGATCGGCGCCTGTGCTGTATAGGCTGGCGGCGTAATCCAGGCGGTCACTTCCAGCTGTTCTGCCGCCGCGCCGATGTTCGGCGTGAAAGCAGCGGCAATCCGTTCCCCTGACTTCGGTCCGGCAACTATAAACGCCATGGTCAACAGGAGAATCACAAGCGCCCGAAATGCATAAGAATCACCAGCCCCCATATCCAGGTTTGGAGAGCCAATACGAAGGCCTTTCAGATTTCTACGAAGCGATTTCTGGTAGACACCCCACATCAGGCTTGCTGGCGTGTTATTTTTCTGTTCTGCGTTGGAGCTCTCGCCCAAGGACTGTAGCGGGCGATGGTGAAGATGGTTCCGCGCTTCCATATATCGAAGAGCCCGTTTCCGGGTCGGCGCCGGGATGCTGCCTATCGCCGCGTAGAGGCTCAATAAAATACCGATCCCGAACAGGGCGAGGAACACCATGTGCAGTATTCCCCCGGTAAATGACCAAACATCCAGCAATGAAAGGGCGATAAACAGGCCACTTAGACACAGAAAAATCCGCCCATGCCGCCAGATGCTCTCCAGCATCAAATATAGACGCGCGAAGAGTATGCGGATTTCAAAGCCTAATCCGTATCCTCTTTCACTGCTGTCATTCTGCGGGCGCATTCATCCTCTTCGTTTCAGGCTCCATCCAGGGGGGCAGTATATCAAGTTTCAGGAGTTCCTCCAAGCTGGGGCGCTCCCGGATCACTGCATATTGATCGCCGTTGACAAGCACTTCGGGGACCAGCGGACGGGTATTGTAGGTCGAGGCCATGACGGCACCATACGCCCCGGCGCTGCGAAAGGCCACAAGATCGCCTCGCTCCAGATCGGGCATTTCACGCTCGCGCGCAAACGTATCCCCGGTCTCGCAGACCGGCCCGACAACATCCGCCGGCGAATAAGGACCGGTTTTCTGGTCTTCGCGCAGAGGGTCAATCCGGTGATATCCGTCATACATGGCGGGACGGATAAGATCATTCATGGCGGCATCGAGGATAATGAACTTACGCTTTGTCGCCTGCTTGACATAAATCACTTCGGAAACGAGAACGCCGGCATTACCGACGATCAACCGGCCGGGCTCAAAAATCACCTGACACC
>NZ_JBDNHC010000003.1:0-8324 GCF_041689005.1 Sneathiella sp.
TCGCCGGCGGTGAGTCTCAAAGTCCGTCAATTACCGCGGAAATCCATTAACCTCGTAATTTGGAGTTCCGCTGTGACATTGATGCGGCGGTAGCAGGCGGGCCAGCGCTCCCCGCATTGGCCTTGTTATCGCGCAATCACACATCTGCAGTAGTTATGCAGAGCTTCCTGAGATGATCTTGAACATGTGGCTTAACCCCCGGCACCGGCGAAACCTGATGAAGATTATTCCATTCGGAATCATGTGGTGCGCGTTCAGCTTGATGTACGTATTTATTGAATATGGTCTGTTGGGGGATGCAACCCAATACCCTTCGACCAACAATCCCTACGACTTCCATAGTGCGCTGTTGGTTACGCCTATTGCTGCTTTTGTAGTCGGATCGTTGCTTGGCGCGGCCGAGGTTATGTTCATGAACAAGCTCTTTATCCACAGACCGTTCTGGAAGAAGATTGTTTTCAAAACCATGGTTTACCTCCTGGTAATTTTTGTAATGTTGGTGGGTATTTCTTTGGCTACCAGCGCTGCCAGCGCTGCCAGCGCTGCCAGGTATGGCGTCACGACGTTCGACCCCCAAGTGATCGCGTCACTTGGCGCTTTCCTCGGCAACTTCGCTTTTTGGAGCATCGTTATTTACGCAGGATGCACGATCCTTGTGTCGCTGTATGTTTCGGAGACTTCTGACTACTTGGGAGGGAATGTATTCGGTAATTTCTTCACAGGAAAATACCATCGACCGGTTGAAGAAGAGAGAATTTTCATGTTTCTGGACATGAAGTCCTCCACCACTATTGCAGAAAAATTAGGCCACAGCACCTATTTCCTGCTCCTCAATCAGTATTATTGTGACACGACAAACGCAATTATTGATACTTGGGGCGAGGTTTACCAATATGCGGGAGACGAGATCATCGTGTCCTGGAGTATCGACAGAGGACTGGACCACGATAACTGCATTCGTTGCTTCTTCAAGCTCAAGCAGGCGTTCGAAAAGGAGGCTTCTGTGTATAGGGAGAAGTACGGTCTGGTGCCGGAATTCAAAGCTGGATTCCATTGTGGAACGGTCACCACCGGTGAAATTCGAGCGCTGAAGAAGGAACTGTTTTTCACCGGCGATGTCATGAACACCGCGGCCAGGGTGCAGTCGAAATGCAATGAACTTGAGGTTGATCTTCTGCTGTCTGAAGACTTGGCATCAAAGCTGAGTCTTGGCGGGTCGTATGCATTGATTGCGAAGGGGGAGTTCGAGCTGAGAGGGAAGCGGGAAAAGACCGGATTGTTTACGCTGGTGGAAGTCGCCAAATAATCGAACAACATCATTTGGAGAAACTGCCAGGCAAGGGCACTCGCCTGGCGTTCGAGATCAACGTGTCGATCGGGCCTTGGCGGCCCCGCCGGAGTTTTTGAGGTAGCGGTAGTAATCGCTGTCAGTGGTGAGAATCATCACCGAGTTCTCATTTTGTCCTTCCTTGTAGGCCTCCAGAGTCCGCGAGAAGGCATAAAACTCGGGGTCGCCGTTATAGGCATCGCCATAGATGCGTGCCGCCTCGGCGTCGGCTTTTCCTCGAATTTCCTGGACCTTGCGGTAGGCGCTTGAGCGGATCTGGCTCAACTCCTTCTCCATTGTTCCCAGGATCTGAGCGCTCTCGCCTTCTCCTTCTGAGCGGAACTGTGCGGCGATGCGCTTACGCTCCGAGATCATCCGGGAATAGACCCTTTCCCGCACACTTTCCACGTAGTCGAGTCGCTTGATGCGGACATCCACCAGTTCAATTCCGTATTGAGGCATGATCTTGCTGGCTTCCGACAGAATGTTGCGGGTGATCTCCTCGCGGCCACGCGTGACCTTCTGTTTCAATAATTCCTGTACCTCCGCCGGCACATCCGACAGGTTTTGCCCCTGAGGCGTAGCCCACGAAGCGCTGCGGACCAGGTCGACCAGTTCGCTACGAGACACCTGGTCGCGAACCACCGAGTCGATGATGTCGTCCAGCCGTGATCGAGCGCCCGCTTCTGTGGCGACGTTTTCCAGGAAAGTCTTGGCATCGGCGATACGCCAGCGTGCCGTCGTGTCGATCCAGATGAATTCACGCCCTTTGGTAGGGATCTGGTTCGGGTCGCCATCCCATGCCAGCAAACGCGTCTCGAAGAGACGCACCTCCTGGATCATCGGAATCTTGATGTGCAGCCCGGCGCTGGTGACGGGCTCGCCGACTGGTCGGCCGAACTGCACAATCACCGCCTGCTTGCCTTCTTCCAGGGTGTAGAAGGTCCCGGAGAAAGCGACGACAAATGCCAGTAGCAAGACCCCGAGTCCGACAGTAGTTGTTTTCTTCATTTCTGTATTCCTCCGTTCACGCCGGCTGGCGGCTTACTGGCCTGAGACCCTGAAATGGGCTGCTGTGCCCCGTCCATGCTCAGCATGGGCAGCATGGCTTGTTGGTCGCTATCGACGATGTAGAGGGCTTTCGCTTTCGGCAGGATGCTGGCCATGGCTTCAAGATAGAGTCGGCTGCGCGTGACTTCCGGCGACTTCTTGTAGTCCGCCAGGATGGCCTTGAATCGCGTCGCTTCGCCTTCTGCGCGGTTGACCCGCTCGACGGCGTAACCCTCGGCCTGCGTGACGGTTTGAACGGCTTCGCCGCGCGCCTTGGGAATTTCTCGGTTGGCTTGCTCTTGCGCCTGATTGATGGTTCGCTCCCGATCCTGACGCGCCTCGTTGACCTCGTTGAAAGCGGGTTTGACCGGGTCCGGTGGTGTTACGTCCTGAAGCTCCACCGTAACCAATCGCACACCTGTGCCATAGTCACTGAGAATTTTTTGCATCTCCGCCTTGACCTCGGTTGCAATGCCGACTCGGCCTACAGTCAGGACTTCGCTGCCCAGTCGGTTGCCAACGACGCGGCGCATGACGGCTTCGGAGGTGTCCCGAATAGCCTTGCGGGACTCGCGCACCTGGAACAGGTAGCTGGTCGGATCTTCGATCCGGTACTGGACGATCCACTGCAGATCGATTACGTTCAGGTCCCCGCTAAGCATCAATGAGACTTCCTTGAATGGAATTTTGTCGCCGGCGTATTCGGTTCGAGTGTTTTCCGTCGAGCTTGTGGCGAAGCCGAACTCCTCTTTCAGCACGCGGGCCGTGGGCAGCATGCGTACTTTCTCGATGCCCCTTGGAAATTTGAAGTGCAGGCCGGGACCTACCGTGCGATGCACAGCACCAAAGCGCTGGATGATGCCGGTCTCAGCCGGTTGCACTGTGAACCAACTCGTCGCGACGAAGTACAACAGCAACAATCCCGCGATCGCCAAGCTGATGGTTTTACTGCCGAGTTTGGCAGCGCGTTTGCGCAGTTCGATGACAACATCTTCGGGGTCATAGGTGGCCATTTATTTGTCCTTTTGGTTGGGCGCGTGGGCAGCGCGTGGCTTGGCCGCAGCGCGCTAGAGATGAGGAGCGAATCATGGACACCCGCCGGGTTTGGTGTCGATCGCCGTACGTTGCGGGTTGTCGTGCAGGGATGTGCGCAACACTTCTGCGCCGACCATGATTGCCAAGCTGTTTTTCTTAATTTCGGATTTCCTTCTGCGATTACGGGGGTAGGACATCTCGTCGCGGAGCGCGAGAGCAGCCATTGGCGACATGCACCGACAACCCAGTGCAAGAGACGATGATCTTGGAATTTCTAACAAGCTATCGCGAAGGCGGAGCTTGAGGTTTGGCGCGTTGGCTTGAGCTTCATCCTTATAACGAATGAAGCTATCAAACAAATTGAGTATATGTTTGAACAAATATTTGTCAAGTCAAAGCCCTTTAAAAGCCCTTTCGTTCATAGCCTTTTCCAACGCGGAGTTAGCGTAGTAATCAGCCCATTGAAGCGAATCGCGTCACAGAATGGTTGTGTGCATTCTGTGTGGCGAGGTGCATCATGGCGCCGCTGAAGTGAACGGCTGTCAGAAAACGCGTAAATCTGGCGGCAAAGGCTACTGGGTTTGATCCTGAGTTAATCGTGCAAGGGGGTGTTGGAAGGCGCCCGAAGGGCGACTAAAGACACCCCCTTGCACGTGGCGCCTGGAAATTGGGGGTAGTTGCGAGGCGCCGAGCATGCAACAGCAGGATTTCATCGCCCTGGGTGTTGATCGACAGTTGGTTACACCAATTCCATGGGCGCGTAATCGAGTTGATCAAGTTTCATCCAACCGCCAATTGGTTCGCGTGTGCCACCAGCGGACGCAACTGCGTGCCAATGCGGCAGTGCAGTCCACGCATGCCAGGCGCAAGTCGGACCTTATTGCGTCGAGTGCTAAAGGTGTTTCAGTGCATGCCATTGTCACGGTCGTCGCACCACGGGTCAGTAGCGCCTTTACGGCTTGCTCGGAAGCAACAGCGCCGTGATCTCGTCGGCTTCAGGCAGCAGCGGCAGGAAACCCATCGATCAAAGGCGCTGGTCAAACAGGTGCTTAGCAAGGGTTGTGCCCGTGGCAATCAAACCGATGCGTGCTCCCGGTGCGGCCAGGTCGGCCGCCTCATCGCAGGTGGCGTCAACAATACTCAAAAACGGCACCGGGCAGTCCTCCAGCAGTTCGAAAAACCAGAAGTGCGCGATGTTGCAGGGCATGGCCAGTGCGATGGCGCCAGCCGCAATCAGCCGGTCACGGCCGGCCAAAAGTGCAGGCAGTGGTGACTCTTCGCCCCGCAAGATAGCCGCAGGCCGACTCGGCACGCGCGGGTCGGACTGGATCAGCAGCGGAACATGGTCAGCATCGACCGCTGCCGACGTTGCCGCTATCACTTTGTTGAAAAAATCAGCAGTAGCCAGCGGCCCCATTCCGCCATGAATACCAATCATGCTTACTTTCTTGCGTTCATTCTTGTTCTTGCCGGGCCGCCGCTCATCGGACAAATGCACAAGCTTAACGAGGCGCGGTATCGAGCGTTGGTCAAGCAAGCAGGGTTATCTTCCTTGCTAACACTTTAACCACTCTTTCTGCCAGTTTGGCAGTGCAAAAGAAGCCTGATGGACATCGGAATTATAATGCTTGCCCTGATACTTTTTAATCGGATTTCGCAAAGATACCCCATCACGGCTATAGAGGAAGAAGCCAAAATCGGCACCAGGGTAAAGTGGAATATTAGTGTGGTAGACATCAATATGCGGCAAAAGCTTGGTGCGTTGCATCACCGTCATCAAATTATCACCATCACCGCTAACCTCCTGCAGAAAGTCGCCACCGCTTAGTGACAAATAAATGCTGTCAGAGTCGAGTATCACGCCAGTCTCGGAGACCAGGGAGACGACTTCTGTCAAAAACTTTTCCGTAAAGAGACAGGAAGATGGACCGACGGGCTCAGTGAGGTCAAGTACGATAAGGTCATAGTGTTTTCCGTCTTTGACTGCTTGGCTTACAAAGTTGGCGGCATTGTCAATGATGAGTGTCACGCGCGGATCTTTATAGTCACCGTTCACTGCTAGATATTCGCTCGCCAGATCAATGACGCGTTGATCGATCTCGACCATGGTGACGTTTGTGACGAAATCATGCTTGAGGCTTTCACGCAATATGCCGCCCTCTCCACCACCAATGATGAGAACAGACGCGTCTTTGCGTTCGCGGCCCAGCAGTGGCACATGGACAGCCATTTCATGATAAATAAATTCATCCGCTTGGCTTGCCTGAATATAGCCGTCGAGCACGAGTAACCGGCCAAAAGATTGGTGGTCATAGATTTCGATGAGCTGATACGGACTTTGCTCTGAGTGCAATAGTTTCACCTCAACCGATGTGGTGATACCCAGTCCGTCCGAACGTTCATGCCACCATTTGAATTCACTCATTGACTTCACCTCTTAAAATTTCTTTTACATCTAAATGCTCGGCCTCAAAAGCCTCGCGCATGATATTGATGCAAACCTCAGGATTGGTGTCACCGCACATGAATACATCAAACGCGGCATAGCGGCTTTCGGGCCATGTGTGCACCGAGATATGACTTTCAGCGAGCACAGCTACACCACTGATTCCATCAGGTTCGAAGTGATGTAGATGGATATGCAAGAGCGTGGCTCGCGATGCTTCAACGCAACGTCGCATGGTTTTTTCAATATATGCAATGTCACTGAGATGCGATGCGCCATACAAATCAATAATCAGATGAATTCCAGCGTAGCGTTTGCTGCCGCGCGTGATGAAATAGTCTTTTTCTTGCGAAAATGGCACGGGATCTTTGGTCATATCTTCAAGTACTGTCTTCATTAAATCCGTTTATGTTTGCAGCGAAATTATCTATTACGGTTTGTTCACCAGGTGACTATCAGGAACAGCGTTCGTCAAGTGAACGGATAGTTCGAACCATACCAAACATTTGACAGAAGTAGCTTCTTCGCGTCAGTTGAAATGGTTGTCCATAACGTCGCAGCAGGATTGCTGAAATTCGGAATGGACTCGGCGTTCATGAAGAACAGTCTAACTGTCGGGCTGCAATGCGACTTGCTACAAGCTCTGGTAAAACTGCTGCGTCATTGAACTGGTGTTGTCCGCGCCTGCCAAAAGGTGCTCCAGTCACGCCAACAACGCCACGTGTGGCCCCAGTACCCACTCGGCCAACGGCGCGGCAGTCAGCGACAAGCGCCTCACCTCGCCCCGCACCAGGCGCAGCCTCTCTGCGCAGTCCGAAGACTAAGGCAACTTGCTGAGATCCTGCGCGTGGCGGCGCCCGATCCGCGCTCAAGCGAGGGAGCGTCGATGGGCGGTTTGATGTCGGTGGGTCGATGAGCGAGCGATACGCTGTCGTCAGGACAGCATGAAATCGCGCAGCACCGCGAAATGCCGCTGCGGCGCGTCGTTGACGATGCCGTGCCCACAGTCGGTGAACCGCTCGAACCGCGTTAGCGCCGTTGGCAGGTGGGCGACGATGGTCTCGCTGAAGGCGAGCGGCGTGATCGGGTCGCTATCGCCCGCCATCACCAGCGTCGGACAGGCCACGCGCGCCAAAGCGGCCCGAAAATCCATGCGACGGAATTCGTCGGTGGCGAAATGCAGGTTGACCGGGTCGTGCACGATGGCGCGCGCGGTCGCTTGCGCATCCCTCTGGGGGCGGGTGTGGTACAGCGGATGGCACTTTTCGCGGTAAGCGATGCGCCGCTCGGGGGTGGGCGTGAGCCAATAGTCACGCGCGAGGTCGCGCGCCTCCGGGCCAGCGATGCGTTCGAATGCATCGAACACGGCCGGCCAGTCGGCCCGGGCGGCGGTGCTGGCCAGCACCAGCTTGCCAGGATGCTCCGGATGCCGGGTGGCATACGACTGGGCCACGAAGCCACCGAACGACACGCCGTAGACGATGGGTTTCACGATGCCCAGCGCGTCGCACACACCGCGTACGTCATCACCCCACTGCGCGAGGTTCCAGGTTGACGGGGCATCGTGACTGCTACGGCCGTTGCCGCGATGATCCATGTAAACGATCTGCGCAATGTCTGTCAGCTCCGAGAACACGGGCTTGAATAGGCTGTGGTCGAATCCGGGCCCACCGTGCAGTAACACGAGTGTGGGGCGCTGGCGCATCGAGGCGCCATCAGGCACCAGGCCGGCGCCTTCGATGTCGACATAGATGCGGGTGTTGTTGACAGTGACATACATAGGATTGAGCCTGGATCGTGGTGGTGAGGGTGGGGTGGATAGGGCACCAGGTGTGCGTCGACGCATTGTGGAGGATGTCGGTTCCGGTTTGTCTTGCCTTCTGCAGCTGGAACGCCGGCAAGTGTGCTGCATCACCTTCGCGAACAGACCTTGGCACGTTCGCCTTGGCGGCCTGAAAACAGCCATTCCTGGAGCACTAATACTGACGTTGATCGATTGCTGCGGATGCGGGTCGACTTGCATGCAAGCCTCATCGGTTGCTTGCGGCGACTCACGTGTCCGTTGGCGTAGGTAATGGCGGCAGGTCGTCTATCAGCTTTTCCATGGTCGCAACGAAAACTCTGGCTTGTTCTTGCGCCCATGCAACCTGTTCGACTTCGATGATGTCACCTTTGTAGTCGGCAACCAATCGAAGGTCTTCAACCTTGTTAATGGCCTTGCCCAGATCCACGGATACTTTTCCAGTCTTCACGAGTTGCAGACTAAATGCGGATATGAGGCCGCTGTGCGTCTTGATCGACGCAAGGCTCGGTGTCGTGCCGGTTGCCAGAAGGGCCGCGCGTGCGGCGTCAAACATTGCGTAATAGGCGCGATTGCAGGCGCCATCCAGATCATCTGCATCGAGCAACAGTTGCGATGACCTGACGGCCATTCTTGCCTTGCTCAACAACTCGTCAACGGTCAAA
>NZ_JBDNHC010000004.1:0-3234 GCF_041689005.1 Sneathiella sp.
CCATACAGATAAACCTGTTTGTGCTTGATCGAACCGTAAATACTATAGGCGCCCGGCGTGCGGGCTGCTGCCGCTTCCATCGCGCTTAAAATATTTGAGGCCAGTTCGCCGCCGCCAGTCGCATCAAACCCAAGGGTTGCACCCGTTTCATGAATAGCGTCCGTCAAGTCCTTCATAAATGTTTCGCTACTGGAATTGACAATGTATTTGGCGCCGAGACTTCTCAAAATATCGATCTGCTCCTGGCTGCGCACAATATTGACGATGGCTACGCCGTCAGCCTAACAAATTTTGTTGAGCATCTGCCCAAGATTGGAAGCGGCTGCCGTGTGCACGATCGCTGTATGGTCTTCCATGCGCATGGTCTCGAGAAAGCTAAGCGCGGTTAGCGGATTAACGAAACTAGACGCTCCATCCTTGGCGGTACAGCCTGGTAAAAGCGGCATGCACATGGCAGCTGGCAGACACCGATACTGGGCATACATCCCGCCACCCATAATGGCGACCACCTTACCCATCAGGCTTTGCGCGTATTCGCTATCACCTGCGGCTACAACGGTACCCGCACCTTCATTGCCGACGGCGAGGTCTTGTCCGACCCGCGCCTTCATAACAGCCATGCCTTGAGGGGAAACAGGGGCAGTGAGGATCGTGTCTGCGCCCGAGCCGCTGGAGGCGGCTCCGCCCATGCTGGCCTAGCCGCTCAGCCGCCCTGGCTGAGTGGCAAACTCTTATGTCTTGAGGCGCGGCCGGGTCGGTCAAGATCTGCAAATTGGAGACGAGTTAGCATTAGACTGACAGCACCATTCTCGTGAGGCTAGATAAACCGCCAAGCGAAGAAGAACGATGCCAAAAACGAAACAAGAGTTGCTGTGAACACCGGGATCAGTCCGCGCCAACCTTCTGACATCAGGGCGTCAAGCCGCGAACGCATGGCTGTTGCAATAACTGCCAACAGCAGAAGCCCCTTTGAGGCAAATAGTCCGTATTCCTTCGCAAGGGCGGGAACGTCGATCAAGGAATTGACTGCCACAACGGCAAAAAATGCAACGATGAACCAAGGCAATTTGAAATGAGCGAGCAGTCCTTTCTTGGCTCCGCTCTCCTGGCCAACTGCCAACCCGATCAGGGCTACCACAGGTGCCAGCAAGGTAACGCGAGTCAGCTTCACAATGGTGGTTACCTCCCCGGCACCGTGTGAATAACTGAATCCGCCGCCAAGGGATTGGGCCACGTCATGAATGGCTGCGCCCATCAGAAAACCCGCCTGCCGATCAGTGAAATGAAATTGCTGCGCCAATATCGGATAGATCGACATGGCGAGTGCGCTGGCGAGCGAAATGCCCACTAATGTGAAGGTAAACCGGTGATGTTCCAGCCGGTCCCGGCCTATAATTGCATAGATTGCCAGTGCGGCAGATGCGCCGCAAATGGCGGTAGCGCCGCCTGCCAGCAGCCCGACATATTTGTTCTGTCCGAACATATTCGCTGCGAACAAACCGGAAAAAATCACCAGCGCCATAATTGTGATCAAGGCCAGAAACGGCAGGAGCCCAAGGTCGGTGATTTGCATCACGGTTATCTGGCTGCCGAGCAGAACAATACCCCACCTCAGGAAATTGGTGCTGCACAGGTCTAGGCCGGGATTAACCCGATCATCCGATGAAATGAAATTGAGCGACAGGCCGATCAACAAGCCTGCGAGGATTACCGGCATGCCGTAATGTTCAGACAAATATGTCGCCGCCGCTGCAGCTATCGCAACGACCACTAGGCCGGGAAAAAAGCTGGCGATGCGGCGCCGGGGCGTTTCCTCGCCGATTGTCTCGGCGAGGAAAATCTCGCCATAAAGATCTGCGCCAATTGGTGATTGGGGAGAGGTGTTTCTTTTAGTCACTGATCAAAGTGCCGATATCTACAATCGGGGTCGCATGAGATTTGGCAAAATCGGCCATGTCTTCTGCCCGCGCCATGGAACCGTCGTCCCGCATAATTGCGCAAAGCACTATTCCCTCGCCTAAGGCGAATTGCTGGCACAATGCAATGCCTGCTTCGAGTGTGGACTTGCGGGCATGGATGCCACCTGGATGCGCGATCAGCGGAAAGACATGCCCAGGTGTGACCAGATCAGCAGCACGGGCGTCTTCAGCCATTGCTACAGCAATTGTGTGCGCCCGATCATGGGCAGATATCCCGGTCTCGACGCCATGCTTGGCTTCAATAGAAACGCCAAAAGGTCTACCACTGCTCGCGGTGCCTTCATTGCTCTGCGCCTTGATGTCCAATTCCCAAGCTCGTTCACGTGTGAGACCGAGGCAGATTAATCCGCGTCCGTAGCGGGCCATGAAATTGATTGCCTCCGGCGTAACCTTGCTGGCGGCCAGTGCAAAATCGATGTCGCCGCCCCGCAACGCATCGCCTGCAAGGATGATGATCCCGCCGCCCGCAAGGTGAGTGCCAACAACTTCGAGGTTTGTATGTTCGTTGCCCGCCCGTTGTGTTGATCCGCTCATGGAAATTTCCCTGCAGCGCCGAATACTTGCTGTCCGACCAGTTCTAGCTGAATTCGCGCGCCGACGTCCTGGATTGCACCGTTCTCGTCAAATGTCTCTGGAGACGTGCGGATAGCTGCCCCGACGGGGGTGGGCCAGCCGCGCAAGGCATGGGTGATACTGCGCAGGGTCAACAACGTACTCATCGCAGCCTGATGGCCGAACGAGGTCGCAATTAGCCCGACTGGGCGGCCGTGAAGGTATGGCCGCTCGTCGGTAGAAAGGTCTTCGATATAGTCGAGTGCGTTTTTGACCAAGCCCGAGATGCTTCCGTGGTAGCCAGGAGACGCAATCAGAACGCCGTCTGCCTCGCGCAGAGCTGCAACCATCGCTGCGCCGTCCTGTGCTTTGTGGCCAGGGCCGCCATAGAAGGGTAGCGAGCTCATATACGCTCCATCGAAATGGGTAATTTCTGCCCCGGCTGCCTCGGCTGCGCGGCAGGCAAGGGCCAGAGCTTTCTCGGTCGATGAGCCAAGGCGGGGAGTACCCCCCAATGCAACGATGCTGATCATGACATGCTCACCCTCGATAAGAAATTCGGTTAATTGAGAAGTCCGCGCCAGATCGCCGCGTTCCAACAGCAACGTGCGCGCCGCACCCTACCGGACCACACTCGACATCGGCACCATTTAACCTGCTGGATCATGCGTCGTTGCCATATGTCGTACGGTGTCATATTGCC
>NZ_JBDNHC010000005.1:0-40621 GCF_041689005.1 Sneathiella sp.
GGAACCTGTCAGTCTCGTTGTAATATTTACGTCAGTCAAATGGCTCACAATACACCTCATCGGAAGAGTAATCTAAATGGATGGTTTCCAATGATCAACCCAAGTTATTAAAAATTCCTTTTTTGGAAAGGTTAATAAAGTATTAATCGTCTCTTTATTTCATGTTTTTCATGTTCCGGTTAAAATATTTAAACCGGTATTTTGGCCTGAGCCGATCTTGAGCAAGACTGTCGGCGCGGTTCCGGCTTGCATTTTCCTTCTCGTTAAAATTCTTAATAAATTCTTAACTATATTTTAGAAATACTTCATAAGTAATTGTAATAATTAGATATTTTATTATCTAAAAAATATCGCGCTTTCCCCTGTTTGGGGTATGCAGTCGGGTGATTTATTCGCTAGGTTCAGGGTAGAGAGAAATGATCGTCGCGAAACTCCCTTGAAACGAGGGTGCGGCAGGAACGGAATTGTCGCAGCATGGACAATGACACAATGACAGATGAGATGGGGACAGACGCGGCAGGACGGTACATTCTTTTCGGCGATAGCCCGATCGAAGAGGAGCCGTTTGCACGTATCGCTGACGAAACCGGCCGCGAGACGCCGGCATCCGCACTGGAAACTGTCACAGAACATACCCATATGCTCGGCGCCGCCGGGGAGGAATTCGTCTATGTCTCCGCTGGCGTCGAGCAGATGGTTGGTGTGACTTACGCCAATGATATGTTCAACGATGCCAATTTTGACCTGACCCTCATCCTGCTGCAGGCGGAGGCTCTCCCGCATTCTTCCATTCCGGTCGGCGGAAACCTTGTCAGTTTTGGCGAGATGTATGACGACCAGATCGATCTTGACCATCTTTTCGATGCCATGGAGCTGGCGAAGTCGTCTCTGCCGGATCCGGTCGCCCATATGATGCCTGACCCGCTCGTGGAGGCCGACACGACCCCCGCCTTTACCGGGGCCGATGACGGCGCGGGGATGGAAACCGCCCATCTTACCCCCTCTGTCGATCTCGGTTTGACCATTGACCGGCTGTTCGAGCATATCGTGGGCGGCGATCAAAGCTGATCTCTGTGTTCCGTATCGCACATCCCGCAGACCTTTCTGTATAATATCCCGCTACCAGACGTGCGCGCAGGCCTTTAGGTGACAGATTGCTTGCCACTATTTTGGCGCCGGGATAGGCTTCGCCTTTGTTTTAGTCGATATAAGCGGGCATCGGCTGACGATGTCAGGAGGATATATCATGCGCCGGGAGAAAATTACATTCGAGGGATCCGCCGGACAACTCGCGGCGCGGCTTGATTTACCCGTTGGCGAGCCGAAAACCTACGCGCTTTTTGCCCATTGCTTTACCTGTTCGAAGGATGTTTTTGCCGCCTCACGGGTCGCGGCGGCGCTTGCCGGGCTCGGGGTTGCGACGCTCCGGTTTGATTTTACTGGCCTCGGCCAGAGCGACGGCGAGTTTGCCAACAGCAATTTCTCCTCCAATATTGTGGATATTGTCCATGCGGCGACCCTCCTGAAGGATAAGTACCGCGCGCCGAGCCTTCTTATTGGTCATAGCCTGGGCGGGGCGGCGGTTCTGGCGGCAGCCTCGGAAATCGCGGAGGCGAAAGCCGTTGTGACCATCGGTGCGCCGTTCGATCCGGCCCATGCGGGCCAGCATTTCCGGAAGTCACATCAGGAAATTCGCGATAAAGGCGAGGCTGTCGTTGAGATCAGCGGCCGACCGTTCAAGGTAAACCGCCAGTTTCTCGACGATATTGATGACCAGAAACAGGGCGACCGGCTCGCCCATCTTCGTAAGGCCCTGCTGATATTCCATTCGCCCATTGATGAAATCGTCGGCATCAATAACGCCAGCAATATTTTCGTAGCGGCGAAGCACCCAAAGAGTTTCATCTCCCTCGACGGCGCTGATCATCTGTTGACCAATCACGCCGACGCCAGCTATGTCGCCGAGGTCATCGGCAGCTGGAGCAAGCGTTACATTCCTGAGTTACAGGATATGCCGGAAATTGAGCCTGCCTCAAAGCTGAAGGCGGACGCGGAGACGACAGTCGTCACCGGTGCCGGTCCGAAGACATTCGTACAAAAAATAGACGCAAGCGGCCATCCGCTGCTCGCCGATGAGCCGTTTTCAGTGGGCGGCACCAATGTCGGGCCGACGCCCTATGATTTGCTTGCCGCCGGTCTCGGGGCCTGTACCTCGATGACGATCCAAATGTATGCGGATCGCAAGAAATGGCCGCTGGATCGCGTCGCCGTCCGCCTCAATCATCATAAGGTCCATGCGGAAGATTGCGAGGACTGCGACAAGGCCCTTCACAAAATCGATCAGATCGACCGGGAAATCGAACTGACCGGCGACCTGTCGGAGGAGCAACGGGCGCGACTGCTGGAAATCGCCGATCGCTGCCCGGTCCACCAGACACTGGAGAAAAAGGTGCAGATCAAGTCCGTTCTGACCTGAAACAGACACACTGGAAATAAAAAAATACCGGTAAATATATCTGTTTTATGATTTAGACAAATTGTCGCCATGATTGTAATGTTTAATGAGAGTTGGGAAAATTTTTCGTAAAATGGCCCCAAATTACAACATTTTTTTCGTGTCCGAAAAAATCGTCTCCCCTTCCTTTCAGAAATTAACGAAATATTAAGAGTTGTAATCAATATTATCCACGGGACCATTTTATCCATCGTTTCAGTATAGATTTCTCGATGTTAGGACTATTTTCGTGGTTGATCATTTTCATAAGAATTTCGGCGTTATTTTCGCCTTTCTCGCGGCATTGTTCGCTCTGCTGTTTTTCTGGACTTACCAGGTCTATTCCCTCAATGCGCCCTCGCAATGGATTGAGCTGGACAAACGCTTTGACGATACTGGCGCAAATACGGAGCGATTGCTCAGTCTATCCGGATTTCACGGTCTCAAGCATAATTTTAGCGATTATCTCATCACCGGCAAGCCCGCCAGCAAGGAACGGTTTTTCGATTATTTTGACGAGGCCCGGGATGTTCTGGACAAGCTTCACGCCCATTTCGGGGCGGCAGCGGATGCGCAGGTAAATACGATTGACGAGACTCTTCGCGGCTACTTCGTCAGCATCAACCGCATCGACCAGCTGCGCGGCGAGGGAAAATCGATCCGCGAGATTGACAACACCATCCATATTGATGATGCGGCGGCCTTTGCGGCCTATCAGGATATCATTGATATGTATGACGCCGAACAGAACAACATACGGACCGCCGTCCTCGCTGCCATGGAAAAGGACCAGAGCAATCTGAATTCTCTCTATACGACGCTGTTCGCCATTGGGCTGCTACTCGCCATCGTTGTCGTCATGGGACTACGGTTTGAATATCTGAAACGCAAGGCGGTTGCGCGCCAGTCGGAAATAAAATCCGTCCTCGAAAGCTTTCTCGACTATGCCACGGTACCGTTCCTGATTGCCGGGGCGGATGGGATTGTTCGTCATTGCAACCAGGCCGCCGCCAGACTGTTGCAAACGCAACCCAAAAACCTTGTTGGTGCCTCTCTGACCCAGATTCTTGAGTTCGACAGCCCGATGACGGTCGCCGATATCTATCGGCAGGCGGGGACGGACCGGCGGATTTCGGCGACGCTTAATCTGCAGTCCGGCATGGCCATACCGGTGCAGGCCGATTTTTCCACCAACAAGGATGACACCATGCAGATTGTCGCGCTGTTTGACCGTCGCTCTGAAATCGGCGCCCGCCAGCGCATTTTGCTGGAGGCTGAACAAAAGCTGGCCAATGTCACCATCGACGGCAGCCTGTCTGTCCGTCGCGATATCCAGAAATTCATCGACCTCATCCATTCCTTTGCCGCCGAGGTGAAGGACAACGGGACTGACTATGCCGAACGCGCAGAGGCGATTGCCCGGACAATGAAGACGCATGTTGCGGATTATCTTGCCCTGTCCGCCCCGCCCGCCGACAGCCTTGCCTCCCTCAATGCGCCGGTGACCCGGAAGCTGCAGAAAACCGTCGCCGAAACGCTTGGTCATTTTGATACCGCGATCAGCGAAAAGAATCTTACCTTTACCTGGGTCAACCGGGTACCGCTGCCGCGTGAGATTGATTTTCCGGCGCAGCTTCAGCGCATCATCAGTAATCTTTTGAGCAACGCCATCAATTACACGAACAATGGCGGTGCAATCAAGGTCAGTACGACGCTGGAAACGGGCGACCTACTGGTCAAGGTCGAGGATACCGGCATCGGGATCGCCGAGGAGGATATCGAGCGGATTTTTGAGCGCGGCTTCCGCCATGCGAAGGCGGCAGGCATGAGCGGCGGGCTGGGTATCGGGCTTTATACGGTCCGTGAAACTGTCAACAAGCTCGGCGGTGAAATTACGTGCACGTCCTATGCCGGGATCGGTTCGGATTTCGTCGTCCGCATTCCGCTGGCGCAGGTGCAGCCGGGCATGTCGACAGCCCGGAGCGCCTGATCAGATCCGTTAAAGTGAGATAATTTCCTGCTCGGCGAGAATCTGCGCGGTCAGGCCGCTGGCCCAGTCGCATTGTTCCTGAAAATTCTCGCGCGCGAGCTTTTCATTGGCCGACAGAATAAGTTCCTTGAGACTGTTATGATGGCGGAGAAACCGCTTCTTGTCGGAGATCGGTATATGCCGGAGCGCCACCAGATGCGCCCGTTGGACAATGTCACGATAGGACAGGCCGGTCTCGGTCAGGCGATGGTTGCCGTTCAGAATAAATAAACTGCGATGGAAGGTCTCCTCGGCGAGCGCCCAGGCGTCATGATCGTCGCCCTTCAACGCATTCTCCATGGAGGAGAGGGCATAGAGAAACGGCATGATATCGGTCCGGGTCAGCCGCCGCCGGCAGATATTGCCAACCGCCTCGACCTCAAGCCCGGCGATGACCTGGTAATATTCAATGAGATCAGTGACCGACAACGGTAGAATGTGAATGCCGCGCTTGGGGACGATCTCGACGACCTTCTCGGTTTGCAGGCGTAACATGGCCTCGCGCACCGGGGTCCGGCTCATCGCGAGCTGTTGCTCGATTTCAGGAATATTGATGAAACTGTTGAGCGGAATATGCCCGGCATTGATCTCGGCCTTGATCGCGGAATAAGCCTTGTCCGTAAGGGACAGCTTCTTCGGCGTGAGGGAAGCGCGGGGCTTATATTGTAATGCGGATGTCATGGCCAGAATTTTGCCAGCCGATGATTTAGATTTGGTTAATAACTGAAAATTTATCACATGCCATAAGGGGTTGCGGGTCGGGCCAAAATATATAACCAGCTCCCCTTACGCCCGCCATTTCAGGAAGTATTTCTCCGCCTTACCGATGAGCCAGGCGATCACCAGCCCCAGAACCGAAAGGATCGCGACCCCCGCGATTAGCTGGTCCGTTGCCATCAGGCTGCCCGCCAGCAGGATATAGGCGCCGATCCCGTATTCGGCAGCGATCATTTCGGCCGCTACCAGCAGGATAATGGCAATGGCCGCGGAGATGCGGGCGCCGGACAGGATCGCTGGCAGCGCCCCCGGCAGGATGATCTTGCGGATGATGGAGGCGCGGCTAAGCCCGAAGGATTGCCCCATGCGGATCAGGCCACGGTCAATATTATCAATGCCGCCATAGGTCGCGATCACCGTCGGAAAAAAGGTGCCGAACATGATGGTCGCGACTTTCGATCCTTCGCCGATGCCGAACCAGATGATGAATAGCGGTAAGAGCGCGATCTTCGGGATCGGGAAGATTGCCGAGACAAGTGGTGACAGGCTTGAGCGGGCCAGTGAAAACAGCCCGATCAGCACGCCAACGATGACCCCGAGCGCGGTGCCCGAGGCCCAGCCGAGGACGAGCCGCTGCAGCGAGGCGGAGAGATGCTTCCACAGCAGGCCCGAATGGACAAGGTTCATGAAGGCATCGAATGCCTCTGACGGGGCGGGCAGTACCAGCGCACTGATAAAGCCAACGCGAGAGCCGAATTCCCAGAAGGCAATCAGGCCGATGAAGACAAGCGGCCCGATGAACCGCTTCGGTTTGGGCCGGAAGCCGCCGCCGCGAAACGGGACGGGGCGCGCATCCTCGGGAAGGGGGGGCGGTTTGTCAGACGCCGGTTTATCAGACATCGACAAGCTCCCGGTCGGCGGCGAGGGCTTCATCGCGCATCAACTGCCACAACTGCGCCTGAATGGCTTCCAATTCCGGATTGTCAGCGCGGCGGGCGCTGAGCGGCATGTCTATCTCAACAATCTCGCGGATCTCGCCGGGGCGCCGCGACAGCACCACGATCTTATGGCCAAGTCGCACCGCCTCGGCGAGATTATGGGTGACATAGGCGGCGGTATAGTTTTCCTTCTCCCACAGATCAATGAGGTCATCCATGAGCAATTCGCGGGTCTGGCTGTCGAGCGCTGACAGCGGCTCATCCATCAGTAAAACGGCGGGGCGAACGCTGAGGGCGCGAGCAATGGCGACGCGCTGCTTCATGCCGCCGGAGAGCTGGCGCGGGTAGGCGGCGCGAAAGTCGGAGAGCTTGGTCCGGGCGAGGACATCCTCAATGATGGCCGCTGTCTCCGCGGCGCCGAGCCGGTGATCCTCCAGCGCGAGGCTGACATTCCCCTCCACCGTCCGCCACGGCAGCAGGGCGAAATCCTGAAAGATATAGGTGAGGGGGTTGAGGCAGTCGGCGGGCGGCTCGCCCAGTTGCAGCACCTCGCCGGCGTCTGGGCGCTCAAGCCCGCCGATAATTCGCAGCAGGGTCGATTTCCCGCACCCGGACGGGCCAATAATGCAGACGATCTGGCCCTGCGTTATCTCAAGATTGATGTCACGGAGGACCTCGACATCGTCATAGCTATGCCGGATATGGCGAAGACTGAGGTCCATGTCCGCGCTTAATAGGTGTCGACATAGTCGGTGTTCACCAAGGTCTCGATAGTGATGTCGCCGGAAACCAGTCCCTCGGCCTTGAACCAGTCGAGCTGGTCCTTGACGTTGGTCAGGTTAAGCTTCCCGTCTTTATTGACCCGCATTGCGCCATTGCGGATGGAGGCGGCGGCCTTGTCGAGCGGCTTATCGGCATAGACATAAATATGGATCAGTTTGACCATGTCGTCTGCCGCCTGCTCGCCCGCGGTCTTGTCGACAAGGGCGGCATTGAAATCATCGGCGCCCATGGCAAAGGCCTTGAGAAAGCGTTTCGTAAGATCGGGCTTGGTCTCGGCATTTTCCGTCGAGGTGAAAATCGTCGTTACCTGATAGTCCGGGATGTAATCGGCAATCATGCCGATCTGCACCACTTCCGGGCTTTTCAGCAGCGCCTTGGCGATATGCGGCACGATCGCCCAGCTATCAATCTGGCCGGATTTGAGCGCGCCGATAACGGCCCCGACTTTCTGCAGCGGGACAAGTTTGATGTCGCCACTGTCAAAGCCTTCCTTCTCGGCGATTTTATGCGCCATGTAATGAAAGGAGGAACCCGCCTGGGTTATGCCGAAGCTATGGCCTTTCAGCTTGTCCGGCGAGGTCAGGCCGGCATCATAGGCAGCCTTGGAGGCAAGAATGATCTGCCCCTCAATCCCGGGTTCTTCCTGCAGGGCGCCGCCAATAACCTTGATCGCGCCTTTGTCGGCAAGATTGATCAGGGCGCCGGAAATGGCGGTGACGCCGAAATCCACATCTCCGGAGGCAATGGCCACGGCCATCGGCTGGGCCGCCTGAAAGAACTTGAACTCGACATCGAGGCCCTGATCCTTGAAATAGCCGCGCTCGAAGGCAACAAAACTCGGCGCATGGGAGGTGAAGCGCAGCGCGCCGACCGTGATCTTGTCTGCGGCGGCGGCCGTTGTCAGCGCCGCACCGGCCGTGGCGAGGGCAATCAGGCTGCCCAGAACTGCCGCCTTGAATGTCCGTCTTGTCATCGAAATCATCAGGCAATCCTCCCGGGAAAAGTTTCATTTCATAAATTTGTTAGCGGGTTATCTACAGTCATTGCTGTTGTCATTTTGTACGTGGATCAATCACTGGATGTCAAATGAATAACAGGCCGCTCTACCGCCCACCGATCCAGCTTCGCGTAACCTGTTTGTTATGATCCAAGAGGACAAGATCGGCGGCATAGCCCGCCTCTATTTGGCCAAAGCTGTCCTCAAGGCCAAGGAAGCTCGCCGGGACACTTGAGGCCATAGACCAGGCATCCTCTGCTGTCTGTTCAAGCTCTGAAATGGCGTATCGTGCCGCCGCCGCCATATCGAGGCAGGAGCCGGCGAGAACGCCGTCTGCGGTCTCGCAGCGCCCGTTGGCGACGGTAATCTTCTCGCCGTTGAGGGCGAACCGGGTGAGGTGGGTGCCAACTGTCGGCATGGCATCGGTGACCAGCATCATATGGCCGGGGCCGCGTGCCGCGATTGCCGCCCGTAAAGTCGCCGGATGAACATGATGGCCGTCCGCGATGATGCCGCAGAAACTTTCCGTATCGCTGAGGGCTGCACCGATCAGTCCGGGCGCCCGGCTCAGCATCGGCGCCATCGCGTTGAACAGATGGGTGAAGCCGGAGAGGCCAGCATCGAGGGCGGCGCGGGTCTGCTCATAGGTCGCGTTGCTATGCCCGGCTGCAACCCGGACCCCGGCATCGGCGAGTGTCTTTATCAGCGCGAGCGGCACCATTTCCGGCGCGAGCGTGACCACAACTGCGCCAAGATCACCGGCGGTGACAAGCTCGATAAAGGCCTCATCAACGGCTCGGATCTGCTGCGCGTCATGAACGCCCTTGCGCTCAACATTAAGATACGGTCCCTCGAAATGAAGCCCAAGAATACCGGGTGTGCCCGCGGTGATCGCGGCACGGATCAGCTCGGCCTTTTCCACCATCACGGACCAGCTGTCGCTGATCACCGTCGGCAACAGGCCGGTGGTGCCAAAGCGGCGATGGGTCGCGGCGAGGGTGGTAAGATCCTCAAGACTGGTGCAGTCATTGAACAGCACACCGCCGCCACCATTAACCTGAACATCAATAAAGCCGGGCACCAGTATGCCGCCGCCGAGATCCTCACGGGTTGTGCCCACCGGAATGTCATCCGCACCGACGATATCCGTAATCCGGCCATCGCTTATCAGTACCGCGTGACGGTCGCGCCAGCCCGATCCGGTCCAGATCCGGCAGTTAGTGAGGGCGTGACTCATGTTGTGCTGCCTTTCGAACGGTTGATGAGGCCGCCGCCGTCGCGAATGAGGCGCTGTGCTCCCTCAAAAACATCGCCTTCGGGTTCGACGAGTTGGGCGAGCAGACCGGGATCAAGCCACGGCCGTAAGACTTTCGCAAGCCCGCCAGCATGGCAGACCTGAGGGACACCCCGATCAATCAGGGCGGAAATCAGTTGGTCGACCTCGCCACCGATCTGGCGGACAAGGTCGAGCGCGACCGGATCACCGCCCTCGGCATGGGTAAAGGCAAGGCCGGAGAAACGGCCATAATCGGCGGGCCGCGCTTGCTGGGCCCAGTATGAAATCTCTCCCGGCGTATCGCCAATCTCGGCGGTGACCGCGTCACAAAAAGGCGAGGCGGGCTGAATGCCGTCCATCGCCTGCAAGGCGCGGCGGAGTGACAATTGCCCGAGCCGGGCGCCGCTGCCCTGATCGGAGATATGAAAGCCCCAGCCGCCGATATAGAATTTCTCACCTTTGTGGGTGGCGAAGGCGCAGGAGCCGGTGCCGGTGATGAGCAGCCCACCATCGCCTCCGGAAAAGGCCCCAAGCTGGGCGACAAAGGCATCGGTTTCCGCGGTCATCGAGGCAAAGGGATGCGGCATGTCAATGAATTCCGTGCGCAAAGTCTCCTCGACCAGCCCGGCGAGGGCAATCCCGGCGTGAATGCTGGAAAGCGGGATGGTCAAATCGGGCAGCGTGTCAATCGCCTCCCGCGTTGCGCGGAAGGTTTCGCTGAGCACGGTGTCAAGCCCGAGAAAGGCATTGGCCGGCCCGGCGCGCCCGATGGCCAGCAGATCACCAGACGCGTCATACAGCTGGGCGCGGCAATTGCTGCCACCGCAATCGACGGAAAGATAAAATTTCTGTTTCGCTGTCTCTGTCATCCGTTCCCGAAGGTCCCTTTCTGGCCGTTCGACATGAGTATAGGGGCGGGGCTTCATACTGCAATGGGATTTAGCTCAAGAAATTACGGCGCCGAGGCGTCACAGGGGCGAGGGAGTATTAGTATCAGCCGCGACCGGCACGAAGGCTGGCGCCTACCAGACCCCGAAAAATATTCCCCGGTCCTTGTAATTATCCGTCCGCTTGTCAATCTCATGATCGGCGATGGTGATGCGGTTGCGCCGGAGGCGAAGCCACTCATTCAGCGTTGTCGCCAGATTCTTGCGGATTTCGTCATGCAGTTTGCTCGTGCCAAGATCAATCAGCTCATTGGGGTCCTTCGACAGGTCAAAAAGCTGGGGGCGGAAATTGTCGTAGGAGATATATTTCCAGCGCTCGGTGCGGACCATATAGGCCCGCGCCTCGTCCGCTTTCAGCCCGAGGGCGAGGCGGGCGCCGCGAAAGGCATAGTCAACCTCGCTATACACCTCGTCGCGCCATTCGGTCCCGTTGTCCCCCTCCAGCAGGGGCAGGAAGGACTTGCCTTCCAGCACATGGGGTTTTGCCGTGCCGCCCAATGCCTCGACAAAGCTCGGGATCAGGTCAATCGCCTCAATCAGCGCGTCAAGATGGCTGCCGCGTGTTGCATCGCAGGCGCTGTCCGGGTTGGCGACAATCAGCGGGATTTTCACGCTCTCCTCATGGAACAGCTCTTTCTCGCCGAGCCAGTGATCGCCGAGATAGTCGCCATGGTCACTGGTCAGCACGATCAGGGTATCGTCAAGCCGACCCTGTTTCTTCAGAAAGGCCATCAACCGCCCGATATTATCGTCAATCTCGGAGATCAGCCCCATATAGGCGGGAATGACATGGCGGCGCTTGTCCTCATCGGATAAATTACGGCTTTCCTCATGCGCCATGAAGGCGGCGATGACCGGGTGCGGATCGTTCTTCTCGCGCTCGCCGAGATTGGCGGCAATCACATCCTCGGGCCCATACATGTCGTGATAGGGGGCGGGGGCAATATAGGGCCAATGCGGCTTGATATAACTCAAATGCAGGCACCAGGGCGTATCGCCGAGGTCGCCGATTTTCGTCATCGCCTGCGTGGTCATATAAGCGGTTTCCGAATGCCGCGCCTCGACCCGGGCGGGGAGATGGGCATTGCGCAGGCGCCAGCCGCTGGCAATCTCGCCGTTTTTGTCCAGCCCAGAATTAGCATAGTCATGCCAGGGGTTATCGCCCTCATATCCCTGCTCGCGTAAGTAAACATTATAGGCAAGGTTCGGATCATTGCCGCCCTCCGGATGCAGGCCGTCGTCGCGCTCCCACGGCTCGAACCCGCATTGGCTGGCGAGGATGCCGTCATCGCTTGCCGGGTCAATGCCGAGCCGTTTCATGCCGGCACGGTCCGCCGCCATATGGGTCTTGCCGATGAGGCCCGTCGTCACCCCGAGCTCGCGTAAATGATCACCAAGTGTCGGTATGCCGATATTCAGCGGGACGCCGTTATAGGTGGAGCCATGGGACTGCATATAACGCCCGGTATAGAAGCACATGCGCGACGGGCCGCAGACCGGAGCCTGGCAAAAGGTATTCGTAAACAGCACACCCCGTTTCGCAAGGGCGTCGATATGGGGAGTCTTTATGGTCGGGTGCCCGCTACAGCCAAGATAGTCGGCCCTCAATTGGTCACACATGATAAACAAAATATTCCGAACCTGGCCCATATCAATCCCCGACAATTATGTATGTAATGATCCCCGGGGCAGCGCCTTGGAAACCCTAGATAAGCGGCGCATCCAGCCGGTCCGTGTAGAAAGCGAGGTACCCTTTTATTTTCTGCATTTCCAGAAACGGGTCTTCATAGGACCAGGCAATGTTCTTCTCGTCGCCAAAGGTCCAGTAGGTGGCGTCCCCCTTGAACGGACAAAAACTTTCCTTGTCAGTCCGGGTCGCGAGGTCAAGGCGGACATCTCCCGGCGGAAAATAGACTACCGGTACATGGTTTGATTCCCGGACGATGAGCACGTTTTTACTGCTGGCGATGACCTTGCCCTGAAGCATCGCCGTTATTTCCGCAGTTGGCGTGTCGATATCGATTTTATAATCGGGATATTTGGCAAAGCCCGGGGCGTTCTCGGTTGCATGATTGGCCTCCATTGATCACTCCTTTCAGAATGTTGCAGCTCTCTTTATCAGTATGGCGCGGAGGGGTGCCGGAATTCAAGGGGCATTTTCACGAACCGCCCGCTCCAGCGGACCGGTGAGTGACGAGGGAACATGAAAGCTCAGCGGCTCGCTTGTGACCGGATGGGGAAAGGCGAGGGTTTCGGCGTGCAGCTGTAACCTCGGCGCCATCTTGCGCACCTCGGGACTACCGTAGAGCCGGTCGCCCAGCACTGGATGGCCGATAGCCGCGCAATGAACCCGGAGCTGGTGGGTTCTGCCGGTTACCGGGGACAGGATGAGGGCGGTTGACCCCGCCCGGCGCGCCGTGACCCGCCAGCGGGTGAGGGAGGGTTTCCCGGACACCGGATCGACCTTCTGCCGCGGCCGGTTTGGCCAGTCGGCGCTGAGGGGCAAGGCAATCTCGCCACTCGTCCCGGCGACTTCCCCCGTGACCCAGGCCGCATAATGCTTCTCGACGGCACGATCGGCGAACAGCTTGTTCAGGCTGCGATGAACCTCGGGCCCGATGGCCAGCACCATGACGCCGGAGGTATCCATATCGAGGCGGTGGACCGTCCGCGCCAACGGGAATTTCTCCTGGCAGCGGCTCTCCATGCAGTCGGCGAGATGATCCCCGCGCCCCGGCACCGAGAGCAACCCGCTCGGCTTGTTCACGACCAGTATCTGGCCATCTTCATAAAGGATATCGAAACGCGGGTCGGTCGGCGGCTTGCTGTCGTTCATTATTACGTCTTTGGTCTTTTCATCGGGTCTTCTCGGCGCTGCTAGTCTGCCAGTATATCACGACTGATGATTTCTTTCATTATTTCCGTTGTTCCCCCGGCGATGCGGGCCATGCGGTTGTCGGCCCAGGCGCGGCAGATCGGGTATTCCCACATATAACCATAGCCGCCGAACAGCTGCAGGCAGTCGTCCAGCACCTTGCACATAAGTTCCGTCGATTGCATCTTGGCCATCGCGGCGGTGACCGCATCCAGCTCGCCCTTCAGGTGGCGGCGAATGCAGTCATCGACGAAGCTGCGCAGCATTACGGCGGTCGACTTGATCTCCGCCAGCTTAAAGCGGGTATTCTGAAAATCGGCGAGGGTGCTGCCGAAGGCTTTTCGCTCCTTGGTATACTGGATCGTCCAGTCAAGGGCCGCCTCGATGATGGCGGCGGAGCGCACGGCGATCACCAGCCGCTCCTGCGGCAACTGCTGCATCAACTGCTTGAAGCCGCGCCCCTCGACGCCGAGCAGGTTGCTTTTCGGCACCCGGACATCGGAGAAGAAAAGCTCCGAGGTGTCCTGCGCCTTGTAGCCCGCTTTTTCAAGGTTGCGCCCGCGCGTGAACCCCTCACGGTCGCCCTCGACGAGGACGAGGCTGACGCCCCGGCCACCGGCAGCGGGGTCCGTCTTGCAGGCAAGCACCACGAGATCGGCGAGTTGGCCGTTGCTGATGAAGACCTTCTGGCCGTTGATCACATAGTCATCGCCGTCGGCAATGGCGGTCGTGCGGATATTCTGCAAATCCGATCCGGCGCCGGGCTCACTCATGGCGACGGCGGAGATAACCTCGCCGCTGACCAGGCCGGGCAACCATTTCCTCTTCTGTTCCTCGGTGCCATAGGCGGTGATATAGGGCGCGACGATTTCCGAATGCAGGTGAAAGGCGGGTCCGGTGGCGCCGACGCGGGCAAGCTCTTCGGTGAAGATGGCGCCGAACAGGAAATCCCCACCGGCGCCGCCATATTCCTCCGCGACCGAGCAGCATAGGAAACCGCCGGCGCCCGCCTCACGCCAGACGTCACGGCTGACCTGCCCGGCTTTTTCCCACTCGGCATGAAAGGGAACAACCCGTTCCGCCACGAAACGGCGGGCGGAGGCCCGGAAAAGATCATGCTCTTCACCAAAAAAATCGCGCTGCATCCTGTTCCCATCTTTTTATTGTTCTTGTCGGATTGTCCGATCATCATAAATGGGGCGGCGGCGGATGTAAATTGAAACAGGACCATAGGCGATATTCTTTGCCGGAGACTCCCTGACCTGCATACTCACTGTGATTATTACAACTATTTATGGTTAATTATTATTTAAAAACAACGGATTGACAATTATATAAAATTATCAATAAATCTAATATACATCATATCATAATTTTCGAATTGAAATTGAAAGGCGGGGAAAGTGAAAAAATTATTGGGAGCGAGTGTCTTATTTTTTTTAATGGCCTCGGGCGTCGCCAACGCATCGCTCTATCGCGTCGATTTTAGCGGAACCGCTGAAAATGACGGGGGCACCTATGACGGCTATTTCACCTATGATACGGCCGGACTGGATTTAAATGGCAAGAATGAAATCGATCACGTGGCATTCGGCGAGAATGACGTGCCCGGCGCCGGCTTTGGAACGGAATTGCTATTTAATTATGACTTCACAAATGGATCGGGAAGTTTCGATGAAACTGTCGCCGGTGTCGGCGAACTTACATTTTCCTCGGGAAATTTGGTCTCTTATGTTATCGGCGGGTACGTAAACGGCATCTTCCGCGTCAACTTCGCCGATTTCGACGATTTTTTCGTCTGCTCTGAATGCCAGTACAGCTCATTTTTTACGCCTGACCTCGCCGACATTAAAATTTACCCTTCAACGCAAAGCGTCCACGAAATCTCGGCAGTGCCACTGCCCGCCGGGGTCTGGGTATTCGGGGCAGGGCTGCTCGGTCTTGCCGGTCTGAAGAAACGCAAAGCTGCGAAGGCAGCTAGGGCGGAGGGGCTCATGGCTGCATAAAACTCTCCAACATCACACTCAACGAAAAGCCCGGCTGTTGCCGGGTTTTTTTATGCGCCGGCGATAGCTTGGAATAGATGATGTTCTTTATTTAAAAATGACGATATATTCCTGAGATTTATATTTATGATTAATATTTATTAATAATAATGATTTGCTTGTTAAGTAAAATTAGCCTAAAGATTTATTAAATAAATAAATAATATAGAAAAACAGATGCCATATTTTCTGTATTTATTTTAAAATAGGGAGTTAAAATGAAAAATATACTGGGCATTGCCGCATTAACCCTCATTTTATCGACGAGCGTCGCCGATGCCGCGATGTATCGCGTTGATTTTGGCGGCTCGATTGATGACGGAACCTATAACGGGTATTTCACCTATGATCCCGCCGGGCTGAACATGGCCAGTGACAATTATAATGACCCCGATGGTCTAGAGGCAGATTTTGAATTGAACTACGCCACGACAGCGGCGTCGGGAAGCTTCGATGAAATAACCGCCGGTGTTGGGCGTTTATCTTTCACCTCGGGCATTTTGACTGGCTGGGAAATCGGGGGCAATGAAAGTGGAATAAGTGCAATCAGTAGTGGCGGAGAAAATCCGTTGGATTTTTTGTTAGCAAGCGATCATGAGAACACTTTTAATTTCGGAAGCGGATATGTTTATACTGCTGCAACGTCAGCCTGGAGCGTCGAGGAGGTTCAAATCTCGGCAGTGCCACTGCCCGCCGGGGTCTGGGTATTCGGGGCAGGGCTGCTCGGTCTCGCCGGGCTGAAGAAACGCAAAGCTGCGAAGGCAGCCAGGGCGGAGGGGCTCATAGCTGCATAGAACTCTCCAACATCACACTCAACGAAAAGCCCGGCTGTTGCCGGGTTTTTTTATGCCGTACGCCGTCAGCGGGTGAAATGGGGCAGGGCGGAGGCCCGGAAAAGAGTATGTTCTTCATTAAAAAAATCGCGATGCATCCTGTTCCCATCTTTTTATTGTTCTTGTCGGATTGTCCGATCATCATAAATGGGGCGGCGGCGGATGTAAATTGAAACAGGACTGTAGGCGGCATTCTCTGCCGGACACTCGCTTTGATGCATAATATTGCGAATTCCTTCTTAATTTAGAAATAAATAATTGACTCTTTTTTTAAAATTATTTTAAAGTTATTATTAGAAAAATATCAAATAAGGAAAACGGTATATTCAGTTTGCCTTTGTTTTAGAGGAGGAGTTCAAATGAAAAAATACTGGGCATCTCCGCTTTTACCCTCATTTGTTTACGAGCGTCGCCAACGCCGCGATGTATCGCGGTGATTTTTCCGGCACGATTAATGATGGAATCTATGACGGCTATTTTACCTATGAAACCGCCTGGCTGGATATGAACGGAAGTAATATTAATTCCACCGATGGGTTCGAATTGGATCTTCTGGTCAACTACTCATATTCGGGGGTTTCCGAAAGCTTTGATGAAACAACCGCCAGCCTATATGAGTTAATATTTTCCTCTGGCGCTTTGACCTATTGGGGTGTTGAAGGAAATATTCTCGGTTCTCGGTCCGGACGGAATTACGGTGGGAGACGATCCGGATTTTTTAATTGATATATAGATCTCACTTTAACAATACTGATTTGAAATATTACTATATTTACGGGAGATATGGACGATGCAAAAGGTAGCTGCTGTTGCGATTGTGCTTTCCGGGTTAGCGGCGGGTCCGGCATCCGCTGCATGCCTGTATCAGGGTGGGTATTACGAGCAGGGAACAACTAAGTGCTTTGACGGGTGGTTGCAGGAATGCACGGTCGCCGACTATTGGCTTGCGATTGGTCAGTGCCATGCTCCAGACGTCAAGGAAACGCTTGTGAAGTATCAGAAGCCCGATGCTCAGACGCTGATGGCAGTGGTTCTCGCCGGTAGTACGCGCCAGTTGGCCCATTCGGTACCGGCGGACCGTTGAATAGGCGATCATGATCGTGCCAAATGGTGCCAAATACGGTCCTTATTGGTGGCTCGAAAACCTCGAGTCAAAACCGTTCGCCTGAGAGCGGGTTGACTCAGAAACCTACGTTTTCGCCATGCCGCTCACTTTACGGCGGGTGATGCTTATAGCTGATCACTTACCCATCATGGCATGCGCGATTGGCTTTCGCAGCTCGATCGGCAACGTCAAAGCCTGGCGCCAGGAACCATCTGATGACCTATATTGAGGAAGATCAATTGAAAGGTTGGCGCGTGGCAGATTTACGTCCGATGTCTCCGTTTTACGGTAATTAGGACAAGGGTCCGGAGAGTTTTCTCTAAGGAAAATTATGAAATACTCTTCTTTCTGAATATATATAACGATTAATTAAAGTATATTTTTGGATATTTTATACAAATACAAATTAAGTATATATTTTTTAATTATAAGTAAAATAACTTAAAGATAAATACTTAGATGTTGATTTACTCACTATTTACTTTTTATATTTTTTATCAATACGATTAAATATTTTCTGTGACATATGTCCGCAGATATTTTTTTTGGATACTGCATTGACTATGACATGGGAATTTCATTATGCTTGACATCAAGTTTTTTGAAATTTGCTTGAAATATTGGATGTATTTGCGATCCAAAGGAAAGTTTTGGTCGTAAAATGAACAAAATGACGAAGATAAAAATGTGAGACTAATTGAGTAAACAGGTTTATCTTATATGCGAATTAACGAATTATCGGTGACTTGAAACGCCAAATTAAATAGACTAGGGAGTGACGAGAATGTCAGTGAAGAAGATGGATCATGAAGACGAGAATCGTATTCATCCGTTGATCAAGGATGTAACGGAACAGTATCGCGACGGAAGAATGGACCGGCGCGAGTTTTTAAGAACATCAACCCTTCTGGGACTATCCGCCGCCGCCGCCTATTCAATTGTCGGCATGGCAGACCCAACGATTGAGGCCCAGGCGGCCGAGCCGAAAAAGGGCGGTATCCTGAAATGCTCCATGTCAGTACAGGAAATGTCCGAACCGGCAACCTATGACTGGACTGAGAAATCCAACATTGCCCGCCAGATCTGCGAATATATGACAATCACCGGCCCGGACAATGTGACCCGGCCGTATCTTGCTAAAAGCTGGTCGGTCTCGGATGATCTCAAAACCTGGACGTTCAAGCTTCAGGAAGGCGTGAAATGGCATAACGGTGACGACTTTAACGCCGATGACGTGATTTTCAACTTCACCCGCTGGCTTGACCCCAAGACCGGATCGTCAAATGTCGGTCTCTTTTCCGCCATGACGACAACGACAGGCGAGGGGGACAAGGCGAAAAAATCAATGACCCCCGGCGCGATCGAGAAGGTCGATGATCACACCATCCGCATCAACCTGAGCGTACCTGTCCTGTCGATCCCCGAAAATCTGTACAACTACCCGACATTGATTGTCCATCGTGGCTTTAAGGGTGATCTTTCCAAGGACCCGATCGGGACCGGCCCGTTCACGCTGAAAGAGTTTGCCGTTGCTGAAAAAGCCATTCTCACTCGTGTTGACCAGCCTTACTGGGGCGGCGAAGTTTATCTTGATGGCATCGAGTATTATGATCATGGCGCGGCCTCTGCGGCGCAGCTTGCCGCCGTTGCTTCCAATCAGGTGGACATGAACTACGAATTTGACGTGGCCTCCCTCGGCATGGCGAGTTCTATCCCGAACACGGTCGTGTATCAGGCACGGACAGCCCAGACCGGTGTGTTGCGCATGAATGTGACGCAGAAGCCGTTCGACAACAAGAAACTGCGCCAGGCCCTGCAGCTTTGCTGTAATGCAGAGAAATATAACGAGCTGGTGTATCAGGGCAAAGGCGATGTTGGCGAGCATCATCATGTCTCACCGATCCATCCGGAATATTTTGCCCTTCCCCGTGTCGAGCAAAATATTGAGAAAGCCAAGCTGCTTCTTGCTGAAGCGGGTTATCCGGACGGGATTGAACTGACCATCGATGTCGGCAATACCAACGGCCCGTGGCAACAGCAGGTCTGCGAAATTTTCAAGGAGCAGTTGGCGCCCGCAGGAATCAATCTAAATCTGAACCTGATGCCGGCGTCAAAATACTGGGAAATCTGGGCAACGACGCCCTTCGGCATCACGGCCTGGACCCATCGTCCGCTCGGCACCATGGTCCTCAGCCTTGCCTACCGCGCTGGCAATGCCTGGAATGAAACGGGATATAACAACCCGGAATTCGAGAAAGCCCTCGATAAGGCGGAATCCCTGATCGATGCGGAAAAACGTAAAGCTGCGATGAAGGATGTTGAAAAGATCCTCCAGGATGATGCCATTATCGTCCAGCCCCTGTGGCAGCCGAAGTTTTTCCTGGCCAACGCGAAGATCAAGAACCTGAAAGCTCATCCGACCCAGTATCACCAGTTTTATAAAGTCTGGATCGACAGTTAAAATCAGAGACGTTAAGATAAGGGCGATATTTTCGCCCTTATCTTTTTTTAGGATAACTTTGCCCCGGGGGGGAGCAATATCATGCTGATACTGGCGTTTCGTCGATTTATTTCCATGGCCCTGATTATGGCCATTATCTCCTTTACGCTTTTTTCTCTCTTTGAATCCGATAAACTGGCCGTTGCCGGCAAGGTCCTCGGCCCGTACTCCAATCTTGAACAACGCGAACTCTGGCTCGAGCAGAACGGGTATAACGAACCGTTCATCAACCGCTATTTCGACTGGGTCGGGAATGCGCTCGTCGGGGATTTTGGAAAATCCATTCAATACAAGGTTCCTGTCTCTGAGGTTTTATGGCCGCGGCTTGCCAATACGGCCATTCTTGCGGGGCTTTATATGGCCTTCATGATCCCGATATCGCTCACCCTCGGCGTGATTGCCGGCATGAAGGAAGGATCCCTGCAGGACCGGGTGGTGTCCGTTGGCTCGGTGTTGACCACTTCCGTCCCCGAATTTGCCTCCGCGACCTTTTTTACCGCCATTTTTGTCTTCTGGCTGGGCTGGCTGCCCGGCACTTCGGCGATGAGTAACGGGTTCAGCTGGGCGGAGATTTTCCTCCCGGTGTTTGTTCTCGTAATGTACGGATTTGGCTATACCGCCCGCATGACCCGGGCCTCGATGGCCGAGGTGATGACCTCCCATTATATCCGGACGGCGGTGCTGAAAGGCCTGCCCTACCGGCGGGTGATCATGAAACATGCGCTCCGCAATGCCCTGATTGCCCCGTTCACAGTGATCATCCTGCAGCTGAACTGGCTCCTCTCCGGTGTCATCGTGGTCGAGGTTTTCTTCGCCTACAAAGGCTTCGGCAAGTTGCTTCTCGATGCGGCGTTGTTTGGGGATATCTACGTCATTGAAGCCTGTACGCTCGTGGCCGTGTTCGTCGCTGTTTTCTCCCAGTTTATTTCGGATATCGGGTATACGCTGCTTAATCCGCGTATCCGGTTCACTTGAGGAGGGTGACATGACTGAAATTAATCACAACGACGTGGCGCCGCCCTCTAAAATTGGAAAATTTTTCAAGAGCTTCCTGCTGATGCGGGAAAGCCCGATCGCCGTTTTCGGCTTCTGCCTGATTATGATGTGGGTGATCCTTGCCATTCTGGCACCGATTTTACCGCTGTATGATCCCAATATTCCTATGGAGCCGTTCAAGGGGCCGTTGTCGGAGGCCCGCGACGGTGGCCTTTACTGGCTTGGCACCGATCACAAGGGCCGCGATATCCTGTCGCGGGTTATCTTCGGGGCCCAGCAGGTGCTGCTCTGGGCAACGCTTGCCACGGGTGTCGCCTATATTGTCGGCATGTTCATGGGCGTTGTCGCCGGTTATCTCGGCGGCTGGTGGGATGAGGTTATTTCCTTTATTTCCAACGTCCTGCTCTCGTTCCCGGTGATCATTCTCTATATTATCATTATCACCTATCTCGGGGCGACCGGGTTTAATATCGTGCTCGCGGTGACCTTTGCCTCGGCGCCGGGGATCATGCGTATCGTGCGCGGGCTTGTGCTTGACCTGCGAACGCGGGACTATATTTTTGCGGCGCAAACCCGCGGCGAAAGCGCCATGTATATCATGCTGGTGGAGTTGCTTCCCAATGCCCGCGGCCCGTTGATCGTCGATGCCTGCCTGCGGCTTGGCTATACGACGATTACCATCGCCATGCTCGGCTATCTCGGCCTTGGACTGCCGCCACCAGATCCGGATTGGGGCAAGATGATCGCGGAAACCCAGCCGCTTGGCAGCTTTGCGGGTCATATGGCCATTGTCCCGGCAGTGGCAATTTCATCGCTGGTTTTGGGCTTCAACCTGCTGGCCGACGGCCTGCGTGAAATATCAATGCGGGATTAGGAGAATTGTGATGGAACAGACACCTATTCTGGAATGCCGCGATCTGTGTATCTCCTATGATACGCGGGGCGGGGAGATCCCGGCGGTCATTGATTTCAACATCAAGGTGATGCCCGGTCAGGGCGTCGGGATTGTCGGCGAGAGCGGCTGCGGTAAATCGACCGTGGCCCTCGCCATCATGCAGTATCTCGGCTCCAACGGCTATATCAAGAGCGGGGAAATTTTCTTTCATGGCCGCGACATGCGCACCATGTCGGAGGAGGAACTCCGCAGTATCCGTGGCTCCAAAATCGCCATGATCTATCAGGAACCGATGGCCTCGCTCAACCCGTCGATGAAAATCGGCATGCAGCTGGCCGAAGTGCCGTTGTTCCATGAGGACATCAGTCGCGGCGAGGCTATGAAACGCTCGCTGGAACTGCTTGAGGCGGTGAAGCTGCCTGATCCGAAACGGATCATGAACAGCTATCCGCATCAGCTTTCCGGTGGCCAGCAGCAGCGCGTGGTGATCGCCATGGCGTTGCTCTCAAAGCCCGACCTGTTGCTGCTGGATGAGCCGACGACGGCGCTTGATGTGACGGTGGAGCGCGGGATCGTCGAGATGGTGCGGGAGATTTCCGAGAAATTCGGCACCTCGATGATCTATATTTCCCATAACCTCGGCCTGATCCTTGATACCTGTGACCGGGTGACGGTGATGTATTCCGGCGAGGCGGTGGAGGATGGCACCATCGGCGAAGTCTTCGATGACATGATGCATCCCTATACAAGCGGGCTGTTTGCGTCCATTCCGCTGCCCGGTGCCGACAAGAACGAGCGGCCGCTGGTGCCGATACCGGGGCAGTTGCCGCTGCCGCATCAACGCCCGAAGGGCTGCTTTTTCGGGCCCCGCTGCGCCTTTTTCAAAGAAGGGGTTTGCGATGTCCATAAAATCCCCATGCGTCCCGTTGAAAACCAGGCCGATCACACGGTCCGCTGTGACCGTTTCGAGGAGATCGACTGGGCCGAGGGCAAGCATGAGGCGGTGACGGTGAAGTCCGTGAAATCGGGCAAGGTCGTTCTTCAGGTCAAGAACATGAAGAAATATTACGAGGTTCGTAACAGCTCGATCATCTCCATGATCCGCCGCGAGGCGGTGAAAACGGTGAAGGCCAACGAAAACATCAATTTCGAGGCGCGCGAGGCGGAAACAGTCGCCATTGTCGGGGAAAGCGGCTGCGGAAAATCAACCTTCGCCAAGGTCCTGATGGGACTGGAGGAGGCGACGGACGGCGAGATTATCCTGAACGGGGAGGATCTTGCCCACAAAGCCGTGCAGAAACGCAAGGCGCGGACCGTCGGGCACCTGCAAATGGTGTTCCAGAACCCGTTCGATACGCTCAATCCGTCCCATTCAGTCGGCAGTCAGATTGCCCGCGTGATCCGTAAATTTGGCGTTGAAAAAGACCCGGACAAGGTCCGCGAGAAGGTCAATGACCTGCTGGATCTGGTAAAGCTGCCGCGGGACTTTGCCCATCGCCGGCCCCGCCAGCTTTCGGGCGGCCAGAAACAGCGGATCGGTATCGCCCGCGCCTTTGCCGGAAATCCGGCACTTGTGGTCGCCGATGAGCCGGTCTCGGCCCTCGACGTTTCGGTGCAGGCGGCGGTCACGGGACTGCTCACGGAAATCCAGAATGATATTCGCTCGACCCTGCTGTTCATCAGTCATGACCTTTCCGTCGTCCGCTATCTGTCGGACCGGGTCGTGGTCATGTATCTCGGTCATATCATCGAGCAGGGAACGACGGATGAGGTCTTCTCGCCGCCCTATCATCCCTATACGGAGGCGTTGCTCTCGGCGGTGCCGATTGCCGATACCTCGGTTGAGCAGAAGCAGATAATCCTAACAGGGGATATCCCGTCGGCGATCAATCCGCCGCCCGGATGCCCGTTCCAGACCCGCTGTCCGCGGAAGATCGGCACCATCTGTGAAACCGAGATGCCGCCGATGAAGGAATTCAAACCCGGTCACAAGATCCTCTGTCATATCGAGGATGATGTCCTGCTCGCCATGGACCCGGTTATCGTCATGCATAAAAAGGGCGAGGGGAAAGTCACGGTCAACTGACCGCGTCTCGCGCAAGCTTAAGAAGACTGGCGGGCGGAACGCAGAAATTCCCCGCCGGTTAACTCTTTATTTATTCTGTTTGTTTATATTTTGCGTCCATTGATCCGGCTATGGTAGAAATGCAAAATACAGACAATGACCACCACCACCGCACATTTCTCGATTTACGTCGTCCAGACCCTCGTCGTTGACACCTGGCGCAGCTTCGGCCGCTATGAGGATGAGGAGGGCGCGCAATGCGTCGCCCGGCGGCTCGTGCCCGAATGGGGCGGACCGCGGGTGCGGGTGCTCGGCGGTTATTTCGATGCGGTCAAGAACCGGCTGGTCTATCATCGCCTTGCTATCCGCGAGGCCGCACCGGCCCGGCCGCTGCAGAATTTCAAAACCTCCAAATTTGTTGTCGGCAGCACCGCCCTGGGCGGCGTCATGCTCGGCCTGTTTTTGATGATCTATGCCTTTGTGGCTCCGTTGTCGTCGATGGCGGGGGACGCCAAGGCGTCGGAGACGGCGGTAAACCCACCGTCCCCAATCGCCCCGATCGTCAAGCCCGTCAATTTGCGCGCGCGCTTTACTGAGGTAATCAACGTCCCGTATGGTAAGATGCGGGACTTTGATTCCGTACCCTTGCGGCTAAGAGGCCAGTGGGGCACGGCTTGCGGCACAGACGGGGGGTCTCTTGTCTTTGGTGCGCATGATTTGAGCCGGGTTACGGACACAGGGACCAGCACATCGCTGACAACCGTCTGGCAGACAGGCCAGGGTTATGGCCTGGTACTCGAAAACGGCTCTGTTTATATGGTCGATATGATCTCTGTTGATCGCATCAGAAAAATCGGGACCATGAGCCAGACCGGCGAGTTTACCGCCGAGGACTCCGATGCCATCCTGAAACGCTGTCTGTAACTAGAACAGTCGCCGCCCGGTCACCGGTCTCAAACACCCCGAAGGATCCCCCCGCGAGATGTCCTGTTTCATATATATGGAACTTGGCTGAAGGGGCAGCCACACCCCCGTCACGCGAAATAAGGGCCAAAATCTCCCCAACGTGAGGGCGTATTATACATTACTATTGCGTGGAATGCAAGTTTTTTGTGTTTTACTTTGTCTCAATCCGTATCTACGAATGCACCTTTTTTGAAAATAGCGTCAGTATGTCAATCAATTTTATCATTTCTTCCGGTATTTCCTCAGTAAGCATGTTATCGATTATTGTTGTAGACGTTACACTGATTCCGTACCCATTTTCCTGAAGATATTTATTTACCGCAGATATTGCTTCCTTTCCGGGAATAAGCCTCATTCGCTGTTCTGGTTGATTCCAATAAGATTCTATTAAATTTATAGCTTTTTCGGTGATTGAAGCATCTGTAATATTCGGCGAAATATTTCTACTAAATTTACGGTAATTCGCAATGATTTGGGAACTAAGAGGCGTTTTTTTGACTTGTGCGAATTCTTCAAGAATCACATTTGCCGAGGAATCAAATTGTTTAGATTTTCCAGATCTTTTCTGTTGATCCCTATTTTTTTTGTTTATTGCTCGATCGATTGCACTCGGCACTAACAGGAAATTTTCAATTTCTTTCCTTTGATGGATCACAACAAAATCGCAAAAATTCCTGCATTCGTTCGCGATAACTTCGCACTCTTCATCGGACCTGTAATCTCTGTCTAAAATAGCTGCGGTAATAATTTTACTTCCGAGAGTTGTTTCAATTCCGTCTTTTAGGTTATGAATACGTTCGGGATTAAAACCGTTAACTGGAATTACGGCGAAATCTCTTCGATTTCCAACGCCCGTTTGGTTAAGCTTTCGCGCAAATTTTCCCAGTATCTGGAAATCCTTGCCCTCGACGAATAGAACTCTGCGGGTCTTTGCCAACTGAGTAAGAATAGGATTCGTATTGGAGCCCAGCGCTCCAAAAATTTCGCTGAGCTGAGAAGGATTGCTTAATCTTCTAGAAGCCTTTCGATCTTTGTTAACAATTACAATTTCATCAGTCTCGCATTCCGTAATAATTTCTGTTGAATGCGTCGCTAGGAGAATGTCTGGTCCGAGATTTCTCAATAGACCTAATAGTTGCCTTTGTAATTCTGAATGCAGATAAATATCGGGCTCGTCGATTAAAAATATTGACATTTCTTTTGATTGAATCAAATGCGTAAGCATTTGACACCAAACTTGAAATCCAAAACCCGACCAAAATAATTCTCTTGGAATCCTTTCTTCTGGGCAAAAAATATGCAAAAGTGGTTTATCATGGCTTGTGTCAATTTCGGGTGATTCGATATCCATACCAGGCCAAGTTTGCTGTAAGGCCGATCTAAATTCTTCAAATTTATCGGGATAGTGGTACCAGATATTTCTAAAATTTCTTGCCGCCGTATAATTATAAAGGGCGAGCCTCGCTGCTTCTTTTCCATATAGTGGTTCGTTGTGTTCAACCGGTCCTAGAATAGGAACAAAGCCTATCGGGCAATTGAATTGTTTCCTAAATCCTGAAGGTGTAGACGGTGTTTTTTTGCTAGTCTCGGGTATTAGGTAACATCCGCCGTCGGCAGGAAAGTAAAGTTTTAAAGCGTTTTTATTTGATAATCGAAATTCTACTTCGGCGTAAAGCGAATTATCGTAGTTGAAAAAAATGTTTTCTTCCGCGACGGACGTGGATGATAGGTCGACATTATAACCCAGAACAAATCCATTCATTGCGGGTAAAGGATATGGTTTTCTGCTATTAGCTCTACGCAATGCCGTAGCCAAAATACGGAAAGCTGAAAGAATAGTGGACTTTCCTGCGTTATTTGGACCAACCAAAACGTTAAAATTTTTAAGGTCTACACGGTAGCTTTTGAATGCCTTAAAGCGAGTGAATGTTACTCTAGTAAATCGATGAAACTCTTCCATAAATATTCAGCATTTCGTTAACACTAAAAAAATAGATTTGTGTATTCTACATACATAGAGCAACCGTTAATAGAATTTTTTGACCTATTACGTAAAAATATGGAATAATGAAGTTTTACAAAATACAGCGAATCAGGATGTAAGCGAGGATCGGGATGCCGTCTAAATATAAGGTAATTGGAATTTTCGGGAATGCTGTCCTCTCGCTGGTTTTTGGTGTGATCACCTTGATACTGCTCTTCACCGGAAAATTCGGGCCCGCCATTGCTGTCCTGATACCGGCGGTCGTCAGCGGGGTCAGCAGTTACATTGTCTGGCGCGCCTCGCAGCTTTTATCAGAGGAGGAATATCTGAAAGGCGAAATCCGGAAGGAGGAATTGCGCGAACAGCTCGAGGAGATGAGCGCTAAGCATGCGGCGCAAGGCAGCGGGCCCGCGGGCGAGACCAAGACTTTGAGCTAAACCCCCACCCCGAAATACTGCATCCCAAACACGGCGGCAAAGCCAAGCGCCATGGTGACGACGACGTTGTTGCTGAGGATGGCCACAACAAGGGCGAAGGCGGCGGCGATCCAGAGGGTGGCACTGGCATCGGCGAGGGAGGTGGCGACGAGGGCGACGATCAGGCAGCCCGGCAGGTCATCAAGCAGGGTGGCGAGGCGTTCATGGCGCAGGATCGCCTGTCCGCCGATCAGGCCCGCAAGCCGGAGGCCATAGGCGCCGACGGCCAGCCCGGCAATAAGAAGCCAGTGGTCCATCGTCATCGGGCGGTCCTCCGTTGCTGAAACCGTCTCGTGATCGCGGCAATGGCAACACCGGCGAGACTACCGAGCAGGATCGCGTAGGCGCTCTCAAGTTCCAGACGGACCAGCAGCAGGGTAACCATGAAACTCACGACCCAGGGCGCGATATCCTGCCGACCGCGCCACATCGCCCGCGCCATGGCGATGAAGGCGGCGGTAAAGGCGAAGCCGAGGCCGTAGCTGGCAAGGTTTGGGATGGACTGGCCGATCAGCGCGCCGAGCGAGGTCGAGACGGTCCAGGTAACGATCAGCGTGAGGCCGGAGCCGATCAGGAAGCGGATGCCGATCGCCGGGTCCCGGGCGTTCCTCGCCATGGTCAGCGCCCAGTTCTCATCGCCGGTGATATGGATGGCGAGGAGTTTCCAGCGGAGCGGGACGTCCTTCAATATCTTGCCGAGGGAGGCAATGATGCCGAGATAGCGCAAATTCAGCGCGACACCCGCAAGCACGGCGCCAATCAGAAGGCCATCGGCGGCGAACCGGTCGACGGCGACGATCTGTGATGATCCCGCATGGACGGCAACGCTCATCAACGCCACGCCCCACCAGGGAAACCCCGACTGCGCCGCCAGCACGCCAAAGGCAAAGCCATAGGCGGCGGCGCCAACGGCGAAGGGAAGAATGCTGTAAAACCCCTGTTTCATTTATGGGTCGATCCTGAGGCGTGAAAGAGGCCCGACAATGCGATAAACGGCCGCGTATTTCTACCGGTTTTTTACCCGCGTTTCGAAAAGGCGCAGGCGAGGGCGCTCAAACGGGAGATCATCAATCGTGATCTCGCCGTTATCATCAAACCGGATGGTATTTCTGGGGTGGGAGGAGGTCTCCGCGCCTAGACGTGGAAGGAGGAGCCGCAGCCGCAGCGGCCCTTTTCGTTGGGGTTTTCAAAGGTAAAACGTGATTCCAGACCTTTTTCGAGCCAGTCCATCTCGGTGACGGCGACGAATTGCACGGCGTCATGGTCGATGAGCAGGGTAATATCATCCGCGCTGACCACGGCATCGTCCGGTTTCTGATCCGACGCATAGTCCATGGTATAGCTGAGGCCGTTGCAGCCGGTATTGGTGATTCCAATGCGCAAGCCCAGCGTCACGCCATCATTCTGGCTCAGCAATGTCCGAACCCGGGTCGCGGCCCGGTCGGTTAATGTCATAATTTGCGTATCAGTCATACTCTACCTCTTGTCCCTATATGGGGATGCGCCTAGAACATTCCAAGATCAAGCTTCGCCGCCTCGGACATATTATCAGGTGTCCAGGGCGGATCCCACAAAATTTCGACTTCGACATTCTTTATTCCGTCGATCGGCGTGAGGGCGTCGCGGACCCAGATCGGAATTTCCCCGGCGACAGGACAGCCCGGCGCGGTCAGGGTCATGCCGACGAAAACGTCGCCATCCTCCGCAATATCAATGACATAGATAAGGCCGAGGTCGAAAATATTGACCGGGATTTCCGGGTCAAACACATTGCGCAGCGCCGCCACAACCGGGGCCTCAAGGGGCGATCCTGTCGTGCCTTCCTCAAACGGGCCGGTTGCCACGGGTCTGTCGATATGCTCCATTGCAGTCATTTTAAGCTTACTCCGTCGTTATTTCCGGCTTCTCATCCATGGCCGAGGCCATGGCGTGCCAGGCAAGGGTGGCGCATTTGACCCGCATGGGGAAATCCTTCACCCCCGCCAGCATCATCAGCCGCTCGGTATCCTCGCCGGCGTCAAAATCATTTTCCTCGCCCGTCACCAGCTTTTTGAAGCCATCAAAGATTTTTCGGGCCTCGTCCTCCGTCCGGCCCTTGATGATTTCCGTCATCATCGAGGCCGAGGCGAGGGAGATCGCGCAGCCCTTTCCCTCGAACGCCGCATCCTCGATCAGGCCGTTATGGCCCATCTTCAGATAGACATTGACGGTATCGCCGCAGAGCGGGTTATAGCCATGGGCCTCATGGTTCGCATCTTCGGGGTGGCGGAAGTTGCGGGGCCGCTTGCTGTGATCGAGGATCACTTCCTGATAAAGCTCACGTAGATCATCAAACATCAGCTGAAAAACTCCTGTGTGTCGCGAACGGCGGTCACGAGAGCATCGACATCCGCGCGGTTGTTATAGAGGGCGAAGGAAGCACGCGCCGTCGCCGCCACATCAAAATAATCCATCAGCGGCTGGCAGCAATGATGGCCGACCCGGATGGCAACCCCGGCATGATCGACGAAGGTGCCGATATCATGGGGATGCACCCCCTCCATGGTGAAGGAGATGATGGCCGCCTTATGTTCGGCCTGCCCGATGATGCGGACGCTGTTGATCTGGCTGAGCCGTTCCGTGGCATAGGCCAGCAATGACTGCTCATGGGCGCCGATCCGCTCGAAGCCGATGCCATTGATATAATTGATGGCAACGCCAAGACCGATCGCCTGAACAATCGGCGGGGTCCCGGCCTCAAATTTGGCATGGCCCTTGGCATAGGTTGTCTTCTCGAACGTGACCCGGTTGATCATGTCACCGCCGCCCAGAAACGGCGGCATCCTGTCCAACAGATCGGCCTTGCCATAGAGCACGCCGATGCCGGTCGGCCCGAACACCTTATGGCCGGTGAAGACGTAGAAATCCGCGCCGAGGGTCTGCATATCGAGCTTCATATGCGGGGCCGCCTGACTGCCGTCGATAAGGACCACGGCGCCGGCGTCATGGGCGGCATCAATGATCTCGCGCACCGGCGTGATCGTGCCGATGGAGTTGGAAACATGAGTGATGGCGACGATTTTCGTTTTCGGCCCCAGCAACTCGCGATAGGCATCGAGCAGAAACTCGCCCTGTTCATCAATCGGTGCGACCTTGATGACGGCGCCGGTCTTCTCGGCAATCAGCTGCCAGGGCACGATGTTTGAATGATGCTCCAACGTCGAGAGAACGATTTCGTCGCCCGGCTTTAATGTCGAGCCGCCATAGCTGTTGGCGACCAGATTGATGCTTTCCGTCGCGTTCTTGGTGAAGATCACCTCGTCAAGGCTCGCCGCATTGATATGGGCGCGAACAATCTCGCGCGCGCCCTCATAAAGCTCGGTCGAGGTCTGGCTCAGGTAATAGACGCCACGATGCACATTGGCATAGGTCTCGGAATAGGCCTTTTGAATTGCCTCCAGCACCACCGTCGGCTTCTGCGCCGAGGCGCCGCTGTCGAGGAAGGCAAGCGGCTTGCCGTGAACCTCGCGGCCGAAGATCGGGAAATCGCGGCGGATCTTTTCAATATCAAATGTCGTCATGTCATTCATGGCTTAAACCTTGTCGAGCCACCGGGTGGCAATATCGGAGAAATACTCGCGCACGGCCTCATTGCTGATCTCGTTGATCACATCGGTGAGAAACGCATCGATCAGCATCTTGCGGGCGGTAAGGGCGTCAATGCCCCGCGATTGCAGGTAAAACAGCGCGTCCTCGTCAAGTTCGCCGGACGAGGCCCCGTGACTGCATTTGACGTCATCCGCAAAGATTTCAAGCTCCGGCTTGACCGCAACCGTTGCCCGGTCGGAGAGCAGCAGCGCCCGGCTGAGCTGGTCGCCGGAAACCTTCTGCGCGTCCTCGGCGATATGGATCTTGCCCTGGAACACGCCATAGGCAGAATCGTCTAGCACGCCTTTATAGACCTGACGGCTATCATTTTCCGGCACCAGATGGCGGGTGAGGGTGGTCGTGTCCGAATGCTGCTCGCCGCGCATCAGGTAAGCGCCATTGAGAATACTGAGCCCGCCCGCGCCGACAATGCGGGTGGTAAGCTCGTTCCGGGACAGCTTGCCACCTAACGACAGGCTGAAATTTTCATAGACCGCGCCCTTGGTGATCTCGCAGTCCAGCTCCGCAAGATGGAAGGCGGCAAGGCTTTCGTCCTGCAATTTGTAATGATTGAGACGGGCACCCTCGGCGAGGGTGACATCGGTGCGCGGATTGGAAAAATAACGATGTCCGTGACGGCTCGTATGCTGTTCAAGCAATGTAAGGGTCGCGCCGGCGCCAAGGAGGACGATATTGCGCATATGGCGGGCATCGCGGCCCTTTTCGTTTGTGCTGACAAAATCGATCAGCACGGGGGCGTCCAGCGTCACGCCTTCTGCCACCTGAAGAACAAAGCCATCCTCCATGAACGCGGTGTTAAGCGCAACCAACGCCCCTGATTTAGGCTTGATCTGTTTGACCAGATCGTCATTTCCCGTTTCCAGCTCAGCATGGAGTGAGGTTAGGGAAACACCTTCCGGCAGGTCACCCAGACGGCTGTCCGATGCCGAAAACCGGCCGTTGATGAAGGTCATCACATGCGGGGTTTTAAGGGCATCACGCGGGATCGAGGTAGCTTCTTCAGTTACGGTAGCCTCTGCGTCCGTGCCCTTGGTAAGACCTGCCAAATTGGTGAAGCGCCAGGCCTCATTCTTGCGGTCGGGAAAATCGAGGCCGGAGAAGATATCCAGCCCGCTCTTGCGCAGGCGGCGGACGGCTTCGCGCTTGCCGCCGGGCAGCGTATTGAGGTCAGCCTCGAAGCGGTCAAGGTATTGATCGGCGAGGGGGGTCATGATTTTCATGGTCCGGGCCTCCTTATAACTGCACGGACTGGGCGCTGCCAGCCGTGTCCGTCATTCCGGTATAGCCTTTTTCTTCAAGCTCATAGGCCAATGTCTTGTCACCGGACTTTACGATCTTGCCGTCGGCCAGCACATGGACGAAATCGGGAACGATGTAATCGAGAAGCCGCTGGTAATGGGTGATGACCAGTCCAGCCCGGTTCGGGCTGCGCAGTTTATTGACGCCGTCGGCAGCGATTTTAAGCGCGTCGATATCAAGGCCTGAGTCAGTCTCGTCCAGCAGTATGAAATCCGGCTCCAGCAGGGCCATCTGCAACACCTCGTTGCGTTTCTTCTCACCGCCGGAGAAGCCGACATTGACGGCGCGTTTCAGCATATCGTCCTTGATATCGAGTTCCTTTGTTTTCTCGCGGATGAGTTTCAGGAATTCCATGGCATCGACTTCCGGCTCACCGCGATATTTACGCTGGGCGTTATAGGCGGTCTTGAGGAAGGTGGCCGAGGCAACACCGGGAATTTCCACCGGGTATTGAAAGGCAAGGAAAATGCCCTTGGCCGCCCGTTCATCCGGCGATAACGCCAGCAGGTCCTCGCCCTTATAAGTGACTGTGCCCTTGGTGACATTATAGCCCGCGCGACCGGCCAGCACATAGGAGAGCGTGCTCTTGCCCGCGCCATTCGGTCCCATGACCGCATGGATCTCCCCTGCCTTGATCGAGAGAGTGATGCCCTTCAAAATTTCCTTGCCGCCAATTTCGGCGTGCAGGTCCTTGATTTCCAACATAATCTAACTTTCTTTCTTTGGGCTCATCGCCCGGTCTCTATACGTTAACCAACACTGCCTTCAAGACTGATGCTGACAAGTTTCTGGGCCTCGACCGCGAATTCCATCGGCAGTTTCTGCAATACTTCCTTGCAGAAGCCGTTGACGATCAGCGCCATGCTTTCCTCTTCCGAGAGGCCGCGCTGCTGGCAGTAGAATAACTGCTCCTCGCTCACCTTCGAAGTCGTTGCCTCATGCTCGATCTTGGCGGTACGGCTCTGGTTCTCGATATAGGGCACCGTATGGGCGCCGCATTTATCGCCGATCAGCAGGCTGTCGCACACCGTGTGATTACGCGAATTATCCGCCTTACGGCCCATACGGACCAGCCCGCGATAGGTATTCTGGGCCTTGCCCGCCGAAATCCCCTTGGAGATGATCGTGCTGGAGGAGTTCTTGCCGAGATGGATCATCTTGGTGCCGGTATCCGCCTGCTGCATGTTATTGGTGATGGCGATGGAATAGAACTCGCCGACCGAATTATCCCCTTGCAGGATACAGGACGGATATTTCCAGGTGATTGCCGAGCCGGTTTCCACCTGCGTCCAGGAGACTTTCGCATTTTCGCCGCGGCAGGCGGCCCGTTTGGTGACGAAATTATAGATACCGCCAACCCCGTTTGCGTCCCCGGGATACCAGTTCTGTACCGTCGAGTATTTAAGCTCGGCGTCCTTCATGATGACCAACTCAACGACCGCCGCATGCAGCTGGTTCTCATCGCGCATCGGTGCGGTGCAGCCCTCAAGGTAGCTCACATAGCTGCCCTCTTCGGCGATAATCAGGGTCCGTTCAAACTGCCCGGTCTGGGCGGCATTGATGCGGAAATAGGTGGACAGCTCCATCGGGCAGCGCACGCCCTTCGGGATATAGCAGAACGAACCGTCGGTGAAGACCGCCGAGTTCAGCGCGGCGTAGTAGTTATCTGTATAGGGCACAACCGAGCCCATGTATTTCTTCACCAACTCCGGATGGTCGCGCACAGCCTCCGAGATCGGGCAGAAGATCACGCCTTCCTTTTCCAGACGGGCCTTGAAGGTGGTGGCAACAGATACGCTGTCAAACACCGCATCAACGGCGACGTTATAGGCACCCTCGACCCCGGCGAGCACTTCCTGCTCTTTCAGCGGGATGCCGAGTTTCTTGTAAACTTCCAGCAGCTCCGGATCGACCTCATCGAGGCTTTTCAGTTTGTCCTTCTGCTTCGGCGCGGAATAATAGTAGATATTCTGGAAATCAATTTCCGGAAAATGCACGTTCGCCCATTGCGGCTCGACCATGGTCAGCCAGTGACGATAGGCCTTGAGCCGCCATTCGAGAAGCCATTCCGGCTCCTCCTTCTTGGCGGAGATAAAGCGGACGATGTCTTCGCTCAAGCCAATCGGGGCAGTGTCCGCCTCGATATCGCTGATAAATCCGTATTTATATTTGTCGGAAACAGAAGCAACCCGTTCGACAGTGTCTTGGCTAATGGCCATTATTTAACTCCACTCAAGCTCAAGGGGGAGGGAACGCCTGCGTTCGGTGTCCTCTGCCCGCTATTCAATTTCTCCGTATCGAGACACATATCCGCCAGCGTCACTTCTTCAAGGGCGGCATTGAGGGCCCGGTTAATTTTTTCCCAGCCGCCGCGCATGGGGCAGCGTTCCTCGACCGCGCAGTCATCGCCACTTTCATCGACGCAGGAGGTGACCGCAACCGGCCCTTCTATCGCCCGGATAATCTCGGCAATCGAGATATCCGCAGGCTTCCGCGACAGCTGATAGCCGCCATGGGCGCCGCGCTGTGAGGTAAGGAATGGGCTTTTCGCCAGAACGCGCAAGATCTTCGCCGCTGTCGGTACCGGCAGTCCCGTATAGAGCGATACATCCGGCGCGGTCATCGTCCGTTCCGGCAGACGCGCCATCTCGGACATGATCACCACACCATAATCAGTCATTTTGCTTAATTTTATCATCGGTTATCTATATCGTACCAATTCAGTCTTATTTCAAGTTTTAATAACAGACGAATTTGGTCTTGTATATAGAAAGATGGAGAAATATTGGCAAGCGGTGTCTTCGCCTCCGGCATCAAAAATACCCTGCTATTGGAATTGCCGAGGAGGGCACATAAATGCTAGAAGCCTTGCAGGCACCTTCTCCTCGAACTCGATTGGCAATACGATCCATGGCGGCACCCATTCTGGCCCTGCAAAATGCGCGCATCACTTTTGGTGGCGGCGACCTGTTTTCCGACATCTCTCTCGGGATCGAGCGGGGTATGCGCGTGGCGCTTATGGGCCGGAACGGCTCGGGCAAGTCGACCCTGCTGAAGGCGCTCGCCGGCGATATCGATCTCGATGGCGGCGAGCGGTTCAAGCAAAGTGGCGTCAAGGTCGCCTATCTCCGCCAGCAGCCGGACATTCTTCCCGGCCGCAGCGTGCGGGAGCAGGTCGAGGCTGGCTTGACTTCCGATCTTGCCGGGGACGATCAGGACTCTGGCTATCTGGTCGAGCAGGTGCTGGCCGGCGTCGGCATCGATGGCGCGCGGACCCTCGACACCCTTTCCGGCGGGGAAGCGCGGCGGGTCAGCCTCGCCGAGGCGCTGATCTCGACCCCGGATGTACTGTTGCTCGATGAGCCGACCAACCATCTCGATATCAATACCATTCTCTGGCTGGAGGGGGAGCTTGCCACCTTCAAGGGCGCGCTGCTGATCATCAGCCATGACCGGCAATTCCTGAAAAACATTACCAACCGGTTGTTCTGGCTCGACCGCGGTGAGATCAAGACCCACGGCAAGGGCTTTTCCGCCTTCGATGACTGGTCCGAGGAAATCCTCCGCCGCGAGGACGTCGAGATGAAGAAGCTCGACAAGAAAATCGCCGAGGAGACCGACTGGTCGCGTAAGGGGATCACCGCCCGCCGCGCCCGCAACGAGGGGCGCATCCGGGCGCTGCATCGCCTCCGCGCCGAACGGGCGGAACGGGCGGCCCCCGTGGGTCAGGTCAAGCTCACCGTGAGCAGCGGCACCAAGAGCGGGAAAGTCGTGGTTGAGGCGAGTGATATCTCGATGTCCTATGGCAATCCGGACGGTAGCGAGAAGGAAGTGATCCGGAATTTCTCGACAAAGATCCTGCGCGGCGACCGGGTTGGGATCATCGGCCCCAATGGTGCCGGCAAGTCAACATTGCTCAAGATCCTGATGGGGGAACTTAACCCGACCCGCGGTGAGGTCAAGCTTGGCACTAATCTCACGCCTGCCATTTTTGATCAGAACCGCGACAGTCTCGACCCTGAAGAAAGCCTCTGGAACACGCTCGCCGATCCCGGCAGCGGCCAGCTTCTCGTGCGCGGTGAGGTCCGCCATGTGGTCGCCTATCTCCGCGATTTCCTGTTCGAGGACAAGCAGGCCAAAAGCCCGGTCAAGTCGCTCTCGGGCGGCGAGAAAAACCGGCTGCTGCTCGCCAAACTGCTGGCGCGCGAGAGCAACCTGCTGGTCCTCGACGAGCCGACAAATGATCTCGATATGGAAACCCTCGACCTGTTGCAGGATATGCTGGGCCAGTATGATGGCACATTGCTGGTCGTCAGCCATGACCGCGACTTCCTCGACCAGCTCGTGACCTCGCTCATCGTTATTGAGGAGGGCGGTCAGGTCGATGAATATGTCGGCGGCTATTCGGACTATATCCGCGCCCGCCGGGAAACACAGAAAAAGGCCATAAAGGCCGCCCAGCCGAAGCAGGCCACCGGGAAATCGGCGCAGGCGCGCAAAAAACTGACCTACAAGGATCAGCGCGACCTTGAGCGGCTGCCCGGCATCATTGCCGAGATGGACAAGGCGATCAAGACACTGGAGGCCGAACTTGCCGATCCTGCACTGTTCAGCAAGACGCCCGATCTCTTCAAGGCCAAGGCCGACGCCCTTGCTAAAGCGCAAAACGACAAGGACACCCGGGAGACCCGCTGGCTGGAACTGGAGATATTGCAGGAAGAAATCAGCGGGACCGGATGAGCCTTATAGGGCGCCTCATCATCGCAATACTTTTATGGATCGCCGCCTTTGCCTTCCTTGCCGTGATGGCGCCTTATTTAACTTTTTCACCCTTCGGCTACAATTTACATGTCGAGACGGATTTCAGCGCGATGATTCCGGCCATTGCCTGGTTCCTGGTCGGCGCACCGGCTATTCTCATTGGTTGCCTTTGGCGTGCGGGCCCGTTCTGGCAGCGGCTGTTTGCTGTAGTGGCCAGCCTTGTCGTTGCCTATGCGGTGATGACAGCCGGCGCGTTCGTGGCGCTTTATTTTTTCTTGTACTCCTCGGCGGCGAACGCCAATATCAACGTGATCTGGCTCTCCCTGCTGCTGGTGGTGATGTTTCTTTCTGGCTTCCTTGCCAACAGGTTTATGATGAAACGGAATGTGGACCGCCCAGACAGGACATAGAATTTGACAGGCGGGGGTGTGACGTCCGGGGTCGCGATTAAGGGAGAAAAATCATGCGAAATATGACGGTGAAGGGCGACCGGCTTTGGGACAGCCTGATGGAGATGGCGAAAATCGGCGCGACGGAAAAGGGCGGGAATTGCCGCCTTGCCCTCACCGATCTCGACCGCGAGGGGCGGGACCTGTTCGCAAATTGGTGCCGGGAGGCCGGCTGCACCCTAAAGGTGGATAAAATGGGCAATATCTTTGCCCGCCGCGCCGGAAAGAACGACAGCCTGCCGCCAGTCATGACCGGATCACATCTCGACACCCAGCCGACGGGCGGCAAATATGACGGCGTCTTCGGGGTGCTGGCGGGGCTGGAAGTCCTGCGCACCCTCAATGATGTCGGTATGGAGACCGAGCATCCGGTCGAGGTCGTGGTCTGGACCAACGAGGAAGGCTCCCGCTTTGCGCCCGCCATGGTCGCCTCGGGTGTGTTTGCGGGCGCGTTCGATCTCGATTATGGCCTGTCCCGCGCCGATGTTGATGGCAAGACCATGGGCGAGGAGTTAAAGCGCATCGGCTATGCTGGTGACGAGGAGGTTGGCGGCCGCGAGATCAAGGCGTTTTTCGAAGCCCATATCGAGCAGGGCCCGATATTGGAGCATGAGGAAAAAACCATCGGTGTTGTTCTTGGCGCGCAAGGGCAGCGCTGGTTTGAGATCACCGTTACCGGGCAGGAGGCTCATGCCGGACCGACGCCGATGCCGACACGAAAAGACGCGCTGGTCGCGGCCTCGAAAATCGTCACCGAGGTCAACCGCATCGGCCTCGACCATCCGCCGTTTGCCTGCGCCACCGTTGGCATGATCCAGTCGCACCCGAATTCGCGCAATACCATCCCCGGTGAGGTGTTTCTCACCGTTGATTTCCGCCATCCAAAGGACGAGACGTTAAGCCAGATGGACGCTGCGCTTCGCGCCTTCTGCGAAAAGCTAGCGGCGGACGGCGGGTTTGAGCTGAAACTGGAGGAAATCTGGTATTCCCCGCCGGTCGAGTTTGACAAAGATTGCGTCTCGGCGGTTCGCAGCGGCGCCAAGGCGGCCGGGTTCAGCCATATGGACATCATTTCCGGCGCCGGGCATGACGCCTGCTATGTCTCCCGCGTCGCGCCGACGGGCATGATCTTCGTGCCCTGTGAGAACGGCATCAGCCATAACGAGGCGGAGGAGGCAACGCCGGAGGATCTCGCGGCGGGCTGCAATGTGCTGCTCCATGCGATAATCGAGCGGGCCGGTATTGCCTGACACATCTGTTTAAAAGAACGGACTATCCACTAATTCTGATTCCCGCAGGTTAATTTTATACCCAAATCTAGAAATGGATTCTGTAAGAACACCTTTGAACCACGCTGGAGCATATGGAGAAATAACGATCTCCTCAATGAGTGTTTCAAGTTCACATTTTAGTATTTTGCCAATAATCGGATTTTGATAATCATTACTAATTATAGCGCGGACTTCACGTTCATGACTTAGTGAAGACCGTTTACAAAAAATGCGTTGATCACCGGATGCAAATGACTTTCGATAATCCAGATAATGAACTCGTCCAACTATGGAGCTTTGATCTTCAGAAACTGAATCCCAAAGTCGACTAACTGTAGTTTGAATTGCAAGACCGGGTGTTTCCTGAGGACAGTAGATATGCCAAAGGGCCTCCGATTCAACATCGTTTGCATGCCAACAACTAACAAGAGAATTTCGGGCATTTGAATACGCATTTTTTAGTTGATCAAGAAGCATCTTGGCTTCAATCTCAATAGTTTCTTCAGACTTAGGTTGAAGTACCATGCCTGGCGGCGGGGTTTGTAGGGCTGTGCGAAAAAAACTTAGGTAATGCTGATCCCATTCGAATTCTCGGCTAGACAGACCTGCAGCCCCTTCAAACCGGTCTTTGAAATTTTCTGCACGAGTGAAATATAATCCGCCTTGGTGCAGCATTGACATGAGTTTGGCAAAATCCATATAGCGCCAAAGCTTCTGACTATCTTTAATAGAAAGATCTAGCGTACCAGTCCAATATACGGGAGTCGCCAACTCAGCTAGTGAATCGGCACAACATGCACCAACCAAAACTGGTGATTTGTCTTCCTTATATCCACCAAAAGCAGGGCGGCCTTCACCAATTCGCTGCTTACATATAGAGCACATGTTCCATTGTTGAGTCATCACACGGCGAAGGTCGTGCGTGATATGACCACTAGATTTTAGGCGCTCAAAAACTGCATTGTCTTCAGTCTTTAGTTTGATTTGCATCGTTTTCCTCGCGTTCTTGCCTGAACAGTGTAGCTGATCACGCGCTCTGGAAAAAGCCAGAAGGTGCTTACATGCAAAAGGTCTAGGAGTGCGCTCGAAAATAGTTTGTGCCATAGGGGAAAACAGAAAAGAGAAGCGAAACCTTCCTTTTTCCTAACGATTATGGCCTAATTACAAAAATAACAGGGGAGAGAATTATGCTGACGTCCACCACCGTAAAGTCACCGGATTTTCTGAACCCGGATATTCCCGCCGACCTGCCGCATCTTGACGTGCCGGTCATCGTTGCGACGGATGAAAGCCTTGAAGGCTATGGCTGTCTCGTCTCCGATTATAAAAACTACCCGGTCGAAATTGTCACCTGGCCCGTCTCGGGCGAGCGTAAAGTCGACGAGGGCACTGGCAATCAAGGCGGTCTTGCCGAAGGGATATTCGAATTCTGGTGGGAAGGGGAAGTCCTCTGGGGTCGCAATAACGCGGTGCATGATACCTATGTTCTCGGCTGGTCGCGCGATCCGGCAACGGCCGACAAGAAGCTCGCCACCGCGAAGAACGATCAGGTGCTGCTCTGGCACGCCAATTACCATCCTGACGGCGGCCAGCTCTTCTATTCCCTCGACGGCACGCCGTTCATGGTGCCGCTGGCGCTACCCGGTGATGATGTCCAGCCCGAGGACTTCGTCTCCTTTTACTGCGACGGTAGCCAAGCCCTCTATATCCATCCCAACATCTGGCATGAGGGCGTCTTTCCGCTCGCTGCAGAAGGGCGCTTCTTCGACAAGCAGGGCAAGGTCCACGCCCGCGTTTCCGTCAATTTCGCCGAGGAATTCGGGATGCTGCTGCGGGTGCCGCTAGTGAAACCGGAATAACGCTCGACCTCCCGGAGTCAGGCCGCCTTTACCTGCCGTTCGCGGTGAATAACATATAAACCGCTTAAGACAATGATGGCGGCGCCGAGAATGGTCAGGCCATCCGGGAAATGACCAAAGGCGAAATACCCCAGAACCACCGTCCAGATAAGCTGCGTATAGTTGAACGGCGCGACGGTGGAGGCAGCGGTATAATCGAAGGCGCGGATGACAATAAAATGACTGACCCCGCCGAGCAGGCCGATAAGCGCCAATAACAGCCAGCCTTCAAGGTCCGGCATGATCCAGACGAAGGGAACCGCCGCGCTCATGACGACCGTGCCGACAAGGACCGAATAGAACAGCGTCGTCACCGAACTGTCGACGCCGGACAGGAAGCGCGTGGAAATCTGGTAGAGCGCATAGAACAGCGA
>NZ_JBDNHC010000006.1:0-2165 GCF_041689005.1 Sneathiella sp.
TCATGTCTCCGGCCTTTAAATGCGGCTTTTATCTGACACCCGCGGGCCCTGATGTTTTTCGCTAGAACTGATCCCTCTCAGACTATCGCGCTTGAGTGGCGCAAGACAGCACCTCGGGTTTTTCGGTTCTGGCGTATCCCATTTCGCCTTTTGTTTCACATCATCACGTAATCACTCCGCCAATTGTCAATGCCCACAGGGCAATTTCTATTCATTACTTTCAATTATGCCATTTTCGAAGCAACCCCCTTGGGCGTTGGCTGGTATATTGTGTTTTGCATCATAACCGCCCATGCGATACGTGCCATTTTGTTAGCCAGAGCAACGGCAACGAGCTTGAAAGGCTTTTTAGCCAAAAGCGATAAAGCCCATACGGCAAGTGGAGTATCAGTTTTGCCCGACTTGATGCTGTAGAGGGCTGAATGGGCGCCGATAACAAGCAACTTTCGCAAACGCCGGTTACCCATCTTTGTGATGCGGCCCAGACGAGGCTTGCCGCCAGTTGAGTGCTGCCGGGGAACCAGGCCCAAATAAGCGGCAAATTCCCGGCCACCTTTAAACAGGCTGGCATCTGGAATACTGGCTGAAAGACTGGACGCCACGATCGGGCCAATACCCGGGATGGTCGCTAGACGCATACTCACATCACTCTTGCGATGAGCGATGAGAATGGCTTTACCCAGCTTGCTAATTTGTGCGTCTATATCGAGCAATGCTGTCGCCAGAGGCAGAAGTGCCGAGCGGGCACTGGCGCTAAGGTCATCATTGTTCTCCTCAAGAATAATAGTAATGAGGAGGTGAACATTGCGAGCCCCTTGAGAAACAACCATACCAAATTCAGCAAAATGTCCGCGCACGGCATTGATCAAAGCAGTCCGCTGCGAGACCAGCAGATCCCGGGCACTATGCAACATCAGTGTTGCTTGTTGTTCTTCGCTCTTAACAGGGACAAAGCGCATGGAGGGCCTTGTGACAGCCTCGCAAATGGCGGCGGCATCAGCCGCATCATTCTTTTGTCGACGCAGGTACGGCTTTACATAGGCAGGCGGAATGAGCCGAACTTCATGGCCCGATGCCATAAGCGTTCGGGCCCAGTGGTGAGCTGTCGCGCAGGCCTCCATACCGATCAAACAAGGGGATAGATTACTGAAGAATATCATCATTTGACCCCGTCGGAGGGATTTGCGTAAGACCACCTCGCCGTTCTCGTCGATGCCGTGAAGCTGAAAAACATTCTTTGCTATATCAAGTCCAATTGTTGTGATCTTCTCCATGATCGTGGCTCCGGTTAAAGGTTATATGTACCCGTACAGGATACATCAAATGACGCGGCGAAGCGCCATCCACAACATCAGACTAATGCGACCTCGTCTCTATTTGGCGTAGATTGGCACAACGGCGCCTCTATTATGCCGCGCTAAGTTGTCGCTACTCGGCCAAGGCGGCATTTCTCTGAAGTTTGAATGTTTCTCGGTTGGTTAAATGGCGTTCATGGTTGAAGTGGTTATGGACTGATGCGTGGATGGAGACGAATTTTTGCAAACTTCGCAGGCACTTGAATTGCAACATCGTCTGCTCTCGTCGTGGAATTGGTAGGTGGGAGTTTTACAGCGATTGTTCTTCCACCGGCCAATCTCTTGAACCTCGGCATTTCCGATGATCTTCATCGCGGCACGATATGATTTTAAACGATCTGTAACAATTTCCTGTGGCCTTCCATATCGCTTCATGATTTTCTTGAGGAATTTCAAAGCGGATTTGCGATCGCGTCGTTTAGAAACATAGACTTCCAGCACTTCCCCCTCGTGGTCAACCGCCCGCCACAGATAGTGTGTTTCACCATTGATTTTGACAAAGACCTCATCGAGATGCCATTTCCAGTTTGAATAATTTTGAGACGGACGGATCCGTTTCTTACGGATTTCACTTGCGAACAACGGACCGAACCGGTTCCACCAATAGCGCACAGTCTCATGGCAAATGTCGATGCCGCGCTCATGAAGAAGGTCTTCGACATTTCGTAGAGAAAGTGGAAACCTGACGTACATCATCACAGCCAGGCGGATGATCTCAGGAGATGTTTTAAAATAGCGGAATGGGTTCTTTTTTGTCATGCTCGGAGGCTAATCGACGAGCAAATGCCCATCAGCAATTTTCTTCTGACA
>NZ_JBDNHC010000007.1:0-6390 GCF_041689005.1 Sneathiella sp.
GATCACCCACTTCACTGCGTTTTTCTTCGGCTGCGGGGATACCCCGATCGTAAACGGCCTCGGCCACCATTCGCTGGAAAAGCCGGTTGAAACGGTGCGCCGGGATCGATTGTGCCACCTTCTTCGCGTCTTCAACGATCCGGTCCAGATCGGCCGGATCCTTGGGACCAAGGGGCGCGCTTCCCAATGTGGCCATTTCGTCATTCTGATAGAACGCACTCTCTGCAGCCTCTCGCAACCGCGTGGAGGAAAAGACCTGAAGGTCGCCCATGAACTGCAAGCCAGCTCGGCCTGTCTGCGGAAGGGGTATCATCTCATTCATCCTCTCGGGCATTCTCTAGCACATTAATCATCAATTGAAGGATTCCTAGGAACTGGCTGGTTTCTGGCCAATGTCGTGTAGCTTGACTTGCGACAACTCCTTCTCGTCCAAACGGTAGTACCACAAGCACGCTATCATTGCGACGCTGCACACCGCCGGGAGCACAGCCTGACCGATGAGAATTGCCGTAATCGCGGACTCCGGCTGAGGCTGGCCGCGCGGGATCATGGCATCATAGCCCAGCCACGAAAGCAGCAGCCCGACGATCAGCGGACCCGTAGCATGCATGGATTTTTCTATGAAGCTGAAGACTGACGAATAGAGCCCCTCGCGGTTAATCCCGCTTAGCTTGCGGTCATATTCGATCGTATCCACAATCATCGATTGGCTGCAGATCAGAACCGCGCCGCTCATAACCCCCATGGATGCGGCGCGGGCAATGAAGATCCACATGGGTTCTGCTGGCCCGGCAAGCAGCCAAGTCAGTGTAAGCAACGCCTGCATGAAGAGCGCAAATATCAGCACTTCGCGTTTCCCGAACCGGCGGATGACCGGCAGCCAGACACGCAAGCTAAGAATCGAACCGACGATGATCGAAGCTCCAAAGGGAAACAGCAAAGCTTCATCGCGCTTCATGACACTGATGAAGAAGAACAGTGTCGATGCGCCCCCGGCTGCGAGCTGGAGGAATTGAAATGCCTTGGCCGCGGCGAGGATCATGAATGGCTTATTGAGAAAGAAGAGACGAGTTTGATCCCATCTCGGAATCGTGGGTTTGACGAAGCTGGTAAAGCGGGCCTTCCGCGTTCCAAATACCGCAATGATCATGGAAATAAATACGACGGCGGCAAGGACGTATCCCAACATCCGATAGGCTTCCAAACCCCCGCCAAACGCCTTGATCAGGGGGCCCGCAACCGCAGAGCCGACAAACCCGCCACCAACCAAGAATACAGCACGGTACGACATGATGCTGGACCGTTCATGGTAATCTTCGGTCATTTCCGCGGGCATCGCCAGATAGGGAACATTGAAGGCAGTCAAGGCGATTGCGAATAGGATCAATCCTACCACAACATAGGCTTCCAAGGACAATAAGACCGGATCGGCTGGAACAGAAAAGAGCATGATCAGCGCAGCTGCACAACCGAAGCTCGCGAAGAACATGTAAGGGCGGCGTCGGCCCCAGCGCGTGTTTGTCTTGTCGCTAAGCCAGCCCATCATTGGGTCGGTTACCATGTCCACAATTTTGGAAACAAAGATCAAGAAGCCGGCGACAGCGGGCGACATTTGAACAACTGTGACGAGAAAAAATAGGTAGAGATTGGACACGGCCGATATCATCGTGATCGTACCCAAGGAACCCAGGCCCCACGCCAGATGCACCGGCTTTATCGCTCCAAAGCGTTGTCTCGCGTCAGATGCCGCCGTCGCGTTCACTCCCATTTTCCCAGAGTGCATCAAGGTTTCATTTTCCCGGGTGTCTGGTCGATTGCACGGATAAGTATATTGGGGATTATCGAATCGTCATACGACAGGTTGACCATTCCGACCCGTGCTATCGTCAAACCTCTTGAGGGGACAACGTAGACGCGCTGTCCGCCGAACCCATCGAAGTAAACTATGTCTTGCGAAACAAAAGGTTCCGCGTGAGGGATCATGATTGGCTTGGTAGCACTGTAGCGCCGCAGCGGAGTCCAACCTCTTCCGAGCCATAGCTGAAAACCATATTGCGTATTGGCCTCCGATGGTCGGGCCATGTTGGCGATCCAGGTGGATGGCACGATCTGCCGGCTGCCAATTTTACCTCCATTGCGGATGAGTTCGCCGATACGCGCCCAGTCGCGGAGGCCTGCATGGAGCCCGGCATAACCCCGCGGTTTGCCACTGGCGTCGATCCACAACAGCGCTTCGCCATTGCCCAGCGGGCACCACAATTCACGGTGCAGAAAATCTGCAAAGCCATGATACCCAGCTTTCGCGGCCTGGCGATCAATCACCATCCCGAGCAGCTGACTGGCGGCGTTATTATAAGCAAAACTGCTGCCCGGCTTTTCGATAAGCGGGGTTTCCAAGGCAATCTTGCCAATATCTGGTGCCAGCAACAGGGAGGTAAAATCGGACTGGCCAAGACCAGTCGACATGGTCAGGAGCTGCCTGATGGTAATCTCCCCGCGCGGATCGCCGGACCATTCGTCAAGGTAACTACCAACGGGATCATCAACCGAGCCAGCCATGCCATTGTCCAGCGCAATCCCCACCAGCAGACCGAGGACAGACTTCATCATCGATGCGCTCGCTGTCAGCGTAGTGCCGTTGGCTCCATCGATGTAATCTTCATGCACTATCGCGCCATCGCGGAGGACAATCATCCCGACTCCGTCCAGCTCATTCGAATATGCCTCCGCTCGCGCGAGGGCTTCGGCGAAGGCGCCTTCTGCTACCCCCTCCGGCAGTTCGCGAGGTTTGCATGCGGTCAACTTGTAGGTCGGTCGGTACCGATCGACATCAAGAATCGTAGCGTCTTGCAATTCGGCCAATGTCGTTGGGCTATGCTTAGCAGTAGTACCATTATCCTGAGTAGAAAAGATCGCGGAGCCAGCGGGGGCTGTATTACATCCCGCAAGGGCGATCAGAGCACTGGCGGCAATCCACCGGCGTTTCATCGTGCCCCAACCCGGCGCGATTGTGGTTGCGGCAGCAGCATCTCGGCGGTCAGGATACTTTCGCATCGTCGGTGCTGCTGGAATTGCCCGCGGAGCATCCAGCTTGCGCGCCATGCCCCCAATAAGACGCCATTTGCCATCCTCGAAAGTCCAGATGTGGGTATTTTCGTAATATTCGTCGACATCGCGAGACCCGTTCACCGCCATTCCCTCGCCCATCCGCGTGCGATGGGACGTGAAGTAGGTGATCGCGGTGTTCTCATTCATTGTGAAACCGTTCTTCTCAAACGTAATTACCTCACCGCGCAAGGCCGTGCTTTGGCCCATATTCTCTTCTGACCGAAACTTTTCGAGCGATAATGGCTTGTCCAGCACAGGGGGCCAGCCAAGGTACTGAGAACTCGTGACATCAAGGTAATTTGATAAATCCCCGCGGCCACGACCTTCGAAAATCGCCGATTCCATTTTCCAGATGTCTGCCTCGATCAATTGCCGATCTCCAGAATCAACGGTAGCCGAAGCTTGCTGTGTGCAGCCCGTGATGAATATAAGGCCCGTAATCACAAACAGGGCAATTAGACTTCTTCCATGATGAACCACCGTGTAGATCCTTCCTCATAATCTAAAATCAGCTCTTCCCGGGCACGCGGTCTATATAACCAAACAGCGCGAAAACGTCGAAGATCGATACGAAACACCGTCAGGCGGAGAACTCTCGCTATAAAAAGTAGAATGGCCATTCCGGAGTGTCGCCGATTCAACGGAAGAAATTGTCGCAGCGTTCAGACGTAAACTGGCTGTGTGTGGTCTCGACGACAAGGCGACCATAGATAGAGCAGAGGCATTGCTAGTGGCGTGGGAAGAAATTGCGGCAGAATTTGATGACGATGGGTTCGGCTATGACCGCAATAGTGACCCCACCGAGAGACTGCTGCAATTGCCCTTGAAGCCGCTCGCTATTGACCCCGGCGGCAAACGGCAAATGTTCGAAGCTGGGCAATCGATGCGTGATACTGAGCCCGTTGCACTTATCAAATTGCAGAACCCTGATGGAACTCCTTTCGGCAAGGCTGGAAAGGAGTTTCAATCATGAGCAAGCCGACGCAGAGCTTTAGTCAGTTAATGACTACCTTCGCGATGATGGACCTGCTGGATCGACTGTGTCAGCAGCTGGCGGGCTTGTTGAAAGAGGGTCCAAAAAGCCTGAACCAGCTCATTCCCTTATCGCTGAAGCGGTTTCCCTGTTCAGAACACAATAATTCCCTGATCTGTCCGATTTAATTCCCTGTTATTGGGAGTAGGGAATTTGCTCTAAAACCCGCGGAAATTCAGGCTTCTCATGGAGAAATTATGCTGGAAAATCTCGAAATTTGCATAATTTCCCTGTTAATCGACCATTATCAGGGAAATTCACGGTGAGGCCCGTCCGCTCCGCACTGCATCGCGCACCAATATAATGAAATTATTACATTATTTCAAAGATTTACAGGGAAAGTAAAAATCCAAGCCACCTTTTACGCCACCCTCAACAGCGCGCTGCAACGGCCAACTATGTGTTGCCATGAGCAGCTTCAACTTGCCCAACCACATTTTCCTGATAGCTTCACGGATCCTCGGGGATTGTTGTAACCGGGGCATCGCGATGCTCTCTTTCTAGGAGACTATCGTGATGAGGATTCTTTCAAAGCGCCAGCTGAAGGAGCTTGTTCTGTATTCACCGCAGCACATAGCACGACTGGAAAAGGTCGGCTTATTCCCCACGCGGGTACAGCTTGGCCCCAACAGAGTGGGATGGGTTGAGGATGAAGTTCTGGACTGGCTCCAGACACGTCTGGAAGGCCGCGAAGCGCCTATCCGACACTCCTGCTAAAGGAGCGGGTGATCGGGTTTGCAAGCCCGATCACCCATTTTCAAGGCAACGCCGGGCCAAACAAACATATTGTCGTATACAAATATAAAACAAGAATGGCGCGCTTCGTAGTACTTGATAGAATGGTAAAATGTCACAGCAAGAAATCAAGACCGAAGCAGACGCATTACGAGACATTTTGGATTGGTCGGGTGATCGACCGATCTGGCAACGTGACGCGCTCCGCCGCCTTGTCACGCTTGGTGAGTTAACCGACACGGATGTCGATGAGTTGGCCGCGCTTTGCAAAGATAGTTCACTTCCCAATGAACCGCTGGCGGCGGGACACATCAATGCACAGCGGACTGGCGCTCCGACCGTCGCCCTAAAAAATATTCGCGGTATCCAAAACGTTAATGCCTTAGCTGGGGGACAAAGTCTGAACCTAATCACGACCGGTGTAACAATCGTCTATGGCGACAACGGAGCCGGGAAATCCGGCTATGTACGCATCCTCAAACGAGCCTGCCGTGCCAGAACCGTGCGCGGAAAAGAATATCCAATTTTGCCGAATATCTATCAAGGTACAATAGGTGTTCAGAGGGCCGAACTCGAATATCAAGTCGGAGCACAGACACGGAAGAGTGAATGGAAAAACAACGAACCGACCGACGAGCTTTTGTCTGAAATAAGCGTTTTTGACTCGCGAACGGCAAATGTCCACGTCGAAGAAACAAACGACCTCGCCTACACACCCTATCCGATGAAGCTGGTGGAACGGCTTGTGAGCGCCTGTAAGGCAATTAAGGATAAAATGGACAGCGAGGTGTCCGCGATTAAGGCGCAAACACCAAAAAGCATATCCAAACCCAGCTGCTCTATAAGCACAGAGACGGGCAAGCTCATCACCGCGATGAGCAAAGATACAGCCGAAGAAACGATCAATGCATTATCGACCGTATCGGAGGAAGATGTTGCCCGCCTTTCCGAACTTGCATCTGATTTTGCGCAAGATCCCGAACCAATCGCACGTAGGCTGCGGGCACAAAAGGCGCGATTGGAAACGTTGCGCACTACACTCGAAGCACTTTCAAAAGCGGTAGCACCAGAGAACGGCAAAAAACTTGTGACGCTTGTGACCGATCTGGCAACAAAAAGCGATGCCGCTGTTCTCGCAGCTCAGGACTTGTCAAGAGTAGAGCCGCTAAATGGTGTCGGCTCTGCAACATGGCAACAGTTGTGGGAAGCAGCCCGTGCCTATTCTGCCGCTGACGCGTATCCAGAGGTTGAATTCCCAAACACGAGTGAGAATGCGCTTTGCGTATTGTGCCAGCAGGATTTGGGGGAAGCCGCTGTCGAAAGAATGCGGCGCTTTGACGCGTTCATCCGCGACAAGACTCAGAAGGAAGAAATCGCAGCGAAAAAAGTGATTCAGGATTTCAAGGATAGCCTCGCAAGCGCGTTTATTTCACACAAAGAAATTACCAAGATCAAACTATTTCTATGTGACGAACTGGGCAATCAAGACTTGGCTAAAGGCACCGCACCGAACA
>NZ_JBDNHC010000008.1:0-26381 GCF_041689005.1 Sneathiella sp.
AATGGTTTTCCTTAAGAAAATAATGAAACGGTATGGGAAACCTCGTATCATTGTCACAGATAGATTACGTTCATATCGTGCCGCTATGAAGACAATTGGAAATGCCGAAGTTCAAGAAGTCGGTCGGTGGAAGAACAATCGCTGTGAAAACTCCCACCTACCATTTCGGCGACGAGAGCAGGCGATGCTGCAATTCAGGCACCTGCGAAGTTTGCAGAAATTCGTATCTATTAGCATATCCGTCCATAATCACTTCAACCATGAGCGCCACCTAAACAACCGGGAAACATTCAAGCTTCAGAGAAATGCCGCACTGGCCGAGTGGCAGCAACTTAGAGTGGCATAATAGCGGTACGTTTGTGCCATTTTACGTCAAACAAAGACGAGGTCGTATTCGTCTGACGGCACCCATATCCGCTCTATTCAGTAATTTTTTTGATTAATCCAACTGGTATATCCGGCTTGCAGTATCGTGAAATAGATCAGCCTTTTCCGTAGCGCTATAGTCAGCCGTCAATCGTTTAAATGAATTCCATAGAATGTTATAACTGCAACTCACCATGTCAACCGGGAAGTTTGATTCAAACATGCAACGAGCGGGACCAAATTGTTCAATCGTATGTTCATAAAAACGTCTGGTTGCCTCCATCAATTCGAGACTTGATGGAGGCCGCTGCTTCATATGCCAATCAAAGCCATTGATTTCCATGGCAAGCCCCCCAAGTTTCGCAACTACATTTGGACATTTCGCCAGTTCGATTATAGCGCTTTTCCATGCTGGAAAATATTCATCTTGTTTCCCTTTATACGGTCCGATACCCAAAGGCCCCCCAAAATGATTGAGGATTATGGTCGTTTCTGGAAAGGTTCGCGCAAGGTCTGTAAGCTGGGGTATTTGCGGATGATAACACCAACCTTCAAAGCTTAGGTTACGTGGCGCAAGATTGGCAAATCCGCTACGAAAGCGGGGGTTTAGATACAGGTTTTCTATTGTTGTTGGCTGGGAATTCGGGACCTCATCACTTGCGTCCCAGGGAGCCCGATGACGAATGCCTCGAAATCGGCCGCCACCCGCAGCGATATGGGCATCCAGAACAGGGCCGACGGCATCGCCGAGCATCAGGTCTGCCAAGCCGACGATGCCGGCGGCAACACGTGCATTGCCATAAAGACCGGAAGCGCTCATCGCGGCGATACCGTTGACAAATTCAGTCTCACCTACAGGCATCATTTCCTCTGGGCCTGTTGAGCGATACATTGCGCCACATTCGATGAAAACAGTTGAGACGATATTGTGGCCGCTATAAATGTCCGCAAGTATTTCGTCTAAAAGATACCGGTGTGCTACCCTTTGCGGACGGAATTCCCACAAATGATGATGGGGATCGCAAATCAGTCGATCCGGTTCCAGAGTTTCTTCAATTGTAAGGTTAAGCCAGTCGTAATTTGTAGGATTGGTTGCCATTTCTTGTTTCCTAGCTCATCTAGTAATCCACCATTGGTTTTAAGGGAGAAGGGGAGGTTTGCATTTTCCGTTTCCAGAATGCTAGCCAGCCAATGAAGTTTTCTCTGCAAAAGATCTGGTTTTCTCAAGTAAATTGAGGTTAGGTGTTTTTCCATATAGTATGCGATACCACGCAAGCGAAATTGCCTCGGCGACTAATTTCTCGTCAGCGACAAATGCGGCCATACTCGGGGATTTGTATACAAATATTTCACGGAGCAAATCATCGGCCATAGATAGGGCTGCGCGTATCATCAGTATTGTCGCTGGGTTTTTTAAATCCTCTGACGTGATGCAGTTTCTCGTATGGAGATCTCTCATGACAACACGGGCCCATCTGTCGTCCAGTTGGTCGCGTCGCAAATTTAGTTCAGGGAGTTCTCTCTTCAACATTTCACGGCCGGCAAGCAGTCTAGCATTTCTGGCATAGACCCCTATATAATACAGGTTATAGTCCAGAATTTTTTCGTAAATAGTTGGCGCCGTACTCTTGCGCGGGCGTATTTTACGGCGAAGGGCTTCGTACCTCCGAATGACTGCTTTTGCGGCTTCTGCACGGTTCTCGAAGTATAAATAGAAGGTTCCGCGGGCCATATCGACAGTGTCGACAATGCTTTCGACAGTCATGTTTTCATACCCGACCCGCTCCATCTCAAGTGCTGTCGCCATCAGTATTTTCGCCCGCGTGCGGTACCTTTTACGTTTACCTTTGCTATTATTAGAATGATGAACAAGGAATTCAGTAAGGCTGAAAATTCTTAAGTTTGAGTATTTTTCCATATTCACAGTTCTACCCTCATCCCGTGCAATTTTCGACAAGAAAACTTTGGTGCCTATGGCTTTTTTTATCAGACTAAAATTTATCTTTTGTAATATTGACGCGACAAATAAATGATGTCAATGTCATAAATAGATACTGCGTCATAAATGTACTGCATGTCATTAAAAACAATTCGGAGCAAGTATGGTTGAGCGCGACATAGAATTTGGTACTTCGGTAACCTTTGCGGGAGTTTCAAAAACATACGGCGCGGTAAAGGCTCTTTCTGACTTTAACTTATCGATACAGCCTGGCGAGTTTGTAACATTACTAGGTCCCAGTGGCTCTGGAAAAACGACCGCTCTGAATGTCCTCGCCGGTTTCGTTGACGCGACCAAAGGGGACGTGCTCATTGATCAAAATTCAATTCTCGGACTCCCGCCGGAACGTCGAAACATAGGAATGGTTTTTCAGAATTACTCGCTATTCCCTCATATGAATGTTTTTGAAAATGTCGCGTTTCCATTGCGGTTGAGAAAAATGGCAGCCGCCGAAATCCAGAAACGGGTTGGTGAAAGCCTTGCCATGGTGCAGCTCGACGATTTGGGTGACCGTATGCCAAATCAGCTCTCCGGCGGCCAGCGGCAGCGCGTGGCCTTCGCGAGAGCTATCGTCTTTGAACCTTCCGTTTTACTCATGGATGAACCTCTTGGCGCATTGGACTTAAAGTTGCGGGAAGCCATGCAGCTGGAAATCAAGCGATATCACAAGCAACTGGGATGCACGATTCTGTTTGTGACCCATGACCAGGGGGAGGCGCTCGCGCTTTCCGATCGGATAGCCGTTATGGGTGATGGTCAAATTGTTCAGATCGACACACCCGATCGTATTTACGATGAGCCAAATTCAAAATACGTGGCTGATTTTATTGGCACGACAAACCTTTTGGAAATTGAGCATAAGGCGTCGTCAACAATAAGATTCTCTGATCTTGAGATCGAGTTCACACTTCCAGATAACCACGAAGGCTGGGGGCGGGACCGTACATCGGTCAGTCTACGACCGGAAAAATTACACCGCGAAACATCCACTGATAATCAGACAATTATCTTCGACGCGATGATCGAGGAGTACTTATTTCTTGGAAATATCATTCAGTACAGTGTTCGAACCAAAACGGGAAAGACACTGTTATTTCAAGAACACCGTGGTCCAAGCGTTCCTATACTTGCTAGAGGGGACGCCCTAAAACTTGCATTTTCTATCAGGGATGCACGTCCTCTGGATGGAGAAACCCACGGTTCAGGAGTGGCGTAATCGACGAAATTACAACTTAACTTAGGGAGTGTTTGTATGACTAGTATTTTAAAACGATTTACGAATGTTGCGGTAGCGGCACTTGTCGTCGCGGGGAGCGCCAGCCTGGCGTTCGCGGCTGACAAAGAGATTACCTTTAGTGGTTCAGGTGGTGTTGTTGGCGAGGTGTCAAAGGAAGTCTGGTTTGGCCCGTTTGAGAAAGACACAGGCATTAAGATCAATCATGTTGCGGCTGAAGCCAAGCGTATGCCTCAACTTGAAGCAATGGTCAAATCCGGAAACGTCCTTTGGGATGCCATGGAAGTCTCTGCCTCTGATTATCCCCTTGGTGTCAAGAAGGATCTGTTTGAAGCGATTGACTACAGTGTCGTTGATCCCGAAAACAAATTACCAACCGACACGCGCGAAAAGTTTGGTGTTGCATATGCGGCCTATTCCCAGGTTTTAATCGTCCGGACAGATAAGCTCCCCGAAGGCAAGAAAATGGAAAGCTGGGCTGATTTCTGGGATGTTAAGAATTTTCCCGGCCCGCGTGCGTTACGGGGGCGCGCTGAAGACAATCTTGAATATGCTTTGCTCGCTGACGGCGTGCCAGCCGAAGATTTATACAAAGTGCTGAGTACAGAGGAAGGGCTTGATCGCGCTTTCGCAAAGATGGATGAAATCAAGCCGCATATTACTACTTGGTGGACCAGTGGCGCACAGTCAGTTCAATTGCTTTCAGACGGTGAAGTATACTTCTGTCCATCTTATAATGGGCGTATTACGACCCTTGTTTCATCCGGTATACCTGCTGAAATTGTGTGGAACGGTGGTGCTATGCACAAGTCTTACATCGCAATTCCAAAAGGTACGAAGCACCTGAAGGAAGCGGAAGAATACGTCAAGTATAGAACTACGAATGCCGATCATATGCGTGAGTATGTCACTCATCTGCCTTACCCTGGATGGGCGCCCGGTCTGTTCGAGGGTATGGATCAGGCGCTTGCCGCTTCCATGCCCACATATCCACAGAACCAGGCCGTTCAGTTTGCTGCCAGCGCCGAGTTTTGGGCAGAAAATCTGGATGCAATTCAGGAACGCTGGACCGAATGGCTCCTGAAGTAAATTTTTAGTTACGTTGGTCGTGTCTGGCAAAAAAAATTGAAAATCGCCAGACACGACTAAAGGAGAAATTGAAGTGAACGCAGAGAAGAAAATTACGAGTACGTGGTTGCTTTGGCCGGCATTATTCATGCTGGTGGCGTTCTTTCTCGTGCCAACTTTGGATATTCTCCGCGCGAGCTTTTTTGATCCTGAATTTACGACAAAGCATTTCGTTAAGCTGCTTGGTAGTAGCGTCTACTTGGACGTCCTCTGGCGGACCATAAAATTATCAATTGTCGTTTCCTTGATTTGTGCGGTTATTGGATATCCGATCTCCTATTTCATCGTACAGCGCCCCCGAAAGCAGCAGATATTTTTCCTGTTTTTAATATTTATTCCGCTATGGATGAGCGTTCTAATTCGCTCTTATGCGTGGATGGTTGTTCTTGGGCGTGAAGGTTTATTCAATTCAATTTTGATTGGGCTCGGGATTACAGATCAACCTGTAAAAATGCTTTTCACAACCGGTGCTGTTTACGTTGCGATGGTCCAGATATTGCTGCCGATTCAGATTGTTACCTGTTATAGCGCGATGAGCGAAATTGACCTTGATTTAATTAGGGCGGCGCGGATCCTTGGGGCTAAACCCTGGCAGGCGATCCGCCGGGTTTTCTTGCCATTGACGCTGGACGGTACAGTTACCGGTGCAATTATTGTGTTCATGTTGTCGATGGGTTTCTTCATAACGCCAGCTCTTGTCGGAGGTCGGAAAGACATCATGATGGCGAACCTTATCGAGTTTCAGGTTAATCAATTGAACTGGGGGTTTGCCGCCGCCATTTCCATCATTCTGCTAATCGGCACGGTGTTGAGCGTGATCATCATCAAGCGACTTTCAAAAATTCTGACTAGACGTCTCGTTGGCGGAGGTAATGCATGAATAAGAAACCCTTCAATTTGTCAAAACTCATTTTGACCGGTTACTTTGTTGTTATAATCTTCTATCTGACGTTTCCAATTTTCATCATTATTCCGATTTCATTTAGTAATAATCCGTTCTTACGCTTCCCGCCGAGTAATCTTGGGGTGCTATGGTACGAAACCTATTTAGGCGATTCCGGATGGGTTGAGTCAACTTTACTTTCACTGAAAGTGGCTTTGCTGGCTTGTTCGGTCTCCACCGTCATTGGCACGATGGCTGTTCTTGTTTTGGAACGCCAGGCCTTGCGTCACAAGAGCTTGCTGACCTATTTCATTACATCACCGATTATTGTGCCGCATATCTTCATCTCATTGGGCATGTTTATTTTTGCGATCAGGCTCGGTATTGATGATAACGCAATTACACTCGCATTTGCCCATGCCACAATCGCATTCCCATTTGTGGTGTTAATTGTTGGCGCGAGCCATCGCCAATTAGATCCAACTTTTGAGCGTGCCGCGCGGGTACTTGGTGCAGGTCCAGTTCGTGCTTTTTTCTCTGCGGCTTTTCCAAGCTTACTCCCGGGAATCGTTGCTGCAGCTGTATTTTCCTTCTTTGTTTCTTTCGATGAACTGATCATCGCGGAATTTATGATGAGTGGACAACAGACGCTGCCAATGCGGATCTGGGCAGACCTGAAACTCGAAATGCGCCCAACTATCGCGGCGGTGTCAAGCATACTCATCGTTGTTTCGATTGTCGGTATGGGGGCTGCCGAACTGCTCCGCCGACGTAGTATTAAAACGCTAAACGATTAACTGAAAAAACTAATACCCAACCAGAAAAGTGAGCTTTTAAATGCCAGTAAAATACGAAAAAAAGGGAAACGTCGCGGTCTTTACGTTGGAGAACGGTAAGGTCAATCAGATTACACCGCCGATGCATAAGGAACTCTACGATCATATGGAGGATTTCCTTAAAGATCCGAATATGCATGCAGGTGTTCTGACGGGTGCTGGCACCCAAGCCTTTAGTGGCGGCGACGACATCAAGAATGATTGGAGCAAAGACAGCCTTCATGACACTTTAACCGCGCATTTTCTAAGATCAACCGATGAGAGTGCACAATCGCGCCCTGGATGGGAACGCGATATGCGCACGATCGACCGTTATAAGCCAATTGTGGGCGCCTTAAACGGCCCCGCATTAGGCATGGCGTTTATTTATTCAATTCTTTTGATGGATATTCGAATTGCGTCCCCGAATGCTTGGCTGGGGCTGCCGGAAATCAAATATGGAATGGGGGGGGCCGGCGCTGCAACACAGTTATGGCGGCATTTGCCGCCTGCTATCGCCATGTCCATGGTGCTGGAAGGTGAGCCGTTATCGATAGAAGATGCGCATAGGTTTGGATTGGTGAATGAGATTGTCGACCAGGATAAGCTGTTGCCACGCGCAATGGAAATTGCAGAGAAAATCGCGTCTTATCCGCCTATTGCAGTTCGGGTGGAAATGGAAGGTTTCTATCGTAGCATGGATATGTCCAAGCGTGATACCCACGGCTATATGAGCCACCTTTATCGACTTCAACGGGCCGCATACCTGACAGGTGATAACGTCAGTGGCACACCGCTCGATCCGAATGCGCCTGAACAGAAGAAGTAACAAATAAAATATTCCGGTAATTTCAGCAGATGCACTGTTAATTTTAGAAGGTTTGAGATGACTTACGATAATGGACATAAAGGGATGGCAGAAGTCCATCGTCTTGCGGCAGAAATTGATTTTCCGGAAACACTTGGCGCGTTTGTTCGCGAACGCGCCAAGGAGCTGGGAGACCAGTTGCTTGGTAACTATTTTGATGACGGTGATCAACTCACCTATAAGGGACTCGATCAGTCTTCGGACCGATTGGCCGGAAGTTTACTGGCACTCGGTGTGCGTAAGGGAACTCACGTTTCTGTAATGCTTCCGAACGTAAAAGAATTTGTAATTAGCTGGATAGCGCTTGGCCGTATTGGGGCTGTCATGGTCCCCACGAATGTTTCTTATACCGGCGCGGAACTGCACTTTGTCCTCACGGATAGTGATGCGCAGTTCATGATAATTGATTCAAACTTTCTGGATCGTCTGGATAATATGCCGGATTGGCCACCGTTGCTTGCCCGCGATAGATTAATCGTCCGCGGCGACGCCCCGGAAGGACATCTTGACTGGCAGGAATTGCATGATAATGGACCGGATGAATTTGTAGCCCCGTCCCGCGTGACAGCAACAGATCTTATAAATTTACAATATACATCCGGCACAACAGGGTTTCCCAAGGGATGTATGCTGACCCATGAATACTGGATCTTGCTAGCGCATTGTGCCGCATTGCAACGAGGGCACCCTTTCAATATTAAGACAACTCTAATTTGGGCACCGTTCTTTTACATGGACGGACAATGGCAATTTCTGATGACGATGTGTCTAGGCGGCACTGCTCATATTGCATCACGTATGAGTTTGACGAAATTCTTCGATTGGCTAATTGATTTTAAAATTGAATATTGTGCGTTTCCGGAACCTGCCCTTAGTAGATTTCCTCCATCGGAAAAAGATAAGCTTATCAAGCTGAAGTATGTGAATGCCTTCGGTTGGCGCGGGGATGCAAATATTGAAATTGAGAAACGTTTCAATCTCGTCGCCCGGAATACCTTTGGGATGACTGAGATCGGCAGTGGTATTTCTTTGCCGGCTGAAGCAACCCATATGGCGGGATCAGAGGCATGTGGATTGCCATCGCCCTTCCGTGAAGTTCGGATCGTTGATGAAAATGGCAATGATGTTCCGCAAGGCGAACCAGGCGAGCTGTGGGTTACGGGCCCAGCGATATTGTGGGGATACTATAAACGACCTGAGGCGAATGCAGATAGCTTTCGCGGGAAATGGTTCCGTACAGGCGATATTTTTCAGCAGGATGAAAACGGATACTACTATATCGTCGGCCGGATAAAGGACATGATCAAACGTGCGGGAGAAAATATATCTGCGCGTGAAGTTGAAGCAGTTTTACGCGGTCTCGATGAAATAGAAGAAGCTGCGGCTCTCTCCGTTCCCGATCCTATGCGGCGCGAAGAAGTTAAGGTTTATATTATGCTTCGTGAAGGCGCGACAGCTGAAGATTGCCCGCCTGAGAAAATCATTGCACATTGCCAGGAGCATTTGGCGGATTTCAAAGTTCCTCGGTATTATGCTTATGTCGACGAGTTTCCGCGTACGCCGACAGGCAAAATAGCTAAAAATAAAATGCGTGACGGAGACCCGCGTGAGAATTCTTTTGATCGTGCCGACAACATTTGGCGGTAAGTCGAGGGAGCACTGTCAGAGGAAAATCGCGCTTTGGCAGCAATGGTTTTCCTCGAAAAAATAATGAAACGCTACGGTCAACCTCAAGTGATTGTAACGGACAGATTGCGTTCTTACCATGCCGCGATGAAGGTAATTGGAAATGAAGCATCCTAAGCAACAGGGCGTTGGTTGAACAATCGCTGTGAAAACTTCCGCCTACCATTTCGACGGCGAGAGCAGGCGATGGCGAAATTCAGGTGTCTGCGAATTTTGCAAAAATTCGTATCTATTCACGCCTCAGCCCATAACCACTTCAAACACGAACGTCACTTAACCAACCGAGAAACATTCAAGCTCCAGAGAAATGCTGCACTGACCGAGTGGCAAAAACTTGGTGCGGCATAATAGTGGCTCCGTTGTGCCACTTTACGCCAAACAGAGACGAGAGCGAATTAGTCTGACAACACTTAAATTACGGTCAGCTCATAAAAAATTTATTCCGTCATTTTAAGAAATCTTTTGCTTTCCAGGGACGTCCATAGATGGGAATGCCCTCTCCAGTGTCTTTTAAAATTTGGATTCAATTAATAATTATTCGCAAGAATGGGCTTGACTTCATATATCGCAATTGATAATCATTCTTAAATAAGAAGCTTATTTCTTGTATTTCTTTTAATAGATGGATTGATTGACCAATGCTGGAAGGTAACAGCGGCTGCAAGAGCAACAGGCGAACAGTTTCGCTTGTGAACAATACCTTGCTCAGCAAAGATCTGTTTCTGCAGGGCAGGGAACTCACGATCATTCATAATAGTGAGGAATATAAGCTGAGGCTCACTGGAAACGAAAAACTGATTTTAACAAAGTAAGTTATTAGCCCGCCACCCAGCCATCCGACACACGGCAGCCAGGCAGCAAGCAAACGCGACTAATCACAAAGAAAGTTGTTGTTATGCGTCAAATGCTGCCGCTCACCTGTCTGGGCGCTCTCCTCGCGAGTACATTCCTCACGCCAGTTGCCGCACAGGAGGTGAGTGATGAGCCGACTGTGTCTCTGGATACGATAACGGTTTATGCGACACGCAGTCCGCAATCGTCTTTCGAGGTGCCGGCCATGACCTCCAATGTCGATACCGATGCCCCCGGCAATGCAATGGCAGGGGATACGGGGGATCTGCTGGAGTTCACCCCGGGCGTGGAAGTCACGGGCGGGCCCCGTCGCAACGGGCAGACGGTCTCCATCCGCGGATTTGACGATGAGTCCATCATCACGCTGATAGATGGGCGGAGACAGAATTTTGAGGCAGCCCATGATGGCCGGTTCTTTATCGATCCATCGCTCCTGAAGCGTGTGGAAATTGTCAAGGGATCGTCCTCGGCAATATATGGGGGTGGCGCCGTTGGCGGGGTTATCGCCTTTGAAACCAAGGACGCGGCCGATCTTCTGAAGCCCGGAGAAAACTTTGGTGTCTATACGGCGATGGGATACAGGACGGCGAGCGAAGAATATGCGCCGGTGCTGTCGGCCTATGGCCGGAGCGGCGCCTTCGACATCGTTGGCATTGCCGCGCTTCGCAACTCTGGTAACATCAAGCAGGGCGATGGCAACGAACTGATTTCTGAAGATAATCTGGTCTCGGGCACGTTCAAAGTCGGCTATAGCATTAATGATTTCAACACCGTAAAATTTATCTATCAGGGGCTTCACAATGATGGGCAGGAGCCTAACAATGGCGGCGATGCGGTCAGCGTTGAAAACCCGATTGTTGATAAAACGGTCAATGATAACCAATACAGCCTTAAGTACGAATTTGAGGATCCCGGGAATAGCTGGTTGAAGCCGAAATTCCACCTCTACTACAACGATACAACTGTACGTGAAGAAGATCTGGCTGGAACGAATATCGGGCGGGTGCAAACACGGAATTTGGATACGGTCGGTTTTACGGCAGATAACCAGACTTCCTACGATGTCAGTGAAGCGCAAAAGCATACTTTCTCTTACGGTGTTGAAGTCTATCATGATGCGCAGACGGGAACGACAACCAACGGCGGCACCCGCCCTGGGGTGCCGAATGCGGATGCGACCAATTATGGTTTTTATTTGCAGGACGAAGTGGCCCTGCAGACCTCCGTGGGCCGGTTTTTGATTATCCCGGCTGCCCGGTTTGATTCCTACCGAAGTAGTGATGATGACGGCAATTCTCAAAATGAGCATCAGATATCGCCGAAACTCTCAGTAAGCTATCTACCAAACGACTATGTCATGTTTTTCAGTAGTCTCGCTCAAGCGTTTCGCGCCCCGAACCTGACGGAAATATATTCATCGGGTAGGCATTTCCCTGGGGGAGGGCCGATCCCGGACAACTTCTTTGTGCCTAATCCCAACCTTCGCCCCGAAACGGTCACGACCTTCGAGATAGGGGCAGGTTTGAAATTCGCAAATGTGGTTTCCGAAAAAGATCAGATGCGGCTGAAGGGCTCGTGGTTTATCAGCGACGGTGATGATTTTATTTCAGAAGAAGTCGACGTTTTCGGCGGAACCACCGAATTTGTTAATGTCCCGAACGCCCGGATGACTGGTTTTGAAGTGGATGGGGAATATCAATTGCATCCTGTCACGGCGAAGGTTGGCCTATCTTATGTCGAGGCGGAAAATAAGGACACCGGCGAATATCTTTCGAATAATGTTCCGTTGACGCTGGTCACCGATCTTTCATACAAGGCAACTGACATCGACAGTATTTTCGGTGTGCGGGGCCGGTTCGCCGCCGCTAACGATAAAGTTGGCAGTTCAGACGTCGCGACAGCTGGATACTCAGTCTATGACATTTACTATCGCTGGATACCGAGCGAGCCCGGTCTCGATACTCTGACAGTAGACCTTGGCATTTCGAATATTCTCGATAAGGCCTATACGAGAACATTTGCCAGCCTGCTTGATGAAGGGCGGAGCTACAATATCCGGGTCGCCTATAAATGGTAGTAGCGGCATTTGCATATCCGGTGGACCAAGGGAGGAGATGGTTTGTTTATCTCACCCTGTCCGTCTGTGTGAACGCTTTCCTTGTGTCGCTCGTTCATTTCAATGAACGGCTTGAGCCAATTTTTGAGGTTGCTGTCTTACAGGTAAACCTGATGACACTGGCGCGACCGGCACCGCTGCCGCCGCCACCACCGTTAGTGCAGGCCATAAAACAGCCTCCGCCGCCGGAACCGGTCTTGCGTAAATCAATCGTGACGACAGCCGCTGCAGCGGAAAAAATCGCAACGGTCCCCCGGGTTTCGCCTGCGCCGGTCGAGCCGACTGTTGCGGTGCCGGTGAAAGCTATACCGCTACCGCAGATCAAGCCGCGAACGCAGGTGGTCAAAGCGAAGCTGACTCCGGCAATTGAAGAGGCAAAACAGGTCGTTGTTGCCGATATCCCGAAAAAGCCGGTGGTCGACCGTAAATCGGAGGCGGAGCCAGCTCCCACGCCGTCAGCAAGAAGCAGTGATGTCGGCCGGGACGATACGACGGTTATCCATGAAGCCCGCTATCGTCAGCAGATACCCCCATCATATCCGCGCCGGGCGTTGGATATGGGGCAGCAAGGGACAGTGACATTGCATGCGGAAGTGCTTCCAAACGGAGCTCCGCGGGAGTTGAAAATTGCACATTCCTCTGGGTATCGGCTGCTTGATATGGCCGCGCTGGCGGCGGTAAAAAAATGGAAATTTGAACCGACGAGCGTCAACGGGAATGCCGTCGTCAGCTGGGTTCGCGTCCCAGTGAATTTTGTCATCCAATAACGGACAGGAAAATCAAATGAATGAATCAATGTCAATCAGAGATCAGCTTTCGCCGGAAAAAATTAGGAAACGGTATGAACAGCTCAAGCAGCAGGCAGACATCCGCGCCCGCAATGCGGCGGCGGAGCTGGGCATTTCAGAGGGAGAATTACTAGCGGCCCGCGTTGGTACCGAAGCGGTCCGGCTTGCCGATGATACGGAGGCGATCCTGAAAGATGTCGTTTCGCTCGGGGAAGTGATGGCGCTCACCCGAAACGAATATTGCGTCCATGAGCGCAAAGGCATCTATGAAAATGCCAGTTTCTTCCAGCACGGCCCGATGAAGACCGGTCTGTTTGTCAACCCGGACATTGATCTTCGTCTATTCATGGCTCAGTGGAAATATTGCTTTGCCGCAATGGAGCCAAGCAAGATTGGAATTCGTAAAAGCCTACAGTTTTTCGATTCCGCAGGTGAAGCCATTCACAAGATTTATCTCACCAGTAAATCCGACGAGGCTGCCTATGATGCCCTGGTTGCAAAGCATCGGCATGTTGAACAGGGTGCGTCGATCGTAATTGAAGGCGCGTCACCAAAAACTGTAGAGAAACCGGATTCTGAAGTTGACTGGCAGGGATTCCGCACCGCTTGGGAAAACCTGAAAGATACCCACGGCTTTTTCCCCATGCTCCGAAAGTTCAAGGTTGGACGGGTCCAGGCCTTAAGGAAAATTGGGACGGATCTTGCGGTAGAAATCGATAATAATGCTGCAAGACATGTGCTTGAAATGGCGCGCGACCGCGATTGCGAGATTATGGTTTTTGTCGGCAATCACGGATGTATCCAGATCCATACCGGTCCTGTGAAAAAGCTGGTGGAACATGCATCATGGTACAATGTTCTTGATCCGAAGTTTAACCTGCATCTTGATGAAACGGGCATCGCCCATAGCTGGGTGACAAAGAAGCCGACAGAAGATGGTACGATTACGTCGGTCGAAATTTTCGACAGCAATAATGAGTTAATCGTTAGTTTTTTTGGCAAGCGCAAACCGGGTGTGCCGGAATTGGCATTGTGGCGGGAAATCGTCGCGAATCTACCAGTAAAGGAAGTGACGCATGTTGCCTGACTGGCTGCCTGCCTTTGATTTTCCGGTCTGGTTCTCCCAGCTTGGCCTGATGGGCTGGCCGCTTGCGGCCTGTTCTGTTATTGCGCTGGCAATTGGACTGGAGAGGCTGATTTTCATTCTCAAAGCTACGGTCAGGTCAAAGACCAGCTACGCGCATCTGGCTGACTATTTGCGGGCGAACAAAAGTCAGCCAAAACCGATCCGGGACGAGCTGCTCGGGATCATGCTCAGTGAATTGCAACGCCCCTATTACAGCGGGATCAAGATGCTGCGGATGATCGGCATGATCAGCCCGATCCTTGGGTTGCTCGGAACGATCCTCGGGATCATTGCGGCCTTCAAAATCATCGCCATGCAGACCGGTCCGGTGTCGCCGTCCCTTATCGCCGATGGATTGTGGGAGGCGATGCTGACAACAGCGGTGGGGTTGCTCATTGCGCTACCCGCCCTGTTGATGGCGCATTTCTTCAGTGCTTTCAGCGAACACCAGCTTGCCCGGTTTTGCCTCGATCTAAATCGTCTCTCCTTGTCGTATGAAATGGCGAAAGCGGAAAATAAATCCGAAGTCGTTGAGTTCAGCTCCGAGGGTCGGCGGCAATGATTACGCTTCCGTCGGAAGATCCGCATGGCGGGACTTTGCGGGACCTGGTGCCAGATCTGACGCCCATGCTGGATATCCTGTTTATTCTGCTGGTGTTCTTTCTGCTCACGGCGGGCACGGTCTTCCGGGCTATCGACCTCAAACTGCCCTCAAGCGTCGAGGAGGAACTGACCCTGATAAACGAACCCAAGCATATCATGCTTGAAATCCGAGAAGGGTCTTATGCGCTGAACGGCGTGCCAATTGATAGTTTTCAGGAACTCAGAAATGCCTTGAGAGATACCCTGGCGGCAAAACCCGGCTATGAACTGATTGTCGCCGGGGACAGGCGTATTGCTATCGAAGACCTGCTCAAAGTGCTGACCTACCTGCAATCTCAGGGAATTGCGGCGGCTAATATTCTCATGCAAAAAGAAACGAAACCATGATCAGATTTTTATGCGCCTTTCTTATATTATGCGTCACCTCTGCCCACGCCGAAACGCCGAAGCGTATAGTTTCCGTGGGAGGAGCTTTGACGGAGACGATCTATGCGCTTGGTGCGGGGGAGTATCTCGTCGGCAGCGACACCACGAGTTATTACCCGGCCGCCGCGGCCGCCACGCCGAAAGTGGGATACCAACGCGCCCTCTCGGCGGAGGGGATCCTCTCTCTTAATCCGGACCTTGTAATATTGTCTGAGGAAGCGGGACCGCCTGCCGTGCTGGCGCAATTGAAATCAGCAGGCGTTAATATGCTGACTGTGACTGCCGGACGGACGCTGGAAGACGTAAACCGGAATATTGAAGTGCTGTCCGAAGTGCTTGGGAAAGAGTAGCAGGGCAAAAATCTGGTTGCCGATTTGACCGTCGTCGCGCGTAAGTTGGAGCTGGCGACGGCTCAGCAGAATACCCCAAGGCGTATGATGTTTATACTTCAACATACCGGCGGTGCGCCGCTGGTCGCAGGAACAAACACTGCCGCTGACAGTATTATCAAGCTTGCCGGCGGGATCAATGTTGTTTCAGATTATGAGGGGTACAAGCCCCTATCGCCGGAGGCCGCGGTAAATTTGGCACCGGAGATTTTACTGTTGACGACGCAAGGGGTGGAACAGGCAGGGGGCGAGGAGTCGCTTCTGCTCGTACCGGGAGTAGCGCTTACGCCCGCAGCAAAAGAACAACATATCATTGCGATGGACGCCCTGTTACTGCTCGGTTTTGGTCCGCGCACGGCCGAGGCCGCCCTTGAATTGAACCGCAGATCGAACGATTTATGAATTTTCTTTTGAAACCGGTTTTAGTTCCGCTCTTTTTTATGCAGCTAAAAATTCCGGTTCTGCTGTTGCTGGGGATTCTCTTGTTGACAACAGGAATGATTGCGGCCTCAATCGGGGCTGTCTCAATCCCGCTGACCGGAATAATTGGAGTCAACCTGACCGACCAGCAAGAGGCCGTTTTGACCTCCATCCGTCTGCCCCGGATTTTGCTGGCAGTTATTGTTGGCGGGTCGCTTGCTGTTTCAGGCGCCGCCATGCAAGGGCTTTTCCGTAATCCCCTTGCTGACCCCGGTCTGATTGGAATTGCCACAAGTGCAGCGCTGGCTGTGGCCCTTGTTCTTGTTCTTGCAGGCCCAATGGCGGGCTTTTTTGGTCTTTACGGGTTGAGTCTTGCTGCTTTTTTAGGGGCACTTCTCGCCTGTTTCATCATTTTTCGTTTTGCCAGACTCACAGGGAGCTTTTCTGTCACTTACATGTTGCTGACCGGAATTGCCATAAATGCCCTATCCGCGGCGGGTGTCGGTTTTCTGACTTTTCTCAGCGATGACCAGCAACTGCGGACGCTTACCTTCTGGACAATGGGGAGCCTTGGCGGCGCCTTATGGGTTTCGGTCCTTGTGGCGACGACAATTGTAGTTCCGACCGGTCTTCTCCTGGTCCGCAATGCCCGCGAGCTTAATATCCTGTTGCTTGGCGAAAACGAAGCCCGTTATCTCGGAGTTGACGAAGAACGGTTGAAGCGGACGATTATTATCTGCACCGCTCTTTCCGTCGGGGCGGCGATTTCGGTTAGCGGAATAATCGGTTTTGTCGGGCTGGTGGTGCCGCATCTGGTCCGTCTTATTTTCGGGCCCGACCATCGATTGTTAATCCCGGCTTCCGCGCTGCTTGGCGCTATTCTGTTGCTGGTCGCCGATACGATCGCGCGGACCATCGTGGCGCCAGCCGAAATGCCGGTGGGTATTTTAACCAGTCTGATCGGCGGACCGTTCTTTCTATGGCTCCTTGTGCGCCAGTTTTCCGGAAGAACGGGTCTATGATAACAGTAGACAACCTAAGCTATAGTGCCGCTCGACAGCAAATACTCGAGAATATCAACGTGACGTTTGAAGCCGGAAAGATCAGTGCCATATTGGGGCCAAATGGCGCCGGAAAATCCACTTTGCTAAAATGCCTTACGGGATCACTTGTTCCAGATAATGGCTTTGTTTTGCTTGACGGGCAAAGGCTGGAAACATATTCGCTCAGCGAGCTTTCCGTTAAACGCGCCGTTTTGTCGCAAAGTAATCCCATAAGCTTTCCATTCTTAGCCAAGGAAATTGTGTTGATGGGGCGCAATCCATATGCGCTGGCCAAGACCCATGCCGTGGATGAAGAGATAGTTCATGAGACCCTGGATTTAATGGATGCCTGGCATCTGCGCGACCGGTCCTTTCCGACCCTGTCAGGAGGAGAGCAGCAACGGGTTCAATTTGCACGAGTACTGTCGCAGATATGGGATCAAAAAAGTGCCTATCTTTTTCTGGACGAGCCTACCTCGGCACTGGACCTGAAGCATCAATATCAGGTAATGGAATTAATCCGGGACCAATGTACCAAAAAGAATTTAACAGTGATAATTGTCATGCATGACCTTAATATTGCCTACCAAAGTACTGATATAAGCTGCTTTATTAAAAATGGCCGAATTCGAATTGAAGGCGATAGCCAGAATGTGATCTGTGCGGATACGCTCGCTGAAGTTTATGATCTTCCGTCAAGTTTTGCCGCCCGGCATATAAATTTTACACACTGATATGGCATTATTAGAATAAGCAGGCTTTGTCAGAAATTTTTTGTTGCCCTATCTGTTATTACCCGCGTTCTGTAAAGGATAAAACAGAACCCCTTCCGGTATTTCAAAATCTCACCTGAGATCATCCGTTCTCGAACCCGAAGTTTCATTTCACGGAAACGGTGGAAGAAAGCAAGGCCATCGCCCGATTTGATGGTGGTGTTATCATTTTGGCGGCGAGCGGCATGTGCGATGCCGGACGCGTCCGCCATCATTTAAAAAATCATCTCTGGCGGTCGCAGTCGACTGTGCTGCTGGTCGGCTATCAGGCCGAAGGTACGCTTGGCCGCCTCCTCGAAAAGGGCCTGAAGAAAGTCAGGATACAGGGAGAGGAAATCAAGGTCCGAGCCCGCATCCGCTCTATCGATACCTATTCGGGTCATGCGGATGGAAACGGCCTCCTTGCCTGGGTAACAGCGCGCAAGCCTGTACGGCAGGCTGTCTTTCTTACACATGGGTCTCGGGAATCGCTTAAGGCGATGCAGACGCAGTTGCTTGACGCGGAATTTGCGGTGGGTGAGGTGATCATTCCCGCACTCGATGACGAATTTGAGCTGTGCAAAACCGGCAAGAAAGGCAAATCACGCGGCGTCAGCAAACGGCTGGCCCCGGATTTTGTCGACAAGCTTGACTGGCATAATGAACTGGCCCAGCTTACACTTGATATCCGGTCGGAACTGAAACATGCCCCTGATAGCAAGCAAAAATCGAAACTGCTTTCGAAGCTTCGCCAAACGCTGCATAAAAAGTAAATCCGGCTGATCTTGACCAGGATCAATGCAAATATTCTGTATTTTAAATAGTTACTGTTCCCGATCCAAATTTTATAACGTGAGGAGTGAGACATGACTAAGGAAAGCAAAGTCCATCCCTATATTGAATGGGCCAAAAGCCGTCTTGACGAGATGGATGCGACTTTATCCACATTTCAGGGCAAGGTTGAGGAACTCGGGGGGGACGCCCGTGTGAAAGCAAAGACGGCGCTTTCCGACATGCAGGTGCAGCGCGATGCCTTCAAGGATTTTTTCGATAAGAACCTGGAAAGCGCGGAAAGCGTCTGGGAAGCACAGGCGTCAAAGCTGAAAAAGGAATGGAAATCGTTCGAGGACGAAGTCGAGACATATGTGAAGAGCACGAAAAACAATGCAGAGCAATATGAGGCGGCTTTCACGGCGCGGGCGGATGCGCAAGTAAAGGCGTGGCAGGAAATGATGAACACTGCTTTCGCCGCCGCCGCAAAATTTCCGGAGGAGCGCAAAGCGGAGTTTGACGACGCCGTCACGAAGATGAAAAGCGAAGCCGACGCCGCCGAAAAGCGCCTCGCCGCCATGAAAAAGGCAGGGCAGGAATCCTGGTCGTCGCTTGATGCGGCGTTGTCGGATTCCCGGAAGGCATTCGACAAGGCGACCGAGGACATGCAGAAGGCGTTTAAGCGGGCCCTAAAATAGAGCATTTGGCGCTATAATATTAACTTTAAGTGGACGCGGATCAGCTTCAGTACTGATTTTCAGGCAGCAATGCGCTATTGGCGGAACAGATTTGTTCCATTGTTAGCGCGCGAGATCCGGAAGGAGCGGATCTATCCATCTCAAAATTATTCCAACTAGAAATGGCATCTTGATGAGGTCTTTATGAAGATCAATGGCGAGAGACATTATCTGTGGCGTGCAGTTGACCACGAAGGAGAAGTTCTGGAAGCCTATGTTTCCAGGCGACGCGACTGCAAATCAGGGAAAGAATGTATTATTGGTCGATTGATGGGACCAAGATTATTGATGGTTCGTCAGGTTTGTTTTGTTGTGCAATGGGCCATTGTCGACCTGAAATATCCACGGCCGTGGCAGATCAAATCTCTAAACTGGATTACAGCCCTCATTTCGAAATGGGGTCGCTGCCTTCTTATGAACTGGCCCGCAGACTTGCCGAAATTACGCCTGGAGACCTTAATTGCATCTTCTTTGTCAACTCGGGTTCAGAATCCATAGAATCTGCTTTAAAAATAGCGATGGTCATATCATCGCAGTAGGAACGAAGACCATAGAGACAAATGTATATCTCGGGAAAGGGCCTATCACGGCGTTAATATAGGCGGAACGTCATTTAGCGGTCTTCAAGGGAATAGGGCGACATTTGGAGCCGTAATGCCGGGAAGCACCCTATAGATACAATCTGCAGCAAACTGAAAGAGGCTTTGATCAGTTAACGTCAAGTGATAAACGCCTCCTGTCCCTGCATCCACGAGCGCCACTTAAGCAAACGAGATGTTTTCAAAAACCAACGTGACATCGCTCTTGCCGAGTGGTGCCATTTTTGTTCCACTTAGGTTTCGCCGCACCATTCAAGTCCATCCCAGCTGCCCAGTGTGGCAGTAGGGATGGCGTGAAGCTGTACGGGTAGTGGCGCCAGGTTCTGGTCGTTGATCCGACTTTCGGCGGGCGCCTTGCCGTTAAAATTGGACTGTGGGCTCCAGTGTAGTTCTATACATCATACGGCGATGGTCAGAAGTATAGCCGCCGGTCCCGCGATGTTGCGTTGCCCAGTTGTCCCACATCACCAAGTCATTCTCTTCCCAGACATGGCGGTAATGGAATTCGGAACGGCGACAATGTTCGAACAGTTCATTAAGAAGTTCATCGCTTTCATCCTTCGGAATACCGACGATTTCTGCAGTGAAACCTTCATTGACGAACAGGCTTTTCTGCTTGGTGAAGGGATGAATATGGACCACGGGATGGATCACGTCTGGAACTTTTTTCTTCTGATCGTCATTAAGCTCGACCGTGCCGCCTCGATCCTTGAGAACCTTCTTATAGACGTCGCCATAGCGATGAACGGCCTTCAAGTTATCAATTTTCTTTTTCGTCGTGTCGGATAATCCATTGTACGCCTCGGCCATGTTAGCGAACACGGTATCGCCGAGCGACCGGCCATTGGCGTCACGCGGAACCTCAACCGCGTACAGCAATGAACCGCGACTCGGTTGCTCGACGTATGAGAGGTCCGTATGCCAGAATTCGCCGCTACCGCCAATCCGTTTTCCGTCTTCAACGACGTTGGAAACACGGAAGATCTCTGGGTAACCGGGAAGCAGGTATTGCTCCATGACATGGACTGCCAATCCGCCGAACCGTCGGCTGAAGTCTATATGCTGTTCCGGCGTGATCTTCTGGTTCCGGAAAACGAGCACTGAACAGTTGTTGAACGCATCTTCGAGCTTCGCGAAGCAGGCATCCTCTATCGGCTTCGTAAGATCCAGACCAATCACTTCGGCGCCCAGCTTGTTCTCGCCATCCTTCAACGCGAAGGATAGGTTAACGCCATCATTCATTGTTTGTGCCTGAGCCATTTCATTTTCTCCAATGTAATGCCACCCCCGAAGGGGTGGCGCTTGAAAGTTATTTCCAGGAAAGAGTGCGCAAATTGTAGAATGCATACCCTTTTTGAGGTTTCCAATCGACCTGGGAGTTCTTCCCGTAAACATAGAACATCTCGGAAATGAGAACAGAGTGGGCATCATCATGCAGGATTTTGCCGATCTGACGAAACAGCATGTCGCGGGATTTGAAATCGGACACGCTGTTAGTTTTCTCGATCAGGTCCTGGACTTCCTTGTTGTCATAATCCGACCAAGTGCCGGACTTGCTCGCTGTTCCGGATATCGGCGTAATCGGGTCGTTGATCGCGTTCGAATACTGCATGACAGTCATTGGGCCGGATTTGTGCGTGTTATTGAGACGTGCCCATGCGGAATAGTCGAGAATCTTAAGTTTCGCGTTGACGCCAACCGCTGACCAGTAGGCAACGACGGCCTCAGCTACGTCCTTCGAATATGATGTCGGGTTCATAAGCGTGGTCTCGAAGCCATTCGGATAGCCAGCCTCAGCCAACAGCTTGCGGGCTTTGTCCGGATTATAGCCATAGGGTTGCAAATCCGGATCGACGCCCAACGGATAGTATTTCGAAATGAAGGTGCTGAGCGGCTCGCCGATGCCATGCATCACGTTCTCGATGATCGCATTGGCATCGATGGCATAGTTGAGTGCCAGACGGACACGTGGATCGTGGATGGGTAGGCTCGGATCGTTCGAGTAAAGACGAACGTGCATGGGGCTTCCCGTCGCGATCGGTAGAACATCAATGCCATCAATCTTTTTCAGGCGGGCTACATCCGAAGACGCGATCTTGTCAGCCATGTCTACTTCGCCCGTTTGAAGTGCGTTCACGCGGGTCGTGGCATCAGAGATGAACTTGAAAATCAGATGTTTGATGCCTGGCTTCTCGCCATAATATTGATCGAAACGTTCGAGTTCCAAATACTGGCCGACTTTAAGCTCTACCAGCTTGTAAGGTCCTGCACCAACCGGTTTCTGGGCAAATTCCTCGGGCGAGGACAGTGATTCTGTATACGCTTTGGGTACAATAGCAATGAACGCGGCAGCCTTGTTAATGAAGACTTCGTCGCGTTTCGCCATTGTGACAACGACTGTTGAATCGTCAGCAACACTCACGCTCTTGATGGTCTTGGCGAAGTAGGGGCGGCGTGTGCTTTTAACCTTCGGATCGAGAATCCGTTCGATCGAAAACTTCACGTCTTCTGCAGTCAGTTTAGCGCCATTATGGAAAAACACGTCGTCTCGGATCTTGAACGTGTATGTCAGACCATCTTCGGATTCTTCATAACTCTTGGCAATCTGTGGCGTGAGATGACCATCAGCATCGAAAGTGTAGAGATTGTCAAACAACTGCCAATGATAGCGGTCAGAATTGCCCGTATTATCGACCTGCGCATCGAGCATCGCAATATTCCGATCGGTCGCGAACACGATAGTATCCTTGTCAACGGCCGGCTTCATCGCAAGCGCCGGCCCGCAAACCGCAAATATCGAAACGACCGCGCCAAACGCCACGGGCGATAAGCATCTGGTTAATACTCTGGGTAAGAACGTCATTTTTTTTAAGCTCCCTTATAGTGGTTTAAGTTAATTATTATTTAGAGAGTACGAATTCGCTTCGGAATCACTTTGCAGCATATCCCGTACCGCGTCCGTCTTATGGCACGCTGACCAATGATTGGAACCGACCTCCTTGAACCGCGGCCGTTCTGTACGGCAACGTTCGTCCGCGAGCGGACAGCGCGTATTGAACGGGCAGCCGCTAGGCGGCGACAACGGCGACGGAATTTCACCGGAAACAGCCATCATCGTGCTTTCGTCGGGTGCCGCCGCACTTCGGAGGATTAGGGTATAAGGATGCGTGCATTCGCCTAGTACCTGCGACTTCGGACCCAACTCCATGAAACGACCAAGGTAGAGGACGCCGATCCGGTCGCTCATGAATGACACAACGCTGAGATCATGGGAAATTAGCAGATACGTCAATTTGAATTGTTCTTGCAGATCCTTAAGAAGATTGAGGATCTGCGCCTGGATCGACACGTCCAGTGCGGACACAGGCTCGTCCAGAACGATGAATCGAGGATTGGGCGCGAGCGCACGGGCAATCGCCACCCGCTGACGCTGGCCGCCGCTTAATTCATTTGGAAACCGCTTTGCCGTTTCCTGGGGCAGGCCAACCATTTCCAATAACTCCGAAACCCGGTGCGACAGTTCTTTTTCTCCGTGAAGCAAACCGTGGATGCGAATTGGCTCGTCGATAATACGACCGATCCGCATGCGCGGACTCAGGGAGGTGTAGGGGTCCTGAAAAACCGGTTGGACGATACGGCGCAGGCTGATATCGACGCGTCCTTTGGCATTATTCAGCGGTTGCCCACCGATACGGACGGTACCCTCGGTCGCAGGCTCCGCGCCGAGGATCAGCCGCGCCGTAGTCGTCTTACCCGACCCGGACTCGCCGACGAGACCGAACGTTTTTCCCTCTTCTATCTCGAACGACAGATCATCGACTGCTTGCAGGTTTGCGGTACCACCGAACATTCCCAACCGGATCTTATAGTTCTTTTTAAGACCGTTCACGACTACGAATGGTTCGTTCATCACTCTTCCTCACCAGCACGCCAACACGCAACGCGTCGGTCTTCGTCGAAATGCAGCCACGCGGGATACTCGGCTCGGCATTGGTCTGTCGCCATGTCGCAGCGCGGCGCAAATCGGCAGCCGTCAGGCATTTGCAGCATCGATGGCGGATTGCCCTTAACCAGCGGCAGACGGTGGACGGTTGCATCAATCGTCGGCACCGCAGCCAGTAGCCCCTTGGTATACGGGTGGGAGGGTGCCTTGAAGACCTTGTCTACCGGTCCGGCCTCGACGATGCGGCCCGCGTACATGATCGCGACATCGTCGCAAAACTGCGACACCACATGCAGGTCGTGCGTGACAAGGATCATGCCCATGCCCAACTGACGCTGGATTTTTCGCAGCAGTTCGAGGATCTGCAATTGCACCGTCACGTCGAGCGCCGTTGTCGGCTCATCCGCGATCAGCAATTTAGGACGGGATGCTATGTTCATAGCGATCGCCACCCGCTGGCGCATGCCGCCTGAAAACTGGTGCGGATAGGCCGAAAGCCGTTCTTCTGGCGCGGGGATTCCGACCTCGCGCAATACCTCGATGCAGCGGGTCTGGCGCTCGGCGCGCGATAAGCGTTCGCGGTAGAACGCTTCGCCGACCTGATTGCCAATCGTGAACAACGGATTGAGTGCTGTCATCGGATCCTGCAGGATCATGCCGATATTGACGCCGCGGATCTGCTGCATCTCGTGCTCGTTCTTGGCCAACAGATCCTCGCCCTCAAACAATACCCGACCGCCGCCGGACTTGCCGTTTTCTGGCAATAGACCCATGATAGACAAGCAGGTCATGCTTTTCCCTGAACCGGACTCGCCAACCAGCGCCATCGTCCGTCCGGCGTGCACCGAAAAACTGACATCGTCAACTGCGTTGAGGACACCTTCTCGTGTTGCCAGCCATGTCGTTAGATGTTCGACTTTCAGAAGCTCGGTCATCGGCTTACCACTTCACGGAAAGAGTAGGAGAAAGCCGGTCTCTGAGTGTATCTCCGAGGATATTTCCGCACAGAACGGTGGCGATCAGCATTGCGCCTGGGAGGATGGAAACCCACCATGCTTGTTCCAGAATGCCACGACCATCTGCGATCATGCTTCCCCATGACGGATTGGGAGGTTGAACGCCAAGGCCGAGAAAACTCAGTGTCGCTTCGAGGATGATAATGATACCTATGTCGAGCGTCGCCAGAACAATGAAGGTGCTGATGACATTGGGAAGGATATGATAGAAGATTATCCGCACGCTGGACGCACCGCTCAGCTTCGCGAGCATCACGAAACCCCGTTCACGCAAGGACAGGGTATCGCTGCGCAGGATACGCGCAAACCGGGCCCAGTTGGCGAGACTGAGTATCAATATGAGGTTGAATAGGCTCGAGCCGATCACGCCGACTAACACTAGCGCGAGGATCACCGCCGGCAATGCAAACTGCACGTCTGCACAGCGCATGGCAACGGCATCAAATACGCCACCCAGGTAACCGGCGACCACCCCGATCAATCCGCCAAGGACACCGGCAATAAAAACCGCGGAGAAGGCAACCAAAAGAGATACCTGTCCGCCCTTCATCACGCGCGATAAAACGTCACGGCCGAGTTGATCGGTGCCGAACCAATGTTCTGCAGACGGCGCCTTCAATGTTTCGCTGAGCGAGATCGCCGTCGGGTCATAGGGTGCCAGCAAACCATTCAACAGCGAGCCGCAGACGACTATAGTCAAAATGATGATGGCTGTATAAACCTGCACGCGTTTGAGCCAGAAACGAGACCTGCTCGATGCGTCTGGACGTATCGTTACGTCCTTGACGATTCCCTCGCCGGGCGCGCCAGCCTCATTAGTAGGCGACATGCGCCCCTTAGCGGAGGCTGATTCTCGGGTCGATGACAGCATAGAGAATGTCCATAGCAAGATTGAGACCAATAAAGATGAGCGCTGAAATCGTGACGGCCGCTTGCACGACGGCGAAGTCCAGATTAGAAATTGAATCCAGGATCAGCTTGCCGACGCCGGGCCATGCGAAGATCGCCTCGATCGCAACGGCGCCGCCCATCAAGATGCCGAATTGCAAGCCGGCGAAGGTAATGACGGGTAACGATGCATTTTTCAGGGCATGCTTATAAATAACCACACGGGCCGGCAAGCCCTTGATGCGGGCCATTTTCACGTATTCTGAATCGATTACTTCCAGCATACTGGAGCGAGTCAGTCGGACCAACCCGGCGGCCGAGTACCAGCCCAACGCCAACGCGGGGAGGACCAGATTTTCGATCGTCCCATACCCGCTCGTTGGAAGCCAACGCAGATCGACAGAGAAGAACCTCACCAACAGCAAGGCAAGCAGGAATGGTGGTCCGGCTTGCCCGAACAACGCCACCGCTTTTGCCGCGACGTCAATGACACCGTCGCGCCTCATTGCGGCCGCTACGCCGAGCGGTACGCCTATTAACACCCCAATGCCGAGAGAGGTGCAAGTCAGTAGCAAGGTCGCACCGAGGCGCTCAAACACTACTTCCATCGCAGGCCGGCGGAACCGGTAGGATTCCCCCATGTCGCCCTGGATCAAACCGCCTAGGAAGTGCAAATACTGAACCGCTATTGGTTCGGACAACCCCATTTCCTGACGCAAGAGATCGCGATCAGCTTCCGTCGCTTCGGGCGGCAGCATCAAATGTGTCGGATCGCCGAGTAAACGGATGATCACAAAGATAACCGCCGTCACAATTAATACGGTCACAAATGCTTGCTGAACTCGGAAGAAAATATACTTGGGCATGGGTGCCTGTCCTCCCTAACTGGTCACACTAATATCACAGTGAACCGCCCCGGGATTGCCGGAGGCT
>NZ_JBDNHC010000009.1:0-2516 GCF_041689005.1 Sneathiella sp.
ATCCAAAATGGCCGTTACAGCAATATCTGCGGCGCCGCGCCGAAGAGGCGTTGGACACCCCCGTCAGTGCCGAAAAAACGCTGGACTGGTTTGCAACCGAGCCCCCCGCCTCCGGCATTGGCATGCTCCGCTATGGCGAAGCCCTGATAAATCAGGGCCGCAAGGCCGAGGGGATTAACTGGATCAAGCAGGCCTGGACCACAGGCTATTTCACCAATGAGGTCGAAAGCGATATCCTCGTCCGTCATAAGGGGCTGCTCACCCGTATCGACCATGAAAAGCGTCTCGATCATCTATTATGGGAACGTAATATTGGGGCCGCCACGCGTCTGTTTCCCTATGTCGGGTCGGGAGCGGAGAAGCTTGCCGTGGCCCGCATCCGGCTGATGAAAAATGAAGGAAATGTCGATAGTGCCGTGCGCGCCGTCCCGGCAGACCTGCAAAATGACCCCGGATTGATATTCGAGCGCGCGAAATGGCGTCGCAAACAATCGCTGGACAAAGGATCGCTTGAACTCCTGCTGCAGATGGACAGCGCGGTCCCGCGCGCGGATAAATGGTGGCGTGAACGCCACATCCAGGCGCGCAACCTTCTTCTCAAGGGCCAGATATCGGACGCATACCAACTCGCCAGTCGGCACGGCCTTGACCAGGGCGCGGATTTTGCCGCCGCCGAATGGCTGTCCGGCTGGATCGCCCTGCGGTTTCAGAATGATGGCAAGAAGGCACTCCAGCATTTTCTCCGACTTTATGAAAATGTCAGCTACCCGATCAGTCGGGCTCGCGCCGCCTACTGGATCGGCCGGGCACAGGCATCGTTGAGCGATCCGGACATGGCGCAATATTGGTACAAGATTGCCGCCCGCGATTACACGACCTATTACGGCCAGATGGCGCTTCACGAACTGGGGCAAGAGGACTTGCCCACAATCCCCAAGGTAACGAAACCCGACGACCGTGAGGTGAAGGCCCTCGGCATGACGGAGCAGGTCACGGCAGTCCGCAATCTGGCGGAGCTGGATATGCCGTTCTGGGCCAAGTCCTTTCTGCTGCATATGGCCGAAACGGTGACCAAGGAGGAAAGCTATGTCTATCTGGCCCGCCTTGCCACCAAAATTGACCGGCCTGACTATGCCATTGCGATTGCCAAACGGGCGTCCCAACTCGGGACCGACCTCACGGAAATCAACTGGCCAACGCCGTCATTGAAAAAGCGGCATGATCCGCCGATTGAACCGGCCTTGACGCTGGCGATTACACGGCAGGAAAGCGCCTTTGCAGCCGATGCCGTTTCCGGTGCCGGAGCCCGCGGCCTGATGCAGTTAATGCCAGCCACCGCCGAAGCCGTCTCCCGGCAACTGAATGTCGCCTACTCAAAAAACCGGCTCACGGACGATCCGGTTTATAATACCCAGCTCGGCAGTTCCTATCTGGCCGGTCTTATCGATGAATTCGAGGGCTCCTACGTACTCGCGATCGCGGCCTACAATGCTGGCCCGAGGAATGTCCGGAACTGGCTCCGGGACAGTGGCGATCCGCGTTCAGACGATATTGACGTGATCGACTGGATCGAACTTATTCCCTTTTCGGAGACGCGCAACTACGTGCAGCGGGTGATGGAAAACCTGCAGATTTATCGCCAGCGGCTGACTCCGAAACAGGTGAGCCAATTGCAGATCAACCGCGACATTAATCGTGGCGTCGTCATCCAGTAGCGCTCTTTCCGCTCGCTTTCAAAAACTTTACTTGCATTGAACCGTCACTTGTCCAACATACAACGGGGTGCTGAATAAGAAGGTTAACGGATGACTGTTGTAACGCTTAAAAATATCAAGGCTTGTGTCTTTGACGCCTATGGCACGCTGTTCGACGTCAACGCTGCCGCCCGGGAAGAACAGGCGTCGCTCGGCAAAAAATGGGAAGAAGTGGCGGTGATCTGGCGGACGAAACAACTGCAATATAGCTGGTTGCGAAGCCTGCAAAAACGGCATGCTGACTTTTGGCAGGTGACCGGGGATGCTCTTGATTTCGCCCTTCATAGCGCCGGAATCGAGGATACCGATTTACGCGAACGTTTGATGGGGCTGTATCTCAAGCTGTCCTGTTACCCGGAAGTCAAGCCTCTGCTCGAAATGCTGCAATCATCGAACATTAAATGCACCATTCTTTCAAATGGAACGCCGAAAATGCTCTCTGCCGCAACCGGGAATGCCGGTATCTCGCATCTGCTCGACGGTGTCTATTCAATCGAAGAGGTCGGGATTTACAAGCCGGACCCGGCTGTCTACCAGATGGCCGTTGATCGCCTTGGCCTGCACCCGTCGGAAATCTGTTTTCAATCTTCCAACGGCTGGGATGCCTATGCCGCCAAGGCCTTCGGGTTTAATGTCGTCTGGTGTAACCGGTTCGCGCAGCCTGAAGAACGCATGCCGGGAAAACCGGATGCCGAGATAGCCACCCTAGCCGACCTGCCCCCGATTATCGGTATTCCCCCCTTCAGCAGCGAGAGCGTATAA
>NZ_JBDNHC010000010.1:0-6770 GCF_041689005.1 Sneathiella sp.
ATTTGGCGAGTGCCAAAGGCCTGCGCGAGGACCTGCTCAGCCGGTTCGAGAGTGGGGATCTGCAATCCATCGCCGCGGAATAGGGTCCGGAGACAACCAGCCGCCACTTCCCGTGCAGCTTTGCGATTGACCGTGCCGTGATCGCGGGCTAGGTAGGGAAAAGTCGGAATTACACAAGGTATGAGTTAAATGGCCGAAATCGCCGGGCTTGTCTTCCCCCTCTTCGGATTGATCCTGCTTGGCTATCTCACCGCGAGAATCACCAAGCAGCCGGTCGAGGCCATGGGCTGGCTCAATACCTTCATCATCTATGTCTCGCTGCCCGCTCTTTTCTTCAAGCTGCTCTCGAAAACGCCAATCGAGAAACTGGCGAGCTGGGACTTTATTTCCGTCAATATCTCAACAACCTTCGTCATCTTCCTGATGGTGTTCGGCATCGCCCGGCTCGTCGTACGGGCGACCACACCGGAGGCGACCATTCAGGGGCTTGCCGGGGCCTATGGCAATATCGGCTATATGGGGCCGGGGATCGCCATCCTGACCTTCGGCGAGCAGGCCGCGGTACCGCTCGCGCTCATCTTCTGTTTCGAGAATGTGCTGCATTTCATCGTCGCCCCGACCATGATGGCGATATCCAGCGGGAAGGAGCAGCATGTCCTTCGCCTGATGCTGGAAATTGCAAAGAAAGTCTTCCTGCATCCCTTTATTATCGCGACCATTGTCGGTGTCGCCGCTGCGATATTCGAATTTACCCCGCCTGTGCCGATTGCCCGGCTGATCGACTATCTCGCCCAGGCCGCCGCGCCCTGCGCCCTTTTCGCCATGGGAGTAACGCTCGCGCTCCGGCCGTTAAAACGTATCCCGGTCGAGTTATCCTTCATCGTGCCCTTCAACCTCGTGGTCCATCCGCTGCTGATGTATTTGACCTTAAGCTGGTTCGGCGATTTTGATCCCATCTGGGTCTATACCGCCGTCCTCCTCGCGGCCCTGCCGACCGCCACGAACGTATTTGTGATCGCCCAGCAATACGGCGTCTGGACCGAACGCGCCTCCGCCACCATTTTGCTGACCACGATGCTTTCGGTGCTAACGGTGACACTGCTGCTGTACGCCATCACGACAGGGTTGATGCCGGCGGATTTATTTGTGGGGTGAGATAGAAAAAGGAACGGGGAGCTGCGGCCCACGATCTAGAGTTAAACTGTGCTTTCTCTATTGATCGAGAGGAAGCGCACCAGCAGGACCAAGATCGGATTCCTCTATTTCACCAGGGTTGTAGTCATCACGCGATTTGACGGGTTTTGGTGGCGGTGCTTGCCAAGTTTTCAAATTTGCCCCGACTAGGTCGTAAAACTCCGGAACGATGCGTTCGAAGTCTTCAATGAACGTCTTTCTGCCTGCGAAGCGAGGGCCAAGTCGCTCAACAATCAGTACCTCAAAGCCGCGGGGAACAGAACTAGGATTATCGTTTTGAATCAAAGTTGGATCAGACCGCAGGCTAGCCACATCTTTAGTGGTAGTGACCGCTCTGCCGGGCCATAGTGCTCTTAAAAGCAAGCGGTTATCGTCGTCCTTCAGCATCCGAAGAACCCAGTTAACTCGCGCTTTCGTTGACACTTTATCCCCGGGTGCTTTCAAGGTCATTGAGGCTGAAACGGTTCGTCTGGCAAAGTCAGCAGTTACAGTAATATCAGATGCACAATCCGGCACGCGAATAGCCGATGATAAAGACTGCGTCTCGATCAAATCAGAAATTCCCTGCTTTATTCGGGCAGCAGGATCGTCGACAAGCTTTCTTTCAATCAAGGCTGATACTTCACGACCTATGTGACTGCACATATGAAGACAAAGATCTCTTTCTTCTGCAAACCAACTCGTAACGGCTTCTTCTACCTCTGGCGCGTTCTTTTGGAGTGTTTCGTTGTTAGAAACTGCCTGTACAACATCCTTCCAGCGAGCTCCCATTTGAGTATATCTCTCGACGCCTGTAGCAGGATGAGCTAAAAAATGATTGAATTGCTTCAACAAAAAATTCTGTTCAGTATCCTCGACAATCTTTTGATAATCGAGAATTTCGCATGCTGTCGCCAGCCAAGACCACGACCAATGAAACAGGTCTACCTTCCTGAGTGAATTTTTTGGTACTGAAATTGGTGAATTATCGGCCCGAGACACAAATTCATTGGATATAGTGATTACGGCGTCAATTTTGTTGGCTTTTGCAAGATCCAGATAGCGCTGGACTTGGGTAACATCGAGTTTCGCTTTGCCAATTTTTGCTTCAACAAGTGCCGTCCATATGCCGCGGCCCGTATTTACAACAATCAACCCATCTGGGCGGCATTTGTTGTCCGTCTCACCGCTGAGGACAACTTCGGTAAAGGCTTCTATTTTCGTTCTTTGCCCAACACGAATACCAACGGTTTTTAAAACTTCTTCTGCTAAAGCCGGTATTTGTGTCAGAACGGCCAAGAATATGGACGCTACGCGCTTTTCTTTACTTGTTTCAGCAAGAACAGGAAACAGGCGCGCTTCGTCCCCGCTGGTTAAAAAGTCAGGTCTATCGCTCATTGAATCCCCCTAAATCAATCTTATTTTTTAAACTTAACCTTATGGAAAAGTAAAAAACTCTTCCTAGACTTAGCGTACAACCAAAGTTTACTAAACATTGCGAGTAAATCGTACTTTTCTTTTCTACCGCAATCAACAATTTCATCAAGAGCCACAATCACAACAATTGCTTAAACCCCGCGCGTTCGGTAAAAGGGGCGCAAGCAAATTTCATGTGAGCAGGAGCGGAAATCCCTATGGCGTCTTATCAGTATATTTATGTGATGAATGGTCTGTCGAAGACCTATCCGGGCGGCAAGCAGGTCTTGAAAGATATCCGGCTTTCCTTCTTTCCGGGCGCGAAAATCGGGGTGTTGGGCCTGAACGGCTCGGGTAAGTCGACGCTGCTCAAAATCATGGCCGGGATCGAGACGGAATTCACCGGCGAGGCCTGGGCTGCCGACGGGGTCAAGGTTGGCTATCTCGCGCAGGAGCCGGAGCTGGACCCGGCGAAAGACGTGCTCGGCAATGTCATGGACGGGGTGCATGAGAAGAAGGCGCTCCTCGATGCCTTCAACGAGATTTCCTTGCGCTTTGGCGAGGACCTCACAGACGATGAGATGAATACCCTGATCGCCGAGCAGGGCGAGTTGCAGGAGCAGATTGACGCGCAAAACCTCTGGGATCTGGAGCGCGAGGTGGAGATTGCCATGGATGCGCTCCGCTGCCCGGCGGGCAGTGCCGATGTCACCAAGCTGTCGGGCGGGGAGCGTCGCCGCGTTGCGCTCTGCCGCTTGCTGCTCTCGCAGCCGGATATGCTGCTGCTCGATGAGCCAACCAACCATCTCGATGCCGAGAGCGTCGCCTGGCTGGAACGCTTCCTCCATGACTATAAGGGCACTGTCGTTGCCGTCACCCATGATCGCTACTTCCTCGATAATGTCGCGGGCTGGATATTGGAGCTCGATCGTGGCCACGGCATCCCGTGGGAGGGGAATTACTCAAGCTGGCTGGAGCAGAAGGAAAAACGTCTCGCGCTGGAAGGCAAGTCCGAGGATGCGCGGCGGAAAACGCTGGACCGGGAGCTGGAATGGATCCGGCAGGGACCGAAGGGCCGCCAGACGAAATCGAAGGCCCGTATCAGTGCCTATGAGGATCTGCTGTCCGAGCAGGACTCCAAGCAGACAGACGCAATGCAGATTTATATTCCGGCGGGACAGCGCCTCGGTGAGTTGGTGGTCGAGGCCGAGAATGTCTCCAAGGCGTTCGGCGATAAACTGCTGATTGAAGGGCTGAACTTCAAGCTTCCGGCGGGAGCGATTGTCGGCGTCATCGGGCCGAACGGCGCCGGTAAGACAACGTTGTTCAAGCTGCTGACGGGCGCGGAGACGCCCGATACGGGCAGTTTTAAGGTTGGCCCGACGGTACAGCTTGGCTATGTCGATCAGGACCGTGACACGCTTGATCCGAACAAGAATGTCTGGGAGGAAATTTCCGAAGGCAACGAGGTGATTTCGCTCGGCAAGAAGGAGATCAACAGCCGCGCCTATGTTTCGGGCTTCAATTTCAAGGGCTCGGATCAGCAGAAGAAAGTCGGCCAGCTTTCAGGCGGGGAGCGCAACCGCGTCAATCTCGCCAAAATGCTGAAATCCGGCTCGAACTTCCTATTGCTCGATGAGCCGACCAACGATCTCGATGTCGATACGCTCCGCGCGCTGGAGGAGGCACTGCTGCAATTCGCCGGCTGCGCCGTGGTCATCAGCCATGATCGCTGGTTCCTCGACCGGGTCGCGACCCATATGCTCGCCTATGAGGGCGACAGCCATGTCGAATGGTTCGAGGGCAACTTCGAGGCCTATGAGGAAGACAAGCGCCGTCGTTTGGGCAAGGAAGCCACCGAACCCCACCGTATCAAATACAAGCCGATCAAGCGGTAGGGGTTTCTCGCGATTTACCGCTGGTGGAGGGGCATGACCCGTTGAACCGCCGGCCGCTCCAGCATGCGGGCACGATGGGCTTCGATTTTTGGGAAGTTCTTGATGTCGAGCGTATCGCCTTCCAACCAGCGGCTGACGTTGAACAGATAGGCATCCGCCGTGCTGTATGCCTCGCCCATAACCCAGGGGCCCTTGAACATTTCGTGCTCGATCAGGCGATAACAATTGCCGACCGTCTCCGGCACCTTGCGTTTCATATCCTCAAATGAGCTTTCCTCGTCGGCCCAACGCGACCCGCGTTGCTTGTGGGCATGGGCGACATGAAGCGTTGAACAAAGATAGTTGTTGAAGGACTGCATCTGGGCCAGCTCATAGATGTCATCGAGCGGCGCGAGCTTCGCGTCCGGATACCTTTGCGCAATATAGAGCAGGATGGCGGGGGTTTCGGTGAGAATACCCTTCTCGGTGATGAGCGAGGGGACCCGGCCCTTGGGATTGATTGCGAGATACTCGGGTTTTGTCTGCTCCGCGGAAAGAAAATCGACGCGGATGGCCTCATAGTCGGCACCGGCCTCCTCCAGTGTGATATGAGAGGCGAGGGAAACGGTTCCGGGAAAATAAAATAATTTCAGCATTCTCAATCCTTATGAAAATTTACTTCGCGGAGTTTACACATATATCATAGGAGGAATGAACCCCTTTCGATGGAAATGTCGGATTGTTGTCATTATTTTAAGAAGAAGTTGTGTAATGTAGTCCGGTATTTAGGCGATGACACCAATTATGCGGGCGGTATCTGGGGCGAAATGAAGATATTTATCTGTCTATGTCTGCTCCTCGCGGTTTCTGCCTGTTCGGCGGGGTCGCGGTATGCAGAAGATGTAAACTGGCCCACTGACCCGTCTGAGCGGCTGGTCGCGGAGGACTACCTGAAAAAGGCGGACGAGGATATTCCCGAACTTCCGCCCGGCATGGCTTTCGTCTTTCGCAGTCTTGATAACAAGCTCATTTCCGATTATTTCGACTATGGCCTGACCCGGATGACGCCAAACCAGATTCGCGATGCCTATCAGGAAAATGTCCTCGGTAATTTCATCAGTGACCTCAAGACCAGGGCCTGCAACGACCCGGATGCCCGTTTCTTGCTTGGCAATAACTTCACCTATGAGGTTTTCGTGAAAATATCCGGGGGTAAGAAAACTAAAACCGTCCGGAATGAGCTGGATAAGGGGTTTTGTATCGCCGGGGAGCGGCCCTTTGTCGACCGGCAAGCGATAGACGGTCGGTTTAATATGGTCCGCTACTGGCCGAATGGTGAGCAAATTGATTATCGCCTGATCGAGAAGTTGACAGGAACCTTCCAGTTGCTGGCCGCCCGGTTTGATACGCCGAACATTCCAAATAGCGGTTTTACCGTGACCGATATGAAAGCTGACGGGCTCATGCTCTCGATTTCGTTGCGGCAGACACTCCGGAAAAACGCCAAGCTGAATAAATCCTGGGATCAGACAGCCAAGGGGCAGAGTTTGGATCAGATATGCACCTCCGCAAACCATCTGGCGGCGCTGACAGTGGGGGCGGTTTATGCCTACGCTGTGGACGTAAGTGCTGATGAGAATATAGCCGACAGCAGCCGGTATACGGTTAGCTATCCCGATTGCTTGCTTTATAACCGCAAATAAGATGAATTCACCCTGACAACTTTCCAGACGCGATCAATTATAGGTAATTTTAAGAATGCAGATTGAAGAAACGGAGATTCCTGACGTCAAAATCCTCACGCCGCGGAAATTTGGCGATGACCGCGGCTTTTTTTCGGAGGTCTGGAACGCACGAACGCTGAAAGATGCCGGTCTCGATATTGGTTTCGTGCAGGATAACCATGCCTGGAGCGCGGAAACCGGTACTGTTCGCGGGTTGCATTACCAGCTCGATCCGACAGCGCAGGGCAAGCTTGTCCGAGTGGTGCGCGGCTCGGTGCTTGATGTGGCGGTTGATATTCGCAAAGGCTCCCCGACTTTTGGTCGGCACGTGAGCGTCGAGCTGTCAGCGGATAACTGGAAGCAGATCTGGGTGCCGCACGGCTTCGCTCATGGCTATTGCACCCTCGAACCGGATACGGAGATTGTGTATAAGGTGACAGACTATTACAGCCCGGACCATGACTGCGGCATCTTCTGGAATGATCCGGCGCTTGGTATTCAATGGCCCGTTATCGGTGAAAAGGCCATTCTTTCAGAAACAGATAAGATTTTGCCGCTACTAAAAGATCAGCCCAGAATA
>NZ_JBDNHC010000011.1:0-37180 GCF_041689005.1 Sneathiella sp.
TTATTGATGAATTCACGGGCCGGATGATGGAGGGTCGCCGTTATTCTGACGGCTTGCATCAGGCACTTGAGGCGCGGGAAAAGGTCACAATCCAGCCGGAAAATCAGACGCTGGCATCAATTACCTTTCAAAATTACTTCCGCCTGTATGATAAGCTATCCGGCATGACCGGTACTGCCGTGACGGAAGCCGATGAGTTTTTTGAAATTTACGGTCTCGACGTCATCGAAATTCCAACAAACGTTCCGGTCGCCCGGATCGATGAGGATGACGAGGTTTACCGGACGGCGGAAGAAAAATACAACGCCATTGTCAAAACAATTCAGGAATGTCTCAAAAACGGACAGCCAGTCCTCGTCGGGACCGTTTCCATTGAAAAATCAGAAATGCTTTCTCGCCTGCTGACGGAACAAAAAGTACCCCACAAAGTTCTCAATGCCCGCTATCATGAGCAGGAAGCGGAGATCATCAGCCAGGCCGGCCGTCTTAATGCGGTAACAATCGCAACGAACATGGCGGGACGCGGAACTGATATTAAACTCGGTGGCAATGAGGAAATGATGATTGCGGCGAAAGTCGCTGATGAAACGGATGAGGCCAGAATTGCCGAAATTGCGGCAACCATCAAGGCGGAAATCGCGGAGCAGAGAAAAAAGGTGCTGGCATCCGGCGGATTATTTGTGATCGGTACAGAACGGCATGAATCTCGCCGGATTGACAACCAGCTCCGGGGTCGCTCAGGCCGGCAGGGTGATCCGGGCCGGTCGCATTTCTTCCTGTCATTGCAGGATGACCTGATGCGGATTTTTGGATCTGAACGCATGGACGGCATGCTGCGGAAACTCGGTCTCGAAGAGGGCGAGGCAATTGTTCATCCCTGGATCAATAAAGCCCTTGAAAAAGCACAGCAAAAAGTAGAGGCGCGCAACTACGATATCCGCAAGAACCTACTCAAGTTTGACGATGTCATGAATGATCAGCGCAAGGTCATTTACGAACAACGTATTGAATTGATGGATACTCAGGATGTGTCGGAGACCGTCACAACCATGCGGAATGAAACCGTCGATGATCTCGTGGACCTCCATATCCCCGCCAAGGCCTACCCTGAGCAATGGGACGTTGCCGGTCTCAAGGAAGCCGTCGGCCAGAAACTCAACCTCGATCTTCCAATAGAAGGCTGGGCGGAGGAAGAGGGTATTGCTGATGAGGAAATTCGCGAACGCCTGAAGGATGCTGCTAACCGCAAAATGGCTGAAAAGGCCGTGAAATATGGTCCCGAGATCATGCGCATGGTCGAGAAAAGCATATTGCTGCAAATACTTGATCAGGCATGGAAAGATCATTTATTGCAGCTTGATCAGCTGCGTCAGGGTGTCTCGCTTCGTGCCTACGCGCAAAAAGACCCACTGAATGAGTATAAAAGTGAAGCATTTGACATGTTTCAGCACATGCTCAACCAATTACGCGAAACGGTCACGACTTACCTGTCCTTCGTTCAGCTTCAGAATCCTGCGCAGGAAATCGAGCGGTCGGAACCTGATGAAAGTCAAATGCAGGCCACTCACCTCGATCCGGTAACAGGACAGAACGAGGTCGATTCCCAGGATTCGAGTAACGAGGATGGCAATGATAACTGGGGCAAGGTCCGGCGTAATGCGCCTTGTCCTTGCGGGTCAGGTAAAAAATTTAAACAATGTCACGGTCGCGTTTGACGTCCACCGGGGCAATGCCATCCGCGTAAGGAAATCTCATGATCGGATTGTTGAAAGCCTTCCTGTCCGAAGGCAATACGCAAAAGCCAGAGAACCATGACGAAGAATATATTGCAACGGCCGCCCTGCTGATCGAGGCAGCGCTATCAGATAACGACTACAAGGATGTTGAGAGGCAGGCAATTCTGCGTGTGCTGAAACGTCATTACAATATGTCTGAAGCGGATGCCGTCGAAATTCTGAACGCCGCAGAAAAAGCTCAATCCGAGTCCGAGCAGCTTTTCTACTTTACGCGAACTATCAAGGAAAGTTTCCCGATTGAAACACGGGTCAAGATGATTGAGATGCTTTGGGAAATTGTGTATGCCGACGGCGTCCTCAGCAAATTTGAAGCCAATCTCGTCCGTCGTATCGCAGGCCTTATTTACGTTACAGACCGGGAACGTGCCGACGCCCGTAAACGGGTACTTGTCCGCCTCGGGATAGATGCAAATTGATTTTTTTAGCCGGCACCTAATTTTGGGGTTGTCTTTATCCGTCTTTAGCGATAATCCGTAAATCATGCCTTTAGTATATTAACCTTCGAATAGTCTGGAGAATAAAATGACCTACGTTGTTACCGAAAGTTGCATCAGATGCAAATTCATGGACTGCGTGGAAGTTTGCCCGGTAGATTGCTTCTACGAAGGCGAAAATATGCTGGTAATCCATCCCGACGAATGCATCGATTGCGGTGTATGTGAACCGGAATGCCCGGCTGAAGCGATCCTTCCAGACACCGAGGACGGCATCGAGAAGATGCTTGAAGTTAACAAGGAATATGCTGAACTCTGGCCAAACATTACCCAAAAAGGGGAGCAGCCGGAAGACGCCGAAGAATGGCAGGGCAAGCCCAACAAATTCGAAGAGCAGTTCAGTGCCAAGCCCGGCCAAGGTTAACAGCCTTGTAATTTTCGAAAACCATACAATCTAATATAATAGCTATTTGCGGGAAAATGTGTTATTCTCCCCGCTATAAACTATGTTCATGAGAATTTGCCGTAATATCAGAGCGGCAAGGCGTTTAGCGTCTTGGGCTGTTACTGAAAACGATGTTTGCTTTTTTTTGGTAGATAATTTGACTACGCAGCGCCGCTCACGCAGCTGTTTTTTTTTGCTCAATGCGCATTCGTGGAAGAATAATCTTCACCGTTGATGAGAAGGAATTGTATGGTTAAGGAAATGGAATTCGCACCGTTGGACCACGTTGTTTATCCGACGCACGGTGTTGGCCAGGTCATCAGCATTGAAGAACAGGAAATTTCCGGCATCGCGCTAACGCTCTATGTCGTCGACTTTTCTCATGAAAAAATGACACTCCGCGTTCCGGTTAAGCAGGCCAAGAATGTCGGCATGCGACCGCTATCTACACCAACGAAGATGAAAAGCGCGCTCGACACGCTGAAAGGACGCGCCCGGATTAAGCGCACGATGTGGAGCCGCCGGGCCCAGGAATATGAAGCCAAAATCAATTCGGGAGATCCGATCCAGATTGCGGAAGTTGTCCGCGATTTGCATCGGAACGATGATCAACCTGATCAGTCCTACAGTGAGCGCCAGATTTATGAGGCCGCTCTTGTCCGGCTTTCCAGAGAACTGGCCGTCGTTGAACAGATCGAGACTGATGCTGCCGCAGAAAAAGTTCAGAAGGTTTTAAAAGTCGCCTGACCCTGAACATATCAACCCTGAAAAAGCCCGGACTGCAATCCGGGCTTTTTTATTAAATTTGTCGCTAAATGATGCTCGAAAGACTTGCCAATCTCCGCATGAGGTTTCATTGTGAGCAACTATGAACGCACATGCCCACAAAGAAAAATTTGGCTGTATTTCCCATGCGAACCGCGTTTGGGCGGTTTCCTCAATTCATGGTGAACTTGCACCGCTGATTGCTCTGCATGATATCCTCGCCGTTCGCTGGCGTCACGGTGACCGGCTAGTCTATCTCGGGAATTATCTGGGACGGGGCCCGGATATCAAGGGCGTTTTGGACGAACTCTTGTCCTTCCGGATTAACCGCCTTTGTCTGGCAGGAATGACGCCGGAGGACATCGTTTATTTACGCGGCGCACAGGAGGAAATCTGGCGCAAACTTCTCCAGATTCAGCTTGCCTCGACGCCTTCTGACGTTCTGGACTGGATGGTCAAGCATGACATCGGTCACACTCTCGAGGCGTATGGCGAATCAGAGCTGGAAGTGCGGAAATACCTTCGTGAAGGTATTGTTGCGACGACCAAATGGACAAACCGGTTGCGCGAAAAAATGAAAAATTACCCCGGCCACACCGAAATACTACTGTCTTTGCGACGCGCCGCTTTTACGGCAGGCAACGAACTGTTGTTTGTCCATGCCGGCATCGACCCCGATTGCCCGATCGCGGATCAAAACGACAGTTTTTGGTGGGGAAACAGCCGGTTTGACTCCATCGACAAACTCCCAGACGGATTTCGCCTGGTTGTTCGCGGGTATGACCGCGACCATGGCGGTATTCGGATTACCCCCTCGACAGCGACAATTGACGGCGGATGTGGGTATGGCGGATCGTTGAAGGCTGCCTGCTTTACACTTGATGGCGTCATGGATGATGAGATCAGCATAGATTCACCGCAATAACGGCAAGAATCATTTTCCATATCGCAGGGATTTATAGAGCTGCCCGGCTGTCGGTTCTTGGTCCACAAATTCTGGATTGAGTAACAGAAACAGCGCTTTTTTATCGCTTACAATATTTGCCATTCCCGCAACAAGTTTATCCACGCTTTGACCGGTTTTCACAGTTTCAACGTCAATCAGTGTGGGCTTTATCTGGTTTGCCTCAGAGGCATCCAGGCGGCGAAAGCTTTTATAGCTTTGCGCAAAATTCTGTTGCAGGCCCTGATCCGCAGAGGCTGACTGTAACATAAACCGCGCCACGCGATTTTCCCCGAAATCAATGGCAGCAGCGGTCAAATACCATCTCTTGCCATTACTTTCCACGGCGAGACTGGTCACAGCGGCGGCGGCCCCGTTTATCTCAAGGGTTCGAACATCAGAAGGCTTGAGTTTCACCAGCCATTCGCTTTTCAGGTATTCTGCCATATTCAGATTTTGGTTCTTTTTTTTGCCGATATCAAAAGCCATTTGGCTGCCCTTGCCATCTTGGGCAAAAACCGCCTGCGTCGAGTTAATCAACTGGAACCCCTCCGGCGCCATAAATTTAAAACGCAGAACGGGATGAAGAAATTCCCGACCCTTGATGACACCTTCGCTCGGGTCATCGCCGTAAAGCATCCCGTTAATTTGTTCCAGATATCTTTTATTCCCTTCATCGCGGTCCAGATTGTCCGCATTTTCTGACGCCATCGCGGCGGCGCGACTGACGCGTTCGTCCGTGTTCGGGTGGGAGGCGAAGAAATCGAACTGGCTGCTTTTGCCTTCGTTCCCGGCAAGGGCTTGCGTATAATCCGTCTGAGCGCGCATCCGTTTCAGAAATCCAGCCATCGCTTCACGTGGGTAACCCGCGAGACCAAGGTATTTTACGCCAAGCTGGTCCGCCTCATATTCCTGGTCGCGAGAATAAGAGGCCACATACATTCCCCCGAGCTGCTGGCCCAGTTGCTGCACGACGTCACTTCCGGTTAAAATACCGGCAAGAGCCCCGAGAAGGCCAATGCCTGTCGCCCGGGATTGTCTAGCGGAACTATGATGCGATGTCACATGGCCAATTTCATGAGCCAGAACACCGGCGACCTGCGCTTCACTGTTCGCCAGCGCCAGCAAACCGCGCGTTATATAGACATACCCTCCCGGTAAGGCGAACGCATTGACAACCGGCGTGTTCAAGACCGTGAACCGCCAAGGGAGCGTTTTCATTTCCGAGACCGTAGCAAGCCGGAGGCCGATATCCAGGATATAGTCGTTCAGCCCCTCCTTGATGTACTCGCCGCCGAATTGTGCCACTATCTTGGGATGTTGTTCGGCCCCGACGCTCTGCTCTTTTTCGTTAGAGGGTTCGAAGACGGAAAACAGCTCGCCTAATATATCGGCAGACGCCCCCGGCGCGAATTGCGTCAGACCAAAAACCAAGGCAGGTACAGCCAGAAGTGATCTAAACGCCCTACTATGCTGCCGTACCGACTGTTTGCTTTGCCTTGCGCTACCCACCTGTCACCTCTTTTATTTCCATCTGCTCCGGAAAGTCGAGCTCCAAAAAGGGGCCGTTATAGAACCGGGCGATACCTCGAATACGAACCAACTTATTCTTCAGATCAGCCAACTTCCACCCCAACGCTTCAAAATGCTTTCTGTTCCGGGATGAAATTGCGGCGGTAAAATCAGATTGCCAATTATCTCCAAAATTCAGATAGGTTACTTTCGCCGTATGATGAACATCTGCAATACGGCCTTCCGCGATGATAAAATCTCCTCTCGAGATAGAGTTACGCGGATGATTGGCATCGATAACAGAAAAACGACGCCAAAGTCCTTGTTTGTGAGCTTCGGCTTCTTTTTCGCTGTTCACAAGTATTTTTCGCGCCGCTTCAGGATAATCGGCGGCCCCGCTCCACCATCCATAGCCTTTGTCGATAAGTTCCTTCTGGAGCCATTTTCCATCGACAATCACTTTCCCCAGCGGATCCCCATACCGATTATGCGCTAACGGATCATCCGGGGCTGTCCCGATTTCGAGCGTAAAATGCCTGCCCCACAATTCATTCTCCAGATACCGACGGCTCGCCTGAAAAGTCTCGGCGTCGAATTTCCGGTCTACGAGTCGCACACCCTGCAACGGCACCATAGCCTTCCCGTTTATAATGATAAAATTATTGGAAATATTTTTTGCGGTGAGATTTTCCAGCATCGCCTCAGCTGTCTCCCCGGGTCCCCCCGCCCAGACCAGTCCGAGTATCATTATAATCAAAAAATAGCGCATCACCTCTCCCTTGTTCGTAGTCTGCGCAAACAAACAGAAACAATCAATCGTCTCGCATATCGTAGGTCTTTATATTTTATATTTTACAGTTTTTTATGGTATTTTTATATTTTTTACATTTATAGTTGATATTATATTTAATACAACATAGATAGGTTATATAATTCGAAATTGAATGGACGAACTAATGCCCGATTCATTGACATCTCCTAAACTTGAAGCTGAGGCCGCTCTTCTCCGAGGAAAATATGCGCATCTTTCCGGATTACCGCTAATAGAGGCGTTGGTCGGCAATGAATTAAACGGGCAGATAATGCTGTCCTCGTCCTTCGGCGCAGAGTCCGCCGTCCTCCTTGACCTGGTTTCACGAGTCGATGCCACCATCCCGGTAATTTTTATAGATACCCGGCGGCTGTTCGGGGAAACCTTACGATATCAAAAAACGCTTACAGATTATTTGGGGCTTGAGGACGTACGAATTATTCGCCCCGATGACGGCGTCTTGCAGCGCCTCGACTCCGACGACATGCTATTTAATATCGATCCGGATAAATGCTGCGAAATCCGGAAGGTTGCCCCACTTGATAAGGTTATGAAAAAAATGGGGAACTTAGGCTTTAAAGCATGGATTACCGGCCGCAAGCAGTTCCAGTCCCCGTCCCGTACGGCCCTGCAGGTGATAGAGGCAGATAGTGATTTTATCAAAATTAATCCGCTTGCGGATTGGTCGAATGACGACATCAAGCAGGCATTTCTCGAAAAGAATCTCCCGCCTCATCCTCTTGTTGCAGATGGGTTCAAGTCAATCGGCTGCATGCCGTGCACGGCACGCGTGGCAGAAGGCGCGGATGAACGTTCGGGACGGTGGGTCGGCAGGACAAAGACAGAGTGCGGTATCCATGCGTCACGCGAATCAGCAATAATTTAAATAACATATTTTTTTGTAATTTACATTATTAATACATTTTTCTTGCGTTATACAATATTTTATCTACAATTACTGGATATGAATAGTCGGCTCAACATTCTATGAACGCGAGCCCTAGTTTGAAGGAGAGCAGCAATGGCATTGCAAATTTACACGGCGTCCCTTTTGAAAGAAGGCCAGGTTGCGTATTTATGTCTTGAGGATGGCCTCTTTTCCTGGACATCTGATATTCAAAAGGCAACAACCGGCGAGGGCGATTTTCTCGAATCCCTGAAAATTGCCGCTGAAAAATCGGAGCAGGATAATATCGTGGTCGCCCCTTATGCCATCGATATAATAAAAGACGGTGATGGATGGACGGCGTCGACAAAACGCGAGCAAATTCGGGCGACGGGGCCGACGATTAGGTTGCCGCAAGACAAGTCGAGACCAAACACAGGTGAGAGCCGCCAGGCCGCCTAATTTTAAGGTTCACAATGTATCAATATTCAGAGCAGGATCATCAACTCCTGCTGGAACGGGTCGAGCAATTTCGCGGCCAGGTCCAGCGGCGTATCAGCGGTCAGCTGTCAGAGGAAGAGTTCAAGCACCAGCGTCTTCGGAATGGGCTGTATTTGCAGCTTCATGCCTATATGCTGCGCGTCGCAATCCCCTATGGATTGCTATCGTCCGAGCAGATGCGGACACTTGCGCATATCGCCCGTAAATATGACAAGGGCTATGGCCATATCAGCACCCGCCAAAATATTCAGTATAACTGGCCGAAGCTGGAAGATGTACCGGATATACTGGACGACCTCGCCAGTGTTGAAATGCATGCGATCCAGACCAGCGGCAACTGCATCCGTAATACGACGTCCGACCCGCTTGCCGGGGTCGCCCGGGACGAGTTGGAAGACCCCCGTCCCTATTGCGAGTTGATCCGGCAATGGTCGACATTCCATCCTGAATTCAATTTTCTGCCGCGAAAATTTAAAATCGCCGTAAGCGGAGCGACCCATGACCGAGCAGCGGTGGCCGTTCATGACATCGGACTTCGGCTGGTGAAAGGCCCCGATGAGGAAACCGGTTTTGAGGTTTATGTCGGCGGTGGGCTCGGCCGTACCCCAATGATCGGCAAGGTGATCCGCCCGTTCCTGCCGAAGCAGGATATGCTGACGTATCTGGAAGCTATTCTTCGCGTCTATAACACCCTCGGCCGGCGGGATAATATATATAAAGCCCGGATTAAAATCCTCGTTCACGAAACCGGCGAAGAAAAATTCCGGGAGTTGGTTGAAGCTGAATGGGAGAAGATCAAGGAATCCGGCCTGTTCCTCCGCGAACAGGATATCAGCAGGATTAAGGAATTTTTCAAGGATCCTGACTATGAGGTCCTGCCGGATACAGATCTTCAATTTGAAAATATCCTTCTCAGCAATGCGGAATTTGCCCGCTGGGCCGATAAGAATATCGAGCTTCACAAGCAACCTGGCTATCGCATTGTCTATCTGTCGCTGAAAACAGCCCATCAGCCCCCTGGCGATGTGACGTCGGATCAAATGGATGCCATTGCAGATCTGGCGGACAAATACAGCCTCGGGCAAATCCGGACGACCCATCGGCAAAATCTCGTGCTGTCAGATGTCAAGCTGCGGGACCTTCCGACACTGTGGGAGGAATTGAAGACACTTGAGTTGGCGACACCAAACTACAATCACGTCACCGACATTATTTCATGCCCCGGTCTCGACTATTGCGCTTTGGCAACCGCGCGTTCGATCCCGATTTCGCAGGCGATAACCAAACGTTTCGACGATTATGATTTCGTCAACGATCTCGGCGACGTTAGCATCAACATTTCAGGATGCATCAATGCCTGTGGACATCACCATGTTGCAAATATCGGCATACTTGGTGTCAATAAAAAGGGAACAGAGGTTTACCAACTGACCCTTGGTGGCAGTGCGCGCGAGGATGCGTCAATCGGAAAGATCATTGGCCCCGCGTTTGAGGCTGAACAGATTGTTGATGCCGTAAGTGATGTCTTGGCGGTATATCTCGAGAACCGCGAGGAACAGGAAGAAAGTTTCCTTATGACCTATCGACGGCTTGGCGATGCCCCCTTCAAAGAGAAACTCTATGGTTAAATACATCAAGGATCGCAAGCCGGACATTGACGACTGGATGCCTTTCACCGGCCTTGAGGATGGCGGCTCCCTTCCCTCGGGCAATATCTATGTGCCGTTGGAGGAGTGGCTGGCCGCCCGGGATACCCTCCTCACCCGCAATGGCGGACTGGGCGTCAGGATCAGCAACACTGATAACCTTGAGGTGCTGAAAGAGGATATAAACCGGTTCGATCTCATTGTGCTGGAATTTCCTAAAATGGCGGACGGCAGGGCTTTTACCCAGGCGCGCTTGCTGCGAGAACAATATGGGTTCGAAGGTGAGATACGCGCCACGGGCGATGTCCTTCGCGACCAGCTTTTTTATATGCAACGATGCGGCATAAACGCTTTCGAAATCCGTGATGACCAGGATCTGTCCGCATCGTTAAAGGCATTTGACGAGATGACCGTGACCTATCAGCCGGCCAGCGATGAAGAATTTCCGATCTGGCGTCGCGAGTCGTAATTGTTCGAGGTAAGAGCGTCGCCTTTGGCGGGTTCTTTCAAAAGCACCTGGTTCTCGCTCCCCGGCAGCCAGGTGCTTTTTTTTATTGTCTCTCTGATTGTGTACGACCGGAATAAAGGATAGCCAATAGCATGCCCGCGAAAAATCCGCCGAGATGGGCGACCCAGGCAATCTCGGCTCCGGGTCCGACCAGCAGGGTGCCAAGGGGGGTCGCTCCGATTAGAAAATTAATTCCCAGCAAGACGGCGATGAATGTCATCACACCCCGCAATCCAAACCGCGGGAGCAGGATGATCGCAGTCGCGCCCATGGTCCCGAAAACGGCCCCGGAGGCGCCATAAAGGGTTACATTGATATTGGGGTCGGTAACGGCATATTCCGCAAAAGCACCAAGCCATCCACACAGGAAAAATAGAATAAGGTATCGCACCCGACCAAACCGGCGCTCGACCATCGATCCAAACGCCAGCAGCATCCCGGCATTTACAATCATATGTGCCCAGTCATGGTGTAAAAATATATGACTATTGAGAGTAATAAACAGATGGAAGAGTCCGGGCGCCGTGGGGTCGGCCAAAATGGCGGATACATCGACGGGACGAAAAGAGAAATTACCATATACCCAGACAAGGGTTTCCGGCGCGGTTACGATCACAAGCAGATGAACAATAAAAATCGTCGCGATGAGATAGACGGTAACCGGTGGAACGTTAAAGATCGGTTCCCGATGTGTCGATTTTTCTAACACTGAATTCCCATCCTGACGAAAAGCCCGAAAGGCGTCCGGGCCTGGCTCATTAGCGCATAAATAGACTGCAATTAGCGTTCCGACAACCCGGTGTTTAAAAGTATCGCCCGATTATCACGATACCCGGCGTCATCTGAACGCCATACGTGTCCCAGTTCAAATAGGGCCGAAGGCATAATCACCGCCTTTTTTGAGTGCCCGGACATAGGCGGGGCGCGCCTGTATACGATCAATAAACGCCCCTAACTGGGGGAAAGGGTCAAGGGCGCCGCGGGCTTTCGCCGCCTCAAGCGGGAAAGACATCATGATGTCTGCACCGGTAAGCGAGTTGCCGACGAAAAACTCCCGGCCTTTCAATTCCGCATTCATGAAAGAAAAATGATTTGATGTTTCGCTGTCGATCCGCGGCATCAACGGCGCCGCCGCATCGCCAAGCCGACTGGTATAAAGGCGAAGCAGCAACGGCAGCATCGCCGACCCTTCTGCATAATGCAGCCATTCCTGATATTTGAGATCGTCCTTCGATCCGATTGCCGGCGTGAACTCACCATTCCCATATTTTTGGCAGAGATAATCAACAATGGCGCCCGACTCATGAATTAATACGTCATCGTCGGTGATCACTGGCGATTTTCCAAGCGGATGTACGGCGTGGAGCTCAGGCGGAGCCAGATTTGTTGTCGCGTCGCGCTGATAGGAAATTATAGCATACTCCTGCTGCAATTCCTCAAGCAGCCAAAGTATCCGCTGCGACCTTGAGTTATTGAGATGATGAACGGTTATCATATGCACAAACCTTTGTTGCAATAGAAAATAAAAACAGAATTCGCCGTCACTCTCCGTTTACGGCTAAAAAATCCGTAATGTCGGCTTCCGAATACCCGAGTTCCCGTAAAACCTCTCCGGTATGCTGCCCGACCTTGCCCGGAGATGACGTCTTTGTTATCGGGCTATCCTCGTTGGCGATAAGGGGAACACCGATGAGACGAAGCGCCTCGTCAAATCCCAAAACATTTTCCGCCTCCACCACAATCCCACGATGCGTCAACTGTGGATCGGAAGTTGCTTCAGACAAATTGCGGACGGCCTGAACGGCAACACCGGCCTCGCTTAATATTTTGACCCAAGTTTCCGTTGTTTTGGTCTTAATAGCCTCTGCAATCAATGCCATTCCACTTTCTGAATTTTGCTGGCGGGCCTCAAACGTGGCATAGAGGGGATCTTCAAGTAGATGTCCAAGACCCGTTACACGAAGAACAATCTCATTCTGGGCGTTGGTGATCGTTGCGATATAAATCTGGCCATCAAGGGTTTCAAAACAACCCGAAGTCGGCTGACGTGTCGGCGAATTATTGCCAAGCAGCGGAGGGATATTGCCGCGAACCATGAAATCCGCCATTTGTGAGGCGGCAAGCACCAATGCGCTATCATACATTGCCACATCGATATACTGGCCCTTTCCCGTAAGATGCCGGCGGTTGATTGCCGATGCAATGGCAAAGGCCGCATTAGACCCGGTAATCATATCAACGACCATTATACCAATTTTTGTCGGCCCTGTTTCCTCATGGCCGTTCAGGCTGAATAGTCCGGACGCGGCCTGGATCGCCGAGTCATAGGCCTTATCTCCGCGGCGAGGACCTTCTTGACCAAATCCACTAATAGAACAGTAAATAAGCGACGGATTGCGCGCCCGTAAGGTTTCGTAATCTATTCCCAGTTTCTTGGCGACACCGGGGCTGAAATTTTCGACAACGACATCCGCCTCATCGATCAGCCTATAGGCCACTTTTAGGCCCGCTTCCGATTTCAGGTCAAGTGCAAGGCTGCGCTTTCCCAGATTCACTGTCAAAAATGCAGGGGAAAGAAGTTTTGCCGCCATTTCCGGATCGGCAAGGGTTGCGCGAAGCTGGTCGCCTTTCACCGGTGCCTCTATTTTTATAACATCGGCGCCGAGAAGAGAGAACATCTGGGTACTTACGGGCCCTGCCAGTACTTGCGTAAAATCAACGATTTTCAGACCTTCATAGGCTCTCATCTTAAATTCCTTTAGGTACGACAAGGGCGTCGACAGCTACCGCTCCTTCGGACAGGACAATGAAGGGATTAACATCGATGGTCTCAATGTTATCGGCATTTTCCGCCGCGAATACCGAAAGGCGGGACAAGGCATCCGCCAGGGCATTTATATCCGATGGCGGCGCGCCCCGGACCCCGTCAAGCATCGCGCGGCCCTGTATTTCATCGATCATCCGGCGGGCTTCGTCAAGACCGAAGGGCGCGAGCCGGAAGGTCACGTCTTTCAGCACTTCAACAAAAACACCGCCTAGGCCAAACATCACCGCCGGGCCGAAAACGGGGTCGCACACTACGCCCATAACAGTTTCAACGCCGCCCGTGATCATCTGGGCAACGATGACGCCGTCAATCCGTGCATCGGGTTTCGCTTTGCGGGCCCGATCTATCAGAGTCTCGAAACCATTGGAAATATCATCCGCCGAATTGAGATTGAGCAACACTCCGCCAATTTCCGTCTTGTGGAGAATATCGGGGGACGCAATCTTCATCACAACAGGTCCGCTGATATTTTGCCAGACTGTGACCGCCTCCTTGGCTGACTGGACGAGTTCCTCCACCGTCACTGGAATTCCAATACTGCCAAGCAGTTTTTTCGCCTCATGCTCGGCGATTGTAGTCGTTGGGGCCGCCAGGGCGTCGGCGGGTAACGCCGGTGGCTGATCCGGCCTGCCTCTTGCAAAAACTTCGCCGAAATGTGCAAGCGCCGCCATTGCCCGAACTGCAAGCGCCGGATCCTCATAGCAAGGCATATTCAGGGCTTCATAGTCTGCAATGATCTCTTCGGGAGAAATGATATTCATCATTATGATCTCGTCCGGATATTTGGTACGGATATTCTGGAATATCTTCAGGCAGGCGTCGCGCGTGAAGGGAGATGCGGGAATACTTGCGAGGTAAACGATATGACTATCGAAGTCAGCCTCATCGATTGTCATGCTGATATTGGCTTCCATCAGGCTGGGATCATTGAGAGCTTGTGCAGTAAAATCGACCGGATTGTTCACGCCTGCGAATGGAATGAGCGCTTTCAACTTCTTTTGAGTCTGTGGCGGCAACGGTGTGACTTCAAGTTTATATTTTACCGCTGCATCGGCCATTTGCACGCCGACCCCACCGGAAATTGTCTGTAGGTCGATCTTGCGTCCTTTTGGATATTTTCCGAACTGACAGCCATAGGCGATATCGACAAATTCTTCCGTCGTTTCCGCCCGATAGACGCCGTATTGCTTGAACAACGCACTATAAACCGCATCTGCCCCAGCGAGGGATGCCGTATGCGAGGCGGCGGCAATGGCCCCAACGGCCGAGGAGCCAACCTTCATAAAGATCACCGGTTTCTCCGCTTCTCGCGCCATGTCCAATGCCCTGCAAATACGGTCCTTACTCTTAATCCCCTCTGCATAAGCGAGAATGACCTTTACATCCGGAGCCTGCGCGTAATATTCGATCACCTCTGCAACATCGACGTCTGATTCGTTGCCGGTCGTCACCCAATAATTCGACCCAACGCCGCGCATCTGCGACACCATGAAAACATGGCCGCCATAGGCGCCGCTCTGGCTGACGATGCCAATCGGGCCCGGCGGCAATTTGAGCATACCAGGAGCATTGGTGAAGGTCCCATACCAACCCGCATCGACATTAAACACTCCAAGGCAATTCGGGCCGAGAATCCGCATCCCGCTATCCCTGGCAATCGCGCTGATCTCCCGTTGCGCTTTCGCCCCATCATCGCTCAATTCCGCAAAGCCGGAGGTGAACATAACGGCAGACTTAATGCCATGATCGGCACAATCGCGTAAAGTTTGAACCGCGACCTTCGCTGGGACTGCAATGACCGCGCAGTCAATCCCTTGGGGAACATCTTCAATCCTTGCAAAGGCCGGCAGGTCCTGAACGGTCTCATAATTTGGATTAACCGGATAGATCTTGCCCTTATATCCCAATGTCTTCATGGAATGGATCGGCCGACCGCCAATGCGCGACGCAGTGTTGGAGGCGCCAATTACCGCCACAGATTTTGGCCTTAACATCGGTTCCAGTGGGTGCGTCATGGATTTCTTCCTTTTTTCCCCCGTTACCTCAGCATTCTTTATGTCAGTATTTTCGCAAGAGAGCTAGGAACTTTCACTGGTAAGGCGAGTAATTGCTGAGCATATGTTTTCGCCAGATTGTCAAGATGCAGAGTCGATGTTCCGCCGCCACCGAGGCAGTTCGTCAGCAGAAAATTAACAGCATTCATGCCCGACAGATCAAAACGGGTGACATCACCTTCCACCACATGGCCGAAATATAACTTCACCGTTTCTGCCGTCGCGCTTTTCTTGATCCAGGGCAGATAATCGGGGGACCGTGCGATCACACCAACATTTGCATTATTTCCCTTATCCCCGCTCCGCGCCGCGGCAAGCCGGATCAAGGGCACCTCGACCATGTCCTCCGTTGATACCGCCGCATTATCCTCAGCCACCGGTTTCACTCCCGGAAACTTTGAAAAAGCGCTCGGCACGGGCATCTCGAAGGCAATTGATTTGCCCGCAACGACAACGGTCGGTCGAATGCGGGACTTTTCAATCTGGAAAGCAAACTGCGCGACCACCGGTGTAATCTTCGGCCGTCCAGCGGCGCCCGCCGAACAGCGGCCGGTTGTCATCGAAAGGCCGACGCCAGTCGTTTCCTTTGAAAATAGCTCAAGGGCCGCTCGTTCATCATGGCGGACATCAATTTGCGTCATTATCTCTCGTGCGCGAGTGGCGGCTTCATCCGCATTATTGCCCCACAACGCCTGGGCACCGACAATATGAATGGCGGTATCCCGGTAATCCCCAAGGTTCCTCTCCATGAATATCCGGCGAGTTCGCTTTAGCAATGCTTCGGCAAATGCCTGGCCTTTTTCTACCGCCTCGAACCCGGTTACAATCGTGGCCGCTGTTGCCCGGTACCCGTCTTTGTAGGTGGCGGAGACTTTGTAGCTTGCCGTGGGAGCTCGGCCTTTCACGCCCGCTACCTCAAGCCAATCTTTTTGTGTCTCTTCAAGTGTCACACCGGAAAAATCACAGATAACATCGGGCATGATGTAGGCGGCAGGGTCGCCGATTTCATAGAGGATCTGCTCGCCAACGGAAAGCCGTGAAACGATGCCGCCGGTATCGTCGGGCTTGGTGATGGCAAAGGTGCCGTCGTCTTTACAAACGGCAATAGGGTAGCCCATATTATCCCAGCCCGCGACGGTGTCCCGCCAGTCCGTGAAGTTGCCCCCCGTCGCCTGCGCGCCGCATTCAAGGATATGCCCGACGAGAGAGCCTGCGGCTAATCTGTCATAATCGTCCACCCCCCAGCCGAATTCATGAATGAGCGGCCCCAATGTCACAGCACTGTCAACACAGCGCCCGGTAATAACCACCTCCGCCCCGGCGTCCAGCGCCGCCGCAATCGGGAACGCGCCGAGGTAGGCGTTGGCGCTGATCATGCCGTCCGGCATTTTGGCACCGGAAAACATTTCGGTGATGCCCTCCGCCTTCAATGCGTCAATTTCTTCGGCGAGGTTGTCCCCTTCCACGGTTCCGATTTTAAGATCAACCCCCGCCTCTTCGGCAACTTTCGCCAGCGCCGCGGCGCAGGCGCCGACATTCACGCCGCCCGCATTGGCGACGACCTTTATACCGCGAGACTTGATTTCATGGATAAGAGGCTTCATGACAAGATCGACGAAATCCCTCGCATATCCGGCATCCGGCGATTTCTCCTTCGCCCGCACCAGGATTGACATTGTCACCTCAGCCAGATAATCGAAAACCAGATAGTCGACATTCCCCTGAAGGACCAGTTGTCTTGGCGCCTCCTGAGAATCTCCCCAATAGCCGGACGCGCCACCAATGCGGATAGTTTTTTCCGAAGTCTTATTACTCATGTCTGCTCTCCTTCGCCGTTGAGTTGCCAGACAGGTTTGCGCTTTTCCGCAAAAGCCGATTGACCTTCCTTGCCCTCGGAACTGCGATTGAGTTCAGCGAATTTTTCGGCAGAGAAACCCACCATTTCCTCCTCAGGGAGCGAGCCGACTTTCAGCATGATGGCCTTCGTCGCGGCATTTGCCAAGGGCCCGCAGCGCATCACCCGCTCGACAACCTCTGCCAATGTCCGGTCAACGTCCTTATCCGCACAAAGATACTGGGCAATCCCATAGTCATAGGCCTTCGTCCCGTCGAACCGCTCTCCGGTGAGGGCTAACTGCCGGGCCCGGGTTAGCCCTATCCGTTTGACAACATAAGGCGCGATCTGGGCGGGTGCGACCCCCAGAGTTGTTTCGGGCATTCCCATGCGGGCGCCCTCAGCAACGATGGTGATATCTGCGAGGCAGGCATAGCCCATACCACCGCCAAAGGCCGAACCCTCAACCACCGCAATCGTCGTCTGCGGCAAATGTTCAAACTTCAAGAAGGCCATCCCTGCGGATTTATTGCGCGCCCGGATCGGGTCTTCGCCGCCCTCCACGGTATCCTCAGCCATGCTGCGCCGCTCCTTGATATCCCCGCCGGCGCAGAAATGACCGCCAGCGCCGCGCAACACAACAACGCGCACGAGTTTGGATGCCTCCAGCCAATCCACAACCGCCGCAAACTCAGCCCCCATTTTACTGTTTATCGCATTGCGCTGATCCGGGCGATTGAAGGTGAGGTTTAGTCGGGAGCCGATAACCTCCAGCAGCAAATGCTCACATTTCGGTAAATCCTGCATTTTTCTTTTTCTTTCTTTTTGAACGCATGTCCCGCAACGTTATTTTTTCATCAGGTATCTTTTGAACATATCCTTAAACAGGTCAATTTGTGGAGCAACTTTTTCACTTTCCCGCCCGATCATCTTGGTCAGCGCCAACCCCCGGAGGGTAATCAACAGGGTCGATCGCCAGAATATTATATCATCAGCGCTATATCCCGTATCCGCAAACACCTGTTGCCAGACAATGGCCCGTTCGCGTTCCAACTCTTCCAGCGTTGAGGTGATCGCAGCCGCAAGTTCTGGGTCCTGACGTCCGCGAACAGCGATCTCAATAAAAGCAGCATAATTTTCCCCGCCAAACCCTATCCAATAATCTTCAACGACCCGGTCAATCCGGTCCGGCAGCGATAGCCTGGTCAGTTCCCTAACGTCCAGATGCTGCCCCAACCGTCCAGCGATTTCAATAATTCCCGCCATTAACAGGGATTTGGGACTATCGAAATGATACTGGATAGCCCCACGTGTCAAGCCTGCCTCGTGCGCCACATCTTCCATGGTCAGGCCCACAGTGCCATTCTCATAGAGCAGCTTTATCGTCGCTCCGATGAGCTTGGCACGGGTTTCGCGCCGCCGCTTTTCCTGTCGCCCAAGGACAGAATTCGTTTTTTCAGCAACCGGTGCCATCTACGTCCCAGAGATTGGATAAATGGCGGTGAGAGTGGCATCGCACCGCCTAAATAACTTAATATTTGTAACATTCATGCATGAATGTTAGTATTTAATTCCAAAAAAAACAATCTCTTTAACGGGCCCGCCGGAGACGCCTTTGGCACATCGGTGGAGTAATAAGGCGAAGACCACCATGCTTTTCACTCAGGAACACCAGCATCTTGCCGAAAGCCTAAAAAAGTTTATCGAGGCGGAAATCAACCCTCATGTCAATGAATGGGAAGAAGCCGAAATATTCCCGGCTCATGAACTGTTCAGAAAAATGGGGGATATGGGATTTTTAGGGATCAGCAAGCCTGAGGCATTTGGCGGAAGCGGCCTTGATTATTCCTATGAGGCGGTCGCCTCCGAGGCTCTCGGCTATATCGCCTGCGGCGGGGTGGCGATGGCAATTGGCGTCCAGACCAACATGTCTACCCCGGCGCTCGCCCGATATGGATCGGATGAATTACGCCGAACCTTCCTCACACCCGCCATAAAAGGGGAAATGGTCGGCTGCATCGGCGTTACCGAGGCCGAGGCCGGGTCGGACGTTGCCAGCCTCAGAACCACGGCGCGAAAAGACGGCGATGATTACCTGATCACCGGCTCGAAGATGTATATCACCAATGGTCTTCAGGCAGACTGGATCTGCCTCCTTGTGAACACCGGCGACGGCCCCGCCCATAAGAACAAGTCGCTTATTCTTGTGCCGATGGATAGCCCCGGCATCACCAAGCATAAACTCCGCAAAATCGGGATGATGTCCTCGGATACCGCGCAGCTTTTCTTTGATGACGTTCGTGTCCCGCAAAGCAACCGCATCGGCGAGGAGGGCAAGGGTTTCATCTATCAAATGCAGCAATTCCAGGAAGAGCGCCTGTTTGCCGCGGCACGCGGGCCCCGGGTGATGGAAGAAGCAATTAACGAGACGATCGAATATACCCGGCAACGCAAGGCTTTTGGCAAATCCATTCTCGACAATCAGGTCGTTCACTATCGTCTGGCCGAGCTTCAAACGGAAGTCGAGGCGCTTCGCGCCCTCACCTATCATGCGGTCGAGCGTTATGTTTCCGGTGAGGATGTCACGAAACTCGCGTCGATGGCGAAACTAAAGGTCGGGAGGCTGCAACGGGAAGTCATGGACGCCTGCCTGCAATATTGGGGAGGCCAGGGCTATATGTGGGAATCCTCCATTTCACGGAAATTCCGCGATTTCCGCCTGACCTCAATCGGGGGCGGTGCAGATGAAATTATGCTGAAAGTCATTACGAAATTGATGAATATTTCGCCGAACTAGGGTCTGGCCCTTTCGGGAAGGGCGTTTCATGGCCCGCTCCATCACCGAGGTCATGGCGGCGTGGACTGCACGGCCGCGTAATTGCAGGGGATGTAGGAGCGAAATGCCGGACGTCAGATTGCGGCGGCGAGCCGGCTCGCCTGATCAATAGCCCGTTTTGCATCCAGCTCCATCGCCTCGAAGGCCCCGCCAACCAGTTCCGCATTGACTCCGCTTGCGACAAGGTCATCATAGAGGCCCCGAAACGGGAGCTGTCCAGCGCAGACAATTATCGTATCCACATCCATGATCTCGTATTTGTCATTGATCCGCAGATGCAGTCCGTCATCGTCAATCTTGATATAGTCGACCCCATTGATCATTTTCACGCCGCGCCGGGTGAGCGTTATACGATGCGTCCAGCCGGTTGTTTTCCCAAGGCCGCGCCCCACCGGGGTCGACTTGCGCTGCAACAGTGTCACCTCGCGGTCTGCCTTGGCGACAATCGGCTCGACGCCGGTGACGCCGCCGCGCGGATGATTTTCAAAATCAATCCCCCATTCTTTCGCGAAAACGCCGATATCGAGAGAGGCCGAGGTCCCCGCGTGGGTAATCTTTTCGGCCACATCGAACCCGATACCGCCCGCACCCATGATAGCCACCTTGCGACCGACGGCGCAGGCGCCGGATATCACATCGATATAACTAACGACTTTCGAATGGGTGATGCCATCAATTTTCGGAACACGTGGAGAGATCCCGGTGGCAACAACAACCGTATCGTATCCCGCTTGTTTTAAACTATCGGCACTCACCCTTGTATTGAGCTTCAGCGTAATGCCCCGCTTCTCGATCATTTTATTGAAATACCGAAGGGTCTCATAAAACTCTTCCTTACCCGGTATCCGTTTCGCCAGATTAAACTGGCCGCCAATCTCAGGCGCCGCATCGAACAGCGTCACGTTGTGGCCCCGTTGGGCGGCGACATCGGCATAGGCGAGCCCGGCCGGACCAGCCCCGACGACAGCAATATTTTGCGGCTTTTCGGTCGGCAGATAGTTCAGCAGGGTTTCGTGGCAGGCCCGCGGATTAACCAGGCAGCTGACTTCCAGGCCGCCGAATGTATGATCAAGGCATGCCTGGTTACAGGCGATACAGGTGTTAATCTCATCTTCGCGACCCTCTGCCGCCTTGAGGACAAACTCGGCATCGGCAAGCATCGGCCGGGCCATGGACACGATGTCCGCATCCCCATTGGCCAGCACCTGCTCCGCCACGTCGGGCATGTTGATCCGGTTGCTGGTAATCATCGGGATGGACAGCTCCCGTCGGAGCCTGCCAGTTACGCCCGCAAATGCCGCGCGGGGCACCATAGTTGCAATCGTCGGGACCGAAGACTCATGCCAGGTAAAGTGAGTGCTGATAATATTAACACCAACTGCCTCCATTTTCTGGGCAAGCCTCACTATTTCGTCCCATGACATGCCCCCCTCCAGCATATCCATGGCGGCAACACGGAAGATCACAATAAATTCTGACCCGACGGCTTCGCGTATCCGACGCATCACCTCGATCGGAAAACGCATCCGGTTTTCGTAAGAACCGCCCCATTTGTCGGTGCGCTGGTTGGTCTTTTCCACAAGAAACGTGCTGATAAGATATCCGGCGGAGCCAATAACCTCGACGCCATCATACCCTGCTTCCTGCGCGCGGATCGCACAATTCACCATATCTGCAATTTGCTTTTCCACGCCCGCTTCATCCAGTTCCCTCGGTGTGCTCCGGGCAATGCGGGAACGTATGGCGGACGGCGCAACCGGAGACGAGTTACGCGCCAGCGGGCCCATATGCAGGATCTGCATGCAGATTTTCACGTCCGGGTCGGCTTCATGAACGGCTTCTGTCACGAGCCTATGTTGCGTGACCTCTTCCGCCGTGGCCAATTTAGCCCCCATGCCCCCTTCCGGGTTGGGGGAGATGCCGCCGGTGATGATCATGCCGACCCCGCCGCGCGCGCGCTCGGCAAAATACGCGGCCATGCGTTCAAACCCGCCGTCAATTTCCTCAAGGCCCGTATGCATGGATCCCATTAACGCCCGGTTCTTCAGTCTGGTGAACCCAAGGTCAAGAGGAGAAAATAGATTTGGATATTTCTGCCCAGTCGCCATATTAAACTTTCCCCGTTCCCTCGTTCATAGCATGACGAGTTCCGGGCGCTGGCGGCGTCCTCGGCGGTCCTGCAAAGCACTGAGCGACTTCCATCCACCTGCCCGCGATATCCCCCCGAACGTCCAGAGCGGTATCGGCAATATTGCGGGTCTGTGTGACCACCTGACAGAATTCCGCCGCCTCTCCTTCTATTTTTTCGCTTCCATTTTCGGCATTCCATTCCCATACCGCCCCGGATGGCGCTGTAAGTCGAACATGAGGCGCCGTGGCTGGTATTGGTTCATCGCGGTTTTTGAACGTCCAGCCAAACGTATTCATGCCCATGACGGCGATGCTTTTTATGCGGTCCTGATTATGACGTTTCACGCCAAGAAGGTCATAGATTTCCTGCGCATGTGCCCATGTTTCCATCAACCGCGCCGAAATACTGGATCGCGCACTCATGCTGGGCCCCACCCATTTAAGCCGCTGTTTCGGATCCGCCTGATAAAATCGCTCCGCCATTTCCTGATAAAAATCATGCCAGGCAGCGAGCAACGCAGGACCCCTAAGACCCTTCAGCATCTCATTGGTGGCCACCGTCACCGAACCGGATTTTTCGCGCTCCGCATTCAACTCTGCATAAGTCCGCAGGAACCGGTCTTCATCGACGAGGGTTAAGTCGGCAACATAATTGAAGAAATGAAGATGCTGAAGCACATCATTGATTGTCCAGTCCCGAAATAGCGTAATCCGCTCAAATTCTTCCTGTTTAATCGGTTTAACCAGTTTATACAAAGCATCGCATTCATCTCTGAAATCATGTGCTTCCATTAACATCTGAGGTTACTCCCGCTTATATTTTGTTATCACAGATATCTATTCCGCCGCCTCGATTTCGAATAAAACATCGCCAACCGCAACCTGCGCTGCGGTTGCCGTCAGCACGTCCTGAACGATGCCATCAATCTGCGCAATGATATCGTGCTGCATTTTCATCGCTTCCAGAACGGCAAGGCGGGCCCCGGCTTCCACGGTCTCCCCTGTCTTGACAAAGACGTCAAGAATAGTGCCATGCATCGGCGCCGTGATCCGACCTACGCCAGCCGCAACTTCGGCAGTTACTGCGAAATCAATCATATTGACGAACCGCAAAGTCTGCCCGCTTTCGGCGAGATCCAGAATGCCCTCAGCCGGGACCGCAAAATGGACGCGGTAACGAAAGCCGTCGACGGTCACCTGCGCCTTATTATCCAGCATTTCGAGGATTGCAACGCTGTGAGCGGCTCCACCAACATTCACATCATAACCGCCGTTCTGCTTCGGAGAAATGGTTACATCCCTTTTCGCCTCGTCGCCAAATTCATATATATAGCGTGTCAGCAATGCCCCCCCGCTTGACCAGTCGACCAGTTTGTCGCTAACAAAAACTGTTTGTGCCAGTATCTGATCCCGGGCGATCCGATATTGAAGCACGGCGGCAATTGCCGTTTGTACTTCACTGGGAGTTTTTGCGGCAAGATCCGCTTCGGTAAATTCGTCGGCAATAAAGGCCGTCGTCGCCGCACCCCGCGCAAAGCTGTCCCGGGACAGAATGTCAATCAGGAACCCCCGGTTTGTCGTCAAGCCGAACAACACCGTGTTTTTAAGCGCCTCGATCAATCTGTGTCGCGCGGTTTCCCGGTCGTCACCATAAGCGATTACTTTTGCAATCATCGGATCATAAAACGGGGATATCTCCTGACCAGGCAAAATGCCGCTATCAAAACGAATGCCTTCCCCTGATGCCGGCACCCAGCGTGAAATACTTCCCGTGCAGGGAAGGAAATCCCGGGTTACATCTTCCGCATAGAGCCGGACTTCCATAGCGTGCCCGGTTAATCTTACATCTTCCTGAACAAGTCCTAACGGCTCTCCCTGTGCAACCCTAATTTGCAGGGCGACAAGATCAAGCCCGGTAATCAGTTCGGTGACCGGATGTTCGACCTGCAGGCGGGTATTCATTTCCAGGAAATAAAACTTATTCTCACTGTCGAGCAGGAACTCAACCGTGCCGGCGCCGCGATAATTGATACTGCGCGCGGCCTCAACCGCCGCCGCGCCCATTTTCGCGCGAAGCTCCGCGGTCATGACGGGGCAAGGAGCTTCTTCTACCACCTTCTGGTGCCGCCGCTGAACCGAGCAATCCCGCTCCCCTAAATGGATAACAGTCCCTTGCATGTCGGAAAATACCTGAATTTCCACATGGCGGGGCTCAATAATGGCTTTTTCCAGGATAAGTTCGTCTGACCCAAAGGCATTCAGGGCCTCTGACTTAGCCGAGGAAAGGGCGGTCGCAAGAGCCTTGGCATTGTCAACGAGGCGCATGCCCCGACCACCGCCACCCGCAGCGGCCTTTACTATCAATGGATAGCCAATTTTTTTGGACGCGGCCAGAAAGGCGGCATCCGTCTGGTCGGGGTCTTCATATCCGGGAACGCAAGGCACATTAGCCGCAATCATCCGCCGTTTTGCGGCGGCCTTGTTACCCATAAGATCGATCGCCTCGGCTGTCGGGCCGATGAATATAAGACCGGCCTTGTCGCAGGCACGGGCGAAGTCTGCATTTTCAGACAGAAAGCCATACCCGGGATGGATTGCTTCCGCGCCCGTCTCCGATGCCGCTTTCAGAATTCTACTCATATCAAGATAGGACTGCCCAACCGGAGCCGGGCCAATCAGAACCGCCTCGTCCGCCATCAGGACATGGGGCGCTCCGGCATCAGCCTCGGAATAAACGGCGATTGTCCGGTAGCCGAGACTTCGGGCAGTGTGCATAACCCGGACGGCGATCTCGCCTCTGTTCGCGACGAGTATACTGTTAAATTTTCTCATGTTCACAACCTGCGATCCTTATTCTTTTTTATTGTCACCGGCCTTTGACTATAGCCGGGCTACCCCGAAGCTGTTCGAATGCGCGGTTCTATTGCGCGCTTCCCAGCAGGTCTGCAGGGCAAACCCGAGAACTTTCCGACTATCCCGCGGATCGATAACGCCATGATCAAGCAAGCGGCCAGACGTGTAGAATGCATCGGCCTGACTGTCAAAATGATCGATCAGACGCTGTTTCTGTGCGGCAAGGGCCGCTTCGTCGACGGGAACGCCCTTTCTTTCCGCGCCGCTTCTGGCAACCTGATCCATGGTGAGGGCCGCTTGCTCACCGCCCATAACCCCCGTCATGGCATTCGGCCAGGCGAACAGAAAATCAGGTTCATAGCCATAGCCCCCCATGCCGTAATTACCCGCACCAAAACTGGCGCCGATATAGAGGGTAAGTTTAGGCACTCGAACGTTTGACACCGCCTGAATCATTTTCGATCCATGCTTGATCATCCCTTTTTGCTCATATTCTTTGCCCACCATATAACCGGTGATGTTATTGAGAAAGACGATGGGAATTCCCGCCTGATCACAAAGCTGGAAAAATTGCCCGCCTTTGGCGGCACCATCCGGATCAATCGGTCCGTTGTTGCCAACGACCCCCACTGCTTGGCCGAATATACTTCCCTGCAGGCATACCAGGGAGGATCCGTATCCCGGCTTGAACTCATCAAACTCGGATCCATCAACCAGCCTGGCAACAACCTCTCGCACGTCGTAAGGCTTTCGATAATCAACGGGGACGACACCGGCGATTTCGTCCGGGTCATAAAGCGGTTCCCTGAAACCTTTCATTACCGGGCGGAGGCAGTTTTTATTCCAGTCTAATCGCCCGACAATATCCCGGGCAATCAACAGGCCATGCGCATCATCTTCGGCAAGATATTCAACGAGTCCGGTCTTTGTCGCATGCATTTCGGCGCCCGCGAGTTCTTCCTCATCAGAAATTTCTCCAGTTGCCGCACGTACCAGTGCTGCCCCGCCAAGAGAGGCCCGCCCGCGCCCTTTTATCGCGATCACATAATCACTCATTCCAGGGAAATAGGCCCCACCCGCTGTCGAGGGTCCATGCAGGACAACGAAAGTCGGAATTCCGGCTGCACTCAGTTTTGCCAGACGCAGAAACCCGCCGCCACCGCGTGCCCAGGATTCCACCTGATATTGCAGCAGGTTTGCACCGGCGCTTTCCACCAGATGGACAAAGGGCAGCTTTTTATCAAGCGCAATATCCTGACAGAAACGCATCTTCTCGCCTGTTTTCTGAGTCATGGCGCCGGCGTTAATTCCGCTATCGTTTGCACAGATCATGCAGCGGACACCTTTTATAAAGCCAATACCCGCAAGAAGACTGGCCCCGGGAATACTTTTCCCCCTGTCATCCGTATCGACCATATAATTGGCAAGCCCGTATAACTCCAGAAACGGCATGCCCGGATCAAGCAATCTAACAATTCGTTCCCGCGGGGTAAGCTGGCCGCGTTCATCAAATCTCGGCCGTCGGCGTTCGGACAATGCCTTTGCCCGATCTTTCAGGGCATGAAGTTCCTCTACAAGTGCCAGCATATTGGCCCGGTTCGTGGCAAAGGCATCAGATGAGGGAATAACCCTGGAAGCAAAGGCCGTCATTCGGTTCTCCGTTATTTTATTTTTATTTATTCATAACATGCCTGAAAATTTAGGATTAATAAAAATCGGCGCGAAACCTGTTTTTGTTTCTCGCCGACATTTAACCCTCAATCCCGCTTATGTCCCCGTTTACATAATTTGCAACCGGTTGACTTCCGGCGTCAACACTTTAGAGACGAGCTGCCATATTATGTTATTCTATACTATCATTCATGAATGAATGTTACAATAAGCACGCCGCCGAGAAGAGTTATCCGGATAGTGTGATTCCCAATGGAACTTTTCCGCAAGGAAGGGCCCGTAGAGTTTTCAAATATTTATGCCGGGGTTGCAGAGGGCGAGTGGGAGCGAACACGAAGCCCTGAAATTTCTGGCGTTATCGCCGGGAACGCCTTAAGCTGAGCGTCTCCGTCTACGGCGGTCGTGAAATTTATTAGTGTGGCATAAGAAACAATAAAAAAAGGAGCCTGAAAAAATGGAAGTAGGAATATTGGCCTATGGAGGGTATATCCCCCAAAGCCGATTACAGCGCAGCGAAATTGCCAAAGCCCATATGTGGTTTAATCCCGGCCTCAAGGGGCTGGCAAAAGGCGAGCGCGCTATGGCAAACTGGGATGAGGATAGCGTGACCATGGCGGTGGAAGCAGCCCGCGACTGCCTCGGTGACTATGACAGATCCGCTCTGTCCGCAGTTTACATGGCGTCCACGACATTTCCTTTCATGGACCGGCAGAATGCCGGAATCGTTGCCGAAGCACTGAACCTGAACGCAGGATTGCAGACCCTCGACTTCACATCGTCGCAACGGGCCGGAAGTTCCGGGCTGGCCGTGGCTCTTCAGGTTGCCAAAGGGGGCGGTGCGCCGATCCTCTTCACCGCCGCCGAAAAACGCCAGACAAAGGCCGCAAGCCCGCTGGAGTTTACATCGGGGGACGGCGCCGCTGCCTTTCTCGTCGGAGAGGGCAAAGTGATTGCCCGCCTGATTGGCAGCCACACGGAAGCTGTCGATTTTGTCGATCATTTCCGCGGCGAAGGTCAGTCTTACGATTATAGCTGGGAAGAACGCTGGATTCGCGACGAAGGCTACATGAAAATTGTTCCGGCAGCGATTTCCGCCCTGCTGGAAAAAACCGGTGTCGACCCTGCCACGATCACGACGTTCTGCTTTCCCGTCGCGGCGAAAAGAGTGGCCGCAGGCATCGCCAAGAAAATGGGGCTTCCCGATTCGTCCGTTGCCGATAACCTGCAGGACAATTGCGGCGAAACAGGCACAGCCCATTCCATGGTAATGCTCTCCCATGCGCTGGAGCACAGCAAGCCGGGAGACAAGATCCTGGTTGCCAGCTTCGGTCAGGGCAGCGATACGCTGTTATTCGAGGTGACGGAGGAAATAAAGTCACTGTCGCCGCGCAAAGGAATTTCCGGATATCTGGCACGGCGTTACGCGGAAACAAACTATAACAAGTTTCTCGCTTTCCACGACCTGATAAACCTCGAAAGAGGCATTCGCGCAGAAACAGATAAAAAAACCGGCCTTACCACCCTATATCGTAATAAGAACATGTCCCAGAGAATGCTGGGCGGTAAATGCTCTAAATGCGGGACCGCACAATTTCCGAAAAGCAATATGTGCGTCAACGAAAACTGTGGCGCGGTCCATACCCAGGAGGATTATCCCTTCGCCGACCGTATCGCCCGCGTGAATTCGTTTACTGCCGACAGGCTGACCTATTCACCCGATCCGCCCGCCTACTACGGCATGGTCCAGTTTGAGGAAGGCGGACGATTGATGAGTGATTTCACGGACATCGCACCGGATTCCGACCTGGAAGTCGGCATGCTGATGCGCATGGTTTTCCGGGTTAAGGATTATGACAACAAGCGCGGCTTCAGGCGCTATTTCTGGAAAGCGACTCCCGTAGACGCTTCAAAAAAAGGAGAATAACAATGGCCTCTGGAATTAAAGATAAGGTAGCAATTTTGGGCATGGGCTGTTCGCGGTTTGGCGAACGCTGGAATGACAACGCTGAAGATCTAATGATCGAAGCCTTCATTGAAGCCCTCGAAGATGCCGGAATTGAAAAAAGCTCAATCGACGCGGCCTGGTTTGGGACGGGGATCGAGGAAGAACATGTTGGAAAATCGGCGGTCCCACTGTCTGTGGCACTGCGACTTCCGAATATTCCGGTGACACGCGTTGAAAACTACTGCGCCAGCGGCTCCGAAGCGTTTCGCGGGGCGGTCTATGCGGTTGCTTCCGGTGCGTGTGACATTGCCCTCGCCCTCGGAGTGGAAAAGCTGAAAGACACTGGCTACGGCGGACTTCCCCAACGTAACCGTGGGTCGGTCAATGACATGTTCTGGGCCAATGCGTCAGCCCCGGGATCATTTGCCCAGCTCGCCTCGGCTTATTCCGCCAAGCACGGCGTCAGCAAAATCGATATGAAAAAAGCCATGGCCCATATTTCGGTCAAGAGTCATGATAATGGATCCCGTAACCCAAAAGCGCATCTTCGTAACAAGATCGATGAAGACAAGGTCATGAATGCGCCGATGATTGCCGAACCGCTTGGACTGTTTGACTGTTGCGGTGTTAGCGACGGCTCAGCCTGCGCGATTGTGACCACGCCTGAAATAGCCAAGGCACTTGGCAAGAAGGACCTGATTACGGTCAAGGCCATGCAGCTGGCGGCCTCCAATGGCCGCGAAGCCCAGCATAATTCCTGGGACGGCAGCCATTTTGTGACAACCCGCGCCGCCGCCAACAGAGCTTATAAAGAAGCCGGCATCACGAAACCCCGCGAGCAAATCAGCCTGTTCGAGGTTCATGACTGCTTTTCTATCACCGAACTGGTGACCATGGAGGACCTATTCATCTCCGAGGAAGGCAAGGCCGTCGATGATGTCATGAACGGCTTTTTCGATGCCGACGGTAAAATCCCCTGCCAGATCGATGGCGGGCTTAAATGCTTCGGGCATCCGATCGGTGCCTCCGGGCTTCGGATGATTTACGAGATGTATCTGCAAATGCAGGGCCGTGCCGGGGATCGCCAGAGAAGTGAAGAACCAGTATTCGGAATGACCCATAATCTCGGTGGGTTTCCACACCAGAATGTCTGTTCCCTGACGATTGTCGGTAAAGAAGGTGCGTAACCCGCTCCTTATTCCCTACTCTCCAGATTTTCAGGCCGTCTGTTTCAGGCGGCCTGAATTACATTTGAGACTGTTTAGGCGGAAACCTGAAGATCTCCCACCTGATCTCGCAGCACCCTTTTCAAGACCTTGCCCGTCGCATTTCGGGGTAATTCCTCGATAAAGACAACATGCTTGGGAATCTTGTAGCGGGCGAGTTTCCCCTGACAAAACAGAATGAGGTCGTCTGCGGTAAAGGTGGCATTCGGCTTCCTTACGACGACGGCACACCCAACCTCGTCCCAGCGATCATCAGGTACACCAATGATGGCAAGATCCGCAATCCCATCCATCTTGAATAATGTGCTCTCGATCTCCGCCGGATAAACGTTTTCCCCCCCGGAAATATACATATCCTTCCAGCGATCGACGATGTAGTAATCCCCGTCTTCGTCTATGCGACAGGCATCGCCCGTATGTAACCATCCATCTGTTATGGTTTCAGCATTCGCCTCTGGCCGATTCCAGTATCCAGGCGTGATATTCGGTCCCTTCACCCAGAGTTCGCCGATTTCCCCTCGCGCAACGTCATTCCCGTTTTCATCGACGAGGCGGGCATCCGTGTTCATCGCCAACATTCCCGTGGAGCCAGGTTTCCCTATTGCCATCGCCGCATCCTGTATAATGACGGTGGGGCTGGTTTCCGTCATGCCATATCCTTGCCGGAGGACAAGGCCCCGCGCCTGACAGGTTTCCAGCAACGGTATCGGCGTCGGCGCGCCGCCAATACCGGCACAAACCAAGCGAGAGAAGTCCGTTGTGTCGAAATCCGGATGCTGGCTCATGAACAGGTAGTTGGCCGGGACGCCGAAAAAATGGGTTAGGCCAGTCGCAACGTCATTTATCAGGCGTAAACACTCCCCCGGATCAAAGGCCCGCATAACAAGAGTTGTTCCACCAACATAAAGGGCGACAGAGCTGTAACAATTTAGGCCACCGGTATGGAACAACGGTAAAATTGTCAGAGCAATTGTATCCGGGGTGAAGCCCATGGGGAATCCCATGTTCACTGCATTGTAGAAAGTCATTCCATAGGTATTGACCGCACCCTTGGGAAGCCCAGTGGTGCCGGAGGTATACATGATGGTCCATATATCATCTTGTGTCATTTGCTCAAGGACCGGCGTCGGCCTAGCACTCCGGATAGCGGATTCATAAGGCGTATCCCCGCCTCCACCGGTCGTTTCGAGAGTTTGCGCGATGCCTGCCTTTTCTTTAAGGTCTTTGACTTCTCCGGCAAATTGGGCGTCATGAATAAGGATCCGGGGGGCCGCATCCTGAATAATAAAGTTCAGTTCCGGCACCGTCAGACGCCAGTTCAACGGCAGGAATATCGCCCCGATCTTGGCGCAAGCACTTTGAATCTCAAGCATATCGGTCGAGTTCATCGCCAGAACGCCAACACGATCCCCTTTCTCGATAGCACAGTTATTTTGTAAATGGCTGGCCAGACGCAAGCTTCTGTCATTTGCCTCCTTGTAGGTAAAATGGCGGTTCGAATGCAAATCGATCCAGGCCGTTTTTTGAGGAACCCGTGTCGCGTGGTGCGACAACCAGTCATAATGCAAATTCGTCATTCTCATCCTCCCGATGATTGGACTGTTTATTTTTTTTAATCAGTTCATCAAGTCCAGCACGCTGGATCTTTTAACCCTCCGCTATCGTCTTCGTTTTTGTCCCGGAAAATACCCGGTTATTTTTAGGTCCATTTATTATAATGCCCATTTTCAGAATAAAGTAAAAGCCCTCTACGCCTTAATGTTGTCGAAAGAGCACGCGACGTCACAAGCCATTTGAAACCTGCCTGTGAAGGCTTTAGGATATATGACTAAATATAAATAATCGTTCTGCCCTGAAAGGATACGCTGTGGTCTATACCTGCTTCAATGTCGACATTAGCAATAATATTGCGCATATCACCTTGAGCCGCCCTGATAAAAGGAACAGCATGATCACGGAATTCTGGAACGAACTACCCGAGATCATTCAGGATATCGACCGCAACGCCAGAGCGAGGGTAATCGTTATCTCGTCCAGTGGGCCGCATTTCACCTCCGGGCTTGATGTCAGTTCCTTTTCACAAACCGAGATCACCGATCCGGCGGCAAGGATGACTGCCCGGCTAAGGGCCGGAGCCGATTTCTACGGGTTCGTTAAAAACATGCAAGACTCCTTTAGCTGTCTTGAAAACTGCCGCATTCCCGTGCTCGCTGCCATTCAAGGGGGCTGCATCGGCGGCGGTGTCGACCTGATCACCGCCTGTGATATACGCTATGCCACCCAGGATGCCTTCATCACGGTGTTCGAGACGAATATTGGAATGACCGCAGACGTCGGGACTTTTCCGCGCATAACCAAATTGATTGCGGATGGCGTCGCCCGTGAACTTGTCTATACCGGACGCCGAATGCTCGCCGAAGAAGCACAAAAGGTAGGTCTCTTTAATCAGGTTTTCGAAGATCATACCGCCATGATGGCGGGCGTTATGTCTGTCGCCCAAGAGATCGCGAGCAAGGCCCCCCTCGCGGTTATGGGGTGCAAACGGATGATGAATTATTCACGCGATCACACAGTCAGCGACAGCCTTGATTATATCGCCATCTGGAACGCCGGCATGCTGCAACGAGAGGAAATTTCTGAGGCAATGACCGCCAATGCAGAAAAGCGGCCAGGCAACTTCGTCGACTTACCCCCCATAAAAAACGTCATTGGCTGATCACCCGAGGGGTGCTCACCCGTCGTCGGGAGCGTTAAAAACTGGATAACATACTTCCCGGAATGTTCTGGTGATCCCGACAGGACTCGAACCTGTTACCTTCAGATTAGGAATCTGACGCTCTATCCTGATGAGCTACGGGACCCACATTCGTGGTTTACCAGAGAGGCTAATTTCAGGCCATAGAAAAATGACAGCACCGCATTAACTCGCAAAACCAGTACAATTTGATCCTATATACATTTACAGCACCCGCAATGGATAGTAACCTATTTGAAGTGGTTAATTTTCCTATTGTTTTGATATATTTTATTAATTTAACGAAAAGCTACTTCTTAATGCAAACGACTAAAGACCGGGACGTCATCGAAGGTAAATCACATGAACTCGAGGAGCAGAAGCTCCGACAGGAAGTGAAAGCGGCCGGGTTAGTCTCTGTTGTCCCACAAATCCTAGACGTAGCGTCGCGTATTACTGGCATGGGCTTTACCGCAATAGCTCGGGTTACCGATACACGCTGGATTGCGTGCGGCGTGAATGACAAAATTAATTTTGGTATGAAGGCAGGCGATGAATTAATAATTGCCGAAACTTTTTGTACGCGAGTACGTACGCATAACGCGCCTATAATTATCGAGGATGTGCCGAATGACGCGATTTATTGCGATCATGCTATTCCCGCACAGTATGGATTTAAAAGTTATATTTCTGTACCAATAAGACTGCCAGACGGAGAATTTTTTGGCACCCTGTGCGCGCTGGATCCCGAGCCGGCGAAAATAGACAGGTCAGAAATAATTGGAATGTTTGATCTGTTTAGCAAGCTTATCGGCCTTCATATACATGCAGCAATACAATTAGAAAATGCCGAAGATAGCTTGTTAAGAGAAAAGCAAGGCGCTGAATTGCGAGAACAGTTTATTGCTGTACTAGGACACGATCTCAAAAACCCGCTTGGTGCCATACAAGGAAGCGCCGACATACTTTCCAAGTTAGATCAAAGCCCCAAATCCACAACATTTATAGAAATTATAAAAGATTCATGTAAACGCATGAATTCTCTCATAGAGGACATCCTGGATTTTGCCCGCGGCAGGCTGGGGGAAGGAATAGTTATAAATGGAAAATGTGAAAAGGATTTAGAAGCTGCGGTAAATAAAGCCATAACGGAAATCAAAGTAGCGAACCCTGCGCATGAAATTAGAGTTAAACATGAGATCGATGAACCGGTTTATTGCGATCAACCTCGCCTATTGCAAGTTGTCTCCAATCTTTTAGCCAATGCCGTGGCCTATGGTGAAAACAAAACGCCAATTTGGGTTGAAACGCAAACAAACAAAGAATTTTTTATTTTGAAGGTAAAAAATCAAGGCAAGAAAATTTCAGACGAATTAATGCCGATTTTATTTAACCCCTATTGTCGTGGCGATAAGAGCAGAGATGGCTTGGGGTTAGGCCTTTACATCTCCTCAGAAATTGCAAAGGCTCACAAGGGCGTATTGACTGTAACCTCGGATGATCAGGAAACATGTTTTTGCTTCACCATATCATTGCGCAGACCAGTATAAATGAGAGCCGTATACTGTTCCTAGCCCCTCTCCAATTCGGCTGACTATCCGTTAGTCGGAGGTAATCACGCAATTTTTGGCGAAGTCCGTGGCCTCGTTTACTGTCCAATCACCTTTTGGTTTTTCTTTCATTGCCGTACACCATTCCTTGCTCCCGATCTCGGGGGAGCAGGCGGAAAGACCGAATGCGAATAATGCGACAAAAGTTAGATATACAACAGCTTTGATCATAAATTTCCCCATAACAAAAAAAGGACGAGGTGAAATATCCACCCCGTCCCATTTATCGTCAAGTTGTTATTACTTGCCTTCGATGGTAACCACGACCCGCCGGTTTGCAGCGTTGCGCGTACCTTCAGGTGTCTGGACCTTCAGATCTTTCTCACCATAACTCCGCATAATGATCCGCTTGGGCTCCATGCCCATGTCCATTCCCATAAAGGCAACAGCTTCCGCACGGCGTTCACCAAGCTTGTCATTATATTCAACGGTACCGACCGTATCCGTATAGCCAGCAATCGTTATTTTCGGATCTTTAAAATCCTTCATATATTTGGCTGCTGCAGTGATCTCGTCCTTCGAACCAGGCAGTGGTGTCGAGGAGTCAAACGCAAAATTCACTTCGAAAGACTTCGGTGCCATCATGGCGGGTTGAGCTTTTTCAATAACGACAACCTTTTCTTCGACCTTGGGGGCCATCATCTTGTCGATCCCGTCCATCGCCATAATAAAGGCGTCCCGGCAAGCCGCAATGTCTTTTGGCTGGCGGTCTTCTTCCTGTTCCTGAACCCAGCAATCAAAACTTAGCTGGGCACGAGCAGCTTCATTGGGAAATTTATCGGCAGCGCCAGCATCGAGTGCCGTCATCAGACGTTCACGAGCGCCCATCAAAACGGGTTCCCGATCAGCAGACAGATGCCATTCTTCAGGATGATAGGGTTCGACCTGTTCGCCTCTGGTTGCAGCCATTGCTTTTTTGGCAAAACGATCTGAATCAATATAATCGCCTTCGTTATATTCCGATTTTGCCAGTTCGATATAACCCGTATAAAGCTCCTGCTGGAATGTCGTTCCAGTTGGACTTAAACGTTCCGCCTTTTCTAGCTGCCCACCACAGGCCGCCAAGGCAAGAGAGGCAACTCCAAGAATTGCGAATGTAACCGTATTCTTCATTTTCATCCCCTCGACTTTTATTCAAAGTAAAAATTGATATTAAAACATCGTCAACTTCATATTAGTGCGGACTAGCCCGATATACAACCGCAATGCCCCGACACACCACAAAGCTCTTTCCCTACAAGGGAAAATAGTCATGTGTTCATTCAGATAGGAGTATAATTTCGAGAGTCAACTCCATACCCCTTCCGCAGCCTAATTAATGTTACGGAATAAAGTTGTCTTAAATTAGGCAGTTAACGTTTAAAGAAACGAATAACAGTATTTTTTGGTCGAATGAAAACAATAAACAGGATACTGTACTTCGCTGTAACGCTACGGCTTTTGCTTAACAACTACACGCAGGCATTTTTCGATCGCAACTTCTTCGAGAGATTAAGAATTTTTACTGGACAGGGCATGCACCGTCCCTATCTAATTGATTAATGACCCATTCACATTCTGAAAACGATCATTCGGCCCACAGCCACGATCACGCACCCACCGTTACCGACGATAGTGAGCGGCGCATTTTCTGGATAATGTGTCTGACGGGCGGCTATATGCTGCTGCAGGCCATTGGCGGCTTGTTCTCTGGTTCGCTTGCGCTCATTGCGGATTCCGGGCATATGCTCTCCGATACCGCGGCCCTCGGCCTTGCCTGGTTTGCCTTACGACTGGCAAAAAAGCCTGCTGATCTGAAACGTTCCTACGGGTACCACCGGTTTCAGATCATGGCTGCCTTTACCAACGGCGTCACATTGTTCTTCATCGCTGGCTGGATCATCTTTGAAGCCATGGGCAGGCTGCTTCATCCTTCTGAGGTTCTGGCTGGCCCGATGTTAATGATCGCCGTTGGCGGACTTGTTATCAATATCGTTGGTTTTCTGGTGTTGCACAAAGGAGACAAAGATAATGTCAATATGCAGGGTGCCCTGCTTCATGTGATTGGGGATTTGCTGGGATCCGTGGCCGCGATTACGGCCGCAATCATTATTTTGCTGAGTGGCTGGACAGCGGCAGACCCGCTGCTATCGGTGTTGGTTGCGCTCATAATTCTAAAAAGTGCCTATGGACTTGTCCGGCGGTCCGGGCATATCCTGCTTGAAGGTACCCCGGATCATCTTGATATGGAATTGATTCGGGACAAGCTCGTTGCCTATTTACCTGAAATTCTGAATGTCCATCATATGCATGCGTGGTCGCTTACCGCTGAAAAGCCAATTGTCACTATGCATGTCCAGGTCGACGCGAAGGCAGATCTAGAAACCACGCTGAAATTGATTACCACCTATTTACTGTCTGAGTTCGAAATTGACCACGCGACGATTCAGCTTGAGCACGGCATCTGTGTCGAAGCCGTCCCGTCACATTCTAGTGCATGAATGGGTTACTGCCATAGAGGACGGGAGGCCGAAGCGAGGCCTTTTGGTGCCCGTCCCCCGCTACTGCTGGATATGGAAAGCCATTTAAGGGGTGGCGGCCCAGTCTGGACAATTTCAACGTTATCATTTCGTAAAATCCTGGCAACCAGACGGTTTTGAATGTTCTGCTTGGCAAGACTGCACCGGATAACGTCAGCGGGAAGCCAATATTTAGCCGGCGTCTCTCCCGCTATCCGGTACCGCTTTTCCACGCCTAAGCGCGAGGAAAGATGGCAGTCTCCGCTGAACTTGGCGCCGGGATCTCCAGAAATCTCAAGCACAATCATCTTGGTTTCATTTGCCCGGGCAAGCGGGCCCGCTGCGGACAGTAACGTCAGAAACAGGATAAAATACCGTATAATTTTTAACTGCGCCATCAGAGGAAATTAAACAAGAATGGTTAACAAAATAAAAACCCGGCCAGGTATAGCGGACCGGGTTTCGAATTTTAAATCGCGACCATTGTTTACGAGGTAGGCGGTAAATCAATATCCAGGATTGTCAAATGCAAGGCAAAGGAAACCTCCCCTTCATCTTCATCTCGATACACGACTGAACCGCCCCGGGATTGCCGGAGGCAATTTTGTTTAAGTTACGCTGCCATATCGGTTTCGTCCAGCATGGCGTAATAGTTTTTCTCGGCTTCTACAGGCGGGATGTTGCCGATGGGCTCAAGCAGTCTTTTGTTGTTGAA
>NZ_JBDNHC010000012.1:0-11952 GCF_041689005.1 Sneathiella sp.
CGAGCGGGTGACCTCGAGATCGGCCAGTAACGCGGCGACGGTTTTGCTCGTCATCGAGGTTCCCCGGTCGGCGTGAACAACCTGTGGTGTGCCGTGAAGGGCGAAGGTGTCCGTCATCATCTCTGCCGCTAACACCGCGGATTCGGACGCATGGACTGCGGAGCCAACGATATACCGCGAGTAAATATCGATCATCACGTAGCAATCGAAGTACTTGCCCTTGACGGGGCCAGCCAGCTTGGTAATGTCCCAGCTGAACACCTGGCCGGGCCCCGTGGCGACCAGTTCCGGGACTGCGCGGGCCGGGTGACGGGCCTGTCGACGACGGTCTTTGACTTGCTTATTCTGATTCAACACCCGGTAAATCGTTGAGATCGAGCCCAGATAGACGCCGGCGTCGAGCAACTGGGCGTAAATCTGAATCGGGGGCAGATCCACGAAATCAGGCGAATTCACGAGGACGAGAATCTCAGACCGCTCAATCGAACTGAGCTTATTCGCCGGCACCATCGAAACCCTGGGCATGGGTGTCGTTGGGGCGCGGGTGGCGGTGGCCCGAGGAAGACCGACCAGTGTTGCGGCCGTGCGGGTGGAGATGCCGCGGGCGGTCAGCTCCCGATAGCTGGCTTTTACTGTTTCGTCTGCGGTGGTTCGTCCCGCGAGCTCTTGGAAAGATTTTCCAACAGCTCGTGCATTTTTGACATGATCTCCAACGCCACCTCCGTCGTGGCCAGGCGTTGGTCTGTCAACTCCAGTTTCCGTTTGAGCCTGGCGATCTGAACCTGTTCCGGGGTGAGCTTGCCAATCTTCTCCCCGGGCTGCTTGCCCTCTAGCACGCCGGCATCGCGCAGCTTTCGCCATTCGGTGGTCTGGGACGAATAGATGCCCTGCTCACGCAGATACGCCCCTCCTTTGCTTGTGGCAATCGCAACATCGTAAGCGGCAAGATGGACAAGTTTCTGGGCCGGAGTAATCGAACGCCGCCGCGTCGGACCACCCGACCTTGGCCCCTCGGGGATGCTGTTGTTCATAGGACTATCGTGGTGCACGACGCTGATCGATGGGTTGGACATGGTGAATCAGTTCCTAGTTCTCGCCCTGCGATACGGCGGACTTGCTATTAGCTGCTGGCCTCACTCGATCCTGACACGCAGGGCCGGGCCCGCAGGCGGTAGCTGACTGCTGGGCTCAAGGATCCAAAGATTCTCTATGGCAGTGGTTACATTGTCACCCACCAGTGTTTTTTGATTGCTGCTGTTGATTCAGCTGCCGGCAGCTCCGGTTCAAGGATCAACGCCGGGTCCTTCAAGGGATATGTTGTTCTCTAGGCACTGAACTATGACGGGAAGCGGCTATCTGCAACGGTTGGTAACGATTGGGTGATTGTTGAATCAATCTCGGCAGCGGTATACATCCTTTATCGTCATGTTGAATTCACCGGTGTTGGTTATGAGGCTCAGGTGAGAATCTTCATTGACCGCGTATTAATAGAGACAATCCCACTACTAACCAAGTAGTCGCAACTATCTGGTTATCTAATAACCACTAGTTTAATAACCACTAACCCCTCTGCTTCGGCAGAGGGGTTAGTGGTTTAACGTCTGTCCGGTCATAATTTGCTGCTCCTTATTCTCCGCTTTGTTTGAGGGGCATAAGTTGCAGTAGCTAGCTGAAGAGCAATTGGAGAATTGGGGAGTCATGGAGAAACTAATTATTGGGATTGTGTCAGTTGCTGTTTTAGCGTTGGTCTTGTGCCGGCGGGGCCGCCTGCGAACATGTTGCCAACCAACAGACGCTTACAAGTTTTAACGCCAGCGCTACAGGCCTAACCACTCTCCAGAGATCTCAAATCATTGTACGGGCGCAGTGTTTTACAGTCTTTGAGCAACTGTGAAGGAGTGGAACGGGTACCGCTAGGGCTCCTGGTCGAGGGGCTACAGTTCAGTAAAAGTGCTGATCGTGGTGTATGTACTAGGAGAAATCAGTGAGGAGAAATCAGTGAGGAGAATTCGATAACCGGTTCGAGGTTTCTCCCGGAGGTGAATCACCCGAAGTGGGACAGTGCTTATGTCTGCACTAGTCGGTAGCCTGAGAGCAAGCTTTATGGATAACTAACGAACACACCTTGTTATGGAGGAGAGTACGAACGAGATGACCTATCAAATGACGCACGAATCAGTTTTGACGAGCCCGTCTTTGAGGGTGGTGGCGCGGTGATGGCTCCTACTACGAAGGAAGCTCAGCGTGCCGAGCTTCATATGACGATTTGGCGGATCGCGAATGATTTTCGTGGGAACGTCGATGGCTGGGACTTCAAGTCTTATGTACTCGGAATGCTCTTCTACCGGTTAATCTCCGAAAGCCTCACTGCTTACCAGAACGAGCAGGAGCGCAAAGCTGGTGATCCGGAGTTCGACTACACGAGTCTCGCGAATGCCGAGGCCGAGTTTGGTCGCCGCGAGACGGTGACGGAGAACGGTTTCTACATCCTTCCGTCTTTTCTCGTTCAGAAGGTCCGAAAGCACGCTGCAAACGAGGAAAATCTCAACGAAACTCTGCAGCGAGTCTTCGCCAACATCGAGGGATCCGCCGTTGGCTTTGACAGCGAAGACGACCTGAAGAGTCTGTTTGATGACTTCGAAGTGAATAGCTTGAAGCTCGGGACTCTCGCTGCTGGCGGCTACGTTTGGCACACAATGGGGTCGGGTAAGACGCGGACATCTTTTAAGGCAACGCAGCTGGCGTCTCGCCTGCCGAGCGTGGACAAGGTGCTGTTCGTCGTTGACCGCAAAGATCTCGAATACCAGACGATGCGTGAGTACGACCGCTTCGAAAAAGAAGCGGCGAACTCCAACACCTTGACCGCGGTACTGAAGCCGCACCGCGAGTACTACAGCGAGTATGCCGACAAGGTGCAGGAGCTGCTGAGCCAGTTTCCGCTAGGCACACCAATTGTGGGCGAAGACGCCCAGAAAGACTTCATTGCTCTGTTCGGGGCAATCCTGCGTCTGCAGAACATCCTGACTTCGTTCGAAGGTTTCGTCGGAGACCAGCTGCTCACCGTTCCGCAGGGGCAGGACTACCGCAATGTCTACCTCGACCTGTATGCAGAGTTCCGCCGCGTTGATGAAGAGGGCAAGGAGCGGATCATCGACGACGTCGTCTTTGAAATCGAGCTGATCAAGCAGGTCGCGATCAACGTGGACTCCATCCTGATGCTCGTGCAGAAGTACTGCGACGAACACGGCGATGGCGACGACAAAGAGATCCGAACTGAGATAACCCGCGCGATCGACGCCTCGCCGTCGCTCCGTAATAAGAAGGAACTGATCGAAGCCTTCGTCGACCGGATCTCTGCCAAGGGCAACGTCGACGAGGAGTGGGTCGCGTTCGTGCTCGCGCGCCGTGAAGAAGAACCCGCCTCGATCATCAAGAGCGAGAACCTTCGCCCCGACGCTACTCGCGCGTTCATCGAGAGTGCCTTCCGTGACGGTCAGATTCACACTACCGGCACGGCCATCACCAAAGTGCTTCCACCGGCCTCGCGTTTTTCGGCGGAGGGTGGACACGGTGAGAAGAAACAACGCGTGCTTGGACAGCTCAGTGATTTCTTCGAACGGTTCTTTGGGCTGAGCTCAGGAGGGAAAGATTAAATGGCCACAATTAGCGAAGACCAGCTTGCGGGCTGGACTGGCCCGTCAAGCGCAACCGAAGAAGAGAAGCAAACTCGCACAGAAAAGATGATTCGTGAAGCAATCTCTGCTCACGATGCCTTCCAAGGTGCTTCATACTCGGTTTACGCAAAGGGTTCCTATGCAAACAACACGAATGTTCGAAGCGACAGTGACGTAGACATAGCAGTTGAGTGCACTGAGGTCATCTATATCGACGATAAAGATCCAAACGAAAACCACTCAGGTTCTCCCTACACAGGCATCTGGACTCCTGCGTACTTACGTTCGCAAGTGGAAGCGGCGCTGCGTGCGCAGTTTCCCGGCGCGGTCGATTCCTCCGGTTCAACCGCTTTGCGCGTGAATTCGAATACAGTGCGCGTCGATGCAGATGTCGTTCCGTGTTTTCACCTCATTGAGTATTTCGCGGGAGGGTGCACACGTGAAGGAACGCGGGTTTTCAAGAAGAGCGGGGGTTTCACTGAAAACTATTCCAAACTGCAGCTAAGAAACGGCACGAACAAGAACAAGAGGACCAGCACTTACTACAAAAAGACAGTTCGTATCCTGAAACGTCTTGAGAACTCCATGGTGGCAGCCGGAGTCTGTAATGAATTGCCGTCTTATCTAATGGAGTGCTTGATCTATAACTGCCCTGACGAGTATTTTGGCCGAACAACTTGGCGAGGCGTTATGCAGGGCTGCCTAGCCCACATCTTTAATCACACGCTGGGGGCTGAGCCCACCGTCGAGTCAGAACGATGGCTCGAGGTCAATGATGCGAAGTATCTTTTCTTTACTTCACAGAAGTGGACACGAGAACAGGTTCATGTTTTCGCTGGTACAGCTTGGACATATATGGGGTTCGAATGATCGGCGGGATTCTGATTCGCGTGATTTCAGTCCTCGTTTCTGCGGTTTTTGTAGTTGGGTCCTGGGCCACGACTGGCTCCGCCGATATCAGTATCTTGCGAAACTTATCGATTGCAGTGCTTGTGGTTACGATCGCTCTCGCAGTTTGGAATAAGTGGGTTTGGAGAACACGATTAGCGCAGATGCTGCCCGGAGTGACTCGCGATGTTAGTGGTACCTGGGAAGCGCAGCTTGAGTCATTGTGGATTGACCCGGTTAATAAGAAGGCCCCACCAATCAAGACGGTCTACGTTGTGATTAGGCAGACCAGCACTCACGCTAGTATCACGCTCATTTCTGATGAGTCGAAATCCAAGTCATCGATGGCTCGCGTCGTCCAAGAAGACGGAACTTGGCTTCTTCACTATATGTATACGAACGAGCCAGACGTCGCATTGCCGAAGCGCAGCCCTAGTCACCATGGCTCCGGGGTGCTCACGGTTATTGGAAACCCTGCAAAACGAGTGTCCGGTACTTATTGGACTGACCGAGACTCTAAAGGCAAGCTCACCCTGGACAGGCGCACCAGGAAGCTAGGCGAAGATTTTCGCGACTGTACTGAGCTAATCGCTGGGCGAGAGGCATAGTAGCGATGCTGAAGGAAGCGAGACTTCTGCAGAGGGAAGCTGTCGCTTCACTCTTACTTGCTATCGATCATTTCAATCGCGTCATGGGCATTGGCCGCGGCGAATCGAATATCGGCTGTGCTTGACGAGTCGGTGACTGCTGTCATAATCAGCGATATATGATGACCAATCGCGAGATCGCTACCCTCATCCTCATCGGAGTCGTCATCCTCTGGGCATTGACCAGAGCAGACTTCCGGAAGTGCTTCCGAGGAGTCATCCGAGCGCTTTTTCGTCGATCGATCGTCAAGGTGCTGCTGCCATATCTAGCGTATGCGGGGTTCGTGGTATGGCTGGCGCTCCTTGTAGGCGCTTGGAGTACAGATCTTCTGAAGGATGCAATTCTGATCGCGCTCACGGTCGGCTTCCCAATGGTTTTCAACGCGACAAGCACCAGCGATGGCGGGAGTCTCACACGGAAGACCCTGCGCGATGTACTTGGGTTGTCCGCCATTCTCGTTTTCTACGTCAATTTAGCGTCACTCAGTATTATCGGAGAACTTGTCATTCAAACTGTCGCTTCGTTTGCGGTAATGATGTCTGTCTTTGCTAAGCATCAGGGTGGTAAGTCTCTCGTTATCGCCCGGTTCATGGACGGATTACTTGTCGTGATCGGGCTATTTCTCATGGCTGTGACGACTGCCGAGCTCGTAAACAGTTGGACGAATATCGAGGAGCTTGCAGGTATTGGTTTCACCTTGGCCATGTCGATTTGGCTACCGCTCGCGCTTTTGCCATTCATCTATGTTCTTGCGTTCTACGCTGCATGCAAGTCACTTTTTGTCGCCTTGAAATTTTTCAATGACCGCAAAACGCAGCACTGGAAGGCGAGGATGGCGATCTTGCTTGGGTTCCGGGGCAGTGTGCGTTACGCATCAAACTTCACGGGCCACTGGCTTTACGAGATCGCAAGCCTGACTACATATCCAGAAGCACGACGAGTAATGGGCGAGTACCGCTCAAGTGTTCGAGCGGCAGCAACGAAGAAGAGGGCCGCTGTCAAGCGTCTTCGTGAGAATGCAGGCGTTGATGGGGTAAGTGAGGATGGTCGACGACTTGACCAGCGCGAATTTGAAGGAACGAAAAAACTCCTTGATCAACTCGCAATGTTTCAGATGGGGCAGCACCGAAACAGACTTCATCACTACAACCCGGACATTCTGGCCGCTATCGGACGCCGTGGGCAGTTCGATCTTCCTGATGAACACGGTGTCGAGATGTCCGTCTCACCAGATGGGCAGCGTTGGTACGCCTGGCGAAGAACTATATCTGGCTGGGTGCTTGGGGCTGGGGGCACGAAGGATATTGATGAGCGCTGGGTCTACGAAGGACCTAAGCCCCCTCGAAGCTATCCGAACCGATCTACTGAATGGACGACTACGGATGGCTTGTTCTCGGCACCAGATTGGAGATCCGAGTCCGAATAGCTATTGACGAGTGAGTACAGGCAAACATATCTAATGTTAATTGCAATCTCATTCGGCCTCATGCCCATGTGAGTTCCGAGACATAACACTACGTTCGCGCAAGTATCGGACTACTGATTGGGTGGGGAATCCGATCCGGGAGCCGACTTTGGCGAGTGACAACCCAGACTTATATAGCCGAACCATTTCGTCGATCTGATTGGTGCTTGGTGGAGTAAGCCGCATAACGGCCTTGTTCGTCTTGAGATGGCTGCTAGTTGTATTGCGGTGACATTCGAACTCTTCCGCCAGCTTGTACACCGTAGCCTCAGCCCGATAGCTGTTGACCACCTGATTGATCTGACCTTCGTTAAGCCGCTTTTGCTGTTGACTAATCGATCCGACGAGCTCATAGTCTGCGTCATCTGACTCTGTCATTGTGTTTCCAGTCCCGTAAAGGCATCTGACATTGGTGCGTCATTTCGGGCATTTTCGGCTCAACCCTGACGGCTGTGGAATGTGCAGAAGGTGTTGTAACGCCTGCAATAGGTTGTCGACCTGCTCGCTCTTGACGTCGCTGCCCACGCTGTTACAGTCAGGAGCATCATGCCACTAAGTGAAAAAATGACGAATGAGAACACTGAACAGCTGCCTCGCGATTACGAGATCACCATCACTGATTGCAACAGCATTACTAAAGCGCAGATCTCGCTTCGGAGTTCGGCGCTAAATATCAAGTATGGGCCGAACGGCATCGGCAAGAGCACTATCGCCAATGCCCTCGTTCTTCATTCGCAAGGTGATGATGCGCTGGAAGAGCTACTCCCGTTCAAATACCGAGCGGGTAGCGGTCATCCAAAGCCAACGGTTGTCGGGGCGGATGAAATCCTGAACGTGCTCACCTTTGACGACAATTACGTTTCGCAGTTCGTGTTTCAGCGCGACGAGGTTCTGAAGAACAGCTTCGAAATCTTCATCAACACAGATGAGTACAAACAAGGGATCGAAGACATCGCGTCCATGTTTGAAGAACTGAAAGACACGATTTCCGAGCAGCCAGAGTTTGAGGAAGCGGTTAAGGGTTTCACCGACCTCAGTGACGCGTTCAAAGTCAATGCAACAGGTGCGATTGCAAAAAACAGCCGCGGCCGCAAGGCTTTAGGCATCGGGGGAAAGCTGACGAATATCCCGGAGCCGCTTCGGGGCTACACGGATTTCCTTCAAGGTGATGATCCCGCGGACTGGATCACATGGCAGTCAAAAGGCGCCGCATTCCTCGGTAAATCGCTCAACTGCCCGTTTTGCGCCACCAAGGACGTAAATATGGACCCGGCAAAGATGGTCTCCGAAGAATTCGAGTCAGCCGCGGTCAAGAATATGAGCGCGTTGGGAGGCGTAATCGCTCGACTCGGCCGCTATTTCGAGCCGAAATACTTATCGGATCTTAAGAATCTGACAACACTGATCTCAGAATTGTCTCCTGATCAGGAGCAATTCATCGCGGCCCTTAGTGGCGATTTAAAAACTTTGCTCGACAAACTGACGGCCCTGCGTGGGCTGTCGTTCCATGCGCTTCGCGACGAAGAGAATGTTGGCGAGGCTCTCGGTAACCTGAAAGTTAACCTGGCTCATCTACCATCCCTGGACTCTGATGCAACGCGCGAGGTTGTTGATCCAATCAATCAGAAGCTCGATGAAGTCGCGAGCGAAATCAACAGCATTAGGGCTCGCATTGGCATACAGAAGACGATGGTTGCTCGACTCATCAAAGGCAACCAGAATGGGATCAATGAGTTCCTCATGTCAGCCGGATATAGATACTCGGTAAGAATCGAACCCAGTGAGGACTCGTATCGAATGATCCTTGAGCACAAGGATGAGCCAGGTCATCTTGAGTCAGCATCACGTCACCTCAGCTTTGGTGAGCGAAATGCCTTTGCGTTGGTGCTGTTCATGCATCACGTTCGTAGCGAGCGTCCAGACCTAGTTGTCCTGGACGACCCAGTTTCGAGCTTTGACAAGACCAAGAAGTTTGCCATTTTTCATCAGCTATTCCATAAACGGGACGGCATTTGTGGTTTCACAACACTTCTGCTCACTCACGACATCGAGCCCGCGATCGATATGTTCAGAAGTGGCACGGCGGATCAGTTCAAAGCAGCAAATCCCGTCGTGCATTTCCTCAGCAGTAGAGCAGGCGTTGTCAGCGAGAAGCTCATCGAGAAAGATGACATTATGACTTTCTCGCAAGTGTGCGATGCAAACATCGCGTCGTCGTCTGACGATGTCATCAAGTGCATCTATCTGCGTCGGAAATATGAGATTCACGGTGAGCACGGTGGGGAATACGACATCCTGTCCAGCCTGCTTCACTTGCGGGATGTGCCAGATCGTCGAGGCAACGGTGGAGAACGAGAGCCGCTAAGCGGCACTGAGGTCGCTGCTGCCACGGCAGAGATTCGCGAGATGATTCCAGATTTCGACTACGCAGGGATGATTCAAGGGCTACGCGACCCAGCTGTACTGAAGGCGAGGTTCGAGGCAACCGATGTGGGATACGAAAAGATCCAACTGTTCCGAATCATGTCAGAGCTAAACCCCGAAGGTTTGAGCGGCGACAGTGCATTCCGGAAGTTCATCAACGAGTCGTTCCATATCGAGAACGAGTACGTGATGCAGCTCAACCCTCGAGACTTTGATGCGGTGCCTGAGTATGTAATCGAGGCCTGCACTGCTCTCCTTGGTGATGTCGCTACAGCCTAAAACAAAGATCCATTGATTGGATCTTGCTGCTCGAGAGCGTCAATCTCGCCAGTGATGCAGTTCGCTGTGATTCACAGAATCAGCAATCTAGTTGATTTCTGCCCAATGTGTCGCGACGTAATCGGCAATACCTGCCGGAGCGTAGCCCGGATAGAGACCCTGAAATGCTGCACGGGCGTTCACGAACGAATCATCCGGAATCAGATGTAGCCGCTTGGACAAATAGAGCAAAGCCACTGTTGGTGACCGAGATTGACCCAAGTCACAGTTGATCAAAATGGTCTTGGATTCGTACCACTTATCGATGAAATCAAGTGCGCGCACGAAGGCTTCGGGTCCACTCCAGTCATACATGCGCGCAGCGCCGTCGACCCAGTTGAACGAAAGAAACTGGCCTTCTTCAAAGGCAAGATAGTCGGGATGGTCACGTGGAGGCGCGTTGCTCCAGCCCTTCACTTCAATATGGACTGTCTTGGCTGTGTTGACTACCGCCCACGATGGATTGCTGCGGATTCGACTGTCATCCCTGGAGCCCACATAGACCTTAGTGTTTTCGAGCTGAATCATTCTTGACCTCCTTTCACTTATGAGGCCCATTGTGACAGGCCAAGTTGGCCTTGCAAGCACTCTTTTTCGTCTTAACGGCTTCCCGAATGCTTCATAGCGGTTCGTCACGCATGCCGAGACCACCAACCTCGCTTATACAAAGCAACACTATAAGCTCAAGGAGGAATGGCTCTCTTTGCACAGACAGCCTTCGCCTACGATCATTTCGATTTATCGAATCCGGAATTTGTTCAGGCGAATGTGTCCGGCGGTAGTTTAGGCGACTAGTTGCTGCTCGATCCTTTCGGCTGGATCATTGATCCACGCTGTCGTCGAGATAGCGAGCATCTGCGGGTCTTGACTTGTGGTGAAGCGTTCCGGGCCCGGGCGTCGGCCAGGATCATGGACCAGTGTTGGGCTTTGGCCTCGCGGCCGCCATGGCCAAAGACTGCTCCGTAGTTATGGCAACCGCTCGCTCCGCGCACCCTCACCGGTTCTCCACCAACTCAGATCCCAAGATCCTCGCCCTGCCAGGCACGACCTGGATCAACAAACCCCTGACGACCACCGAAATGAAGGGCCCATCAACTGATGTCACACTAGCCGCCTAAAGTCCCACTGGTCCTCATCTGCCTCGACAAACTCCGGGAGGCTAACCCCTCTATCTTCCTGCTGTTCACCCCAGTGTCTCAACTAAGTCCGAGGCCAATGCCCAAGATGATGCCATGAGCAGGTCTGCATCTTCGATGCCTTTGGCAGCCTCCGCTACCAACTGATTTCCGGGAGCGTCTTGAGATTTTGCGAAGAGCTGAGCAAAAGCACTCAGGTTTGTCTGAGCCTCAATTTCACTGAGTGGGTTGGAAAGAAGTTTCTCAAATAGTTGGCCGAGGAGTTCAGTTTGCGTGGCTAGTAGTAGCCGATAAACATCGTGAGCATCTTTACTTGTGAGTCTTTCACTGATTCCCATAAGTCGGTCGCCTATCTTTGCGGTCTTTGCAATGATTAGGGCGGCTGGGCCAGCAACTTTTATTTGATAACTTCTAGGGTCTTCGGGCTCGAAGGATGAGATCGTCAAAACTGAATTGTCAATCAAGGCACTATCTAGTCCATCGGTGATTCTAAGAACATCTCGGCCATGAGGGCCGAGATCTGCGGCTCTGGATTTAGGTCCTCGGTTGCTAAGAATTCTTGGCTGAAGAAGGTCAAGGGGAACCCTTTCAGCATTTATCCAATGGCCCGGGTTTTTTGCCGTCTCATTTGGCGAATAACCCGCTTCACGCAATAGCTTTCCAATCTCAGGGCTTACTTCCAAGCTTCTAGTGTCAAAAGCAATATCAGCGTCTGAGGTCGCAGGGGCTAGCGGTAGTTCGATGTGATTGGAGTTTAGGTAAACGGCTTGAGCGCCAACCAGGATCAATGAGTCAAGGTGCGGTTGCAAAGTCTCGAGCGCTCCCATTAGCGCACGCCTAGCTACTACATCAGTGCTATTTGCGCCAAATACCATCGTTTTGCACCATCCAATCTAATAAGTTCTTTGCCTCTTCTGGGTTTCTACCTGGGCCGCTCATAAGGTCACGATAGGTCTGTGGAGCACTCACGATTCTCATACCCTCAAATTCAGTGGTCCTTTGAAACGGACCAGTTGAATTTGGATAGGCCAGTATCACATTGGCTCCACGGTCGGTTTGTCTAATGCCTAACTTATTTGCCAGTGCTTCGGGGTTGGTTGAATAAAGCATGGCTGTGTATAAGCCAGCAGAGCTGTGATAACCAGCAGCTGCAATTGTCCCCGTGGCCGCATAAAGCTCCTTGTCGATTGTCTTTAGATCTACAATCAGTTGCTCCAGGCCTCTAGGGGCAATGTAACTTGTGGTGGTGCTTGTTTTGAAGAAGTCACTTTCAGCTGTCCAGGTCGTAAGTACCTCTTTCCACTCCACTTTTTCTATCGAGCGCTTCTTATCGCGGGTAATAAAGCCACCTTCCTCAAGCCTGTCTAGAACCCAATAGGCACTTCCTCTGGATGCGCCA
>NZ_JBDNHC010000013.1:0-26601 GCF_041689005.1 Sneathiella sp.
GTCTCAGGCTTCCTTCTGCCCGAACATTTCGCTGAAGCCGTCCATGCCCGCATCTATGAGGCGACAACCATCCTCATCGAGCGCGGCGAAATTGCTGACCCGGTCACGCTCAAATCCTATTTCGATCATGACAGCGCGCTCGCGGATATCGGCGGCTCGCAATATCTCGCGCGCCTTGCCGCGTCGGCGACGACCATCATTAATGCCGAGAATTACGGGCGGCTGATCTATGACCTTGCCATGCGCCGCGAGCTTATTTTGCTCGGCGAGGATATCGTCAATACGGCCTATGATTCGGACCTTGAGGAAACGTCGCAATCGCAGATCGAGAATGCCGAGCAGAAACTATTCAGCCTTGCCGAGAACGGCGCCCATGAAGGCGCGCTGACACCGGTCCGCGTCGCCGTCAATGAGGCACTCAAATCGATCGAGGAAGCGTTTCAGCGCGACGGCAATCTGGTCGGCGTAACCACGGGCCTGAAAGACATGGATGCCAAGCTTGGCGGCCTGCACAAGTCCGACCTGCTGATCCTTGCCGGCCGGCCGTCCATGGGGAAAACCTCCCTCGCCACCAACATCGCCTATAACGCCGCCAAGGCCCATCGCAATAGCGGTGGCAAGGAAGGCGCGGTCGTCGGCTTTTTCTCGCTGGAAATGTCGTCCGAGCAGCTGGTCGGCCGTATCCTCGCGGAGGCGACCGAGATCAGCTCGGAAAAGCTCCGGCGCGGCGACCTGTCTGACGATGAGTTTGCCAACAAGCTGGTCCCGCAGAGCGCCATGCTGTCGGAATTGCCGCTCTATATCGATGATACCCCGGCGCTTTCCATCGCCGCGCTCCGCACCCGCGCCCGCCGCCTCAAACGCAGCAACGGCCTCGGCCTGATCGTCGTCGATTACCTGCAGCTGATGAAGGGATCGGGACGGCGCACCGACAACCGGGTACAGGAAATATCGGAAGTGACGCAAGGGCTGAAAGCCATCGCCAAGGAGCTGGATATCCCGGTCATCGCCCTCTCCCAGCTCAGCCGTCAGGTGGAAAACCGCGACGACAAGCGCCCGCAGCTCTCGGATTTGCGTGAATCCGGTTCGATCGAGCAGGATTCCGATGTCGTCATGTTCGTCTATCGCGAAGCCTATTACGAGGAACGAAAAGCGCCCTCCGAGGGCACGCCCGAGCATGCTGACTGGCAGGAACGCATGGCCCGCATCCATAACCTGGCGGAGGTCATTATCGGCAAGCAGCGCCATGGCCCGATCGGCATCATCAAACTGCATTTCAAGCCCGAATTCACCCGGTTTGGCGATTATGTCTCCGACGACTATCTGCCCGAGCATCATTGACGGCCAGCTTGAAAGACAGAGCATCCATGGACCGCACCCTTGCCGGAGCATATCTCACCATCGACCTAGGCGCATTGCAGGATAACTACCGGCAACTCCGCGACCGGGCCGCGCCCGCCGACTGCGCCGCTTCGGTCAAGGCCAATGGCTATGGTCTCGGGATCGAGCGGGTCGGCCCTGCCCTTGCCGCCGCCGGGTGCAGCCGCTTCTTCGTCGCCTTGCCGGCGGAAGGAATCACGCTCCGCCGTCTCCTGCCCGAAGCCAAAATCAATATTCTCGCCGGAGTCCTCCCCGGCACCGAGGCGGTCTATGCAGAGCATCGCCTCGACCCGGTCCTCAATTCCCTCGATGACATCCGGCGCTGGTCCGCCTATGCGAAAATCCACGGGCCTCTCCCGGCCCTCCTCCATCTCGATACCGGGATGACGCGGCTCGGCATGCTGGAGCCGGACATCCGCACCCTCGGCGCTGACCCCTCGCGTCTCGATGGAATCGAGATCGAATATGTCATGAGCCATCTTTCCTGCGCCGATGAGCCGGACCATCCGCTTAACCGCGAACAGCTTGAAAAGCTTCATCGGTTCAGGGCATTACTGCCGGGTACCCTCGCGAAGACGCCAGTCTCCCTCGCCAATTCCGCCGGGATATTTCTGGGCCCTGACTATCACTTTGACATGGTTCGCCCGGGGATCGCGCTGTTCGGCGGCAATCCGTCCGCGCGCGCGCCGAACCCGATGAAGGAAGTCGTGCGTTTACGCGCCAGAATCCTGCAAGTTCAGGACGTTGACAGTCAATTTCCGGTTGGCTATGGTGCCACATACCGGACAGAGGGCATGAGCCGGATCGCTACGGTTTCCGTCGGCTATGCGGACGGCTATTTTCGCGCCCTTGGCAACAAGGCTGAATGTGCAATAAACGACATAAAAATACCGGTGATAGGGCGCGTTTCCATGGATATTATAACAATCGATGTCAGCAAAATCTCGCGGGCGGACTGCCGCCCGGGTGACTTTGTCGATCTTATAGGCGGCGCGGTTCCGCTCGATGAGATTGCCGCCCGCGCCGGAACGATTCCCTATGAAATCCTGACCGCCCTTGGGCACCGGTATCACCGGGACTATCTGGAACCGGCGGTCTGATCGATGGAATGGAATTTTCTAGCCACAATCGGACGGGTCTTTATCGCCTTCATGGCATCGGTCGGACGGATCACGAAATTCACGGGCCTGAGCATCCGTCATTGCGTCATCCCGCCCTTCTACCTCCGCCTGTTCCTCCGCCAGCTCATGAATATAGGGTATTATTCGCTGCCCGTCGTCGGCATGACGGCGCTGTTTACGGGCATGGTGCTGGCCCTGCAAATCTTTATCGGCTCGTCGCGCTTCAATGCTGAGAGCGCGGTTGCCACTATCGTCGTCATCGGCCTCACCCGCGAGCTTGCCCCGGTGTTGAGCGGCCTGATGATCGCCGGGCGTGTCGGCGCCGCCATCGCCGCCGAGATCGGCACCATGCGGGTGACCGAGCAGATCGACGCGCTGGTCACGCTGTCCACCAACCCCTTCAAGTATCTTGTCGCCCCGCGCCTGCTGGCGGGCATGATCACCCTGCCCATCCTGGTGCTGGTCGCCGACATCATCGGCGTCTCCGGCGGCTTTCTGGTGTCAACTGAAAAGCTCGGGTTCAACCCCAGCACCTATCTCAACAACACATTCCAGTACCTGGAAGTCAACGACGTTGTCTCGGGACTTATCAAGGCGGCATTTTTCGGCTTTATCGTCTCACTGATGGGATGTTATCACGGATTTCATTCGACGGGCGGCGCACAAGGGGTCGGACGGGCGACCACCAATGCGGTTGTCTCCTCCTTCGTGCTTATCCTGATCAGCGATTATTTCCTCACCGTGCTGCTGACAGACTAGGGTGCAGATGACCGCCTCGCCGAAAATCGAGTTGAAAAACGTCTGCAAGTCCTTCGGCTCCAAGGTTGTCCTCGACAACCTGAACCTGTCCATCGCCGCCGGGGAATCGGTGGTGGTGATCGGCGGCTCAGGCACGGGCAAGTCGGTCATGCTGAAATGTATTCTCGGCCTGCTCGCCCCGGAGAGCGGCGAAATTTTCATCGATGGCCAGCCGATGATCGGCCAACCCTCTCAGGTGCGCGAGAAAATTCTGCTGAAAACCGGGATGCTGTTCCAGTATGCGGCGCTGTTCGACAGTCTCACAATCTGGGAGAATGTTGCCTTCGGGCTGATCCAGGCCCATGGCATGAAGCGGCGCAAGGCCCGCGAAATAGCGATTCAGAAGCTCAGCCTTGTCGGTCTCGGACCCGACCTGGCGGACAAGACCCCGGCCGAGCTGTCCATCGGTATGCAGAAGCGCGTCGGCCTCGCCCGCGCCATTGCCGCCGATCCGGAGATCATCTTTTTCGACGAGCCGACAACCGGGCTTGACCCGATCATGGGCGATGTCATAGATAACCTGATCCGCGACTGCACGAAGGCGCTTGGCGCGACCACGCTGACCATTTCCCATGACATGGAAAGCGCGCAAAAAATTGCGGATCGGATTGCACTTCTCTATAAGGGGAGCGTGGTCTGGTCCGGCCCGGCCACGGAGATTGAAACCTCCGGCAACCCCTATGTTGAACAGTTCGTTCGCGGGGATGTCGATGGGCCGATAGAACTGGATATTTTGAAACCATAGACGGTGCCCCGGATTTTACCAGGAGGGCCCCGACAACGGAAAACTACAGGACGATTAATGGCGCGATCGAGCGAACAGTTCACCTGTCAAAATTGCGGCGAGATATACCGCAAATGGCAGGGCCACTGTGACGCCTGCGGGGAATGGAACTCGATCCTGCAGGAGGCCGCCGCCTCCGCGGTGCCAAGCGGCCTGACCCTCGGCAAGGGCCATGAGATCGTCTTTACCGCCCTCGATGCCGACCGGACCGAGCACAAGCGAAGCCATAGCGGCATCGGCGAGCTGGACCGCGTTCTCGGCGGCGGCTTCGTGCCCGGCTCCTCGATCCTGATCGGCGGCGATCCCGGCATCGGCAAGTCAACACTGCTACTACAGGCGGTGGCGAAAATGGCACTGGCGGGAGAGGCCTGCACCTATATCTCCGGTGAGGAGGCGACGCAGCAGATTGCCATGCGGGCACGACGGCTTGGCCTTGCCGATGCCCCGGTGCAGCTCGCCTCGGCCAATTCGCTCCGCGATATCATCACCAGCGTCGAGAAGGCGAAGATCCCGAAGCTGCTGGTCATCGATTCGATCCAGACCGTCTTTGCCGATAATCTCCCCTCCGCCCCCGGCACGGTGGCGCAGGTCCGCGCGAGTGCGCAGGAACTGATCCGCCTCGCCCGCAAGACCGGCCTCAGCGTCATTCTCGTCGGCCATGTCACCAAGGACGGGCAGATCGCGGGCCCGCGTGTGCTGGAACATATGGTCGATACGGTGCTTTATTTCGAGGGTGACCGCGGCCATCAGTTCCGGATTTTACGCGCCGTCAAGAATCGCTTCGGCGCCACCGACGAGATCGGCGTATTCGAAATGACCGACCATGGCCTGCAGGAAGTCGCCAACCCCTCGTCCCTGTTCATCAGTGATCCCGGCAAAGCGATCAGCGGCGCCTCGGTGTTCGCCGGGATGGAGGGAACTCGCCCGCTACTGGTCGAGATTCAGGGGCTGGTCGCCCCCACACCGCAGGCAACACCGCGCCGCGCCGTGGTCGGCTGGGATTCAAACCGGCTTGCCATGATCCTCGCCGTGCTTGATGCCCGCTGCGGGCTGTCCTTCGCCGGGCAGGAAGTGTATCTCAACGTGGCCGGGGGCTTGCGCGTGCAGGAACCGGCGGCGGACCTTGCCGTGGTCGCGGCGCTGGTCTCCTCCATTTCCGACGTGCCGGTGCCGGAAAGCAGCCTGTTTTTTGGCGAAATTGGCCTGTCCGGGGAAATCCGTGCCGTCGGCCAGACCGACGCCCGGCTAAAGGAAGCGGCCAAACTCGGTTTCAAATGCGCTGTCATTCCGGCGGGCAGCAAGATCAAGGACAGCCCGATGAAAATCATCGAAGTCGGACATTTACGGGAAATCGTCAGCCTGTTCACAGAGACCAGACCCGTATCCCAGGCAGTATAGGAAAGTAGAGAGTACAGGCCATGGAAGACTTACCCATTCAAGGTGCCGATGCCGTTATCCTCGTTATTCTCCTGATCTCGGCGGTATTCGGCTTTTTCCGTGGCTTCGTGAAGGAGACGCTGTCGGTGGCCGGGTGGATCGGCGCGGTCTTTATCAGCCTGTACCTGTTTCCCATCGCCCAGCCGTTCGCGCGCGAGTTCATTTTGAACCTGCTGATTGCAGATATTTTGACCGGGGCCGTTATTTTTATACTATCCCTTGTCATTTTGTCCTATATCAGCCATGCCTTGTCAGACAGGGTCAGGGCATCGAGCCTCGGCGCACTGGATCGCTCGCTCGGGATTTTCTTCGGCATTGCCCGCGGCTTTCTGCTACTTGGGATTCTGTGGCTGATCTTTGTCCAGTTTATTCCACGCAGCGATCGGTCGGACTGGCTGCTGGAGGCGAGAATGCTACCCATCGTCGCGGGGAGCGGTGCATTTGTCGCCCGGCTGCTGCCGCCCGACATGCAGGAGAACCTGAATATTGCGCGCGAAAGCGACGAAGGCACGGTGGACCGCCTGAAAAAGTCATATGACGATCTGCCCGACAACGTGAAGGACGGCGTGAAAAACACGGTCGATGATGCCGTTAAGGCGCTCGACAAGGGCTATGACGATCAGGCGCGACAGCAAATGGAAAACCTTACCAAGAGTACGCAGGAAAAAGTCAAATGACCAACCCTCTCTCAACCAGAGATATCTGCAACCCTTTCGATGACGACAAGCTGCATGAGGAATGCGGCGTGTTCGGCATCTACGGCCATCCGGAGGCGGCCGCCCTCGCCGCCCTCGGCCTGCATGCGCTCCAGCATCGCGGCCAGGAGGCGGCGGGCATCGTCAGCCATGACGGACGCCATTTCCACAGCCACAAGGCGATGGGAAAGGTCGGCGATAACTTCTCGTCGGAAGAAGTGATCAAGAGCCTCAAGGGCGAGGCCGCCCTCGGCCATAACCGCTATGCCACCACCGGCGGTACGGTCCTTCGAAATGTCCAGCCGATTTTCGCCGATCTCGCCAACGGCGGGCTCGCGGTTGCCCATAACGGCAACCTGACCAACGCCGCGACCCTGCACCGGCGACTGGTGCAGGAGGGCAGCATCTTCCAGTCGACCATGGATACCGAGGTCATCATCCATCTTGTCGCCAACAGCAAGAAAACCCGCATTGTCGATTGCATGATCGATGCCATGTCAAAAATTGTCGGCGCCTATTCGCTGGTTGCCATGACCGGCAAGAAGCTGATCGGCATGCGCGACCCCTTCGGCGTCCGCCCGCTCGTCCTCGGCAAGCTGGAAAACGCCTATATCCTGACGTCGGAGACCTGCGCCCTCGATATCATCGGCGCCGATTTCATCCGCGATGTCGAACCGGGCGAGGTCGTGGTCATCGACGACAGTGGCGTGAACAGCCATTTCCCCTATAACAATCCGCCGCGCCGCTTCTGCATCTTCGAGCATATCTATTTCTCGCGCCCCGACAGTGTCGTCGAGGGCCGCTCGGTCTATGATGTGAGAAAGGCGATCGGCCGCCAGCTCGCGCTTGAAAATCCGGTCGATGCCGACCTCATCATCCCGGTGCCGGACAGCGGCACCCCCGCCGCCATCGGCTATTCAACGGAATCCGGCATTCCCTTCGATCTCGGCATCATCCGCAATCATTATGTCGGCCGCACCTTTATCGAGCCGACGGACCAGATCCGCCATCTCGGCGTCAAGCTCAAGCATAACGCCAACCGCGCCCTGATCAACGGCAAGCGCGTCATCCTTGTCGATGATTCGATTGTCCGCGGCACCACCTCGACCAAGATCGTGCAGATGGTGCGCGAGGCTGGCGCGACCGAGGTGCATATGCGCATCGCCAGCCCGCCAACCACCTATTCCTGTTTCTACGGGGTCGATACGCCAAGCCGCAACAAGCTGCTCGCCGCCCGCTTTGACCTCAAAGAGATGTGCAAGTTCATCGGCGCCGACAGCCTCAATTTCATCTCCATCGACGGGCTTTACACCGCCATGGGCGAAGAGGGCCGAAATGCCGCGCAGCCGCAATATTGCGATGCCTGCTTCACCGGCGAATACCCGATCGAGCTGACCGATCACGAGAATGGCGCCGAGAAGGAACTGACCCTTCTCACGGAATGCTACTAGCCACAAATATTAATCCATCACTTCAGTAGAGATCCGTATGTCCCTTACCTTGAAAGATAAAACGGCGCTGATAACCGGCGCATCGCGCGGCATCGGCGCCGCCGTCGCCCGGAAATTCGCCGCCGAGGGCGCCCATGTCATTCTTGTCGCCCGCACCGTCGGCGGGCTTGAGGAGGTCGATGACGACATCCAGAATGCCGGCGGCAGCGCCACCCTTGTCCCGCTCGACCTGTTCGACACCGCGGCCATCGACGGCCTCGCCGCGCCGCTGCTGGAACGGTTCAAGAAGCTGGATATCCTTGTTGGCAACGCGGGCATGGTTGGCAAGCTGATGCCGACGCAGCAATATATCCCCGAGCTTTGGGACCAGATGTTCAAGCTCAATGTCCATGCCAACTGGCGGCTGATCCGCACCCTTGATCCGCTCTTGCGCCAGAGCGAGGCGGGCCGCGCCCTGTTCGTCACCGCCGCCGCGGCAGAGGAGACCAAGCAGTTCTGGAGCGGCTATGCCGCCAGTAAGGCAGCACTGGAGGCGCTGGTGAAGACCTACGCCGCCGAGGTTACCAAGACAAGGCTCCGCGTCAACCTCATCGATCCCGGCCCGACCCGCACCCGCCTCCGCGCCATCGCCTACCCCGGCGAAGACCCCGCCAGCCACCCGGCGCCCGAAGACCGGGCGCAGATGTTCCTTGATGCGGTGTTGAGCGATGCGAATGGGACTGTGATCAGGGGATAGTCCTTTGTAGACCTGAATTACCGCTAGTTGAACAATAGATTTTATATCCAAAGATAGAGCCGAAAAATAATACTTGCATAATACTTGAGTGCTCATGTATAAAGCAGGAATGAAAACATCAGACCTCGCCCCGCACACAGAACAAACCGTCCTCCAGTTTCTGGATACGGCGTCCGCGCTTGAGCGCCGACTGGATCGCATTCTCTCCAGCACGAAGGGCGTCAGCTTCAGCGAATACCGGCTTCTAATGGCGTTATCGGAGGCTAATCCGACGGGTTGCCCCCGGATTGATCTCGCCAACAGGGTCGGCCTCACCGCCTCTGCGGTCACCCGCGCCTTGAAACCGCTGGAGAAGATTGGCTGTGTAACGACGGAGCGGAGCGAGCGCGATGCGCGCCAAAGCCTCGCCGTCATAACACCCGCCGGACGCGATCTGCTGGCGGATGCGCAAGCCATCCTGCGGGATGCCCTCAGGGACCTTCCCGTCAATTCCCTGAGTTCGCCAAAACTGACCGAATTCCAGCACCGCCTCACTGAGTTTGGAAACAGATAATGAGTGCAGCCAGTCTGAACAAGGGCGCATTTGCCCCGGTGTCTGACGAGGTTGAATGCCTGGAGCCCGCCGTAACCGGCGAGATTCCGCGTGACCTCAAGGGCGCCCTGCTTCGCAACGGACCCAACCCCTACAGCGGCCAGTTTGTTGGCAATGACGTGCTCGACTGGTGGCCGGAAGCGGCAATGCTGCACAGCGTCAGTTTTGCGGATGGCAAGGCGCTCGTCTATCGGAACCGCTGGGTCCGGACCAAAAACTGGGCCGCTCACTTCGGCGCCGAGACCGTCGAACACAGGATCGATTCAAACCCGAATATCAACGTCATCCGCCACGCGGGCGCCGTTCTTGCCCTGTCGGAAGGTGGACAGCCCGTTGAAGTCACCGCTGAGTTGGAAACACTGGGCGCCTCGACTGTTCTGGGCGGGTTCTCGGGCGGCATGACCGCGCATCCCAAGATTGACCCGGTGGGCCAGGAACTGATCACCTTTCGCGCCGACTGGAACAAGCCATGGCTGCGCTATGGGGTGATCGATGGCGCGGGCCACAAGACCGTAGATATGGAAATCGCCCTGCCCGCCCCGGCCATGGCGCATGACATGGCGATAACCGAAACCTACAGCATCCTCATGGACCTGAACGTGGCCTATGACTTCTCGATGTTGCGGCAGGGATACCGGATTCCCATCCGCTGGCACGAGGATCGCCAATCCCGGCTTGGCCTTATCCCCCGCCACGGCGGCGAGATCACCTGGCTACAGATAGAGCCCTGCTTTATCCAGCATGTTGTCAACGCCTATGATGCCCCGGACGGCACCATCATCCTCGATGTCGTGCGCTATCCATCCTATTTCAGGCTCGATCCGGCGGGACAGGGGTTCCTGCCCAACCCCCTTGGTGTGCTCTGGCGATATACAATTGACATGCCGCGCGGCAGGGTGGCGGAGCAGGCGCTCGGCGATCTCCATATTGAACTCCCCCGCATCAATGAAACCTACACCGGGCGGAAAAATCGCTACCTCTATGCCATCGAGCAGCCGACCCGCGAGGAATTCCGCGGGATCGCGCGCTACGACCTGACATCCGGGACAACCCGGCACCATCATATCGAGGCGGGCGACCAGAACGGCGAACCCGTTTTCGTCCCGCGCCCGGGGGCGGCTAGTGAAGATGATGGCTGGCTGCTTGTCTGCGTCTACCGGAAATTTTCGGATACCAGTGAAATCCGTATCCTGGATGCACAGGATATCTCCCGCGCGCCCGTCGCCACCGTCTCGCTGGACCGCAGAATTCCCGCCGGTTTCCATGGCGCCTGGATAGCGGCGGAGTAGCGCTGTTGTATGACAGGAAAATTATCCAGCAGACAAAAACATCCTTTTACCTTCGAAAAACAAGGTGCAGATGTTCCTCGATGCAGTACTATCGGATGCGAATTGTACTGTGATTAGGGGATAGGACGATAGACCTGAAGAAAACGAACGATACTTAAGATGCCTCAGGATTTTCTTTTGAAGATAACGTCTTCAGAGTTTTTTGACCTCACATTGGTAAATTCTCCGGTCATACCTTCGTCATTCCATTTATCCAGCTTGAATGACGAACCTGAACTCAAAGTGATATAAATAGTTCCATCTTTGAGGGCAGCCGTTGCCCCATCTTTTCCAAAAGTATTTGTCCATTGTTTGTTCCATATTGGAGTATATGTCCCGCTGATGACTCCTTTGTCATCAATCGCACTGATATGGAGTTCGCAAGGGCCAATTTGAGTTCCCCAAACCCAAGTCCCGATCGGCTTTTCAAGATTTGTGCTGGTAACTGGCTGAGTGACCGTTTGTGTTGTCGCCACGGCAGCAGGCGCACTTTTTTCACTAACCGCATCGGTTGTCTGGCAACCGGCAAGGAAGAGAAGAGAAGCAATCACCGCCCCAAATAGTTTTATTAAAACTAACTTCATCTATATCGCCCCCCAAATTTTTGTCAGCTCAGCTTCTACAATTTATGCTCGGTTTTTAAATTTAACTATTCATTTTCGAACCATGGATATCCTATCGACGCGTCCTGAACTTGGCGTTACCACCTTACCTAGCAGGACGTCATCTGCGCCCTTCTCAAAATTAAAAGTAAAATAAAGCTTTTTACCGAATTTTAGTTCATCGCCTACAATTTGTGCTTCAATCTCTGAAAAGCCTGCATCATAATCATTAGTCTTTCCCCAAGCATAATAGCCTTTAGCCGTGCCATCGGAGCTAACTTCTACTATTGCAAGTCGGCTGCAAAGACTGCCCCCCCATTTACCTCTCCAATCTCCGGAAAAGCGGGCGATATCCTTTGGCGTATTGGCGGAGGGGGATACTATTTTAATATCGGGAAGCTGTGCATTGGTGCAGTCTAGATTTGATGTTTTTTCTGCGCCACTTTGTGTTGTTTGACATGCGGAAAGCGATGCTACCGACAAAGCGCCCAGAAATACGAATTTCCCGAATGCAATCATTTTATTCCCCCCAGTATTTCTCATAAGTTGCGAATAAAATATTATATTTCTCTAATTGTCAACCTCAGCGATTGAATTAGAGAAAATATTTACTAGCGCGTCAGGGAAGATAAGCAATCAAAAGGTAGTCCATTACTAATCAGGCAAGGAAACATAAATAGTCGGACAAAAGGTCCCCTACTTCTTATCCGCATACGGATTTTTCCCCGTCCTCGGGAAAATGCGGATGGGGACGGCGGGAAGCTTAAAATCTTCGCGCAAGCCATTGACCAGATAGCGTAAATAGCTGTCTGGCAGTTCCCCGCGCGCCGACATGAACAGCGAGAAGGTTGGCGGGCGGGCCTTTACTTGGGTGATGTAGCGGACCTTCAGGCGGCGACCCTTGGCCATGGGCGGCGGATGCTGCTCCAGCATGATCTCAAGCCAGCGATTAAGCCGGGAGGTCGGGACGCGCGTGTTCCAGAGGTCGTAAATCTCGATAACCTTGGGCAGCAGTTTTTCAACCCCGCGCCCCGAGATCGCCGACAGGGTGATGACCGGCACGCCGCGCACCTGCGGCAGCGAAATCAAGAGCCGGCCGTGGATCGCCTTGAGCGCCGCGGCGCGGTCGGTGACGGCATCCCATTTATTGACGGCGATGACGAGGGCGCGTCCCTCCTCGATCACATGGGACGCGATGGTCAGGTCCTGCTTGTCGAAACTCTCCGTCGCATCGATCATCAGGACAACAACCTCGGCCATCTGGATGACGCGCATACTGTCGGCAACCGAGAGCTTTTCAAGCTTTTTCTGAACCCGCGACTTGCGCCGAAGCCCGGCGGTATCGACGAGCTTGATCGGACGGCCGTTAAAATCCCATTCGATGGCGATGGAATCGCGGGTGACCCCGGCCTCGGGACCGGTGAGCATCCGCTCAGCACCGATCAGGGTATTGACCAGCGTTGATTTTCCGGCGTTGGGACGGCCGACAATGGCAAGCTGTAACGGTTTTTCGGGGCCGTTCTCGCCCTCGTCATCCTCGTCTTTTTCGAACGGGAGCAAGGCGTCAAACAGCTCGCTCAGGCCCTCGCCATGCTCCGCCGATAACGAGATTGGATCGCCGAGACCGAGCGCGTAGCTCTCCATCAGGCCGGGAAGGCCGCTTTTGCCCTCGCATTTATTGGCGGCGAGGATGACCGGGATCTTGATTTTGCGCAGCCAGTTGGCGAAATGCTTGTCGAGTGGGGTGACGCCGGACCGTGCATCGATCAGCATCAGGGCGACATCCGCGTCTTCCAACGCGATTTCCGTCTGTCGCCGCATCCGCCCCTCAAGGCTGTCATCAAAGCTTTCTTCCAGCCCCGCCGTGTCGATCACCTTGAATTTCAGCGAGCTGATGCGGCCGTCGCCCTCGCGCCGGTCACGAGTGACCCCCGGCGTGTCATCGACAAGCGCCAGCCGCTTGCCCACCAACCGGTTGAACAGCGTAGACTTGCCGACGTTGGGCCGGCCGATAATGGCAACAGTAAACGACATTTAATTCAGCGTAATGCCACAAGCTCGGCATCGTCCGTTAAGATATAAAGGGTGTTTCCCGCGACAACCGGAGGGATCGACGCCGTATCGGCAAGATCGATCGTCCCGAGTATGGAACCGTCATAGGGGGAAACAGACACCGCAATACCGTAATTGGAGACTAAAATCAAACGATCACTCGCAAGGATGGGGCCGGACCAGAGAATAAGGCCGGATTTCTCCTCCGGATCGTCGAATTTGCCGAGTGCCCGCACCCAGCGGATCAGCCCGTTGCGCCGCGACATGCAGACCAGTTCGCCGTCGGTTGAAATCACATAGAGGAATTCACCGGCAATCCACGGCGTCTGCAGGGTTGAAATCTCGCGATCCCAGATCCGGTTGCCCGAGCGCAGATCGACGGCGGCCATGCGCCCCGAATAGCTGGCGGCATAGACAATACCGCGATCAATCACCGGAAAGGCATTGATATCGGTAAGCGAAGTGAGCGAGCTGTAATAGCGGCGGCGGACCAGTTGCTCGCTCCAGGCTTGCTGGCCGTTGGCGGCACGCAGGGCAAAAATCTCGCCGCTCGAAAACGGGACGACCACGGTGCTGTTGCCATAGGCCGGACTTGCCGCCCCGAGCAGGCCGGTGGTCTCGACCCCGCCCTCGAAATTCCAGTTGATGGCCCCGGTTTTCGCATTGAGCGCGAAAATGCGACTATCGAAGGTGATGACGAACACCTGATTCTCGGCGATCGTCGGCGCGGCGCGGAGCGGCACCCCGAGATTCGTTTTCCAGACGACTTCCCCCGACGCGCCATCGAGAGCGACGACGTCGCCGTAGGACGTGGTGGCATAGACATGACCATATTCATAGGACAGCCCGCCGCCGATGTCGCCCTCGTCCTCATCTTCCGGTGTCAGGTCGCGGGACCAGAGTTCCTTGCCGTCCTCGGCTTGAAAGGCGGTGACGGTGGCGCTCGCATCCAGTGTGTAGACCTTGCCCTCGGCGATTATCGGGGAGGAGAACATACGGTTCTCGTCATCCGAGCCATCCCCGATGGAGACCCGCCAGACCTCCTTCAACTCATCACCGAGCGCGAGGTGATGCATTGCATGGGAGGGGACGCCGCCCGCCTGCGGCCAGTTGATATTCTCATAGGGCGCCGGGAGACGCACATCGAGATCGGCAAGGCCCGCATCGGCCTCCAGTGTCTGTTCGAGGGAGAGAATGGAAACACGATCCCCGGGCAGCGGCGGTCCCTCCGACTTCCCGAACCAGGAGCAGCCCGCGAGGCTGGCCGTAATCAGGATAAGACCCGGCGTTCTGCGAACGCCGCGCCATGTTTTTGCGCCCCTCCTGCCCCGCGTTTCGATGCCGTCATTCTGCATGAAATTACTCACCGCCGAGCGCTGCCAGTAACTGGCTCACCCGGCCCTTGATATCCTTGGGCACGTCGGCATCGTTTTCAAGCGTGGTCAGGATCTCCCGCGCCTTGTCCTTGTTGCCGTCCTTCAGGTAGGTGAGTGCGATCAGTTCATTGGCCGCGGCGCTCCAAATGCCGCCGGGCTCGGAAATCTTCTCGGCCCGCGCCCGCGTCTCCTCCGCCGTGCCGTTATTCAGCAGGTAATATCCGGCGAGCAGATCGGCGAGGGTTGAGAATTCAGAGGCGACATCGTCATCACCGGCGAGGCTGTCATAAATTTCAAGCGCTTCAGCCCCTTGTCCAGCCGCGATCAGGGCCGCCGCCTCGCGCAGGCTGGCGAGCGGCCGGTAGCCGGAATTCCCGTCTTCGGCGAGGGCAGAAAAGGCCTCCGCCGCGTCGTCGTATTTCTTCTCTGTCATCAGCGCCGCCGCCGCCTCGAACTGGGCGCCCTCGGCCTGTGACTGGCTTTCCTGGTATTTTTCCCAGCCTACAAAGGCCGCCGTCACGACAACGATCAACACCGCGAGCGCAATAATATATTTGCCATAGGCATTCCACAGCGCCAGCGATTTGTCTTTGCGGACATCTTCGTCCACCTCGTTAAAAATATCGGCCACAAAAAACTCCAGTGTCACTCAAAATCCAGCCGCCAAATTAAACTGCCCGCGACCTTTACGCAAATGTTGTCTCGCTTTAAGAACATTATTTGACCCCACAGGCCCTGTTTTCGTATTTTTAACCGGTCCAGAGGGGAAATACCTGCCCGATATCGGCAATTTTATGCGAGAGACGGAGACCGGGAACATGACAGAAGGCCAAATTTTACAGCTCGTCGCGTCAATCATGGTTCTGGGACTGGTGGTTCCGGGCTTCCTCTACTACTCAAAACGAACGGGCAAGGGAACGCTGCTCCGCAACATCGCCCTCTGGCTGGCGGTGGCGGAGGTCATCGCTCTCCTCTACAGGGTCTTCGGCTGAACCTGCCCGGACTGAACTTGAGGGAGCGACAATCCAGGACCGGCGCGAGCGAACTCTCCGGAGCGGTCCTCTATGGAGGGAATTTCGATCATCTCCCGTCTAATCCGGGATAATGATCGAGGTGGTAACGTGGATTTTGCTCTCGCCCACCCGACCCCGGCCAAAATTTCCGGCTCCGGGCGACGAAGCAGTTCCGATCGGTAAAACGCGGCGGACAGTCCCACTCCCTCATGACAACCGCCCCCTCAGGTGAGGAGGTCTAAATCTTGATTCTGATAAGGGCGCGGCAAATTTCGTCCGAGGGGTTTCACCTGGGCGTCACCTAACCGAAGAGGAAACGGTTGTGAGCACTTCGCCTCACCCGGTCCGCCCCGGTTTTACGATGTCAATTTCTAATACCCGGCACAGGACTTCCTGATTATCCGCAAGGCGCAATTCACGTTAGCGTCCCGTAAAATTCGTCCCAATTCCGGAGGCCCCTGCTGCCCGACTCATGTCCGGTTTCAGGGCCACTGACTTCGCTATATATGTTGGGAAACTGGTATCCAATCTGTCCTTTACCTCCATAAGATTTCCCGAAATCGCGGGAAGAAGCGGCAGTTAAATCCAATTTCATCTAACACAAGGAGTCTATCACATATTTATCTCATATACAAGCTTTCTCTCGCGGATCAGGCCCCGATTACAGGCCCAGTGCGAAACGTCCGAATAACTTCTTTACATCTCTGTTTTTGTATATGAAAATTAGATGAGATAAAATCCAGCAGCAGCAAAGCCGCCGCCGCACCAACGCCTAAATAAAAATACAGGATCAACCGTGCCTGAAAAACTCCTCAGGTTAAGCCTCATTTTATTCATCACCCTTTTCATCACCGGCAATGCCTCGGCCGGATGGTTTGACGAGGTGAAAGACGCTACGGCAGATGCGGCGCGGGCGATCGGCAAGACAGCCGTGGAGCTTACCAAAAAGGTCGGGAAAGCCCTAACAGACACAGGATCAGAGGAGACGTCTTCCACCGATGCAGACGAACAAGAGAGAGGAAAGTCGGTAGGCGGAACGCCCCCGGAGATGTCCCCTGCCCTTGTCAGGTCCGTCCAGACGGAATTGAAACGGCTCGACTACAGCGTCAAGATCGATGGCATCTATGGCCCGAATACGAAAAAGGCGATCATGGCCTTTCAGTCCGCCCATGGCCTGACAGCGGACGGCGCGGTCACCCGCGCCCTTGAGACCGCCCTGAAGGCCACGCCAACCCCAGGAACAACCGCGACCTCCGAACAGCCGAATCCCCCCCTCATCAAAACTGACGACGCCCCCGCTCCGCCCGAAACGGAAAAGGAAGTAAAAACCGCTGTCACAGAACCCTATGTGGAAAAAGACGAAGCGACCCTGATAGCCATTCTCTCAACGGTGGGACAGTTAGCCTATGTGAATTGCCAGCAAGAAGCCGTCCAAATTTATTATTCCTGCGGCTGTTTCGGCGAGAAAACCGACGAAATGGCGCCGGATGTGCAAAAACAATGGCTCGCCGATATCGACGCGAACCAGAAGAGCCTGAACAATTCCATCGACAAGATCAAAGCCACTTCGCAATACACAGACGAGATGAAGAAGGAGCGCCTCAAGAATTACGAGGAGCGCCTAGAGCAGAACAGGCAGAAATATGCCTATATACAAAACCGCGATGGCTGGGACAGCAAGACGCAAGGGGACCTCGTGACCAAGGTCCAGTTTGAATTGACCCGCACGCATGCTTGCCGACGGCCGGACGGCATTCGCGAGACTGAGTTTACCTTCTGTATGGGCGGAAATAACCCCGCTTACGAGAAGGATAATGAGAACTATTGCCGCTGCGTCAGCGATGCGGCGGCAACCCTCTGGATGAAACCGGACAGCCCCACCGGATCGCAAGCGTTAAACTGGGTCAGGGGCCAGGCATGGGGGCAATGCACCCCGTGATAGAGATGTTTACAGGATCCAACAAAGCCGGGCGAGGCCCAACAGCAACAGAACGCAAAGATGCTGCCAAATCTTTACGCTCGCTTCACATTTTCGCCTCATTATATGGTCATATCCACGCTCTCTAACCTGATAGGAAAATAGAGACTATGGCCGACCCGACACTGGACAAGCAGAAGCGCGCGATTGCCCGAAACCTGATTGAGACCCGTGGGCTGCAACAGGCTTTTCATGCGGCGACGCAGTTTGGCTGGCATGATATCGCCGACAGGATCCGCGACGAGATCGAGCAGAGCCGGAACACCCTCCGCTCCGAAATCAGTCATTGAGGCCGGGGCAGGCCGTCCCTCTTCCGCTCAGAGATAGGTCAGGAGCAACCAGAGGGAGCCGACACCAATCACGATAAACGTGAGGATTATGCCAACTATCCTGAAGGTGTAGGTTTCGTCGGGATTGCTGATCCCGTAGGCATGACTGCAGCGGCCCACCAGCAGAAGCGCGCCGAGGATAATCATGACGTAAATGCCCACGTTGCGCATTTCCAGGAACGCTAGTATCAGGAGGGCAATAGGCACATATTCTATAAAATTTCCATGCGCCCGGATGGCCCGTTGCAGCATCGCATTCCCGCCATCGCCAACGGCAATCTTTTCCCGTCGCCGGAACCCCGCCACACGCATGCTGAGACCCACGAAGATCAGTGCCAGAATTGCCGCAAAAATCGGTGTAATCGTTATATGCATGATGGTGTTCCTGTTTTTCTATCCGACGACACATATCAGCTGCCGGATGTTACATGGGTCTCTGAATAATGGCAAACTAACAATGACCGCCGAAATCAGTCAGCAGGCCTCTACTTCCAGGCGATATTTCAACCCTGTCTCCGGCAACTACACGCGGTAAAATCATATGTTATTAGTAAAGGAAAAGGCGGGACCAATCCCATTTGATCGTGCTGGAGCAGGTGGCGCTATGCCGGGAGGGCCGCGTATTTACTCCGTTAAAACCCCCGTGACAGGAAATCCGCGATACTTTTTGCTGTCTGTGGATCATACATAACGTCGAGGTGAGAGACCCCCTCTAGCAGAACATACTCCCCTTTGGCCGTCACCGCACTGATGGTTGGTTCATATAGCTCTGCGATAAAGGCTTCGTCCTCTTTCCCCGCGATCAGAATAAACGGCGGCAGCCGGGAGATATCCTTGAGATAGTCACTCCGTGGAGCCAAGGACTGGTTCAGGCGAAATGAATAACTGCGCGTTACCGTCTGGCCCAGCGGACCGTCAAGCACCGCGTCTGGAAAGGCGAAGTCGATTATCGGTAGATAGTTCAGTGCCGTTATGCCGATTTTATTAAGCATTGAAAGCCCGATTATCCGGCGCGTCAGCGCCGTTGCCCAGCCCCCTGAATTCTGGCGCGTCGTGGGCGCGTTATATTTCAGGAACGGCGCGAGCAGGATAGCACCGTCAATGTCCGCGGCATGTTCGCCCCCGGCGAAGCGGATGACCAGCCCGCCCCCGGACGAATGGCCGCCCAAGGCGACTTTCTGGTTTGACTTTCTCTCCGCTTTAATCAGGTCATGCAGGTCGTCTTCCAGCTGGCCGGTATACGCGATATCTCCGCGATGGGCCGGCGCAACCCCGTGACCTCGCAAATCCGGAACGATGACATCGGCGACCTCTTTGGCGGCCAGCGATCTCGCCAGTTGATCAAAGGCCAGCCCATGCCAGCCCGATCCGTGCACGAGCACCAGCAAGGGTGCGCCCTCTTTCCGAGACTCATATCGGCGAAAAAATAGCTCCTGCCCATCGGAGGCCCTGTAGGATTGCAACGGCTGCGGGCTGTCCGTTCCACGCTGCAACTGGCGTGAAAAATCCAGACCACCATTGGCAACCCGCGCTTCGCTGGACTGCGAAAATATCAGGGCCAGGGCAATCGCGAAATAGATGGCAACGGAAACAGCGATGAACAACGCCAGCTTTAAGATCATGATGGACTCCGAATAATTGATCTCGTGCAAACCGGCAGGTCGGTCATGCCGCCTACTTTGTCCCGGTCCCTTATTCCCACTCGATGGTGCCGGGGGGTTTGGAGGTGGTGTCATAGACGACGCGGTTGATGCCCTTGACCTCATTGATGATCCGGGTCGAGACGTGACCGAGGAAATCATGCGCAAAAGGGTAATAATCGGCGGTCATACCGTCGGTCGAAGTGACGGCACGGAGCGCGCAGACATATTCATAGGTGCGGTTATCGCCCATGACGCCAACGGTGCGGACCGGCAGTAGCACGGCGAAGGCCTGCCAGATCTCGTCGTAAAGCCCGGCCTTGCGGATTTCATCAAGATAGATGGTATCGGCTTTGCGGAGGATTTCGAGCCGTTCGCGGCTAACGGCGCCGGGCACGCGGATGGCAAGCCCCGGCCCCGGAAAGGGATGACGGTCGACCAGCTCGGAGGCCATGCCAAGCTCGCGCCCCAAATCGCGGACCTCGTCCTTGAACAGCTCGCGTAACGGTTCCACCAGTTTCAAATTCATCCGCTCGGGCAGGCCGCCGACATTATGATGGGACTTGATGGTGACGCTGGGTCCGCCCGCAAACGAGACGCTCTCGATCACATCGGGATAGAGCGTTCCTTGCGCGAGGAACTTGGCGCCGCCGACCTTGCCCGCCTCCTCATCGAAGACATCGATAAAAATGCCACCGATGATCTTGCGTTTTGTTTCAGGGTCCTCGACCCCCGCAAGCGCGTCCAGGAACAGGTCGGAGGCGTCGCGATGGATCAGCGGGATATTGTATTTCCCCTGAAAGACGCGCACCACCTGCTCCGATTCTCCGGCCCGCATCAGGCCATTATCGACATAGACGCAGGTCAGCTGGTCGCCGATCGCCTCATGCAGCAGGACGGCCACAACGGAGCTGTCGACGCCGCCGGAAAGACCACAGATAACCTTGGCGTCGCCGACCTTCTCGCGGATCGCGGCAATCGCCTGATCCTTGAAGGCGGCCATGGTCCAGTCGCCCGTAAGCCCACAGATTTTATGGACAAAATTAGAGATAAGTGCGGCCCCGCGCGGGGTATGCATGACCTCGGGGTGGAACTGCACGCCGTAGAATTTCCGGGCGTCATCGGCGATGGCGGCAAACGGTGCACCTTGTGAGGTAGCAACGACGGAAAAGCCCGACGGAATCTCAACCACGTGATCGCCATGGCTCATCCAGACCTGATCGCGGGCGCCCGGCTCCCACACCCCGTTGAACAGGTCGCAAGGGGCGACGACATCAAGCGTGGCCCGGCCAAACTCGCGATGGTCCGGGGCCTCAATCTTGCCGCCGAGCTGCGCGCACATGGTTTGCTGGCCGTAGCAGATGCCAAGAACGGGAATGCCCATCTCGAACACGCCCTTCGGCGCCCGCGGGGTCTCGGCGCTCATGACGGACGCGGGCCCGCCGGACAGGATAATGCCGTCCGGCGAAAAGTTTTTCAGCTTGTCTTCAGCCGAGTTGAAGGGAATGATTTCACTATACACCCCGGCCTCGCGCACGCGCCGTGCGATCAGCTGGGTGACCTGACTGCCAAAGTCGATGATCAGAATGCTGTTTTTCATAAACGGGGTTTAGACATATTGCCGATATCTGTCCAGCCTGTTTATGAGGCGCAGCGCGCTTTCACGTGGGCGAGCAGGACTTACCGCCCTGCCCCGTGGTGCGCGATCAGCTTTGCCCCGATTTATAGTCCGCGACCGCGCGTTTCAGCATGGTATATTCGGGGCAGCCGAAGAAGCAGATCGCGTCCAGCTTCACCAGATGTTCCTCCGCCTTCGCAAGATTACCGGTCTGCAGATAGGCTTCGCCGATATATTCATTGGCGCCGCGATGCTCGGGGTTGATTTTGAGGGCCATGTTGTAATTCTCAAACGCCGCATCATAGTTTTTCAGCTTGCGATTGGCATAGCCGAGGTAGTTATAGGCATCGGCATTCTGCGGCTCGGCCACGGTGACCTTGGTGAAGGCAGCAATGGCGGCGTCCCATTGCTGGGCGTCGATGGCGGCCTTGCCGGTGGCGAAATCAGGGCTCGGCGGGGCAGCTTCCTCGCTCGCCGTGTTGCTCGATCCGCCCATGGCGAAAACGATCTGCGCGGTCAGGAAATGCGACGCCACCAAGGTAAACAAGGCGACAAGTATTTTACGAATAATCATGTTAAGACGTCTCTCCCTTTTGAGCGGACCGGGTTTTGCCCCTAAGCCCCTGATCCCGTTAGCAGACCATAGCGGCCTTTAAAATCAAAGCCCCGTTTTCCCGGTTTTATGTGATGGCCAACACCACCCGTGATATTTATTGTGCCGGGTCGGCCTTTTCAAGGACGGCGGTGAAGAAACCGTCGGTGCCGTGATCGGCGGGGGTCAGTGCAAGGCAATCGCCCTCATAGCGCCCATCAAGCCCGACTTCCGCCCAAAGAGCGGAGACGGGCACAAGATGAAAGTCCGGATGGGAGGACAAGAAATCATCAACTTGCGCCTGGTTCTCCTCTCGCAGGATCGAGCAGGTCGCGTAGATCAGCCGCCCGCCGGGGACGACCAGCGGCGCGGCGCGGCCAAGGATATGCCGTTGCAACGCGCAGAGCTCTTCCAGGCGTTCCGGGGTGAGTTTCCATTTCTGGTCCGGCTGCCGCCGCCAAGTGCCCGCGCCCGAACAGGGGGCATCGACAAACACGCGATCGGCGCTGCCCGCCAGCTGGCCAAGCAGCTCATCATCACGCTCGTCCTCATGGAGAAGCAGCGGCGCGATCAGCTCAACGCCAGCCCGGTTTGCCCGTTTTGCCAGGTCGCGCATGCGTTTTGCGTCCGTATCAAGGGCGTGGATCTGCCCGTCGTAATTCATGCCCGCCGCCATGGCGAGGCTCTTGCCGCCGGATCCGGCACAGAAATCAATCACCTGCATCCCGACGGCGGCATCGGCTAAGCGGGCGGAAATCTGCGCGGCCTCGTCCTGTAGCTCGATCCGGCCGCTTTCACGCAAAATATGGCGGCTGAGGTTAATGCGGCTTTCAAGGGTAATCCCATCGGGCGAGAGCGCCGTCGGCGCCGCCTCGATCCCCTCATCGGCAAGGATGGCAAGAATATCATCGCGGGTTGCCTTGAGGCGATTAACCCGGAGCGTCACCGGGCCCCGCCCCTGATAGGCGGCCATGACCGCAGGCGCAGCCGCGCCGTATTCTTCGGCCAGCTTGTCCGCGATCCATTTCGGAAAATTCCCAGCGGCCTCAACCGGCATATCGGCAAGATCGAGACTTGCCGCCGCCGTCAGCACCGCCTGCTCCTCCGGCTCCAGTCCGGCAAGGCCGTGGGTGCCGCCGAAATAGTCGGCGGCGATGGCCTCCGGCGTCACTCCCTCGAACAGGATCAGCGCCATCAGGGCTTCAAGACGAGCGGTCGGCTCGGCGCCAGAGCGTGTTACTGCCCAGTCGAGCTCGCCAAGGCGGCGCAGGCAGCGATAGACAAATTCGGTAATCCAGCGACGATCCTTCGATCCGGCATAGCGACGGGCACGAAAAAAGGCCGAGACATGCTGCTCCGCCGGGGTCGCGGCGACCTCGATTTCATGGAGCAGTTCAGCGGCGGCGGCAAGCCGGGCAGCAGGGGTCATCCGTTTTGCCCGTAATTGGGCGCCTCGCGGGTGATCGAGACATCATGGACATGGCTTTCGCGCAGGCCCGCATTGGTGATGCGGACAAACTCGGCATTTTTCTGCAAGGTCAGGATATCCTTTGAACCGGTATAGCCCATGGCCGCCTTGAGGCCGCCGATAAGCTGGTGAATGACCGCATTGACGGGGCCGCGATGGGGCACCATGCCCTCGACCCCTTCTGGGACCAGTTTCAGGTTATCGGAGACTTCTTCCTGGAAATAGCGATCAGCGGAGCCGCGGGCCATAGCGCCCAGCGAGCCCATGCCGCGATAGGATTTATACGACCGGCCCTGATAGAGGAAGGCTTCCCCGGGGCTTTCGTCAGTCCCGGCAAGAAGCGAGCCGATCATGGCGCAGCCGGCACCGCCCGCCAGTGCCTTGGCAAGGTCACCGGAGGTCTTGATACCGCCGTCGGCAATCACCGGAATACCACTCTTTTGGGCCGCTTCCGCCGCATCCATGATCGCGGTCAGCTGCGGGGTGCCGACCCCGGCGACAATTCGCGTGGTGCAGATAGAACCCGGCCCGATCCCGATTTTCACCGCATCGACCCCGGCATCGATCAACGCGAGCGTTCCGGCCGCCGTCGAGACATTGCCGCCGATTACCTGCGTCGAATTGCTGAGTTTCTTGATCCGGGTCACGGCCTCGAGCACGCGGCTGGAATGGCCATGGGCGGTATCGACGATCAGTACATCGACCTCCGAAGCGATCAGGGCTTCCGCCCGCGCAAAACCGTCATCGCCGATGCCGACGGCGGCGGCAACGCGCAGTCGCCCCTGGCTGTCCTTGGAGGCGTTGGGAAACAGGGTCGAACGCTCAATATCCCGTACCGTAATCAGGCCGATACAGCGATAGTCGTCATCAACCACCAGCAGCTTTTCAATCCGGTCCCGGTGCAGCAGGCGCTTGGCCTCAACCTGGGTCACCATTTCGCGCACGGTCACAAGATTTTCCCGTGTCATCAGTTCGCTGACCGGCTGGCGGGTGTCAGTGGCAAAACGGACATCGCGATGGGTCAGGATGCCGACCAGCTTGCCGCTCTTGCGGATCGTCACGGGAATCCCGGAGATTTTATGGGTCTGCATCAGGAACAGCGCCTCGGAGAGTGGCGCGTCCGGGGAGATGGTCACCGGATTGACGACCATGCCGGCCTCGAACTTCTTGACCCGGCGCACTTCATCGGCCTGTTCGGTGATGCTGAGATTTTTATGAACAACACCAATACCGCCCGCCTGCGCCATGGCAATCGCCATCGGCGCTTCGGTCACCGTATCCATGGCGCTTGAAATCAGGGGAATGCCAAGCAGGATTTCCTGGGTCAGCTGGGTCGAGGTATCAACCTGGGCAGGCAGAACCTCGGAGGCCGCTGGCTGCAGCAGCACATCGTCAAAAGTAAAGGCTTCACGAATATTCATGGCAACTCCTGGAGAAGCTTCCGGACACCGTCACCGCTCCAAATATTTGGTAATGATCAATTGCTCGCGACCGAAGAAATACCGGTCGATGATTGATCTTGGGAATTGCCGCGCAATCATACAGGCAGATTCCAAAATTCATAGGGGTCAAATCGCTGATCCCGGAAAAAAATTCAGAGTGGCTGTTTCCTGTCGTTTTCAAGCGTTTCAAACGACGGAAACGGCGCAGCAATTAGCCGCGAAAGCCACATTGCCCCGGCCTCAGTCCTTGCCGCGAAAGCCTGTCGCCACCACATAAGCTTCGCGCGAATCTGCGCGACTGGCTTCTGGCTTGGCGTGGCGGACAGTGCGGAAATTCTTTTTCATCTGTTCCAGCAGGTCGTTCTCCGTGCCGCCCTTCAGGACCTTGGCGATAAACACGCCATTCGGGGCGAGCACATCGAGAGCAAAGGCGAGCGCGAGATCGCACATGAAGACGATTCGTAAATGATCCGTCTGGCGATGGCCGGTAGTCGGGGCGGCCATATCGGAAATCACCGCATTTGCCGCGCCGCCAAGCGCCGCCTTGACCTTGACGTCGGCATCATCCTCGGTGAAATCGAGCTGCATGATCTCAGCCCCCATCACCGGTTCCATCTCCAGAATATCAACGGCGAGCACCCGCCCCTTGCCCTTGAGAGTGCCAACACGATCGACCGCAACCTGAGTCCAGCCACCCGGCGCGGCGCCGAGATCGACCACCGCGTCACCGGGTTTCAGGAGTTTGTAGCGGTCATCGAGCTGCATCAGCTTGAACGCCGCGCGGGAGCGCAGGCCACGGGTCCGCGCCTCGGCCACATAGGGGTCGTTCAACTGCCGTTCCAGCCACAGGGTGGACGAATTCTTGCGTCCCCGCGCCGTCTTGACCTTGGTATGCAGGAGCCGCCCGGTCATCTCGGTTGATTTAGCGTCGGGGCCACCTGGCCGTTTGGGGCTGCGAGTACTCATAACCTGATTTTTGTTCCTTCTGTCTCTTCTTTCAAGGGAGCCGCTGCGCCGTTTGCTGCGCTTGATTGCGGGCCCCGGTTTGTCCGCTGCATCATACCGAGCAGCAATCCCTCGCGCAGGCCGCGATCGGCAACCCGCAGTGTCTTCACCGGCCAGCGGCTGTGCATCGCCTCAACAATGGCGCAGCCCGAAACCACCAGATCGGCGCGCTCGACGCCAATGCAAGGCTCCTGCACCCGTGTCTCGTAATCGCTTGACGCCAGACGCCGGCAGACATCCAGCATCGCCCGGGCATTCAGCCAGGCACCGTCGACGCGGCGGCGGTTATAACGCTCAAGCCCGAAATGAACCCCGGCAAGCGTGGTGACCGTGCCCGAGGTGCCGATCATCTGGACGCGACCGCTGCGGATATGTTCGGCAATGCCGTGTTCAGCCTCAAATTTGTCCACATGGACGGCAACATCGGCAATCATGTCCGCATAGGCAGCCCCCGAGAGGGTCATTCCGCCATGACGCTCGGTCAGGGTGACGACGCCGACAGGGATCGACATCCAGCCCAGAACCTCGCTCTTCCGCTTACCGCCAAGGCCGAGCCATACCAGCTCCGTGCTGCCACCGCCGATATCAAACACCAGCGCATGGCGGTTGCGGTAATCGATCAAGGGCTCACAGCCATCCGCGGCGAGCGCCGCCTCCTCCGCCGTGGTGATGATATCAAGTTCGATGCCGCAGTCGCTTTTGACACGGTCGACGAATTCAATGCTGTTCCCCGCCTTGCGACAAACTTCCGTCGCCACGCAGCGCATATGGGTCACCCCGGCGCGGCGCATTTTATCGGCACAGATACGGAGCGCCTCCACGGTTCTTTCCATGGCATCGTCGGACAGTTTGCCCGACAGGCTGACCCCTTCGCCGAGGCGAACGATGCGCGAGAAACTATCGATGACGCGGAAACTGCTGCCTTGCGGTTTTGCCACCAGCAGCCGGCAGTTATTGGTGCCAAGATCCAACGCGCCAAAAATTTGGGGGCGCCGTCCTCTTGTGCTGCGGTGTTTGCTCCGATATCTTCTGCGGTCCTCTTTCCCCCAATGCGGGTCTTCTGATGTTGCCACCCAGGGCTACCTCCAGGTAAAAAATATGGCATTTTAGCCGTTCATATAACAGTAACAGTTTTCAGGGCGAAGGTTCATAACTATTTTTAGA
>NZ_JBDNHC010000014.1:0-68967 GCF_041689005.1 Sneathiella sp.
CGGCGATCTCACTCGCGAGCGCAGCGCGAATTTCGTCGGGAGAAATTTCCTTGTCATACCGTGTCTTGGCGATATTTGCCGTAATGCGGGCGGCGGTTGGGACACCGAGATCGGCACTGATCAACAGGTCTTCCAGCTCTTCAACCATCTCGTCGTCAAGCTTTCGCTTGGTGAAGATGTCCGTAATGCCGCTGGAAAGAGCGTTGGAAGAGCGTTTCAGTCCCTCGCTCAGGCGCCGGAACCAGCCTCTTTTCTCTTTGGTATCACTCATGCAGATTACTTAGACCACGGGTTGGGCGAACAGTTTTTTACCGTCCGTACTGTAAATATTGACGTTAATGATGTCACCACCTGTCGCCATGAAGCTAAACTCGACCGGTGCATAATGTAGCGTGCGGCCCGTTTTCTCGTTTTCGACCAGTATGGATTGTTCCGTGCCGACAAGCGTTTCAAGAAAGCGGGCGAGATTTTTGTCTCCGGCGGCTCGTAAATTAGCAGCGCGGGTTTTGCGGATATCTCCTGCGATCTGCGGCATCCGGGCGGCGGGGGTACCGGGGCGCGCCGAATAGGGGAAGACGTGCATATAGGCAATATCGCATTCTTCCACTAACTTCAGGCTATTCATTGCCATATCATCAGTTTCAGTGGGAAAACCGGCGATGATATCAGCCCCAAACACCACATCGGGGCGAAGCCCCCGCGCTTTCGCGACAAAGTCATAGACATCGCTCCGAAGATGGCGGCGTTTCATCCGTTTCAATATCATGTCATCCCCGGCTTGCAGGCTGATATGCAAATGCGGCATCAGGCGTGGTTCGGTCTCGATCAGCTGCCAAAGATCAGCGTCGATCTCGACGGGATCGAGCGAGGACAGGCGCAGACGTTCAATACCGGGAACGAGGGCAAGCAGACGGCGGCACATCTGGCCCAAAGTCGGTGTGCCCGGCAAATCCTCGCCATATGCTGTGATATCGACACCAGTCAGGACAAATTCGCGATAGCCGTTCCGGGTGAGTGAAATTGCCTGTTCGACAATGGCGCCGAGCGGGACTGACCGGCTGTTGCCGCGGCCATAGGGAATGATGCAGAAGGTACAGCGGTGGTTGCAGCCATTCTGGATCTGCAGGAAGGCGCGCGCCCGACCGTCAAACCCCTCGATCAGATGGCCGGCGGTTTCCGTCGCCGACATAATATCGTTCACCTGGACACGTTCACTCTGTTCAAGACCGAAGGACTGCGGTTCAAGTTTTTCCATATTACCGAGAATCTGATCGACTTCCGGCATTTTTGAAAATTGCCCAGGGTTGGTCTGGGCGGCGCATCCCGTGACAATGATTTTGGCATCGGGATGCTCACGGCGGGCCTTGCGCACGGCCTGGCGAGCCTGCCGCTCGGCCTCATTGGTGACCGTGCAGGTATTAATGATAACAACGTTGGTCATGCCTGCGGCCATGGCGTGGCCGCGCATGACTTCCGATTCGTACGTATTGAGGCGACAGCCGAACGTAATCAACTCCGGGGCGGCTAGCGGCTTGATCTCTCCCATCAGGCGGCTCCTTCAAGCAGAGCCGGATTAAGCTCGCCGTTGTAAGACGTGGCAACGGCGCCGCTCATGAAGATGTGGCCATTTTCCCCGATCCTCATATCAAGATGGCCGCCATTCAAATGCAACCGTGCCGATTTCCCGGCAAGCCCGCGGATGTTGGCGGCGACCATGGTCGCACAGGCCGCGGATCCACAGGCAAGCGTGATCCCGACCCCGCGCTCCCAGACGCGCAGGCGAATATCGCCGTTCGCCATCTCGCTGGCGACGCTGATATTGGCCTTCTCGGGAAATAGCGGATCGGTCTCCGCGATCGGGCCCCATTTTTCAAGATCAATTGCCTCTGCATCGGCGACAAAAAACACGGCATGGGGATTACCCATATTGACCCCCACAGGATTTCGAAGTGGACCGATTGTGAGATTGATATTTGCCGTATCCGCGGGCATAGCCAGAGGGATCTGTTGCCAGTCCAGCTTTGGCTTCCCCATGTCAATGACGATGTCGCCGCCACCAATCTCATTTCCGGTGAGCATTCCGGCGCGGGTTTCTATGACAACCGCCTCTTTCCCCGTTTCCCGCATGAGTAATTGAGCGACACAGCGAGTGGCGTTACCACAGGCTTCGGCTTCCGACCCGTCAGCGTTGTAGATACGCATAAAAATTTCGGCCTCCCCTTGCGTTGGTTCCATGACAATCAACTGGTCATAGCCAACGCCGCGATGCCGGTCGGCGATCGCGCGCAAAGCAGAGGCAGAGAGGGTTGGCAGCTGTTCCCGTCCGTCAATTACTACGAAATCATTGCCAAGCCCGTGCATCTTTATGAAGGGTATCCGTTCCATACCTCGCGATATAGGCGTTTGTGGGCTTTCGGTCCAGTATATTTATGGCGGCGAATGGTCGGTTATACTTGACTTCCTGTCCTGCCTATGGCTAATTCCGGCCACTCAAGACAACGAGTCGCAACATATGAAGTGCCGTTATCGGCATCCGCCAGCCCGCGAGTTTCGCGCCCTGGCGTTTTTTGCGTTGTTTGAACTGGTTGTCTGGGATGCGAATTTGAATTTGTTTTGAACGGGTTGCAGACCATATGTTCGAAAATTTGACAGGCAGGCTGGGCGATGTACTTGGACGACTGACCAAGCGCGGCGCCCTTACTGAGGCAGATGTCTCGGAGGCCATGCGCGAAGTGCGTATCGCCCTCCTTGAGGCGGATGTGGCGTTGCCTGTCGTCAAAAGCTTTATAAAGCGCGTCAAGACCCGGGCGGTCGGGACGGAAGTCCTGAAGTCGGTCAATCCGGCACAGATGGTGATCAAGGTGGTCCATGACCAGCTTATTGAGATGCTGGGTTCCGAGCAGCAGGAACTAAACCTCGTCGCTGTCCCGCCGATCGTTTATATGATGGTCGGTCTGCAAGGCTCCGGTAAGACCACCTCGACCGCAAAAATTGCTAAATGGCTGACGGAACGCCAGGGGAAAAAGGTCATGATGGCCTCTCTCGACGTACGCCGTCCTGCCGCGCAGGAACAGCTTAAAATTCTCGGCGAACAGACCGGTATTACGACCTTGCCTGTGGTCGCCGGTCAAATGCCGGTCGAGATTGCGAATCGTGCCCTTCAGTCCGCCCGGCTGCAAGGGATTGATGTGGTTCTGCTTGATACTGCGGGCCGTTTACATGTTGATGAAGAGCTGATGGCCGAGATGGACGCAGTCCATCGTAATTCCCATCCGACCGAAACCCTGCTGGTGGTGGACAGCCTGACGGGTCAGGACGCCGTGAATGTCGCTGAGCAGTTCAAGGCCCGCGTGAATGTAACCGGCATCGTCATGACCCGTATCGATGGGGACGGACGTGGTGGTGCTGCGCTGTCCATGCGCGAAGTCACCGGCTGCCCGATCAAATTGCTTGGCACAGGCGAAAAACTGGATGCGTTGGAAGTCTTTCATCCGGATCGGATCGCCAACCGTATTCTCGGCATGGGCGATATTGTCTCGCTGGTGGAAAAGGCGGCGGAGACGATCGAGAAGGATGAGGCCGAAAAGCTCGCCCTTCGGATGCAGAAGGGTATTTTCGATCTCGATGATCTTGCCGGCCAGTTACGCCAAATGCGGAAAATGGGTGGCATGAGCGGGCTGATGGGTATGCTTCCCGGTGTTGGCAAAATGAAGAAGCAGCTTGATTCGGCCAATCTTGACGACAAGCTGTTGGTGCGTCAGGAAGCCATGATCCAGTCAATGACGCCGAAAGAGCGTCGAAATCCGCAAATTATCGCGGCTTCTCGCAAGAAGAGAATTGCCGCGGGATCCGGTATGAGTGTTCAGGATGTCAATCGTTTGCTCAAACAGCATAAGCAAATGGCGGGCATGATGAAAAAAGTGAAGAAGCTCGGTAAGAAGGGTATTGCACGCGGAGGCATGCAGGGTCTCCTTCCGCCGGGAATGAAATTTTAATCGAAATTAAGCTTGTTTAAGGAAAGAACGTAATATGGCATTGAAAATTCGCCTCACCCGTCAGGGCGCAAAGAAGCGCCCGTTTTATCGCGTCGTCGTTGCTGAAGCCAGCAGCCCGCGCGACGGACGTTACATCGAGCGTCTTGGACTTTATAATCCGATGTTGCCGAAGGATAGCGACCAGCGGGTTATTTTGGACGCCGACCGCATCCAATACTGGATCAGCAAAGGCGCCAAGGCAACTGATCGGGTCGCGAGCCTGATTGCGGCTGCGGGATTTGGTGAAAAAATTGTCCGCAATAACCCTGAAAAGGCAAAGCCGAAAGCCAAGGCTCAGGAGCGCCTGCGCGAACAGACTGAAGCGAAAAAGGCCGCAGAGGAAGCAGCAGCTGAAGCTGCCGCAGCTCCGGCAGAAGAAGCCCCGGTTGAGGAAGCGCCTGCTGAAGCACCTGCAGAAGAAGCGCCCGCAGAAGAAGTTGCAGCAGAAACTGCCGAGACTGAAGAGAAGGCTGAAGGTTAGGCTTATCTGATGCCGCACGAAGGTTACTTGCTTCTGGGCGTTATTGCCGGGGCCAAGGGTATCCGGGGGGAGGTGAAGATCAAAAGCTTTACTGAAAACCCAGAAGATATTACGGCTTACGGTCCCTTGAAGAACGCGACGGGCACGATAACTTACGACATGAAGGTTGTTGGCCTCAGCAAAGGTTTGCCGGTCGTGCGAATTAAGGGTATATCAGACCGCACTCAAGCCGAGGCCCTCAAGGGCACGGAGCTTTATGTGTCGCGGGAGATGTTCCCGGAGACGAGTGGCGAGGATGAGTTCTATCATGCGGACCTGATCGGTCTGCAAGTTGTCTTCGCCGATGGGACGCGATTTGGCAAGATACTGCGGGCACATGATTTCGGGGCAGGCGATATGCTTGAAATCCTGCCCGACGGCAAGAGTGAGAAGGCGGCAGTTCTGGTGCCTTTCACTCAGGAAATGGTGCCGGAAGTGGATCTGGATCGCGGAACGGTGACGGTCGAGCTGGGCGAGGACTTCTTTGATGTCCCGGAGGCTCCGGAGGAGATAAGAGACTAAGCCGCGCTGTGACGGGCGCCTGAGACAGAGTTGTGAGAGAAGGACAGACGGAAAGATGACCTGGACTGCCCATATCCTCAGCCTCTATCCGGAAATGTTTCCGGGACCGCTCGGCGAAAGTCTGGCAGGCAAGGGCTTGCAGGAGGGTGCCTGGGATCTGAAGGTCACTGATATTCGTGATTATGCCGTCGGCAAGCATCGCAATGTTGATGACAGTCCGTTCGGCGGCGGGGCTGGAATGGTGATGCGGCCGGATGTTCTGGGCCCCGCTGTGGATGGTGTGATTGCCACGGCAGGGGAAGTAGATCGGGTTATTTATTTCAGCCCGAGGGGCCGGGTCATGGATCAGGCCTTTGTTCGGGAACTGGCCGCGGAACCCGGCGCGATTTTGGTTTGTGGCCGGTTTGAAGGAATTGACCAGCGGGTTCTGGAGGCTCGCAATATGGAAGAGGTCAGTCTCGGTGATTTTGTCCTGTCAGGGGGCGAGATTGCGGCGCTGGCATTGTTGGATGCGGTGGTTCGGCTGCTTCCAGGGGTGACCGGAAATCGGGAATCGCTGGATGAGGAAAGTTTTGAAGGCGGGTTGTTGGAATATCCTCATTTCACCCGCCCCCCGGTCTGGGAAGGCCGGACCGTTCCGGAAGTTCTGCTTTCGGGGCATCATGAAAAGATACGGGAATGGCGGTTGCGTCAGTCCGAAGAGTTGACAAAGGAACGTCGGCGAGACCTGTGGGATCGTCGTAAGAGTAATTTTTGACATAAGGGTGAAAGCCATGAATACAGTTCAAAAGCTAGAGCAAGAACAGATTGATAAACTGGTCGCGGAACGTCCGGTTCCCGAATTTCGGGCAGGTGATACCCTGCGCGTTCATGTGAAGGTGGTTGAGGGAACGCGCGAACGTCTCCAGGCCTTCGAGGGAATTTGTATTGCCCGTAACGGGGGCAGTATCAATGCCAACTTTACGGTTCGGAAAATTTCCTACGGCGAAGGTGTGGAACGTATCTTCCCGCTCTATTCCCCGCGGATAGACAAGATTGAAGTTGTTCGCCAGGGTGTTGTCCGGCGCGCGAAACTTTACTATCTTCGCGAACTGCGTGGCAAGAAGGCTCGTATCCGCGAGCGTCGCGATGATCGTTACAACAAGGCGGCGAGCTAACAGCGCGTCGTCCTGGCAAATATTTGGTAATTTAAATAATGAACTAGAAATGAGGATATGTGATGGGCACCTCTAAAACCTTGTATGACAAAATATGGGATAGCCATATTGTGGATGAGTACGAAGATGGGGCTTATATCCTCTATATTGACCGTCATCTTGTTCATGAGGTCACCAGCCCGCAAGCCTTTGAGGGCCTGCGGATGGCGGGCCGCAAGGTTCGGCGGCCAGAAGCCACTTTTGCCGTCGCCGATCACAACGTCCCGACCAAGGATATTGAAAAAGGGATCACGGACCCTGAAAGCAGGCTCCAGGTTGAGACATTGGAAGCCAATACCGCAGAATTTGGTGTTCCCTATTTCTCAATGACCGATGACCGGCGCGGCATTGTCCATATTATCGGTCCTGAGCAGGGATTGACGCTTCCCGGCACGACGATTGTCTGCGGCGATTCCCATACCTCCACTCACGGGGCGTTCGGAGCGCTGGCCCATGGCATCGGCACATCGGAAGTGGAGCATGTTCTCGCGACCCAGACGCTGATCCAGGAAAAAGCCAAGAACATGCGTGTCCTGGTCAACGGAGACCTGCCGCCCGGCGTAACTGCCAAGGATCTGGCGCTGGCGATTATCGGCAAGATCGGGACTGCCGGCGGAACTGGACATGTCATTGAGTATGCCGGCGATGCTGTTCGCAGCCTTTCCATGGAAGGGCGGATGACCCTTTGCAACATGACGATCGAGGCGGGCGCCCGCGCCGGTCTGGTGGCACCTGATGAGACCACGTTTGAGTATGTCAAGGGACGCCCTTACGCCCCGAAGGCCGGGGCCTATGAACAAGCCGTTGCTTACTGGAAAACCCTGAAATCCGACGACGGCGCACATTTTGACAAGGAAGTCGTTCTCGATGCGGCGGATCTGGTCCCCTATGTCACATGGGGGACAAGTCCGGAAGACGCTCTGCCGATCACTGGCTATATCCCGGCGCTTTCTGATTTTGCCGATGAAGGAAAACGCGGCGCCGTCACCCGATCGCTTAAATATATGGGCCTGTCGGAGGGCATGAAACTGTCGGACATAGCCGTTGATCATGTCTTTATCGGCTCTTGCACCAACGGCCGGATTGAGGATTTGCGGGCTGTTGCGAAAGTTGTCGAGGGCAAGCACGTCAAGGACAGCGTGAACGCGATTATTGTTCCGGGCTCGGGTCTTGTTAAGATCCAGGCTGAAGAAGAAGGCCTCGATAAGATTTTCGAGGCGGCCGGTTTTGAATGGCGGCAGCCGGGCTGCTCCATGTGTCTGGCCATGAACGCGGACAAGCTCAGCGATGGCGATCGCTGCGCCTCAACGTCCAACCGGAATTTCGAAGGCCGTCAGGGTCGCGGCGGCCGCACACATCTGGTGAGCCCGGCGATGGCAGCAGCGGCGGCGATTACAGGCCACCTGACCGACGTACGGGACCTGGTGTGAGGAGAAATAACAATGGATAAATTCAATAAACTCACGGCTGTTGCCGCGCCCATGCCGCTTGTCAATATCGACACCGACATGATAATTCCCAAGCAATACCTGAAGACAATCCAGCGCGCTGGACTTGGCAAGCACCTGTTTGCTGAAATGCGCTACGACAATGATGGCAACGAGGTTGAGGATTTTGTCCTCAACAAGCCCGCCTACCGAAACGCAGAAATATTGGTGGCCGGAGACAACTTTGGCTGTGGTTCCAGCCGCGAGCATGCGCCCTGGGCACTAAAGGACTTTGGCATTCGCTGCGTGATATCGACAAGCTTTGCCGATATCTTCCATAATAACTGCTTTCGCAACGGCATTCTGCCGATTTCTGTTTCTCCCGAGGAACTTGAGAAATTGACGGAAGATGCTGAGCGCGGGGCGAACGCCACAATTTCGGTCGATCTGGAGGCCCAGGAAATCCGGGGGCCTGATGGCGGTGTCATTCATTTCAAGATCGACCCGTTTAACAAGCAATGCCTGCTGAGTGGCCTCGATGAGATTGGCCTGACCCTGAAAAAGCAAAACAAGGTCACCGATTATGAAGAGGCCCGCAAGCTGGATCAGCCCTGGCTGTCTGTTAGCCCCGTTTTGTGAGAGTAAATTATTATGGCATCAAATAAATCCCTGTTGATTCTGCCCGGTGACGGCATTGGCCCCGAAGCCATGGGGGAAGTGCGTCGTATCGTCAGCTGGATGGAAAAAAACCGCGCGGTCACTTTCGATCTTGACGAAGATCTCGTTGGCGGATCGTCAATTGATAAACATGGCACACCGATCACTGATGAAGTTGTTGAAAAGGCGCAGAATGTTGATGCGGTCCTGCTCGGTGCCGTCGGAGGACCGAAGTGGGATAATCTTGATTTTTCCATGAAGCCGGAACGCGGTCTTTTGCGTTTGCGCAAGGACCTCGAACTTTATGCGAACCTGCGCCCGGCGGTCTGCTTCGATGCGCTGGTTGATGCGTCAAGCCTGAAACCGGAACTGGTGAGCAATCTCGATATCATGATCGTGCGCGAACTAACAGGCGGTATTTACTTCGGAGAGCCACGCGGGATTGAGGATCTTGGAAATGGCATTCGCCGCGGAGTCAACACGCAGGTTTACACGACGCCGGAAATTCACCGGGTCGCGCGCGTCGCCTTTGAACTGGCAAAAAAGCGCAATAACCGTGTGTGTTCCAGCGAAAAGGCTAATGTTATGGAATCAGGCGTGCTTTGGCGTGAGGAAGTAACAAAAATCCATGAGACGGAGTTCCCGGAAGTGGAACTCAGCCATATGTACGCGGACGCTGCCTGTATGCAATTGGTGCGCGCCCCGAAACAGTTTGACGTCATCGTCACAGATAACCTGTTCGGTGACATACTCTCAGACTGTGCCGCAATGTTGACGGGTTCGCTTGGCATGTTGCCCTCTGCCTCCCTCGGGGATGTGGATGAAACCGGTCGCCGCAAGGCTCTGTATGAGCCCGTTCATGGGTCTGCCCCGGATATTGCCGGCCAGAATGTTGCCAATCCAATTGCGACCATCCTGTCTTATGCTATGGCATTGCGCTACAGCTTTGATATGGATGGAGAAGCGGACCTTGTTGAGAACGCTGTAAAAAAAGTACTTGCAAGTGGCATTCGCACTGGCGATATCATGTCTGCGGGCATGACGCAGGTATCGACGACGGCGATGGGGGATGCCATTCTTCGCGAACTGGACGTCGCCAACGGATAAGCAGGCTGATTGAACAACTGATTTAACGCCCGGGCTGACGCTTCGGGATAACAAAGAGATGAGACCATGGGATATAGAGTTGTCGTTGTCGGTGCCACTGGAAATGTGGGCCGTGAAATGCTTAACATTCTTCATGAAAGACAGTTTCCTGTCACGGAAGTTATCGCCCTTGCCTCAAAGCGGTCGGTGGGGCGGGAGGTTTCCTTTGGCAATAAAAACCTGAAGGTCAAGGCCTTGGATGGCTTTAACTTCACGGGCGTGGATTTCGCGTTGTTTTCTGCTGGCGCCACTGTTTCTGCCAAATATGCTCCAATTGCCGCGGCGCAAGGCTGTATTGTCATTGATAATTCATCCCATTACCGCATGGATCCGGATGTGCCGCTGATTGTGCCGGAAGTCAATCCCGAGGCCGCAGCTGGCTATACACGGAAAAATATCATCGCCAATCTCAACTGCTCGACGGCGCAGCTTGTGCTCGCGCTAAAGCCGCTGCATGACGCGGCAGTGATCAAGCGAGTTGTCGTCTCCACCTACCAGTCGACTTCCGGTGCCGGAAATGAAGCGATGGACGAGTTGTTCACCCAGACCAAGGGTATTTACGTGAATGATACGCCGACGCCCTCGAAATTTCCCAAGCAGATCGCCTTTAACGTGATCCCGCATATCGATGTCTTCATGGAAGACCGTTATACGAAGGAAGAGTGGAAAATGTCGGTCGAGACCAAGAAAATAATCGATCGGAAAATCAAGCTGACCGCCACCTGCGTGCGGGTACCGACATTTGTCGGTCATGCGGAAAGTATCAATATCGAATTTGAAAATGAGATGGATGCAGACCGGGCACGGGAAATTTTGCGTGAATCTCCTGGGATCATGGTTGTTGATAACCCGGAAGAAAACGGGTACGTCACCCCGGTTGAATGCGTTGGTGACTATGCGACCTTTATCTCGCGTATCCGCGATGATTCAACGATCGAAAATGGGATAAACCTGTGGTGTGTGTCAGATAACCTACGTAAAGGGGCGGCGCTTAACACTGTACAGATTGCCGAACTTGTCGCCCGGGAATACCTAAAAAAAGCAGCTTAAACCCGCATGCGCGATTTAGAAAAGCCAGCAGGATCATCCTCGCTGGCTTTTTTTATTTTGAGGTAAATTTTTAGTCGATTTGTTGCATCGCAATAAAAACCGACTATGATATAGCCAGATATTTTCACCAATAATGAATAATGAAGCAGGCGCAGGATGCGCCAGGGGAAATAAATGGATAAAACACGTCGCCCTCGCCGGTCGGTCCTCTATATGCCGGGGTCCAATGCCCGCGCCCAAGAAAAGGCAAAATCACTGGCCGCCGATGGCTTGATCCTCGATCTTGAAGACGCCGTGGCGCCAGACGTTAAGGCTGAGGCCCGCGAAATTGTCTGTGCCAATGCCGCCTCGAAAGGCTATGGAAACCGCGAGATCATAATCCGTGTCAACGGCTTGGACACGCTCTGGGGGCGCGAGGATATCATCGCGGCCTCCAAAGCGGCGCCCGATGCAATCCTGCTGCCCAAGGTTGAAAGCGCGGCGCAGGTCCATGAGATGGAGAAGATCATGGTCGCAGCGGGCGTCCCGAAGCAGACGAAAATCTGGTGCATGATGGAAACGCCGCTCGGAATCCTGAAGGCGGAGGAGATTGCCGGTGCAAGTCCGCGGGTCGATTGTTTCGTGATGGGAACTTCTGATCTGGTAAAAGACCTGCAGGCACAGCATACCGCGCTTCGTTTGCCCGTCCTGACGTCGCTCGGACTATGCCTACTGGCGGGCCGCGCCTATGGCCTGACGGTTCTGGATGGGGTATATCTTGATCTTGCCGATGACGAGGGGTTTCACTCTTCCTGCCTGCAAGGACTGGAGCTTGGCTTCGACGGCAAGACACTGATCCATCCCAAGCAACTTGCCTCCGCGAATGAGGTTTTTGCGCCGTCAGAAGAAGAGGTCACTCATGCCCGCAAGGTAATCGTGGCATTCAAGGAGGCAGAAAGCCAAGGAAAAGCTGTTGTCCTAGTTGATGGCAAATTGATTGAAAATCTGCATGTGGAGATTGCGAAATCAAAAGTCGCGATGGCCGAGGCCATTGCCGCGGCATCGGAATAAAGGACAGGTTCATGGTAGCCACAAAAACCAATCCGGGCAATTATTTTGAAGATTTCAAAATCGGCCAAATTTTGGATCATGCCACGCCCCGCACCATCACCGAAGGAGATGTTTCGCTTTATACGGCCCTGTATGGCAGCCGGTTTGCGCTGCAATCGGCGGACAGTTTCGCCCTCAACTGTGGGCTTGAAGCTGCGCCCATCGATAATCTTCTGGTTTTCCATATCATTTTCGGCAAGACGGTGCCTGATATCTCGCTGAATGCCGTCGCCAATCTCGGCTATGCCGATGTAAGGTTTGAAACATCGGTATTCCCGGGAGATACGGTTCAGGCAACTTCCGAGATAATCGGGCTCAAGGAAAACTCCAACGGCAAGACGGGCGTTGTGTATGTTCGCTCCACCGGAACAAACCAAATGGGGGCGGTTGTTCTGGAATACGTTCGCTGGGTTATGGTCCATAAAAAGGACATCATGGCGCCGGCACCTGAAACGGTAGTTCCCGTATTGCCGGAACGGGTTGATCCTGCCCGCTTTATGCTTCCGCACGGGCTCGATTTCTCGGGTTACAATACAACCCTTGCCGGATCACCGCATTATTTTGAAGATTATGAAATCGGTGAAAAAATTGATCATGTGGACGGCATGACGATAGAGGAAGCCGAGCATATGATGGCGACCCGGCTATATCAGAATACAGCTAAGGTACATTTTAACCAGCACCAGATGCAGGAAGACCGTTTTGGGCGGCGGCTAATCTATGGCGGGCATATTATCAGTCTTGCGCGGGCGCTTACCTTCAATGGCCTTGGGAATGCCCAGTTGATCGCGGCGATAAACGGTGGATCACATACCGCACCAACATTTGCCGGGCATACTATCTATGCCTGGAGTGTAATTCTGGAAAAAGCTGAAATTCCGAACCATCAGGATGCTGGCGCGCTACGGGTTCGCACGCTGGCGACAAAAGACATGCCCTGTGAGGCGTTTCCCGACAAATTACCTGACGGAAAGCGGAATTCGGCTGTTATTCTTGATTTTGATTATTGGGCTATCTTGCCAAAAAAAACAATCGAGGTATAAAAGGGACAAAGGTCTGTTGACTTGATATTGGGGAGGATTAAACTCCCCAACGAAAAAAGAACAATAAATATGAAATTTATTCAGCGAGAAAGACTTCCCAATGGCGGATATTGAACGACCGCTGTCGCCGCATCTGCAGATATATAAGCCGCAGATCACGATGGTTACCTCATTTACGCATCGTGCGACGGGCGTCGCTCTCGGTGTTGGTACGTTATTGCTTACCTGGTGGTTGGTTGCCATTGCCAGCGGACCGGAAGCCTATGCGACCGTCAGCGGTTTTATTTCTTCCTGGTTCGGGCAACTGGTACTGTTCGGCTTTACATGGTCGCTGTTCTATCATCTTTGTAACGGCATCAGGCATTTGTTCTGGGATGCCGGCAAGGGGTTTGAACTGCCGACAATGAGGAAAACCGGCATGACGGTGATCATTGCGTCTGTCGTCCTGACACTCCTGACCTGGATTGTCGCGTATGGAATGGGGGGTTGAACATGGGAATGAGAGCACCGCTTAAAAAGGTTCGCGGCCTTGGTTCGGCGAAGGACGGAACAGGACATTGGTGGTATCAGCGGGTGACCGCTCTCGCTATGATCCCGCTGTTCGTTGTCGCGTTAGTCTACGGTATCGGTCTCGTTGGCAGCGATTACCAGCATGTGCGCTATATCATCAGCTTGCCTGTCATGTCCGGGGTGCTCCTGCTCCTGATCGGCGCGACCTTTTTTCATTTGAAGCTCGGTCTGCAGGTTGTTATTGAAGATTATATTCATGCCGAAAAAACGAAAATTATTCTGTTGCTGCTTAACAGTTTTATATGTGCGGTCGTTGGATTGACCGCTGCGCTGGCTGTATTGAAGCTGGCGTTTGGGGGATAAAGTAAAAACTATGTCAGAAGCCTACCCAATCACAGAACATAAATATGACGTTGTTGTTGTCGGTGCCGGGGGCGCGGGCTTGCGCGCGACCATGGGCATGGCGGCAGCCGGTCTGAAAACGGCAGCAATCACCAAGGTCTTTCCGACCCGCAGTCATACGGTTGCCGCACAAGGGGGCATTTCCGCGTCTCTCGGCAATATGGGCGAGGATAACTGGCAATGGCATATGTATGACACAGTGAAGGGCTCTGACTGGCTCGGCGATCAGGATGCTATTGAATATATGTGCCGGGAAGCCCCGGCGGCGGTGCTGGAACTGGAACAGTTCGGCATGCCGTTCAGCCGCACCGAGGAAGGCAAGATTTACCAGCGCGCCTTTGGTGGCATGACCACCCAGTTTGGCGAAGGGCCGGCCGCGCAGCGTACCTGTGCCGCCGCTGACCGGACAGGCCATGCTATGCTACATACGCTCTACAGTCAGTCGCTTAAGCATGATACCGAGTTTTTCGTTGAATATTTTGCCCTCGATCTCATTATGGACAAGGATGGCTCCTGTAAGGGTGTCCTCTGTCTTTGTCTTGAAGACGGGACACTGCATCTATTCCGTTCGCATCTGGTTGTGCTGGCAACGGGCGGTTATGGCCGGGCGTTCTTCTCCTGTACCTCTGCCCATACCTGCACAGGGGATGGTGGCGGCATGGTTCTTCGCGCCGGATTACCGCTTCAGGACATGGAGTTCATCCAGTTTCACCCGACCGGCATTTATGGCGCCGGTTGCCTGATCACGGAAGGGGTTCGCGGTGAAGGCGGCTTCCTCGTGAATGGCGAAGGTGAACGTTTCATGGAACGCTATGCCCCTCATGCCAAGGATCTAGCCAGCCGCGATGTCGTTAGCCGCTCCATGACCATTGAAATCCGCGAAGGTCGCGGCGTCGGTGATCGCAAGGATCATATCTTCCTGCATCTCGACCATCTTGATCCGGCAATGATTGACGAGCGCCTGCCCGGCATTTCGGAAAGTGCCCGCATTTTTGCTGGCGTCGATGTGCATAAGGAACCGATCCCGGTTCTGCCGACGGTGCATTACAATATGGGTGGTATACCGACAAACTACCATGCCGAGGTTGTTAACCTGAAAGACGGCAATCCGGATAGTATCGTACCGGGCCTGATGGCAGTGGGAGAGGCTGCCTGCGTCTCGGTTCACGGGGCCAACCGACTTGGCTCCAATTCGCTGATTGACCTTGTGGTCTTTGGCCGGGCTGCGGCACTCCGGGCCAAGGAAATCGTGAAGCCAGGCCAATCGCATGCGCCCTTGCCGACAGATGCCTGTGATGCCGCGCTTGCCCGTCTTGACGCCTTCCGTTATGCCAAGGGCGGAAGCTCAACAGCGGCCATTCGCGATAATATGCAGCGCGTCATGCAGGACGACTGTGCGGTCTTCCGTACCAGTAAAACCCTGAAGGAAGGCGTTGGCAAGATCAACAAGGTCTGGGATCAGATGGCGGATATCAAGACAACGGATCGCTCGCTTGTCTGGAATTCCGATCTCGTTGAAACGCTGGAGCTTGATAATCTGATCCGTCAGGCGATTGTATCGATGACCGCTGCGGAAAACCGGAAAGAAAGCCGCGGGGCCCATGCTCATGAGGATTTCCCGGATCGCGACGATAAAAACTGGATGAAGCATACACTCTCCTACCATAGTGATGAGGCGGGTGTGAAACTGGATTATCGCCCGGTTCATGATTACACGCTTACGGACGAGATAGACTATATCACACCAAAAACGCGCGTATATTAGGCGTGTGAGGACGACAAAATGGCTGAATTGACATTACCTAAAAACTCCAAGGTCGGCACGGGCAAGACACATCCCAAACCGGACGGGGCCACAAACCTCAAGGCGTTCAATGTTTATCGCTGGACTCCCGATGACGACAAGAACCCTGCCATTGACACGTATCAGGTGGATCTCGATACCTGCGGCCCGATGATTCTGGACGGGCTGATCAAGATCAAGAACGAGATCGACCCGACCCTGACGTTCCGCCGTTCCTGCCGCGAAGGGATTTGCGGCTCCTGCGCCATGAATATCAACGGCACCAACACATTGGCCTGCACAACGGGCATGGACGAGATTGATGGCGCGATCAATATCTATCCGTTGCCGCATCAGCCAGTAGTGAAGGACCTCGTGCCGGACCTCACCAATTTCTATGCGCAATATGCCTCGATCAAGCCTTGGCTGCAGGCGGAAACGCCGTCCCCGTCAAAGGAACGGCTGCAATCGAAAGAGGATCGGGAGAAGCTCGACGGGCTTTATGAATGTATTCTCTGTGCTTGTTGTTCGACCTCTTGCCCGAGCTATTGGTGGAATTCCGACCGGTTCCTGGGGCCAGCTGTCCTGCTACAGGCCTATCGCTGGATTATTGACAGCCGCGATGAGCATACCGGCGAGCGGCTTGATAACCTCGAAGATCCCTTCCGGCTTTATCGGTGCCATACGATTATGAATTGCACGAATACCTGTCCCAAGGGCCTCAATCCGGCCAAGGCAATTGCCGAGATCAAGAAACTGATGGTGGAACGCCGATAACTGGCTCTGTCGGGTTAGGAAAATTGGTGCTGGAAAGCCGCCAGTTTGAAGATAAAGTAAGGCCGCTCAATGAAGTGGCCTTTTTTATGGAATTAACCAATGTATGTCCCTCCCCATTTTTCGGTTCCGGGTAAGGAAACCCTAGTTAGACTTCTGCCCGCGGCCAGTTTTGCGACCCTTGTCTCGACTGGGGACGATGGCGCGCTGATCGCTACGCATTTGCCTTTCTCCTATGACAAAACGCGCGGAGAGAACGGGACGCTGATCGCCCATATGGCCCGAGCCAATCCCCATGGGAAATTGCTTGAGAAGAGTGAGGCGCTGACGATTTTTCAAGGGCCTCACAGCTACATCTCCCCCAGTTACTATGCGACCGACATTAACGTACCGACATGGAATTATGTGGCGGTCCATGCCTATGGCACACCTGAAATCATTGAGGATATGGAAGACGTTCGCGCGTTGCTGGAACGATTGACGGCTGAAAACGAGCGGGAAATGCCAAATCCCTGGAGTCCGGCCCAACTGGATCGGAAACGGCTGACCGGCCTGATGCGCGGCATTATCGCCTTTGAAATTCCTGTGAGCCGGATTGAGGGCAAGGCCAAACTCGGCCAGAACAAAACGGCGGAGGATCAGGCCGCGGTTCAAGCCGCCATTGGTAATTTATGGGAACAGAGTGAGCGCCGGTAGCAGCGTTAATTTCAACCTGAAAAATTGAAGATTTGCGTCACATCCTCAATTGTCTTTATCGGCTTCGGATTTGCCTGAACGACCGGATGGGTCAAGGCCCCGGATTTGATTTCATCAAGCGTCTCGGTGGAAATATCAAGAGCGCTCAGCCTGTTCGGCAATCCAAGCCTGCCAATGAAGTCCCGTAATGCGGGGCCAACTTCTTCGGCTGTTTGAAGATCGAGCACTTTCGCAATCTGTTGTTGCGCCTCTTTTGTTTCCGGGAGGTTGTAGGTGACGACCGCGGGCAGAAACACACAGGACGTTATCCCATGTGGCACGTGACCAATGACGCCGAGTAGATATCCAAGTCCGTGACTTGCCCCCATTCGATATCGGGATATGCCTGCCGTCGCGTAATAGACCCCTAACTGGCTGGTTTCCCTAGGGGGCAGGTCCTCCGGGTTCTGCCGCGTCGCCGTCATTCCCTGATAAAGCATCTTCAGGCCTTTCGCGCAGAAATCGGCACTCTCAATGTCAACGCCTGGCACGCAGATTGTCTCTACTGCATGATCGACGGCGCGAATGCCAGTGGAAAGCCAGAGCCGCTCGGGTGTATATTTACTGAGTGCGGAGCTTAGCACTATATAATCGGGGACGAGCGCGGTGTGGGCAAAGCCCGTTTTGCGGCCCGTGATACTGCTGGTCGCGCCAGCAATCGGAGTGAATTCGGCACCAGAGAGTGTAGTTGGGACCGCAATGTGCTGGATTGGCCATGAGGTAATGCCGAGATCCTTTCCGGATCCATAATTAATCGCTTCAAGTTCTTCCGCGTCTTTTATTTTGAGATTGGCGACAAGCAGCGCAATCTTTCCGCCATCAATAACGCTTCCCCCGCCGATAGAAAGGAGATGGGTAGCCTTGAGGCGGGAGATTTCCCGTGCCAATTCGAAGACCTTGTCATAAGGCGTATGTTCGCGGAGTATGCTTCCGACCCCCACGATTTTGGTTCTCAGCCTGCTTTGCAGGTCCTTTGTGATTGGAGAATTTTTTGCGAGCGAGCGGGAAATCGAAACAAATATACGGGGGTTGGGCTCTGAAGTTATAATTTGGGCAATTGCTTCAGGAGCATCCCGCTCGATGACCAAACGCTTTTGAATCTCTGTCATATCCGGGAACGCAGTTTCAGTCATTGAGCTCTCCCCTTTTTATTTTATGCCGACAGCTGGATTATAGAGCTTCATTGCGGGAAGGGATACACGGATTACGTGGTGTGTTTCCTGTGATCTTTCAGATATTCCTCAGAGCGCATTTCCATAAGCCTGGAAACGGTGCGGGCGAACTCGAATTTTCCGTCTCCTGCGGTATAGAGCTGATCGGCCTCTTTCTCAGCGGAAATAATAAGATTGGTGCGCGCCTCATAGAGGATATCAATCAGTGTAACAAACCGTTTGGATTCGTTCCGCCGCGCAGGAGAAAGTGCCGGGACGTCCTCAAGCAGCAGTGTGTGGAAATGCTCCGTCAGAGTAAGATAATCAGCTGCGCCGAGAGGACGGCTGCATAGTTCCTCGAAAGTGAAGCGTGCTGTGCCGCGCGCGCATTGATGCACCTCTAGTGTTCTGCCTTTCGTCTTAAGGGAAGTAGAATGTACTTGCGAACCTTCGGTCAGCTCATTAAAAACCTGGTTCATCTTCGCCTTTGCCGCAGTGTCCAGCGGGGTGAAGTAACCCGGATTTTGCGCGAGCCGGTCAAGGCGATAATCCGTTCCTCCCTTCAAGTGCAATACATCCAGCTGTTCTTTCAGCATAGCAATAAAGGGCAGAAATAATTGCCGGTTTAGACCGTCTTTATAGAGATCGTCCGGGACCCGGTTCGAGGTGGCGACCACGACAAGGCCTTTATTGAACAGAAACTCGAACAGGCGACCCAGTACCATTGCATCGGCGACGTCGGTAACCTGAAATTCGTCAAAGCAAAGCAACCAGGCATTCTCGAAGATCATGTCGGCGACAGCGGCAATTGGATCATCCCCGTTTTTATCCTCGCGTTGTCGCCAGCTGTGGATGAAATCATGCACCTCCAGCATAAAGGCGTGAAAATGCACACGCCGCTTCCGTTCGATAGGAGCAGTTTCAAAAAACAGATCCATCAACATCGATTTTCCGCGTCCGACATCTCCATATAAATAGATACCCTGTGGCGGTTCCACCCGGGGTCTGCGAGGGCCAAGCCGGAAAATATCGGTCCATTTGGCACTCGTTCCTGGATCGTAACGCATCAGTCGCCGATGTAGGGTCTGCAACTTTTCCACGGCAAGAAGCTGCATGGGATCATGTTGCAGGGCATGACTTGCCAGCAATTTTCTATATGCCTCAAGCGGGCCGGTCAAATCTGTCATGAAATTGTGGGAGCTGTTGAATCCGATATGAAAATAAGGTGTGAGTTTGATATTGATCTGTATAGATATGAGCGTCCTCTGGCAACGGACAAAGGCGCTTTTTGATTCATTTTTAAAAGCCGGAATTCTGCTGGTTTCGCGTAATATTGGCAAATAGCAGGCGAAAAATAGCCGATAAACCGGGTAATTTTCAAAATCCCAAACCATAATTTCTCAATTTTGGAAAAATATGAATAAATTCACTTGCTTATCTTGCTCTTCGTCTCGAAACGGTTTAGTACCGCATCGAGAATATTCAACAGAGGACTTTCTGTCTTCTCAGAGAGCCCTCCCACTTAATTGATGAATGCGGAGAAAGAAATGGCTCGCAAAAAAATTGCGTTAATCGGCGGCGGAAATATCGGCGGCACCCTTGCTCATCTGGCTGGGCTCAAGGAACTGGGCGATGTTATTCTTTTTGACATTGTTGACGGATTGCCGCAGGGAAAGTCCCTCGATATCGCTTCTTCTTCACCGGTTGAACGCTTTAATGCCAATATTCAGGGCGCGAATGATTACAGTGCTATCGAAGGGGCCGACGTCTGTATCGTGACCGCCGGTATTGCCCGCAAGCCCGGCATGAGCCGTGATGATCTTCTGGGGACAAACATCAAGGTCATGCAGTCGGTCGGTGAAGGGATCAAGAAATACGCGCCGAACGCCTTCGTTATCTGTATCACCAACCCGCTCGATGCCATGGTCTGGGTTTTGCGCGAAAAATGCGGGCTTCCGCATAACAAGGTTGTCGGCATGGCCGGTGTTCTTGACAGCGCCCGGTTCCGTCTATTCCTGGCTGAAGAATTCAACGTTTCCGTCGAGGATGTCACGGCATTTGTTCTTGGTGGGCACGGGGACAGCATGGTCCCGCTCATTCGCTACTCAACGGTCGCCGGCATTCCGGTTCCTGACCTGATTAAAATGGGCTGGACTACTCAGGAAAAAATCGATGCGATCGTGGACCGCACCCGAAACGGCGGCGCTGAGGTTGTCGCGCTGCTGAAAACCGGCTCCGCGTTCTATGCTCCGGCGTCAAGCGCAATCACCATGGCGGAGGCCTACCTGAAGGACAAGAAGCGTGTGCTACCCTGTGCGGCCTATGTGGATGGCCCTTATGGTCTGGATGGCATGTATGTCGGTGTGCCGACTGTTATTGGCGAAGGCGGTATTGAACGCATCGTCGAAATTGACATGAACCCCGATGAAAAAGCCATGTTTGACAATTCGGTAAATGCAGTAAAAGGGCTTGTCGAAGCATGTATCGGACTTGATCCAAGTCTGGCAAAATAATCCCCTAAAGAAAAAGGGCGCGACAATAGCGGTTGTGCCCTTTTTTCTGGTGCTATACCGTGGCATTGAAATATCCGGCGATTGGTAACCGAAAAATTAAAATAAATGATAACGGAAAACTATGAACATACATGAATATCAGGCGAAGAGCCTACTCGCAAAATACGGCGTGACTGTGCCAAAAGGTGGTGTCGCCTATACCTCTGATGAGGCAACAACTGTTGCCCATGACCTCGGCGGCCCTGTCTGGGTCGTGAAAGCCCAAATTCACGCCGGTGGGCGTGGCAAGGGAGGCGGCGTGAAGGTTGTAAAATCCATCGACGAGGTTACGGAAACGGCCAAGTCCATGATCGGTATGCAACTGGTGACACACCAGACGGGTCCCGAAGGAAAGGAAGTCAAGCGGGTCTATATCGAGGAGGGATGCGATATTGCCCGGGAACTTTATCTTGGCGCTATTATCGACCGGGCGAACGATTGCGTGACATTCATGGCCTCTACGGAAGGCGGCATGGAAATCGAGGAAGTGGCGGAGAAAACGCCGGAAAAAATTCACATGGTCAGTATTGATCCAGCAACTGGCATTATGCCCTTTCATGCCCGCAAGATCGCTTTCGGCCTTGGACTGGAAGGCAAGCAGGTAGGATCCGCGGTAAAATTCATCCTTGCGCTTTACAAGGCGATCATTGATACGGACGCCAGCCTTGTCGAGATCAACCCACTGGTGGTGACAAGCAGCGGTACCATTATCGCGTTGGACGCGAAAATGAACTTTGACGACAATGCGTTGTTCCGACACAAGGATATTGCCGAGCTTCGCGATCCGGACGAAGAGGATCCGGCAGAGCTTGAAGCCGCTCAATATGATCTCAACTATATCAAGCTTGATGGAAATATCGGCTGCATGGTCAATGGCGCAGGCCTTGCGATGGCAACCATGGATATCATTCAGCTGAATGGCGGAACGCCGGCAAACTTTCTTGATGTCGGCGGAGGCGCGACCAAGGAGAAGGTGACCGAAGCTTTCAAGATTATTCTGAAAGACGAAAATGTCGAAGGCATTCTGGTAAATATCTTTGGCGGTATCATGCGCTGTGATGTGATTGCCGAGGGTATCATCGTTGCGGGACGGGAGGTCGCGTTGAGCGTTCCGTTGGTGGTACGGCTGGAAGGAACAAATGTCGATCTTGGCAAGAAAATTCTTGCGGACTCCGGTCTTCCCATTCTGTCTGCGGACGATCTCGGGGATGCAGCGGAAAAAATTGTTAAAGCAGTGAAGGAGGCAGCGTAATGGCCGTTCTCGTTAATAAGGACACCAAGGTCATCTGTCAGGGCTTCACCGGTTCTCAGGGGACATTTCATTCAGAACAGGCAATTGCCTATGGCACCAAAATGGTTGGCGGGGTGACACCTGGAAAAGGCGGGGAAACCCATCTTGATTTACCGATTTTCAATACGGTCGACGAAGCAGTTCACAGAACCGGTGCCAATGCCAGTGTTATCTATGTACCGCCACCCTTCGCGGCTGATGCCATCCTGGAGGCGGTAGATGCCGAAATAGAGCTGATCGTCTGTATCACAGAGGGCATACCGGTTCTCGATATGGTGCGGGTAAAAAGGGCGCTGAGAAACAGTAAATCACGGCTGATAGGGCCGAATTGTCCGGGCGTCATAACCCCGGATGAATGCAAGATCGGGATTATGCCCGGGCATATTCATCGCCGCGGCAATGTTGGTATTGTATCGCGCTCAGGTACGCTTACCTATGAAGCAGTGGCGCAGACAACGGCGGCTGGCCTTGGGCAGTCGACCTGTATCGGTATTGGTGGTGATCCGGTGAACGGTACCAGCTTTATTGACTGCCTTGAACTTTTTCTCGGCGATGACGAGACCGAGTCGATTATCATGATTGGCGAGATTGGCGGTTCCGCAGAGGAAGAAGCAGCTGAATTTCTGAAGTCATCGGGAACGAAGAAGTCGGTTGTTGGTTTTATTGCCGGTGTTACGGCGCCTCCAGGTCGGCGCATGGGTCATGCCGGTGCCATTATATCGGGTGGTAAAGGCGGGGCCGAAGATAAAATAGAAGCGATGCGAAGCGCCGGGATAACCGTTTCTGACAGTCCATCTGCCTTGGGATCAACTTTGGTAAGGGTTTTGAAAGGCTGATGAGATAGGTTAGGCCGGGAATTTAATATATATTTTAAAGGAGGCGGGGGAAACCCCGCCTGTTCAAATGGCTCAACAACTGGATAACTCTTCCTTTCTCTTTGGTTCCAACGCCGGATTTATTGAGAATCTCTACGCACGCTTTCTTGATGACCCCGCCTCGGTCGATACAAGTTGGCAACAATATTTTCAGTCGTTGGGGGATGATGCCGAAACGGTTCTCGCGGAAGGTCGCGGTGCCCCCTGGACGCCAATAAACGGCTTTGACCCCGAGGATGAATATGAAATTCTCGGAGATGCGGCGAATAAGGCCTCTGAAAAGGCAGTTGAAATCGGCGCCTCGCAAGAGAGTGTCAGGGCGGCGGCGGTTGATACAATTCGCGCGCTGATGTTGATACGATCCTATCGCGTCCGGGGGCATTTGAAAGCCAACCTTGATCCGCTGGGACTCGAAATTCCAAAAGAGCATCCAGAACTGAACCCCACGACCTATGGTTTCATGGAAGCGGACTGGGATCGGCAAATCTTTCTCGATAACGTTCTGGGTCTGGAGACAGGCAGTATTCGTGAGATATTGGCAATCGTCAAGCGGACCTATTGCTCGACCATTGGCGTTGAGTTCATGCATATTCAGGAGCCAGATCAGAAAGCCTGGATACAGGAGCGGATCGAAGGCCGGCATAAGGAAATTTCATTCACCTCCGAGGGCAAGGTTGCCATCCTGCGCAAGCTGATCGAGGCCGAAGGCTTCGAGCATTTTCTCAATGTCAAATATACCGGCACAAAACGTTTTGGCCTTGATGGCGCGGAAGCGCTTATTCCCGCGATGGAGGGAATAATCAAACGGGGCGGTCAACTGGGTGTCCAGGAAATTGTCCTTGGCATGCCACATCGCGGCCGGCTGAATGTGCTGACGAATGTGATGGCGAAACCTTTCCGCGCCGTGTTTTCGGAATTTCAGGGGACTCCGGCCAATCCCGAAGACGTTGAGGGCTCAGGAGATGTAAAATATCATCTTGGCACCTCCTCCGATCGTGAATTTGATGGAAACAAGGTTCATATGTCCCTGACCGCCAACCCGTCTCATCTGGAGGCGGTTAATCCCGTGGTTCTGGGTAAGGCCCGCGCGAAACAGGCGCAAATCGGTCAGGATGTCGGTACCCGTGTGATGCCGCTCCTCATGCATGGCGATGCCGCCTTTGCCGGACAGGGAATTGTCGCCGAATGCTTCGGGTTGTCTGAACTGAAGGGGTACCGGACCTCCGGTACCATTCATTTCGTTGTCAACAATCAAATCGGCTTTACAACCAGCCCGAAATATTCCCGCTCAAGCCCCTATCCTTCTGATGTCGGCAAAATGGTCCAAGCTCCAATTTTCCATGTCAACGGGGATGATCCGGAAGCGGTTTGCCACGTCGCCAAGATCGCAACGGAATTCCGGCAGCTGTTCCAGATTGATGTCGTCATTGATATGTTCTGCTATCGTCGGCACGGACATAATGAAGGCGACGAACCGGCCTTTACACAGCCGTTGATGTACCGGACGATTGCAGAGCATCCGACCGCCATGCAGATTTACGCCAAAAAGCTGATTGCGGAAGGCGTGGCGACGGAAAAGGATGTGGAAGGTTGGATTTCTGAATTCAAGGATTATCTGGAAAAGCAGTTTGAAACGGCCAACACCTTCAGGCCAAACAAGGCGGACTGGTTCGAAGGTCGCTGGTTGGGCTTCGAGCGCGCCGATGAGGGCGCACGGCGAGGTACAACGGCGGTCCCGATCGAAGAGCTGAAGGCCATCGGAAAGAAACTCTCTGAGATTCCGCCGGAGCATAATGTTCACCGGACGCTCCAGCGGGTTCTGAAAGCCAAGAAAAAGATGTTCGAAACCGGGAAAGGTATTGACTGGGCAACAGCCGAGGCTCTCGCGTTCGGCTCGCTGTTGAACGAAAAAGTACCGGTCCGGTTATCCGGACAGGATTCTGGACGTGGAACCTTCTCCCAACGCCATTCCGTCATCGTCGATCAGGTGACTGAGGATCGGTATATCCCCCTGAATAACCTGAGTAGCGAACAGGCACATTATGAGGTCATCGACAGCCTGTTGTCAGAGGCGGCAGTGCTGGGCTATGAATATGGCTATACCCTTGCGGAACCGAACGCGCTCGTGCTGTGGGAGGCTCAGTTTGGTGATTTTGCCAATGGCGCTCAGGTCATGTTTGACCAGTTTATTTCCAGTGGCGAGGCAAAATGGCTGAGGATGAGTGGTCTTGTGATGTTGTTGCCTCATGGATATGAAGGACAGGGGCCCGAACATTCCTCTGCCCGTCTTGAACGGTTCTTGCAAATGTCGGCGGAAGACAACTGGCAGATCGTCAACTGTACGACGCCCGCCAATTATTTTCATGCATTGCGCCGTCAAATTCACCGGAAATTCCGCAAACCGCTTGTTGTCATGACCCCAAAATCATTGCTCCGTCATAAGCTCGCGGTGTCCACATTGGAAGACATGGGGCCGGACTCGGCGTTTCATCGCGTGCTTTATGATAACGAAAAGCTTTGCCCCGACAAGGAAATCAAGCGCGTTGTCCTTTGTTCGGGTAAAGTTTATTACGATCTTCACGCGCGCCGCGAAGAATTGAAAATCAAGGACACATACTTCCTGCGCCTTGAACAGTTATATCCGTTCCCTTATCAGGCGCTAGAGCAGGAAATGGAAAACCTGCGGCATGTGGAAGAAGTTGTCTGGTGTCAGGAGGAACCCCGCAATATGGGAGCCTGGAGTTATGTTGAACCGCATCTGCAAAAGACCTTCGAAGATTTGAAGATGAAAAAAGTAAAGCGCGCGCGCTACGCTGGCCGCAAGGAATCGGCGGCAACGGCGACAGGCGTCCTGAAAAAACATAACCTACAGCAAAATGCATTGGTAGATGACGCCCTCGGCGTCAAATCTGAATAGGAAAGTCAAGATGGCGATAGAAATTCGCGTGCCCATACTTGGGGAATCTGTAACTGAAGCAACGGTTGGCCAATGGTTTAAAAAAGTGGGTGACGCGGTTGCCAAGGATGAGCCTATTGTCGAGCTGGAAACAGACAAAGTCACGCTTGAAGTAAACGCGACCGAAGCTGGACGGCTTGACGAGATCATCGTTGCTGAAGGAGAAGATGTCGAAGTCGGTGCCCTGCTTGGGCAAATCGCGGCGGGGGCATCGGGTAAGGAAGCCGAGCCTGCAGCCACGAAGACGGAAGAAGCCAAACCGGCAGAACCTGCCGTTGCGCTGCCTGCGGAAAAAACGGAGGACAAGCCCGAATCCACTAAATCCGATGTTAACGCGCTTCCCGCGGCACAGAAGCTGATCGATGAGAATAACTTGGATGTAAGCAAACTAAAGGGGACCGGCAAGGATGGCCGGATAACCAAGGGGGATGTGCTCGAAGCGCTTGATAACGGCGGAAGCTCGGCAGCCCCGGCGACATCGGACAAACCGTCCACACCGGCTCCTGAGGCTAAACCTTCTGAACCGTCTGGCCCGCGGTCGGAAGAAGATCGGGAAGAACGGGTAAAAATGTCCCGTCTTCGCAAAAGCATCGCCTCCCGGCTGAAAGAGGCACAGAATACGGCAGCAATGCTCACCACCTATAATGAGGTGGATATGGGCGCAATGCTCGACCTTCGGACCGAATACAAAGAACTCTTTCTTAAAAAACACGGCGTGAAGCTGGGGTTTATGTCCTTTTTCACCAAAGCCTGTGTTGCTGCATTGAAGGAATTGCCCGCGGTCAATGCCGAGATTGATGGCGATTACCTCGTTTACAAGAATTATTACAATATGGGCATTGCGGTGGGAACGTCCTCCGGCCTTGTTGTCCCCGTTTTGCGGGATGCCGATAAACTCAGCTTTGCCGAAGTTGAAAAAGGAATTGGTGAGCTTGGCAAAAAGGCTCGGGACGGAAAATTGAGCATGCCCGACCTTCAGGGGGGTACCTTTACCATCACGAATGGCGGGGTTTACGGCTCGCTGATGTCATCGCCGATCCTCAATCCACCGCAGGCCGCTGTTCTTGGTATGCATAAAATCCAGGAACGGCCGATGGTGGTAAAAGGGGAAATCAAGATCCGCCCCATGATGTACCTGGCGCTGACGTATGATCACCGGATTATCGATGGCAAGGAAGCGGTGACATTTCTTGTCCGCGTGAAGGACGCTCTGGAAGATCCACAGCGGTTACTACTGGACCTTTAGTTACTAGACTCCGATGCGAGGAATAAAATGAGCGACGAAACATACGATCTGGTCGTAGTGGGAGGCGGACCGGGCGGCTACACGGCCGCAATCCGGGCAGCTCAACTCGGGATGAAAACCGCCTGTGTCGAGAAGCGCGGCGCTCTCGGGGGGACCTGTCTGAACGTTGGCTGTATTCCATCAAAGGCCCTGCTGCAATCTTCCGAACTGTTCGAGGAAGCAGGCCATAGCTTTGAATCCCGGGGAATAACCGTCGGTACGCCCAAGCTCAATCTGAAGAAAATGATGGAGCAAAAGGACACAACCGTTACTGGCCTCACCCAGGGGATCGAATTTTTGTTCAAGAAGAACAAGGTGACCTATATCAAGGGGGCCGGTGTGTTGCAGGGCAACGGTCGGGTTGAGGTGACAGGCGACGAGCCGCAAACGCTAAAGGCCAAGAATATCCTGATCGCGACGGGATCGGACGTCATGCCGCTTCCCAATGTTGAGATTGATGAAAAACTGATTGTGTCCTCCACCGGCGGACTGGAACTTGGCAAAGTGCCAAAGAAGCTCGTGGTGATTGGCGCCGGGGTTATCGGGCTTGAACTCGGCACCGTGTGGCGGCGTTTGGGCGCCGAGGTAACGGTGGTTGAGTTTCTTGATCGTATCCTGCCGGGCACCGATAATGACGTTGCCAAGAACACCCAGCGGATTTTGAGAAAGCAGGGCATCAATTTTATGCTCGGCAAGAAGGTGACGGGCGCGAAGACCACAAAAACCAGCGTTACATTGACCATGGAACCTGCCAAAGGCGGCGACGAAGAAACCCTGAAAGCGGACGTTGTGCTCGTGGCTATTGGTCGCCGGCCCTACACCAAGGGCTTGGGCCTTGAGGACCTGGGCATTGAGACGGATCGGGCGGGGCGCATCGTCGTCGATGAGAACTTCAAATCCAGCGTTGACGGTATTTATGCCGTTGGGGATGTGATTGAGGGCCCGATGCTTGCGCATAAGGCAGAAGACGAAGGCGTTGTCTGCGTCGAAAAACTCGCAGGCCAGAAACCCCATATCAATTATAATACCATCCCCGGGGTGATTTATACTTGGCCGGAAATTGCGACTGTTGGCAAAACAGAAGAGCAACTGAAGGAGGCGGGGGTCGAGTATAACATTGGCAAGGTTCCGTTTATGGCGAACAGCCGTGCCCGTGCTAACGGATTTACGGACGGATTCGTTAAAATACTGGCCGACAAGAAAAGCGACAAGGTGCTTGGCGTTCATATTATCGGGCCAGATGCTGGAACGATCATCCATGAATGTGTTTTAGCGATGGAATTTGGTGCCTCATCTGAGGATATCGCTCGAACTTGCCACGCTCATCCGACCTTAAGTGAAGCGGTCAAGGAAGCGGCCCTTGCTGTTGCCGGACGTACAATAAATAGTTGACGTCTCTCGCGTAAAGTTATCACAATGCGGGGCCGGTTCATTTGGATCGGCCCTTTTTTATTGATATTGACTTCCCGAAGGAGACGTTATGAAGCTGTGTTACAGTGCGCTCTCGCCGTTTGTGCGCAGGGTCAGAATAACCGCCATTGAGCATAAACTTTTCGACAGGATCGAGATTGTCGATTCTGACCATAGCGATATGTTCAAAGGGATCAACCCGGCGACGCCCCTTGGAAAGGTTCCCAGTCTCACGCTGGAAAACGGTGATGTCTTGTATGACTCTCTCGTAATCTGTGAATATCTCAACAGTATCGGAAGCGGTCCGAGTCTCTTCCCTGCTAAAGGCGATGATCGCTGGCGGGTTTTGACCCTGCATGCCATGGCGGACGGCATGACCGACGCGGCCTATCAGCGTCGCGTTGACAGTATCCTGCCGGAAGGTGAGGGGTCACCAAGCTGGAGTGGGCGGTTGAAAATTTCCATGGAAAATTGCCTCGATGAGATGGAACGGCAGGTGGGATCGTTCGGGGACAGCTTCAATATCGGGACTATCGCCGTCGCTTGTGCACTTGGCTATCATGATTTCCGCTTCGGACAGGAACAATGGCGTGACGGCCGCCCAAAACTGGCAGACTGGTATGAAAGCTTTACCGCCCGCCCGTCAATACAGGAAACAATGCCAGCCTAGACGGGTAATCGCTGATGTCCGCTGTAAGACTGACCGTTGCAATATGTCTGGCGGAAATTCTGGTGATGTCGTCTTACGCTTCCTTTCCCGCTCTGACTCCCTTTTTCTTTGATGCCTGGGGCCTGTCGGGAGCGGATGCCGGTTGGATAAATGGTGCCTTTTTTTTTGGATTCATGCTTGTTGGCCCATTATCTACATCGCTGACCGACAGGGTAGATGCGCGAAATATCTATCTGGCGGGATGCTGTTTCGCGACGATCGGCGCCTATGGGTTTGCATTCCATGCAACGGATTTCTGGTCCTCTCTTCCCTGGCGGTTCATTACCGGCGCCGGGCTTGGCTGTAGCTATATGCCCGGCCTGAAACTGCTGACTGATCGCTTGCCCTCCGGCGACCAGTCCCGGTCCATTGCCTTTTATACCGCCTGCTTTTCGGCCGGATCGGCGATTTCATTTCTGGTGGTTGGCCAAATGAATTTGTGGGTCGACTGGAAGACGGCCTTGGTGAGTGTCATTGCTGGGCCTCCGCTGGCCGCGACGATTATTCTGTTTGGGACGACGTCAAAAATACCAGCCACCCGCCGACCCTGGTCGCAGATCGTCAATTACGCGCCCGTCGTAAAGAACAGGTTTACCATGGGGTATATTCTCGGATATGTCTGCCATACATGGGAACTGGTGGCGATGCGCTCCTTTTTGCTCGCCTTTCTCGCCTATGCGCATACCCTGACCGATGCACCGCGCTGGATGGATGTGTCAGCAATTACGGCGGCGGTTGTCTTTTTGGGGCTCCCTGCAAGTGTTCTTGGGAACGAGCTTTCCCTTAAAGTAGGACGACAGCGGTCCATAACCACTATCATGATTGTCTGCCTTGCCTTTTCTTTTACCATTGGTTTTACCGCCGGGTTCCCGTTCGGGGTCGTTGTCGTGATGGCGGCAATTTACGGCATTTTAATAACCGCTGACTCGTCGTCCCTGACGGCGGGCGCCATTGGCAGCGCGCCCATTGATTTAAAAGGGGGCACATTGGCCGTGCATAGCTTTCTCGGGTTCGCCGGGGGCATGCTCGGTCCGGTCGTGGCAGGTATCGTGTTGGATCAGGCAGGAGGCCCGATGATGACAATGGGATGGGGATTGATGTTCGTTTCCATGGGCGCGATTACGATTCTGGGACCCTTCGCCCTGCGCATGACGCGGAGTTAGTCGCAGGCCGTCAGGATTTCGGATGGCTGCTATCATACACTTCCAGCAGTTTTTCGACATCCAGATCGGTATAGCGCTGGGTTGAGGATAGGGAGGCATGACCTAGCAGTTCCTGAATTGATCTGAGATCACTCCCGCCTGCCAGAAGATGGGTTGCGAAGCTGTGCCTCAGCGCATGCGGCGTTGCCGTTTCTGGAAGGTTCATATTGCGCCGAAGGTTTTGCATTTTTAACTGGATAGCCCGCGCGTTCAGCCGTCGCCCCTGTCGTCCGATAAAAAGTGGGCTTTTGCTGTCCAGAGGAAAAGGGCATTCGCAAACATACGCTTCCACTGCCTCGATGACCACGGGGAGGACCGGCACCATCCGTTCCTTATTCCCCTTACCGATGAGCGTGAGGGTATGTGACACTGGCCTGTCGTCAAAATTAAGAGAGAGCGCCTCCCCTATCCGCAAGCCACAGCCGTATAGCAATGTTAATACTGCTGTATCTCGGTGGCGGACCCAAAGCGGCTCCGTCGCGGTGGTCGCTTTCTGGAGGAGTTCCCTCGTATCGGCGGCATTAAGGGGCCGTGGAAGGCGGGCCCCTGACCTTGGCGAGCGCAGTGTCTTGAGATACGGATTATGCAGGTAGCCGTCACGCTCCTGACGCTTATAAAAGCTTCGGATCGACGACAGAACCCGTCGTAATGAACTTGCTGTTAAACCACCCTGGCGGCGTTGGGCGAGATAGGCCCTAAAATCCGCAAGGCGTAAATTCTCGAGATCCTCAAGTTCGACAATGCCACCGATATAACCGGAGATAAATTCAAGAAAATCGCGAACATCCCGTTCGTAGGCCTCAATGGTGTGGGGGCTTGCCTTCTTCTCATGCCGGAGCCAGCCGAGCCAGTTATCAAATGCCTGTGACAGCGGGGGACGGATTGTCATTGTCAGCCCGTTTTCTGCTCCAGCCACATCTGCAGACAGGACTGCATAGCGATGGCGAGGAAACGAAGTAGGTCAGTGGCTTGTTCTTCATGAAAATGTGCCGGCTCCCGGCTGCCAAAGGCCGCCATTGCATGGGCGTGAAGGGACGGGACCTCAAGCTTTATGAGGGCATCCGAGCGCACAAGGTCCTTAGCAGGGCCAAAAACAGCTTTGGATTTTGGAGCGGATGGCCTCAGGATGATGCTCCGTTTTTGCCAATTGGCGCGGGCAATACTTCCAGCTTTGAGGCGCTGCAGCCCGGTCATATCAGGCAGCGGGATTGGCCCTTCTTCCACACATAGAGTGATCACGTCGATTTCAAGAAGTTCCGGCAGGTCCTGGGTCATGATGTGAACGAAATGCCCAAGACTGGTTGCCGATAAAATCGCCTGGATGGAGGCGTGAACCATTTCCTGTGTATGCTGGTTGGTGCGTGCGGCCTCAACAAAATCATCTTGCAGCGCCGTAAGTTGCGTCACCTCGCGCTGCAAACGGCTAACCAGAAAGGACTGCATGTCTATCACGCCATCCCCGGATATCCGCTCTGGCGGGATTACCATGGTTAGCAAATCTGCGTTCTCGGTTAAAAATTCCGGATGAGAGATCAGCCAGCTACGGACCTGCTCTTCCTTTAATTCCGGTTTGGCTTCCTTGCTGCGGGCGGCTTTGCTGTCTGATTTTTCACGCACGTTACATACTCACTCTTTGGTCGTTATCCGAGGATATCCTGTCCTGTCTTTTCCCAGTCTGCCAAAAATGCGGCCAAGCCCTTATCGGTCAACGGATGAGAGATCAATTGTTTCAAAACGGCGGGTGGTATTGTGCAGACATCGGCCCCCATCAGAGCCGCGTCGACGATATGGGTCGGGTTGCGGATTGACGCGACAAGCACTTCGGTTTGCAGGGTCGGGTAATTATCGTAAATCTGGACAATATCGGCAATCAAGTCCATGCCGGACTGGCCGATGTCGTCAAGGCGGCCAACGAACGGGGATACGAATGTTGCGCCCGCCTTCGCCGCCAGAATTGCCTGCGCCGCTGAAAAGCAGAGGGTGACATTAACCTGCGTCCCCGCCTTGCTAAGCTGAGAGCAGGTCTTGAGCCCGGCCATGGTCAGAGGCACCTTGACGGCAACATTCTCGGCCAGCCCCGCCAGCCGTTTGCCTTCCTCAAGCATTTTCTCAAAATCCGTTGCGGCCACTTCGGCACTGACCGGACCCTCGGTCAGGGTACAGATTTCCTTGATTACCTCAAAAAAATTGCGGCCTGATTTGGCGATCAGCGACGGGTTGGTCGTCACCCCATCGAGCAGGCCGGTATCGGCAAGCTCCCTGATTTCTTCAGTATCGGCCGTATCAACAAAAAATTTCATAAGTTTTTCTCAAATCCTAAAGCTAACGACTGGTTCCATTCGGTATAATAGTCTATCGCATAGATATGAGCAGCACAATTAAACATCGCCGCGTTCGCGTGCTTCTCCCCCTTTCCGTCGGGGATGTTTATGATTACCGGGCGCCGGCGTCCCTGGATATTGAAATCGGCCATTTTGTGACGGTGCCGCTTGGCCGCCGCGAACTCACCGGGGTTGTCTGGGAAGAAGCGGAGGATTCCGATCTTGCCGAAGACAGGATGAAGGATATTGTGGCAGTTCTACCCTGCCCGAAGCTTCCCGATGAAAGCCGTGATTTCGTTGACTGGGTGGCAAATTACACCATGCAGAGGCGCGGCCGCGTGTTGCGCATGACGATGAGCGTTCCCGATGCGCTATTTCCAAGGGCGCCGCGGATTGGATATCGCTTTACGGGCGAGTCGCCGAGCAAATTGACGCCTGCCCGAAGCCGGGTTCTGGAAATTGTGATGGCGGGCGCCGTCCACACCGCCAGTGATCTTGCTTCTCTCGCGGGGGTAAGCGTTTCCGTGGTCAAGGGGCTGGCAGCGAAAGCGGTGCTGGAGGTTGTCGATTTACCAGCAGAAAATCCAATCGCGAAGCCGGACTGGGGACATGTTGGTGTCGAACTTTCCGATGACCAGTCTGCCGCTGCATCCCGGATGAGACCGTCCGTTGTAAAACCTGATTTCGAAATCTCCCTGCTGGAGGGCGTAACGGGATCCGGCAAGACAGAGGTATATTTTGAGGCCATCGCCGATTGCCTTGAACAGGGGCGCCAGGCCCTCGTCCTGCTTCCGGAAATTGCTCTTTCCGCCCAATGGCTGAAGCGTTTTGCTGCTCGGTTCGGCGTCCCGCCCGTTGAATGGCATTCCGATCTTGGCCAGTCTGAACGCCGCCGCAATTGGCGCGCGGTAATCGAGGGTAGGGCCGATGTGGTCGTCGGCGCCCGCTCCGCGTTGTTTCTGCCGTTCACGAACCTTGGTCTGATTGTTGTTGATGAAGAACATGAAGCCTCCTTCAAGCAAGATGAAGGTGTGCCCTATAACGCCCGGGATATGGCGGTTGTCAGAGGTAAAATCGGGAATTTCCCGGTTATTCTTGCCTCAGCTACGCCCTCACTTGAAAGTTTGGTAAATGCGCAAAACGAAAAATACACGCATGTAAAACTCCCTTCGCGCTACGGCGGGGCTTCTCTTCCTGACATTGAGATCGTCGATCTGAAAGAGCATCGCCCGGGTGTCCAAAGCTGGATTTCGGAGCCGCTCCGCCTCGCCATTGAGACGACGCTTGGCGCCGGAGAGCAGGTAATGCTTTTCCTGAACCGCCGCGGCTATGCCCCGCTCACTTTGTGTGATTGCTGCGGGCATCGCCTGCAATGCCCCCATTGCAGCGCGTGGCTAGTGGAGCACCGCCTGATGGGCCGGTTACAATGCCATCACTGTGGCTATACGACGCGCTTGCCCAAGTCATGTCCGGAATGCGATGCTGAAGAAAGTTTCAAGGCTTGTGGGCCCGGTATTGAGCGGCTGACAGAAGAGGCTGAGCGACTATTTCCTGATCGTAAAATAGCGATGATGGCCAGTGATACTGTGACCAGTCCGCAGGCCGCCGCCACTTTTGTCGCTGCGATGGAACGGGGTGACATCGAAATTTTGATTGGAACCCAGATTGTCGCCAAGGGATATCATTTTCCGAATTTGACATTGGTTGGCGTCATTGATGCGGACCTCGGGCTGGCCGGAGGTGATTTGCGCGCGTCAGAGCGGACTTACCAGTTGCTGTCGCAAGTCGCCGGGCGTGCCGGACGTGAAACCCGTCAGGGCAAGGTTTTCCTGCAATCCTATCTGCCTCAACATCCGGTGATCGAGGCGATAGCCCGTCAGCAGGGAGATGCTTTCTTTGCCCTTGAGGCGGCGGGGCGGGAAAGTGCCGCTATGCCACCCTTCGGAAGACTGGCCGCGGTCATCCTTTCCAGCGCAAATGCCGAATCGGTGGCCAGTTTTGCCCGTAATCTCGCGAGGCGCGCGCCGATAGCGGAAAATTTGTCCATTCTGGGACCGGCTCCAGCTCCTCTTTCGATGATACGCGGTCGTCATCGTCATCGTTTTCTGATCAAATGCGCCCGTGATGTTAATATCCAAACTGTCATAAAAAAATGGTTGCAAGGTGAGAGAGTCCCGAATGATATAAGGCTGCAAATCGATATTGATCCGTATAATTTTATGTGAAATTCGGGGTTTTCCTGAAACCTGCAGACCAAATGCGACCATTTTGGTGAATAAACTAACGTCCTGCATATTGCCACCCGGAATTCCCTGTGCTAATAACCCGATGCCTTGGTGGCGGGGCGCTGTATTGGTGATCCGTCGCGGGTAGAAATTCTGGTTTTTATTTGGCGTGTTTCACGTCTTTTTTTTAGGCTTGGAGATCGTTTTTTGTCAGCTGAGAACATAACAGTTTCCGGTATCTCAGGTCGTTACGCGACAGCCCTGTTTGATTTGGCGGTTGCCGACAAACAGCTTGATGCTGTCGCCACTGATCTGTCCACGCTCCAGTCAATGATGGACGAGAGCGCTGATCTGGCCCGACTCATTCGAAGCCCTCTTGTAAGTCGTGGTGATCAGGCGAAGGCAATGGCCGCAGTTCTAGCAAAGCTTGGTGTTGGGGATCTGGTACGGCGGTTTGTCGGTACAGTGGCGCAAAATCGCCGTCTGTTTGCCTTGTCGGATATCATCACCGATTATGGTAAGCTTCTGGCGGCTGCCCGAGGCGAAGTCGCCGCACGGGTCACGTCAGCAAAAAAACTCAGCGAAAGTCAAATAAATGCTGTGTCAGCAGCCCTTAAATCAGCCATAGGCAGTGATGTCCGGCTCGAGTCGGATGTCGATGCGAGTTTGATAGGGGGCTTGGTAATTAAAGTTGGTTCACGTATGGTCGATAGTTCGATCCGGACTAAACTTCAGAATCTTAAGTTTGCGATGAAAGGGGTTGGGTGATGGACATCCGCGCCGCAGAAATTTCCGAAATTCTTAAACAGCAGATTGCGGGTTTTGATACGCAAGCTGAAGTCTCAGAAGTTGGCCAGGTGCTGTCAGTTGGTGACGGTGTTGCCCGTGTGTACGGACTGGACAACATCCAGGCCGGTGAAATGGTCGAATTTCCTGGTGGCATTAAGGGTCTTGCCCTGAACCTGGAAACCGACAATGTCGGTGTCGTGATTTTCGGTTCCGATCGGGACATTCGCGAAGGCGATACAGTTAAGCGAACCGGTGCAATTGTCGAGACAGGTGTCGGCAAGGGTCTGCTGGGTCGCGTGGTGGACGGTCTTGGTAATCCGATCGATGGCAAAGGCCCGATCGAGTCAACCGAAACCCGCCGAGTGGATGTGAAGGCGCCCGGCATCATGCCGCGTAAATCCGTGCATGAACCCATGATGACCGGCTTGAAGGCTATTGACAGCCTGGTGCCGATCGGACGCGGTCAGCGCGAATTGATCATTGGAGACCGCCAGACAGGTAAAACTGCCGTTGCCGTTGACGCTATCCTCAACCAGAAGACAGCGAATGCCGGCGATGATGAGAGTAAGAAACTCTATTGCGTCTATGTCGTGATCGGTCAGAAGCGCTCGACTGTTGCGCAGATCGTCAAGACCCTCGAAGAAAACGGGGCAATGGAATATACGATCGTTGTTGCGGCAACGGCCTCTGATCCGGCGCCGCTGCAGTATCTCGCACCCTTTACCGGCTGCGCCATGGCGGAATTTTTCCGCGATAACGGTATGCATGCCCTGATCATTTATGATGATTTGTCGAAACAGGCCGTGGCTTATCGCCAGATGTCCCTGTTGCTTCGCCGTCCGCCCGGACGTGAAGCCTATCCGGGTGACGTGTTCTATTTGCATTCCCGCCTTCTTGAACGCTCCGCCAAGCTGAATGAGGCGAACGGTTCAGGCTCAATGACCGCTCTCCCGGTCATTGAAACCCAGGCGGGCGATGTGTCCGCATATATTCCAACCAACGTGATCTCAATCACTGACGGACAGATATTCCTGGAAACGGAACTTTTCTATCAAGGTATCCGGCCCGCCATTAACGTCGGTCTGTCGGTGTCTCGGGTAGGATCATCGGCGCAGACAAAAGCCATGAGACAGGTCGCTGGCTCCATCAAGCTGGAACTTGCCCAGTATCGTGAAATGGCCGCCTTTGCGCAGTTCGGGTCCGATCTCGACGCGGCGACACAACGGTTGCTGGCTCGCGGCGCGCGCCTGACCGAGCTGTTGAAACAGCCACAGTATAGCCCGCTTACCATGGATGAGCAGGTTGTCGTCATATTCTCCGGTGTTCGGGGGTATCTGGATCGTATCGAGGTATCCCAGATCGGTGATTTTGAAGAGCAATTATTGTCGGAAATGCATGCCAAGCATCAGGATCTAATGAATACGATCGTGAGCGAGGGCGCGCTGTCCGACGATACTGAATCGAAGCTGAATGAAATTATTGACAGCTTCTCAAAGACTTTCGCGTGAGTATTGAGCTTAGGAAAGGGGCCGCCTGACAATGGCGAACCTTAAAGAACTCAAAAACCGGATCAGCAGCGTTAAGTCAACGCAAAAGATCACAAAAGCCATGAAGATGGTGGCAGCGGCAAAACTGCGTCATGCAGAGGAAGCCGCCAATGCTGCGCGCCCCTATGCGGAGCGCATGGACAGCATGATGGCGTCACTGGCGAGTGGTATGATAGGCCGCGACGATGCGCCAAGGCTTCTCTCTGGAACCGGGTCGGATCAGCGTCACCTGATCATTGCGGCGACTGGTGAGCGTGGTTTGTGCGGGGGTTTTAACAACTCCATCGCCAAGGCGGTCTCGCACCGGGTTGACAAGCTTATGGCTGAGGGCAAGGATGTTAAAATTCTTTGCGTGGGAAAAAAGGGCCGGGACGCTCTGAAGCGGAAATATGGCCATTTGATCGATGGGCTCGTCGATCTATCAGGTCCGAAGCGGATTGGCTTTGGCGATGCCCTGCCTATCGCGCAACAGGTGCTTGGAATGTATGACGCGGGCGAATTTGACGTCTGCACGATATTCTATGCCAAGTTTATCTCGGTTATGACGCAGGAAGTCACGGGGCAGCAAATTATCCCGGCACCCGTACTGGAAGGCCAAAGCGACGAGAATAGCGACATTGTCTATGAGTATGAGCCTGACGAGGAAGAAATTCTTGCGGAGCTTCTCCCGAGAAACCTGTCGGTCCAGATTTTCCGTGCCCTGCTTGAAAATGCGGCTTCCGAGCAAGGTGCCCGTATGTCGGCAATGGAAAACGCAACACGTAATGCAGGGGAAATGATTGATAAATTAACCTTGCAATATAACCGTGAACGCCAGGCGGCGATTACGAGTGAACTGATTGAAATTATCTCTGGTGCGGAAGCCCTTTAGGACTTCCCATCGTTTTTTTAAGAACTAAAGTGACCCTGTAGGGAGCATGAAAATGGCGAAAAGTGTCGGCAAAATTACCCAGGTGCTGGGGGCCGTCGTGGACGTTCAATTCGACGGCGAATTGCCTTATATTCTGAACGCTCTGCATTGTGAAAATAACGGCCAGCGGCTGGTTTTGGAAGTTGCGCAGCATCTTGGCGAGAATACCGTGCGAACAATTGCCATGGACGCGACAGAAGGTTTGGTTCGCGGCCAGGAGGTAACCGACACCGGCGACGCAATTCGGATGCCGGTTGGACCGGAAACGCTTGGACGCATTATGAATGTGGTTGGTGAGCCCGTCGACGAACGGGGTCCCATCAAAACATCCAAAACCTCGCCTATTCATGCCCCGGCCCCGGATTTTGCCGATCAGTCGACAGAGTCTGAAATTCTGGTGACCGGTATCAAGGTCGTCGACCTGCTCGCGCCTTATGCAAAAGGTGGTAAAATTGGCCTGTTCGGCGGTGCCGGTGTGGGCAAGACGGTTTTGATCATGGAGCTGATCAATAACGTTGCCATGGGCCATGGCGGTTATTCCGTGTTTGCCGGTGTTGGCGAGCGGACGCGTGAAGGGAATGACCTTTACTATGAAATGATCGAAGGCGGCATTATCGACCTTGAAGGCGACAAGTCGAAAGTGGCACTTGTCTATGGTCAGATGAACGAGCCTCCGGGAGCGCGTATGCGGGTGGCACTGTCCGGACTGACCCAGGCGGAGTATTTCCGTGATGTCGAAGGGCAGGACGTGTTGTTTTTCATCGATAATATCTTCCGCTTTACGCAAGCCGGTTCTGAAGTGTCCGCACTTCTTGGGCGTATCCCGTCCGCGGTGGGCTATCAGCCGACACTAGCTACTGACATGGGCGCCTTGCAGGAACGTATTACCTCGACCAATAAGGGCTCGATCACTTCGGTTCAGGCTATTTACGTGCCTGCCGACGATTTGACGGACCCGGCCCCTGCAACGTCATTTGCCCATCTTGATGCGACGACTGTTCTCTCCCGTCAGATTGCGGAGCTCGGGATTTATCCGGCCGTGGATCCGCTGGATTCCACTTCACGTATGCTGGACCCGGCGGTTGTTGGCGAACGTCATTATGGCATTGCCCGTGAAGTGCAGGAAACCCTGCAGACATACAAATCGCTGCAGGATATCATTGCCATTCTGGGAATGGACGAATTGTCGGAAGAGGATAAACTTATTGTCGCCCGGGCTCGGAAGATCCAGCGCTTTCTGAGCCAACCGTTCCACGTGGCAGAGATATTTACCGGGTCGCCCGGTAAATTCGTAAAGCTCGAAGACACAATTGATGCTTTCGAAAAGATCTGTGCCGGTGAATATGACGAACTTCCAGAATCCGCTTTCTATATGTGCGGTGGTATTGAGGAAGTGATTGAAAAGGCCAAGAAACTGGCTGCAGAAGCGGCCTGATTGCTGCTGCCTGAAGGAGTGCATAATTAGATGGCCGAAATGATAACCATGGACCTTGTGTCACCTGAGAAGCTTATGCTCTCGGCCGAATACGAAATGGTTGTTGTACCAGGTGCAGAGGGTGATTTTGCGGTGCTTGCAGGGCATGCACCCATTATTTCCACACTGCGCCCCGGTGTAATCAGCATTTATGAAGGTGATAAGGAAAAAGAGCGGATTTTTGTAAACGGCGGCTTTGCTGAGGTTTCAAATGACAAACTCACTGTTCTTGCGGAAGAAGCTATCTACGTCGCTGATCTAAACCGTGCAGACCTGGAACAACGTGTCCAGAATGCCCGCGAAGACGAAGAAGATGCTAAGGATGATGAGACCCGTCGTCGTGCCATCGAAAACAGGGATCATCTCCAGCAACTTCTGGAAGCTCTGAACTAGAGTAGCCGGTGAATTTCACGCGTATAAAGAGGTCCTGACGGGCCTCTTTTTTATGTCTGAACGCTGGATCGGGAAATTAATGTAGTACAGTTTTCATTCCAAGCTACGGTTTTGAACGTAATTTTGAGGGTTAGTCATAGTTGAGAAGATGAAAACGGTGATCATCGCAGGCGGCAGTATTGCCGGTCTCGCGTCGGCGAAAGCATTATCGGGGAAATTTGAAAAGATTCTGATCCTTGAACCTGATGCCTTTGATCAACATGGAGAGGTCAGGAAGGGGACGCCGCAGGCCAATCATGTTCATGGCCTTTTAAAAGGCGGTAGCGACGCCCTCACGCATTTATTTCCGAACCTGCCGAAACGACTAAAAGAGCGAGGTGCCGTTTCGTGTGATTTTTGTCAGGACGTGCGGTGGTATATAAATAAAAAATGGATGCCGCGATTTTGCGGACCCCTCCCGATCTCATTTCAAACGCGATCGTTACTGGAGCGGTGCATTCGTGACGAGGTGCGGCAATTATCTAATGTCGAATTCATAACGGGATGCCGGGTGAAGGATTATCGGCTGGATGCGGAGGGAAAACGCATTGTCGCGGCGGTGGTCGAGCGTGACAACGGAACGACAGAAACTCTTAATGCGGAATTCTTTATCGATGCGACAGGGCGGGGCAGCCTGTTTCCAAACTGGCTGAGCCGAAATGGTTTTGGGGCCGTTAAGGTAGACAAGGTCAAGGTTGATCTGGGGTATGCAAGTTGCCTGATGGAATTGCCAGCCGGAGAAAGAGATTGGCAGAGTATCCTGATTTATCCGAAAGGACCGGAGGAGGTAAGAGGGGCGACCCTGGTTAACGTGGAGGATGACAGATGGATGCTGACACTTGCAGGATATCATAATGATCATCCGCCTGCGGATATTGACGGATATATGACGTTCGCAAAGACCCTGCCTCAACCGGACATCTATGAGGCGGTAAAAGATGCCAGAATTCTTACCCCCATCAAAATCCACAAATTTCCTTATGGGCAGAGACGCTATTACGGTGATTTGCCGAGGTTCCCTAAAGGCATTTTGCCGGTTGGGGATACAAACGCCAGTTTAAACCCGCTATTTGGGCAGGGGATGAGTGTCGCTGCGTTGTCCGCAAAGTCGTTGTCGCATCTGGCTGAAAGTACAAATTTTGCTGATACGAAAAGCCTGAAAGCTCTGAAAATGGGATATTTTCAGTCTCTACGCCATATATTTGCGACCCCTTGGGGGCTCGCCTTAGGTCAGGATTTCCGTTACCCAATGACGATAGGACCAAAACCGTTCGGGCTTTCCGTGAAAAATGCTTTAAAGGAAATTATTATGGGTGCCTCTTCCACAGAAATAATAGAGCGATTTTACCAGGTTGTACATCTCGTCGAAGAGGAGAAGTCTTTCTATCATCCCAAATGGATTTCTAAATATTTCCGACCAAGAACGAAGTAAAGTAAAAGCTGACCTTATGGAACAGAAGGTGATATTATGCTTTTAATTCCTTTTTTACCTGTAGAATTAAACAAGATCATTTTAGCTAAGGATTAATAAAATCTTTACCACCTTTCTATAGGTTGCAGATTGCAGAAATTTTAAATGCATGGATGCGTTGGCGGTAAAATTGCAATTTTTCTTAGGACATTTATCTACGATTGAATCCGTTATGAACGGAACAGTTATTCGCAGGCTTTCGCTGCGATTTGTAGATAATGCTGTCGAGAGTGCCTATAACGATACAGCGGTTGCCCGGTCACGTGCCGTGATGAGGCTGTCTCTTCTCTCTGCCGTATTGATTTACGGTTGCTTTTCCATTCTTGATTTCTATGTGATTCCTGAAGTTTTTGAGACGGCATTTTTTATTCGATTTGGGGTCGCCATCCCGATTTTCCTAATTACGCTGTTTCTTACCTATACAAAATATTATGCTAGGATAGCCCAGGCTGGGGCTGCTTTTTGCATGCTTGCATCGGGTCTCAGTATTATCGTGATGACGGCGATTTCTGACCAGCCCGGCAATTATTTGTACTATGCCGGCCTGACGCCGCTAATTATATTTTGCTGTTGTCTGCCGCCTACAAGATTCTTGTATGCGACCTCTGTAACGGCTTGTCTAATTATTTCCTATCATATTTCAGCGGTCATTTTGAATCCAATACCGTTGTTGATTTTGCTCGGAAATGATTTCTTCCTGTTATCTGCGGCCGGTATGGGTGTTTTCGCGGCGTATTTCCAGGAACTGGCTCAGCGTCGTGACTTTATGAATATGCGGCTCCTGGAGGATGAGCGCGTGAAAAGTGATATACTGGCGGAAAAAGCGCAGGCCGCGAACCACTCGAAATCGGAATTTCTGGCGATCATGTCGCATGAATTGAGAACGCCCCTTAATGCCATTATCGGATTTTCCGAAATTCTGGAAAAGGAGATGTTTGGTCCTCTCGGGAAGGAGCAATATAAAGAATATTCAAAGGATATCAATGTCAGCGGGCAACATCTTCTTAGTATTATCAATGATATTCTCGATCTGTCGAAAGCAGAAGCTGGCAAATTGACCTTGCAAGAGGGTGCCGTTTCGCTTGCAGATGTCGTGAACTCGACTTTACGAATTATCCGAGATCATGCGGCGGAGCGGGGTGTCCGGTTATCATTTGACGTTCCAACTGAAAACTACGAGTTAAAGGGTGACCCACGTTTGTTGGCCCAGGTATTCCTAAACCTCTTTTCAAATGCCGTTAAATTCACCCATAAGGGCGGCTCGGTACGAATAGGTTTTGAGGAACAGTTGAATGGTAATTTGCAGGTCAAGATCACGGATACCGGTATCGGAATTGATCCGGAAAATATCGAGAAGGTATTCGCGCCCTTTGTCCAGATCGAAAGCTCCATGTCCCGCAGCTATGAAGGGACAGGTCTCGGTTTGCCACTATCCAAGAATATCATGGAATTACATGAAGGCAGTATCAAGCTAGACAGCCGCCTTGGCGAGGGAACAAGTGTAATCGTTGAGTTTCCGAAGAAACGGATTACCATCCCACACCACGCCCGTACTGGGGATACACAGAAACGGGCGCGCGGCTAAGTGTCTCGCTGAGAAAGTACTATTCCGGTTTCGTAATAATGAGCAGGTGACAGTGACCGGTTGAATCCACCACAACTTCACGCTTTGCATTCGTTTCAAGCTCTTTCGTCAATTCCAGCATTTCTTGCTCATCACGATGGACCAACGTCCAGTCGCACACATATTCTACCTGCCAGCTGAGACTTTCGTCCGATGTTCGCATACAGCCAATAAGCAGGGTGCCGCCGGGAACAAGATTGGCATAGAGATCGGTGACAAGCTTCGTTCCACGCTTTGCGCCTAGATAATCCGCGAGCCCTACTGCATAGATCAGGTCCTGCTTATCCAGCTTTTTGAACAGTTTTCCCGTTGCCAAGAACTCAAGAAAGGTTGCATGCAGGCATTTTACCGACGCTTTTCCATCAAGCCGGGAGACTTCCGGATACGTGCTTTTATACGCATAGGATAACGCATCATGATCCTGATCAATCAGGGTGAAATTAATCGATATCGGCAAAGGAGAAGACTTCAGGAAATTTGCGACTTCCTGTGCCGGGCCACATCCCAGACTGGCAACATTAAACGATTTTTGCCCTTTTGCAGACGCGCGTGAACTTAAACTGGCAATCATCTGTTTGGTCATCGTCATGCGAGTTGCAATAAATTCGCCGGTCGATGTCCCGAGACGATGACAGAATTTTTCGTATGCGGTCGCACCTTCCAATACCAGATTATAGGCATAATTCATAACCTGATAGTCGCCCGGGTATCCGAGGGGTTTCATATACGCTCGGTTCCAACTGGCGCCCGCCATGAGTTCGGGCGTCAACAATAGCTCGGTATAGCGTTTTGTCGCGGCAATAGCGAGTGTATCGCCGTCAAGTGCCTGCGTGATTTTCAGACAGGTTTTCGATATCTCCCGCCACTGCTCCAGGGCCTTTTCCTCGCAGGCGAGGACAATATCCTTTATGCGATCTTCACCGCGAGAATCATTGCGCCCTAAATCTTTTTCGACTTTTTCTAACAACTCCCGTGCGGATCGAAGCATGTAGACGGCGTCCCCGATCGCCTGCTTATATTCGCCCGGAACAAGATGGGCGTGGTCAGACAGGCCGCTAGAAATTGTGTGTTGTAGGGCGAGGTCATCATGTTGTTCGAGGATTTTCTGGATATCCAGAAATCCTTTTGTAAGCTCAATAGCGATTTTATGCTGGTTTTCATGGGGTTCAATACGACGGATTTTACCGTTGCCGATAAAAATTTCAGTCGTCCCGAGTTTCAGCTTAAGCGGAACATCCCTATTCATCTCATCGAGCCATGAAGAGTTTTCGGGACTGACAAAGCTGATGCCGCTCATGCTGATATCAAACAAATCAAAAGTTTCGTTATCAACATTTACAACAGGAGAAATGCTTTTCATCAATGTTTTAGCATCGAAACGTTCGGCGCGGTAGAAAACGCGTCTACCTTCTCCGCCCGCAAGCTCTTCATAATGTTTCATGTCACGCTCACTATACGATTACTAAAAAATACTTAAAACAGTATAGGTAGTAGCGGCTTTCTGCAACCTACTACATCTAAAATATTTACAACTCCGGGCTTCTTACAGTACCTTCCCCAGCCGCCGTACAAATTAACCATATTTATTAACTAGAAATCTAAATATGATTAACAATTAGTTAATATTATACGCGTAACTTAAATGCAAAGACAACCCAGTTAAGAAGCAAATTTTACTAAACAAAAAAGAAAAACTAAATATTGTGGGTTTTAGTTCAAATGCCGATATTTTTTTCCACAAATTGTGTTTTTAGGCATTGGAGTTTCAGAGTATTTCTAGATGTGGGGCTTAAATTCTCTGACGATTGTTTCATAAAGGTCACGTTTGAATGGAACAATCAGATGCACAAGGTCGTTAATATCTGCCCATTTCCATTCTGAAAATTCTGGATGGACGGTTTTAATATTGATCTCTCCGTCATCTCCCAGAAACCGGAATAAAAACCATTTCTGCTGCTGCCCGCAGTATCTGCCTTTCCAGATCTTTCCGACGAGGTTGTCCGGCAGATCATAGGTCAACCAGTTATCGAGACGGTGCAATAAAGTGACATTGCGCGTTCCAATTTCCTCTTCAAGTTCACGGTAGGCTGCCTCCAGAGGGTCTTCATCCGGATCGATACCCCCTTGCGGCATTTGCCAATGTTCGCTCACCATATCCAGACGTCGTCCGACCAGAACCTTGCTTTTGTCATTGATAACCATCATTCCGGCGCACGGCCGATAGGGAAGAGTTTTGGGCTCCGTCATTTGATTTCCTGTCTGTTTACGAGGGCTGAAATCGGCGCCAATACGATCCCCCTTTCAGCCAAGGTTGCGGCCCAGGCGCGTAGATGTTCGAACGTAAGCGGATGCGGATATCCGATACCGATCGCAGAGCCGGTTCGTTTCGCTATCTCCTCCAATATTTCCAGCCGGGCATCGATTGTCTCGCCATTCGCCTTGTGATCAAGGAAACGATTGTTTATTGCCACTGGAATTTCCAAGGCGTGGGCAATCGACGCTGCGACACTGTCACTGGCAGTTCGGCTATCGAGATACAGCAGGCCGCGGGATTTTACCTCGGCGAGAACCGGTTGGATGTTTTCCGCCGAAGCGGTAAATTTCGACCCCATTTGGTTTGTTATGCCAACGTAGCCTGTAAATCGTTCCAATGCCCAATTCAGCCGGGCGAGGTTCTCCTTTGCAGAGAGATTTGTCAATAAGGCATGCGGCCCCGGATCGTAAGCTGGATAGCCTTTCGGTTCCATTGGCAATTGAAGAAGAACTTCATGCCCAGCGTCTCGCGCCTCGGTCACGATCTTCTGTAAATTTCGGGCGTAAGGGTTAAAGGCGAGCGTCATGTTCGCGGGCAGATTTTTGATCGCAGCGTTGGTATAGGTGTCGCTTACGCCCATTTCACTGATGACAATCGCAATTCGGGGGAGATTTTTAGGATCCTCAAAAGGCTGGGCATTTTCCTGCCAAGGCAGCTTTTGCGCGAGTAGGGGCTCAGTGGCCGCAGGTGTTTTTGCGGGCTCCGGCGCTGCCACTGCCGTTGATGTGGAACTCCCCTCCAAGTCATTTTGCGGTTGCCTGTCCGGCACCTTTGTCGGCTCAACAGAAAGCGTTTGCGTGTCGCCCGCCTCACTTGTTGCAGGCGCATCATCATCCATTGCAGTCACTTCGGGGGGCGTAGCCTCACCTTGCTCATCTTTCCGGGTTACGTCTTTTGTTTTATCATCTTGTTCCGAAGGTGACGCCTGCACGACCACCTCCGGCAGCATCGCTTCCGGCTCACTCTCTGAGATCGGCTCTTTCTCAATATTAGCGGCCGTCTCCGGTAACTGCGGTTCGATTTTCTTTTCAACAATTTGTTCAGATGCAGCGGTTTCATCGGACGCCGGGACGTCCTCGGGGAGAGGGGGCTCTGCCAGTGGTTCGGTGGAGGGGGCTGTCTTGTCGGCAGTGGGCAATTGGTCAGTCGTCGGCGTTAGCACTGTGGCCGCCGGCTTTTCTGGCGATTCCCTATCGAAAGGCTTTGTCGCCGGATTTAGATCAGGAGTGATAACTTTGGCCTCGCTCTCGGTCGCGCTCTCTTCCTGAATTGGCGACGGTTCAATCTCCGGTTCGGCCATTAGCGGACCAGGGATATCTGCCTTTTGAGTTAGTAAAGGATTGTCTACAGCTTCTGCCTTTTGGCCCGCATCCGGAATAGTCGTATCGGCTTGCGGTGTCGCGGCTATGATTGGTGGAGCAGGAGGTATATCCGGAATTTTAGAAACGGAACTTTGGGGCTCCGCCTTCCTTTCTACTTCAGAAACGGGCTTGTCCGGTTCGATTGGTGGTGTAACCGCTACTGGCTTTTCAATTTCAGCGCGGGCCGTTACTGCCTCCGGTCTGGTCCGCAGGCTTTCGTTCAAATAAAACCATCCACTAACACCGATGACGGCAAGGATGACCAAAAAGCAGACAACAAACAGAACCGACACCCGGCTGTCGGGAGTCGGTTTTGGTACGCGGCTTTTATTTACATTCTGCAATAGCCCGGCCTTATCAACAAAATCGGGGCCTGAAATCAAAATATATGGAATTCAGGGCCCCGACCCCGAGCCTTATCTGACGTTTATTTGGTATCTTTCTTGGCAAACAACCAGACACCTTTTAAGAGATCCTTTGCCCGAAGAAGCTGGTAATCAAGTTTTTCATTAGGACTTTCGACGGCAGCATTTTCATCCACCGTCGGCGTGACTTCGCCGCCATTTACCAAATGGTTGCGCAGATCCGCTTCCGACCTGCCCGTGACGCGTTCTACAACTTCCAGTTTCGCCTGTTCGACTTCAATATCCGGCGTAATCCCCTTTGCCTGTATCGATGTGCCGGACGGTGTGTAATAGCGTGCGGTCGTCATACGCATGGCGCCATTTCCCTGCAGGGGAACAATTGTCTGCACTGATCCCTTGCCGAAGCTTCTGGTGCCAAGAATAACCGCACGGCTGTGATCCTGTAAAGCACCAGCAACAATCTCCGAGGCGCTGGCGGATCCGCCATTTATCATGACGATGATTGGTTTGCCATCGATGATGTCGTCAGGTTTTGCATTGTAGCGCTGGGCGTCCTCACTTCTCCGACCGCGTGTCGAAACGATCTCCCCTTTTTCCAGGAAGTCATCCGAAACCGCGATAGCCTGATCAAGCAATCCACCAGGGTTATTGCGAAGATCAAGGATCAACCCTTTGAAGTCAGCGCCCGCTTCGGCTTTCAGCTTTTCAACCGTCTTTCGAAGGCCCGTGTCGGTCTGTTCCGTAAAGCTGGAAATGCGGACATATATTATATCGTCGCCTTCGAGCCGCCCGCGAACGGACTGCACTGTAATAATGGCCCGTGTCAACGTGACCTCAATAGGGTCCTTCTCCCCTTCGCGGCGGATAGTAAGCGCCAGATCCGTATCGACAAGTCCGCGCATCTTTTCGACGGCTTCGGCCAAGGTCAGGCCGAGAACTGCTTCGCCATCTAAATGGGTAATATAGTCGCCTGCGAGTATGCCGGCTTTTGCAGCGGGCGTATCATCGATTGGCGACACGACTTTCACCAAACCATTTTCCATGGTAACTTCGATGCCCAGACCGCCAAATTTACCCTTGGTTTGCACCTTCATGCCGTCATAATTCTTTGGGTTGAGGTAGCTTGAATGCGGATCAAGTGAACTCAGCATCCCGTTGATGGCGGCTTCTATAAGTTTCGAATCATCTACTTCCTCGACATAGTCTTCGCGAATTTTTGCAAATACATCACCGAACAAATTCAGCTGACGGTAGGTTTCCGAACTCGCCTCGACCCGATCATCAGGTGTGGTTATAATGGCGAAAGACAATACTAGCACTGCTATTGCCAAAGCACCTGTCACAACATTTCTCATTATCCACTGACCTTTCTATTCGTAGCCACTAACCAGGGGATGGGGTTAATGGGCGCGCCGTTATTTCTTAGTTCCATATAGAGTCTTGGTTTTTCTTTACTACTGTTTTTCATCTGTCCAACCGGTTCACCGGCTAAAAGCAGTTGTCCGGTGGTGGCAACAATTGATCCCAAACCTGCAAGCAATGTATGGAAACCATCACCGTGATCGATGATTACCAGCAACCCGTAATGCCGAAACGGACCGGCGAACGCAATTTCCCCGTCAAACGGAGAGATAACGGCAGCATCCGCCCTCGATTCAATAACAATTCCCTTTTCCTGCCCAGAGGCGGATGATTCACCGAACTTTGAAATTATCCTACCACCAACTGGTAAAGGAAGGGTACCTTTGGCATCCAAAAAATGTTGGAATGGTACGACGCTGGCCATCTGCTCGGCTGCTTTAGGTGGTTTCGCTGGGACGGGCACAGGGGGCGAGGAAAGAGGAACCTCAGCTTTTTTGGCCTGTAGTTCCTGTTGTCGCTGACGCTGTTCCAGTTCTTTACGCGCAATTTCCTGTTCCAGGCGCTCCTTGTCGAGAGCTGCCTGACGCTTTTTTTCTTCATCTAACCGGCCGATCAAATCGGTTAGATCCTGAACATTGGCCGTCAGCTTTTCAAGCCGTGCCTGTTCAGACTTACTGGCCATCGCTATTTTTTCCTGCGCCGTATTTTTGGTTGCCAGCAGGCTATCCAGTTCTTCTTGATCCGTAACCCGCTGATCGCGCAACGATATATAGGTTTCTTTCTCGGTAGCATACTGCTCTCGCAGGCTGGCTAGCGATTCCAACTGATGCGACAGTTGATCCGCATTCTTCTTGAGGGTCGGCAGAATGGATTGTAAAAGCGCCGATGCCCGCAGACTATCAACAAGGCCTGCCGGATTTCCCATCAAGGTTCCTTCTGGCTGGCGACTCAGATTTATCAATGCAGAAAGTGTATGGGCAAGCTCGATATTTCGCTTCGATAAATCTGCGAGAGTATCATCTTCAACCTGTCGTATTTCCTCAAGGCGTTGTTCAACATCAATAAGGTTCTGGTCAACGGCGGTAAGATTGCGGGCGGCAATGACTAGTTTTTGTTTGAGGGCCTTTATCTCGCTGTTGAGATTCTGCAATTGAGCTGAAAAACTTTCTTTTCTGCTGGTCGAGGCAGCCAATTCGTCTCGCAGGGCTGTCAACTCTTGATCGGGTGTTGCTGCAGCAGCCTGAAAGGGGCCAATCAGCAACAGCCCAAACACCGCGACGGTAATCGGTCTCAAAATACGGTGAACGGGTAAAAAGCTCAACTCAGGACGCAACACGATTCTTTTCCAGGTCCTCTCCATCTTGTAAAAGACTTACACCAGTCATTTCCGCCGGAACATCCAGCCCCATCAATGTCAGAATGGTGGGTGCGATATCGGCCAGGGTTCCATTTTCAAGTTTCGTCGCTTTTTCTCCGACCGCGAGAACCAGCGGGACGAGGTTGGTGGTATGCGCAGTATAGGGACCCTTTGTCGTCGGGTCCCGCATCATTTCAATATTTCCATGATCCGCTGTAATCAGCATAACGCCATGGACTGCATCAATCTGCTCTGCCAACCGGCCGATGCACCCGTCGATGACTTCTACCGCCTTAATTGCTGCGCTCATCACTCCCGTGTGGCCAACCATGTCCGGATTGGCAAAATTGACCACAATAAGATCAAATTTGTTTGAACGGATCGCCGTGATCAGTTTCTGTTCGACTTCGGGGGCCGACATTTCCGGTTGAAGATCGTAGGTCGCAACTTTCGGGCTGGGAACAAGGATACGTTCTTCTCCCTTGAATAAGCGCTCCTCTCCGCCATTGAGGAAGAATGTGACATGAGCATATTTTTCCGTTTCGGCAATGCGCAGTTGCGTCCGCCCCGCCGCAGAAACAACATCGCCCAAGGTATGGAGAACCGGCGTTTGAGGGAACAGCGCCGGTACGTACTTTAAAAGCTCACTTGAATATTCTACCATCCCCTTTATTCCGGCGAGCGCAGGGCGGGCGCAGCAGTTAAACCCGTCGAAGTCCTTTGCCGTTATGGCAACAAGAAGCTCCCGGGCTCTGTCGGCACGAAAATTGGCCATGATAAACCCATCACCATCCTTGATGCCGCCATATCCGGTGGCAATGCAGGGTTTGATGAATTCGTCTGTTTCGCCGTCCGCGTAGGCGGCCCGAATAGCGTCCACGGGATTAGTGAAGACATGCCCCGCAGCCTTGAAAATGGCGTTATAGGCAATTTCCACCCGATCCCAGTTAGAGTCGCGATCCATGGCGAAATACCGGCCGCATATCGTGGCAATCTCGGCATTTTTGAGCGACTTGAGCTGGGTATTCAAGGTATTTGTATATTCGGCACCGCTTTTCGGAGGGGTGTCGCGGCCATCCATAAAACCGTGAAGGCGCACCGGAACACCCGCCGCATCAACAATTTTTGCTAATGCGAACAAATGATCCTGATGTGAATGGACGCCGCCCGGTGAGAGCAATCCGGCAATATGACAGGTGCCACCGGAAACTTTCAGCTTTAATATCAGATCTATAAGCTCTGGATTTTTCGCCAATCCCCCAGAGGCGATCGCCTGATTTATCCGCGGCAGGTCCTGCAGGATAATTCGGCCGCTGCCGATTGCCATATGCCCGACTTCGGAATTTCCCATTTGCCCGTCAGGCAGGCCAACATCGGAACCGGACGTTCCTAGCAAACTATGCGGACGGGTTTTAAGCAAACGATCCCAATTCGGTGTGTCGGCCTCTGAGATCGCATTATCAACGCTGGTGGCGCTATGTCCCCAGCCGTCAAGAATGCAAAGTAGGACAGGGCGATTTCTCTGAGTATCTAAATGGGTCATGATAGCGTCTTTATAATACCGTTGGGCTCAAGTTTCCAATATAATCACGCGCGGTGATATGGATGATTCGCGAGGATTGACGTGGCGCGATAGAGTTGCTCCGCCAGTAACCCCCTGACCATTAAATGGGGCCAGGTCATCGGACCCAAGGACAACAATCTGTCGGCACCTTGCAGAGTCGTCTGACAATGCCCGTCAGCGCCTCCAATTAGAAAGGCAACGTTCTGGGTCCCATCATCTGCAAGCTGTCCCATGAGTTTTGCAAATTCCGTACTGCTCATCGCGCGGCCTTTTTCATGAAGGGCTATCACTTTGGCGCCGTCTGGAATTGCCTTCATGAGAAGCTCAGCCTCCCGGCGTTTACGTTTTTCGCCGGTGAGCGGTTTTTTTTCGTCAACTTCCTTAAGCTCAAGCGGCCAAGAAAGGCGGCTGGCATATTCGTTATAAAGTGCTTCCAAGGGGCCGCCCCGAAACTTGCCGACGCTGGCAATCGTGAGGCGCATAGGGCCCTCCTGTATGCTCTACGCTAATTCCTAAGGCGAGAAATCAGCTAATCATTTCCATGGGAATATCCGGAGCCCAGATTTTTTCCAGGTTATAGAAATTCCTCACTTCCGGTCGGAACAGGTGAATAATGATGTCACCGGCATCAACCAGAACCCAGTCACCGCTGGTCTGTCCTTCAATCCGGACCGATCCAAACCCTGCTTCCTTGATCCGCGTTTTCAAATGATCGGCCATTGCCGCAACCTGACGCGAGGAGCGGCCATTGGCAATAATCATATAATCTGCAAAAGAGGTTTTACCGGCGAGGTCGATCGAAACAAGTTCTTCCGCTTTATCGTCATTCAAGGTTTCTTCAACGAGATCGCGGAGATTAGCAACTACAGCTTTGTTAGCTTTCATAATAGGGGTCAATTATTCTCCATATATGTGATCATCTCACGTACTTACTCCCCTAATTTGGGAATTTTTTAAGTCAAGAGCAAGCTTTTCCTGCAGTGTCACGATAATTTCTTATCTCCGTACTACTCACTTTATGAGCAGTTTGTGGAAGATATGTCCATGCGGGAGGTTTCATCGTCGGAAATGCTCGGAGGGATATTCCCGCCGAATTCGCCAAAACGCGGTTTTCCTTATATTTTTGCGCAACCATTCCATTCAAGGCTTTATATCTATAACCGGGTCGATTGAAAACAGCGATGGGAACCTGATTCATGATGCTTTCCCATCGATACCAGTGCGGGAATTGCACGAGGTTGTCTGCCCCCATCAGCCAGACAAATTTATGTTGCGGATAAGTCACTTTGAGGGCCGCAATGGTTTTCGCCGTTTGGCTGGTGCCGGCGCGATTTTCAAAATCGGATATCTTTATCTTCGGATGTCGGGCGGCCTCCTTGGCCGATGCCAGCCGTTCGTCATATTCGGCCATGCCCGTTTCGGACTTCAGAGGGTTTTGCGGGGACACCAGCCACCATATCTGATCCAGGGCCAGAACCTTCAGAGCTGTTAGGCTGATATGGCGGTGGCCATCGTGGGCCGGATTAAACGATCCGCCCAGCAGTCCGATTTTAAGTGCCGGCATTGATTCGTTTCAAGGCCGCGTCTGGCCGGTCCCTTTGACAATATATTTGAAGCTGGTGAGCTGTTCGACACCGACCGGGCCACGGGCGTGCAGTTTTCCGGTTGAAATGCCGATTTCCGCCCCCATGCCAAATTCGCCGCCATCGGCGAACTGGGTTGAAGCATTTCTGAGCACGATGGCGCTGTCCACTCTGTCGGCAAATATTTTTGCGGCAGCATCATTTTCGGTAATAATGCAATCAGTATGATGGGAGCCATATGTTTCAATATGATTGATCGCCGCCTCGAGATCATCGACGATCCTGATAGATAAAATCGGCTCCAGATACTCCGTTCGCCAGTCATTCTCTGTTGCCGGAGTAACGCGGGCATCAAGGGCTTGCACGGCGCTATCGCCCCGGATCTCACAGTCCATGCCGACAAGTGCCTCGATAATTCCGGGAAGCTGTGCGTCGGCAATATCGCGATTTACGAGAAGGGTTTCAAGGGCGCCGCAGACACTGACCCGGCGCATCTTGGAATTAATAACGATATCATGGGCCTTGTGGGCATCGGCGTTCTTATCAATGTAAATATGGACCAGTCCGTCCAGATGCGAAAAGACCGGAATCCGGCTTTCCTGCTGGACCCGTTCAATCAGGCTGCGTCCGCCGCGGGGAACAATGACATCGATATAGGCGGACATGGTCAGCAGTTCGCCGACAGCGGCACGGTCGGTTGTCGGGATCATCTGAATGGTGTCGCGTGGTAGATTGGCGGCAACAAGTCCCTCCTGCAGGCAAGTCCAGATGGCATGACTGGAATGATAACTTTCCGATCCGCCCCTTAAAATACAGGCGTTGCCGGCCTTCAGGCAGAGGCTGCCCGCATCTGCCGTTACGTTGGGACGCGATTCATAAATTATACCGATGACGCCCAAGGGCACGCGAACCCGTGAGATTTCAAGTCCGTTTGGACGATCCCATTCGGCAATCACCTCACCAACCGGATCCGGGAGTTTTGCAATGTCCTCAAGCCCTGACGCCATGGCGTCAATGCGGTCCGGATTAAGAAGCAGGCGGTCCTGCAGGGCGGCTGAGATACCCTTTTTCCGGGCGGCAGCCATGTCGAACGCATTGGCATCAAGGATATCTTTCGCGCGCGCGCGCAGGGCCTTCGCCGCCAGCAGAAGAGCTTTGTTCTTTACCTCCGTCGGGGCGAGAGCCAATGTCCGCGCCGCCTTTTTAGCATTGCGGCCCAGTTTCTCCATCATGTCGACAATGGCTTCGCTCTCGTTTATTTTCCGCTGTATCGTCATGACTATTGTCCGTTTTTCAGGTCAGTTTAACGCTAGCTCGTCTCGGTGAATCATCTCATCACGGCCAGAATAGCCGAGAATTTCAGTAATCTCACCACTTTTATGGCCAATTATCTTTTCTGCGTCCTCTGATGAATAGGCAATAAGGCCGCGGCCTAATTCCCGTCCGTCCATATTCGATACCGTGACAAGGTCGCCGCGTTCAAACGGACCGGCGATTTTGATTACCCCGGCCGGGAGCAGGCTCTTGCCGGACTTGAGCGCGGTCTCGGCGCCTTTGTCGACAAATATCCGTCCGCGGGAAGTAAGGCTGGCTGCTATCCATTTCTTTCGGGCTTTGCGTGGTGTATCGCGGGCTATAAAACAGGTGCTGTTGGCTCCCTGTTCCAGCGCTCTTAATGGATGAGGTATCGTGCCGCTGGCAATGAACATGTTACAGCCCGCTGCCATGGTAATCTGTGCCGCTTTTAACTTGGTCGTCATGCCGCCACTGCCGACCGAAGTTTGTGATTTCCCGGCCATGGACAGGATTTTATCATCCAGCGTTCGCACTTCGGCAATGAGTTTCGCGGATTTGTCGGTTTTAGGATCAGCGTCGTAAAGCCCGTCTATATCGCTTAACAGAACTAGGCAGTCTGCACTGATCATTTGCGCAACCCGCGCCGCCAGCCGGTCGTTGTCACCATAGCGGATTTCGCTGGTGGCAACGGTGTCATTCTCGTTGACGACGGGGAGGGCCCCGAGGTCCAGCAGCGTTGCAATGGTGCTTCGGGCGTTGAGATAACGCCGCCGTTCCTCTGTATCTGTGGGGGTCAGCAGAATTTGCGCGACCTGAATTTTCTGAAGCGCCAGAATTTCCTGGTAGGCATGGGCAAGCTGGATCTGCCCGGCGGCGGCGGCGGCTTGGCTTTCCTCCAGTTTCAACGGTCCGGAACGCAGGCCGAGTACATGGCGCCCCATGGCGATGGACCCGCTGGAAACAATAAGAACCTCTTGGCCGCGCCTGCGCATATGGGCAATATCTTCCCCAAGCGCAGTCAGCCAGTCACGCCGTATCTTGCCGGTCTCGCCGTCAACAAGCAGGGCAGAGCCAATCTTGACAACAACGCGTTGCGCGTCGGTGAATCTGGAAATCAGGGTTGCCATGTCGAGGGTTCTTCACCAGCAAGCGCTTTCATTTCGGCCTCTTGTTCCGCCCGTTCTTCGGCTTTACCTGCTTCTACAATTTCCAGCAGAGTGAACAGCATCTGCTCCACATTCTCGCCAGTCACCGCGGAAATCATCTGGATTGGTTTGTTGGCAACTTTTTTGAGCGCCTTGACTTTCTTTTTCTTCTCCTCATCGGAGAGTGAATCCATCTTGTTGAGTGCGAGAACTTCCGGCTTGTCGGCCAGCAATTCAGCGTAGGCGGATAGTTCTTTGCGAATCGTCAGGTATGCGCCTGCCACATCGTCCTCAGTGCCATCAATCAAGTGGAGGAGGACTCGGCAGCGTTCCACATGGCCGAGAAACCTGTGGCCAAGACCTATCCCCTCTGACGCCCCTTCGATCAGGCCGGGAATGTCGGCGATGACAAATTCCCGCTCACCCGCGGCGGCGACACCAAGCTGGGGAACCAGGGTAGTAAACGGATAATCCGCGATTTTCGGCTTTGCCCGGCTGGTGGCACTCAGAAATGTCGACTTTCCAGCATTTGGTAGTCCGACGAGGCCGACATCGGCAATGAGCTTCAAGCGCAGCCAGATCCAGCGTTCTTCGCCCGGCCAGCCGGGCTCTATCTTTCGAGGGGCGCGATTGGTGGAGGTTTTGAAGGCAGCATTTCCGCGCCCGCCGTCGCCGCCCTTGCAGAGAACAAGTTTCTGTCCGACTTCGGTGAAATCGGCAATAATTGTTTCGTTGTCTTCTTCGAGAATCTGCGTGCCGACAGGAACCTTCAAGATCACATCATCAGCCGCCGCCCCGGATCTATCCCGTCCCATTCCGTGGCCGCCACTGGAGGCCTTGAAATGCTGCTGGTAGCGAAAATCAATCAACGTGTTCAGGCTGTCCCCGCATTCAATGATGACAGAGCCGCCCCGCCCGCCGTCACCGCCGTTGGGGCCGCCAAACTCGATATATTTCTCACGCCGGAAGCTGAGCGCGCCGGGCCCGCCATTGCCGGAGCGAAGATAGACCTTGGCTTGATCCAGAAATTTCATAACCCTGCTGCCTACCGTTTGCGTTGCCGGAGAAATTCCCGGAGACTATCGTGTAAATAAAAAAAGGGGAATGGTCGGACCATTCCCCTTCTTCAATCTCTTAACCGTTTTGGAGAGGCGTTACGCCTGCTGCTCCACGGATACATAGACTTTTCCGCCACTTTTTTTGGTAAATTTAACATTACCATCGGTAACGGCGAAGATGGTGTGATCCTTGCCCATGCCAACATTCACGCCCGGGTACCATTTGGTGCCGCGCTGGCGTAGAATGATATGGCCGGGGATAACCTTTTCCCCGCCATATTTTTTGATGCCGAGACGGCGACCCGCTGAATCACGGCCGTTGCGGGATGAACCACCAGCTTTTTTATGTGCCATCTAGCTTACTCCTCGGTTTTCTTGGCTGCGGCTTTCTTCGGCGCAGCTTTTTTCGGGGTTTCTTTTTTAGCAGCCGCTTTCGGGGCCGCCGCTTTTTTCGGCGCGGCCTTCTTTGGCGCAGTGTCCGGCTTTTCCACTTTTTCTGCGGTGTCAGCCTTGACGGGCTTAGATGCTGCTTTCGCCTTCGGCTCTGCGGCTTTCTTCGCACCCTTGGCGGAAATATCCGTTATCCGGAGAACCGAAAGATTCTGGCGATGACCGGCCTTGCGGCGATAATTCTGCCGGCGCTTTTTCTTGAAAACGACGATCTTGTCTGCCCGCGCCTGCTCAAGCAGTGTTGCGGACACAAAGGCACCTTCCAGCAAGGGGGCGCCAATGGACAAGGCGCCGTCGTCACCTGTTATGGCCAGAACCTGGTCCAGCTGCACGTCATCGCCGGCTTCGCCCGTTAGGCGTTCGACCTTGATAACGTCGTTTTTGGCGACTCTATATTGCTTGCCGCCGGTTTTGATCACTGCAAACATGGCTGATCCGTTTCAAACATAATGAATAGGCCGCCAAGACCGAGTTCTTCGCGCACCGCAATTGAAGGCCGCAATATATCCATGGACAGGGCGAAGTCAACAGGATTCAGGCTTGATTTTAAAGTTTTTAGGCTATTCTGCGCTTGCGCCGCCAAATGCCATGCGTTAAAAGCCGGTCTCCAAGAGAAACGGGACAGGCCGCAGGCTGATTATAGCCTTGACCCGCCGTTTCTCCCTGCGGTCGGTTGGCAGAGTGGTTGAATGCGCCGGTCTCGAAAACCGGTAAGGGTGCAAGCCCTTCGAGAGTTCGAATCTCTCACCGACCGCCACTTGTCCCCTATCAGGAAATATTATCCTTCGCTGTCACCTTTCAGGCGGCGACCAATCGCTTCCTTCGGTCTTGCGCCGACTTAAACGCAAAGCAAGGCCAACTGAAACACCGACACCTATTGCCACAGTCAAATCAACAACGACGGTTAGTATCAGGGTAAGGAATAGTAGAAGTAAGTCGGTTTTACTGCCGCGTGCATATACTCCCCATTTGTGTGGTTCGGTCATGTTCCAGGCGGTAACAACGAGAAGTGCCGCGAGGGCCGGCATGGCGAGATAGCTCGCGAGCGGAGCTGCAAATAACATAACCAGCAGAATGACGGCAGCGTGGACAATTCCTGCCACGGGAGTCTTTCCTCCAGCCTTGATGTTCGTTGCCGTTCGCGCTATCGCGCCTGTCGCCGGAAGGCCCGTGAATAGCGCTGAGGCAATATTGGCTATACCTTGGGCCGATAATTCGGCATTCGGTCTGTGGTGGCCCTCTATCATCCTGTCGGCAACCATCGCCGACAGAAGCGATTCGACCGCAGCCAGGAAAGCGATAATGAAAGCGGAGGGTAGCAACTCAATAATCCGGGAGGGTGAAAAGTCAGGCATTTGCGGCCAAGGTAACTGGCTTGGAAGCTCCCCAAAACGGGAGCCAAGCGTATCCACCGGCAATGACATGAAGATAACCAAGGCGGACCCTATGCTTACAGCGACGATGAGGCCCGGAAAGCGGGGCGCAATACGGCGCAGGACAACAATCAAAATGAGTGTGACAAGCGCAATGGCGAATGTTGCCAGACTGAAGGTATCTCGCCCATGCCAAAGGGCGGGGATTTTTTCGAGGAAATCAGCGGGAACATTATCGACAGCCAGACCGAGAAAATCCTTTAACTGGCTTGTCGCGATAATAATACCAATGCCAATGGTAAAACCATTCACGACAGCCTCCGGAACAAAAGCAATCAGATTTCCCGCGCGAAAATATCCAGCAATAAGCAGAATTATGCCAGCCATGAACGTTGCCAGAACAAGGCCATCATAGCCATGCTGGGCAATAACGCCAAAAACCACGACAATAAAGGCTCCTGTCGGGCCACCGACCTGAACGCGGCTCCCCCCAAACAATGAAATCAGAAATCCTGCTACGATAGCGGTTACAAGTCCCTTGGCCGGGTCAGCCCCGGAAGCAATCGCAATGGCCAGGCTGAGCGGCAGGGCCACCATCGCCACAGTCACTCCCGCTAACAGGTCGGCTGCAAAAAGCGACCAGCTATAGGATTGAATAGTTGTAAAAATCTTTGGCTCGCGCATGTCGAAACCCTGTTGCTTAACCCATAAAATATCACAAATTTGCTGTGAGTTTAAAAGTTCGCTGTTACTAGATAATCTGATATTTGGAACAACCCGATACCAACTGATCTTATGAAAACGCGTCTCGGGATTTAATCACTTATAGGACCTCAATCTAGCGGTCGTAAATAGTATGATTACTTTGGTGGCCTTGAACGAGGCGGAAAGGCAGGATCTGAAGTCAATTTGCCTGATAGACTAATCAGTCGCTATTTAACTATTTTAAGGATAGCCATTTTCTTTTATCCGCGCGATGCCGCTAGGTTCACGCCTAGTGCGATTAAAATTCCACCCCCTACGCGGTGGGCTAACCGATTGGCGGTCCGAGAGGCAGAAAACAGCCGCATGGCTTTCGCCGACAAAAGCACACAGGCGACATCGGTAATGGAGAACATGAAATTGACGATCGTGCCAAGGATGAGGATTTGCAGCCAAATTGGGAAAGTGGCCCCTGGATCCGTAAACTGCGGCAGGAAGGATAAATGAAACAGGGCGGTCTTCGGGTTGAGTATTTCAACAGCGATGCTTTGGGTCATTGCTTTCCGGGAAACTGGGGGCGTTTTTTTCTGATTGGAAACGGAGACGACGTTTCTGGAGATGAACATGCGATAGCCGAGCCATATCAAATAGGCGGCCCCGACAAGCTTGACGACCTCGTAAAGAACGGGCACTGCCTTGAGGAGAATAGCCAGGCCGAGCGCCGCCGCGCATATATGGACGTACCCGCCGAGGTGAAGCCCAACCGCCGCCAGCCATCCTGCTTGTCGCCCGTTTGAAATAGTTCTCGCGGCGGCATAAAGCAGTCCGGGACCTGGAATACAGGCGAATATGGCCGTCGCAATAAAAAACGGCATCAGCAAATCAAATGTGGGCATGTCGAACATCCTGAGTAAGCCGAAAAAGCATTTTTCCGGAGCTGTGAATTTACACAGCAGCGCGACTTTCATACTCATTCGGGCCGTGTTTAAAAGCAAGTCCCATAATAAGATGATATAATACCGCATATCGCGATCGCTATTTTTACACATAAAAAGCGTTAAATTGCCGCAAGCCCGTGGAATTCAATGACATTTCGCGAACGAATGCTATTATGTCATTGGAATTTAAACACGCGGAGCGGCTGGATGTTCGATATTAGTGCCTTGGATCTTGCCAGAATGCAGTTTGCGTTCACCATATCGTTTCACATCATTTTTCCCGCTTTTTCTATTGGTCTTGCAAGTTATCTGGCGGTACTTGAAGGCTTGTGGCTGCTGACAAAAGATAATGTCTATATGCGGACCTTTAATTACTGGCGGACCATATTCGCCATCGGATTTGGTATGGGTGTGGTCTCCGGCATTGTCATGGCTTACCAGTTTGGGACGAATTGGGCGGTTTTCTCGGACAAGGCGGGGCCTGTGATCGGTCCCTTGATGGGCTACGAGGTTATGTCCGCTTTTTTCCTGGAAGCGGGCTTCCTGGGCGTGATGCTGTTCGGCCAGAAGCGTGTCGGGCCGAAACTGCATTTTTTTGCGACCCTGATGGTCGCAGCGGGAACACTATTTTCTGCTTTCTGGATCTTGTCAGTGAATTCCTGGATGCAGACGCCAACGGGCCATACGATCAATGCGGCGGGTCAATTTGTGCCGGACGTCTGGCTTAATGTCATTTTTAATCCGTCTTTTCCCTATCGTTTCGTCCATATGGTGCTCGCCGCTTATTTGACGACCGCGTTCGTCGTCGGCGCGGTAGGCGCCTATCATCTGTTGAAGGTTCGGACAAACAGACATGCACAGGTCATGTTCTCAATGGCGATGTGGATGGCTGCCATTGTCACGCCAATCCAGATGTTCGCGGGGGATCAGCACGGGCTGAATACGCTGGAATATCAACCGGCCAAAATCGCGGCGATTGAGGGACACTATGAAAACGTTGCGGGCGCCCCCCTTGTACTGTTCGGCATTCCGGACGATGAAAAGGAGAAACTCCTTTATGCTATTGAAATCCCGAGATTGGGGGCCCTGATCCTGACACATACATGGGATGGGGAGCTGCGGGGCTTGAAATCCTTTCCCAAAGCCGATCGTCCCAATACGTTCATTGTGTTCTGGGCATTCCGGGTGATGGTCGGGATGGGGATTATCATGTTGGCCATTGGAATCTGGAGCATTGTACGACGCCTGCAAGGCAGGCTTTTTGAAGATCCCTTGCTGGCGCGAGCTGCGGTCATGGCAGGCCCGGTTGGATTTATCGCAGTACTCTGTGGATGGATCACCACGGAGGCGGGGCGGCAACCCTGGACAGTTTATGGCTTGCTCAGAACGGCAGACAGTGCTTCCTCGTTGAATGCCGCCGAGGTCGGCATCTCGTTACTCGCCTTTATTGTGATATATTTCACGCTTTTCGGCGCCGGTGTTTATTATATGCTGCGGTTGATGGCGAAGCCGCCGATCAATGAAGAGGCAGAACCGAGTGAACGCCTCAAAAAGGCATATGGTATTACCGCAACCCCGATGACGGGGGAGCCGACAAGCGGTGGCCCTGACCCTGACAGGCGATGAGAAGGAGATAAAGAATGGAACTTGATTTACCTCTCATCTGGGCGGCCATTATTGCCTTTGCTATTCTTGCTTATGTTTCCCTTGATGGATTTGACCTTGGCGTTGGCATCCTGTTTCCTTTTGCGCCGGAGAAATTGCAGCATCGGGACTTGATGATGAACTCTGTCGCACCGATTTGGGACGGAAACGAAACCTGGCTCGTACTGGGCGGCGGAGGACTGCTCGCAGTTTTCCCGCTCGCCTATGCCGTGGTTTTACCGGCACTTTACGTTCCCATAATCGCGATGCTTCTCGGCCTGATCTTCCGGGGTGTGGCGTTTGAGTTTCGCTGGCGGGCATCTGACCGCAACCGGATTTGGTGGGACCGCTCGTTTGCCTTCGGCTCGCTTCTGGCAGCGGTTTCGCAAGGGGTCTGCCTCGGAGCGCTGATTCAGGGTATCGAAGTTGCTGACAGAAGTTTCGCTGGGGGCCGTCTTGACTGGCTGACGCCGTTTTCCCTCCTGACGGGAGGAGCACTTGTTGTTGGATATGTCATGCTTGGCGCTACTTGGCTGGTGATGAAAACAGAAGGGGAGCTACAGATATTCGCCCGCAAATTTGCAATGATATCAGGGTTTCTGACAATGGCGCTTATCGGTCTGGTCAGTCTTGTAACCCCTTTCCTCGATGCAGAATATCACCATCGCTGGTTTGAGGGAGGCAATCTCGTTTTCAGCGTCATCGTCCCCTTCCTGCTTGCAGTTTGTGCCGTGATTATGTTTTTAGGCCTGAAACGGCATCATGACAAACGCCCGTTTTTTGCTGCTCACGGGATATTTTTCCTTTGCTACGTCGGTATCGGCATCAGTTTTTACCCCCGTATGGTTCCGCCTGATCTGACCATCTGGGCGGCTGCGGCGCCGGACAAGAGCCTGGGCTTCCTGCTCGTTGGAACAGTGTTTCTGATCCCAATGATTATTGCTTATACTGCTTACAGTTACTGGGTGTTCCGGGGGAAGGTCGACCCGAATAGTGGATATCACTGATGCGACCCTTGCTGCAAAAATGGGTGTGGTTTGTTGGTCTGTGGATATTGGGGGTTTCGGTTGTTGGTGCCGTGGCCTATATAATCCGCTTGTTTTTGATGCCGTAAATACATGAAAGAGAGTATTCGGCAGATAAAGATTCTATAAATGAAAGCGCTAAGCGCGCGAAACTCTCTTGCGCAGGCCAATTGACTGGAATACGGTATTAAAAATTATCTGCGCAGCAGATCTGTGGAAGGAAAGCTGTTGTGCTAATGTTGCCGGTGTGAGATTACCGGACGGGTAATTTATTGGCGCGGTCGGTTTTATTGAACGACTATTGTCAAGGGGGGGAGCTTGATGGAATATTTTGTACAGCAATTGATCAACGGCATTACGCTGGGGTCAATTTATGGTCTGATCGCAATTGGCTATACGATGGTCTACGGGATCATCGGCATGATTAATTTCGCCCATGGCGATGTATTCATGGTCAGTTCGTTTATTGCGCTTATTGTCATCACAGCGCTGGGCCTGACTGTTTCCACGGGGCTAGGGCTGACGATAGTGGCGCTTATCCTGGTCCTGGCGAGCGCGATGGTTATTGCCTCGGTATTCGGCTGGACGCTGGAACGTATGGCGTACAGGCCGCTCAGGGGATCGTTCCGGCTTGCCCCGCTGATTACCGCGATTGGTGTTTCAATCGTCCTTCAGAATTACATCCAGATTACGCAAGGTGCCCGGGTAAAGCCGTTGCAGCCGATAATTACCGGTGGCTATACGATTATGGAGCGGGTGGATGCAAACGGCGGTTTTGTCGTCCAGATATCAAATATGCAGATCATGATTATCGCGGTCACAGTTGTCCTGATGACGGTTTTCTCGCTGATAATCGCCAAAACCTCTCTCGGCCGGGCTCAGCGCGCCTGTGAGCAGGATCGCAAGATGGCCTCCCTGCTTGGCATTAATGTTGATCGGACCATCTCGATGACATTCGTGATGGGGGCTGCCCTCGCGGCGGTCGCCGGGTTGATGTTTCTGCTTTACTACGGTGTGATCGATTTTTTCATCGGCTTTGTTGCCGGTGTCAAGGCGTTCACAGCGGCAGTTCTTGGAGGGATCGGGTCATTGCCGGGGGCAATGCTGGGGGGGCTTGTGATTGGCCTGATTGAGACGTTCTGGTCGGCCTATTTCTCCATCGAATACAAGGACGTTGCGGCATTTTCAATGCTGGCCATCGTCCTCATTTTTCTGCCGCAAGGCTTACTCGGTAAGCCGGAGGTCGAGAAAGTATAATGACGGATATCAAGAACGAAGTCGTAAAGTCGCGCTGGCATCTTGATTTCAAGAAAGTCGGGAAGGACCTCGTGGTAACGGCGTTGCTGGCAACAGCCATATTCGGCTCTACTGTTGCCTTTAAAACCGTAACGGTTGAAGGGGGGCTTGCTCTCATCACCCGATTTGATGTGGCATTTTACATCATTGCGACCGTTGTTCTTGGCCGGCTTCTTTTGTGGTTGTTGTTCTGGAGCAGGTCGGCAGGTCAGCCAACCCAGGTTCTGCCGGGTAGCCTGAAGCATAATGTCGCCGGAATAATGTCTAAAATAGGTAAGGGATTTGCGCCTACGCTCCTCATATTTGCCCTTGTTTTTCCTTTTTTACCGTTCACAGACCGATATCTCCTTGATATGAGTATCCTGATTTTGACCTATGTGATGCTAGGCTGGGGATTGAACATCGTTGTCGGCCTCGCCGGCTTGCTTGATCTTGGTTATGTTGCCTTTTATGCAATTGGTGCCTATTCCTATGCGTTGCTAGCCCAATATTTCGGATTTTCTTTCTGGATGTGCCTGCCGCTCGCGGGCATCCTTGCAGCCTTCTGGGGGATAATCCTGGGTTTCCCGGTCCTCAGGTTACGCGGTGACTATCTTGCGATCGTCACCCTTGCTTTTGGGGAAATCATTCGGATTGTTCTCCTCAACTGGTACCAGTTTACCGGGGGCCCCGATGGTATTTCAGGAATACCCCGGCCAAGCTTTTTCGGGATCCCGTTTAACCGCAGTGAAGGCGGTTTCGCCGATATTTTCGGACTGGAATATTCATCCATTCATCGCATTGTCTTTTTATATTTCCTCATTCTCGCGCTGGCGCTGCTCACGAATTTCGTGACTAACCGGTTGCGCAGATTACCAATTGGCCGCGCTTGGGAAGCGTTGCGTGAAGACGAGATCGCCTGTCGGTCCCTGGGGCTGAACACGACGACGGTCAAGCTCACCGCCTTTGCCACAGGGGGCATGTTTGCCGGTTTTGCAGGCTCGTTTTTTGCTACGCGGCAAGGGTTCATCTCGCCGGAAAGTTTCACTTTCATCGAGTCCGCCCTCATTCTTGCGATTGTCGTCCTGGGCGGCATGGGGTCCCAAATAGGAGTGGTCATTGCCGCGGTTGTCATGATCGGTGGATTTGAGGTGTTCCGAGAGGCTGAGCAGTATCGCATGTTGATTTTCGGGCTTGCCATGGTCTTTATCATGATCTGGCGTCCGCGCGGCCTGATTTCGACACGTATTCCCTCGATTTTCCTTAAAGAGAGGAAAACCGTGTCTTCGGATATGGTTGCTCAAGGGGAAGGACACTGACATGACGGCAATAATCGAGAAACCGGTGCTGACCGTTGAGCATCTCAATATGCGTTTTGGCGGATTACTGGCCGTGGATAACCTGTCTTTTGATGTCGGCCGCCATGACATTACAGCGCTAATCGGACCGAATGGTGCGGGTAAAACAACTGTTTTTAACTGTATAACAGGCTTTTACAAACCGACAGAAGGCCGCATAACGACCCATCATGAGGATGGGAAGAAATTTCTGCTTGAGCGCATGGATGATTTCAAGATTCCGAAAATTGCGAAAGTTGCCCGTACGTTTCAGAATATTCGACTGTTTAGCGGCATGACCGTTCTTGAAAACCTGATGGTTGGGCAGCATAACCCGTTGATGCTGGCCTCGGGTTTCACGTTCGGCGGTATCATTGGGCTTAAAAGCTACAAGAAAGCCGAAAAGCAGGCGATAGAGCTGGCAAAATACTGGATGGAACAGACAGGGCTCACAAAACGCGCCGACGATGCGGCAGGGGATCTTCCCTATGGGGATCAGCGCAAGCTGGAAATTGCTCGTGCGATGTGTACAAAGCCAATCCTCCTCTGCCTTGATGAGCCGGCGGCCGGCCTGAACCCGCGAGAGTCAGAGGAACTGAATAGATTGCTTTTGTTCATCCGCAAGGAACGCGGCACGGGCATATTGTTGATCGAGCATGATATGAATGTGGTCATGGGTATTTCCGACCATATTGTCGTTCTTGATTATGGCAAGAAGATTGCTGACGGAACGCCCGAGGAAATTCGGAGTGATGCAAAGGTCATCGCGGCCTATCTCGGGGTCGATGATGAGGAAGTTGAAAGCGTTGAACAAGAGATTGAGGGGGTAACCTCATGACCGGTCAGCCGCTTCTCCAAATTCGTAATGTTGAAACCTTCTATGGGAAAATTCAGGCTCTTAGAGGGGTGTCACTTGATGTAAATCCTGGCGAGATTGTAACCCTTATTGGGGCAAATGGTGCCGGAAAATCAACGCTGATGATGACTATCTGCGGTGACCCAAGGGCGGCGCGGGGGCAGATCATATTCGATGGTCAGGATATCACCAATATGCCGACCCATGAAATTACGCGGATGAATATCGCCCAGTCACCGGAAGGGCGCCGGATTTTTGGACGGATGACGGTTACCGAAAATTTGATGATGGGCGCGACGACGTCTGACCCTACCTATTTTGACGAGGATCTTGCGCGTGCCTTCGAATTATTTCCCCGACTGAAGGAGCGCAAGGACCAGCGCGGCGGCACGCTTTCCGGTGGCGAACAGCAAATGCTGGCGATCGCACGGGCGCTCATGGCGCGCCCCCGGTTATTGTTGCTGGATGAGCCGTCGCTCGGGCTGGCCCCTCTGGTGGTAAGGCAGATTTTTGAGGTTATCCGGGAACTGAATGAAAAGGACGGCCTGACCGTTTTCCTTGTTGAACAGAACGCCTATCATGCCCTGAAGCTTGCCGACCGGGGACATGTGATGGTTAACGGCGAAATTACCATCAGCGGGACAGGCAAAGAATTGCTCGCCAGCGAAGAGGTGCGCGCTGCCTATCTTGAGGGGGGAGCACATTAAATGGGTATATTCTGGGAGAACAGTTTCACGACCTTCCTGTTTGTGACCGTGATTATCGGAGGAGGTGCGGGGTATCTTGCCGGCCGGTCGCTCGCGTCAAACTGGCGTCCGGTGCCTCAACTTATTTTTTATATGCTGTTATTGGGATTGGCTGTTCGTTTCTTTCATTTTGCCTTGTTTGAGGGAACGTTGCTGTCACTACAATATTATGTCGTCGACACGCTGGTGTTAATCGGCATTTCTCTATTGGGTTATCGCTTGACACGTGTAAGTCAAATGGTCGCTCAATATCGCTGGCTCTATGTCCGGTCCGGCCCGTTTACTTGGCGGGAAAAGCAATGATAGGTAATATTCTTGCGTAGATTCTTTGAAATCGCAAGACAATGACTTTGCAAGGATGATATGGTTTCATGGAGTTTAGCGTGAGTTGTAAGATTTCACACAAATTGGAACTGGGAGTATTATAGATGAAAAAAATTCTTCTTGCTGTATCGGCATTGTCGATGGGCATGATGTTCAGCACGGGCGCTGCCCTTGCGGATATAAAGATTGCAACGGCGGGTCCGATGACCGGCCAGTATGCAAGTTTCGGAGCCCAGATGAAGGCTGGTGCTGAACAAGCCGTTGAGGATATCAACGCGGCGGGCGGCGTAAATGGTGAAATGCTGAGCCTTGAAATTGGCGATGATGCGTGCGATCCGAAACAGGCTGTGGCTGTAGCCAACCAGATGGTGTCGAAGGGCGTTGTCTTTATGGCAGGCCATTTCTGCTCCGGCTCATCCATCCCTGCCTCTGCAGTTTATACAGAGGAAGGGATCATTCAGATTTCCCCGGCCTCAACCAACCCGAAGCTGACCGACGAAGGCGGACCGAATGTTTACCGCGTCTGCGGACGGGACGACCAGCAGGGTAAGGTTGCCGGTGCATATCTCGCTGAAGAAAGCAAAAAAGGCAAGAAAATTGCCATTCTTCAAGACAAGACCGCATATGGTAAAGGTCTGGCCGATGAAACCAAGGCATCCATGGAAGCTGCTGGCGGCAAGTCACAAATGTATGAAGCCTATACAGCTGGCGAAAAGGATTACACAGCACTTGTTTCGAAGATGAAACAGGAAAATATCGATATCGCCTATGTTGGCGGTTATCACACAGAAGCTGGCCTGATTGTCCGGCAGATGCGGGATCAGGGCATGAAAACCCAGCTCGTTTCCGGCGATGCCCTGGTGACCAATGAATATTGGTCAATCACCGGTGACGCCGGCGAAGGTACGTTGATGACCTTCTCTCCGGACCCCCGTAAAAATGCGGGCGTTGAGGACCTGGTGGAGAAATTCCGTGCAAAGGGGATCGAGCCTGAAGGGTACGTTCTTTACACCTATGCCGCCGTGCAGGCATGGGCGCAAGCCGCTACAGCAGCTAAATCCGTTGATGAACAAGCTGTTATCAAAGCGCTCAATACTGGCGAATTTGATACAGTTCTGGGCAAGCTCTCCTTCGATGACAAGGGCGATGTTACCCTGCCGGGCTATGTCTGGTATGAATGGAAAGACGGCAAATACGATTATAAATCGTAAGTGAAATAATATTTCAGGGGCCCGGAAGTCTGACTTCCGGGCCTTTTTTATTGGCTTGACGTCAACCTAGATTGTAATTGTCGGGGCGGCTGTGATGATTTCGTATCTGTTCTTGATAATCTGGTAATCCGTATCTTGCGTCGCGGCGAAGCCCATAAGCAAGAGATCCTCCCGAATGCTTTCTTCCAGTGACGCCATTGCGTCAATCACCGCGAGATGGATTTGATCAACGTCACGCGCCGAACGCCGGGCCGAGATGTAGGGAAGTCCCGGTGTCGGGTTCGTTGTTTTTATAACACGCAGGGTGGCAGCGGCGGGCTCATGCCGTTTTGCCAATTCCCAACTCACAGCATCGATTGCCGCTACATCGACCGTGCCATCAGCGACGGCCTGAATGGATTTTCGGTGGGATCCGGTTTTCATCTAGTGGTGGAGGGCGCAGGGCAAAAGCGCATCTGTTTTCATTTGATAGTAAAAGGCCGCGAAGCCGGATTGCGACAGCTTGTCATTATACCCGAAACGGGCGTCTGCCAGGTCGGTCAGCTTATTGAATTTACTTTCGTCGCGGA
>NZ_JBDNHC010000015.1:0-50509 GCF_041689005.1 Sneathiella sp.
AATGTCAGCCATTCATTTTCCCAGCTTGAATTTCGGTCTTGGTGAAACCGCCGATATGCTGCGAGACACGGTCGCCAGCTTTGTCGCCGATGAACTCGCCCCGCGCGCGGCGGAGATTGATGAAACCAACGAGTTCCCCGCGGATATGTGGCAGAAGATGGGGGCCCTTGGCCTGCTCGGCATCACGGTGGACGAAGCCTATGGCGGCGCTGGTCTCGGCTATCTCGAGCATTGCGTGGCAGTTGAGGAAATCAGCCGCGCTTCGGCGTCGGTTGGCCTATCCTACGGCGCCCATTCCAATCTCTGCGTCAATCAGATACATCGTAATGGCACGGAAGAACAGAAGCAGAAATATCTTCCCAAACTGATTACCGGCGAACATGTTGGCGCGCTGGCCATGAGTGAGCCGGGCGCTGGCTCTGACGTTGTATCCATGCGTCTCAAGGCGGAGAAAAAGGGCGATCGCTATATCCTGAACGGCAACAAGTTCTGGATTACCAACGGTCCCGATGCAAATGTACTTGTAGTTTATGCTAAAACGGTGCCGGGCGCCGGTCCGCGCGGCATTACGGCCTTTCTCATCGAGAAGGGGTTTAAGGGATTTTCGACGGCGCAAAAACTCGACAAGCTCGGAATGCGCGGCTCCAACACCTGCGAGTTGGTGTTTGAGGACTGCGAGGTCCCGGAGGAGAATATTCTCGGGCCGCTCAATGAGGGTGTCCGGGTGCTGATGAGTGGCCTTGACTATGAACGGGTGGTCCTGTCCGCGGGCCCGCTTGGCATCATGCAAGCCTGCATGGACAGCGTCATTCCCTATATTCATGACCGCGAACAGTTCGGCCAGCCCATCGGTACTTTTCAGTTGATGCAGGGCAAGGTCGCCGATATGTATTCGACCATGAATGCCTGCAAGGCTTATGTCTATACGGTGGCGCGGGCGTGCGACCGAGGCGAGACGACCCGCAAGGATTCCGCCGGGGTCATTCTCTATGCCGCCGAAAAGGCGACTTGGATGGCCTTGGAGGCTATTCAGGCGCTTGGCGGTAACGGCTATATCAACGAATATCCCACGGGCCGCTTGCTCAGGGATGCAAAGCTTTATGAGATCGGCGCGGGCACCAGCGAGGTCCGCCGCATGCTGATCGGCCGTGAGCTTTTTAATGAAACAGCATAAGAAAAATAAATAACCAATTGAAAATGGAGAAAAAAATGAATGAAGATCCAGTAGTCATCGTCGGTATGGCGAGAACTCCCATGGGCGGATTCCAGGGCGACCTATCCGATGTGAAGGCCCCGAAACTCGGTGCCATTGCCATCCAGGCGGCCATGGCCCGCGCGGGCGTCACTGGCGAGGATATTGATGAAGTCATCATGGGCTGCGTGCTGCCCGCGGGCCTCGGTCAGGCCCCGGCGCGGCAGGCTTCCTTCGGGGCCGGCATTCCCGATTCCGTCGGCTGCACGACGGTCAACAAGATGTGCGGCTCCGGCATGCGTGCGGCCATGTATGCCTTTGATGCCATCAAGGCGGAAAGCAGCAATGTGATGGTCGCCGGTGGCTTCGAGAGCATGACCAATGCGCCCTATATCCTGCCGAAGATGCGTGCCGGGTTACGGCTCGGCCATGGCGAGGTGAAGGATCATATGTTCCTCGATGGCCTTGAAGACGCTTATGAGGAAGGCCGTCTGATGGGCAGCTTTGCCGAGGAGACGGCGGGCCTTTACCAGTTCACCCGTCAGGCGCAGGACGCCTACGCGATTGAATCGCTGGCGCGGGCCAAGAAGGCGACGGAAGACGGCAGCTTTGCCGCCGAAATCACGCCGGTGACCTACACGAGCCGGAAAGGCGAGGTCACCATCGACAAGGACGAGCAGCCGATGAAGGGCAATCCGGACAAGATCCCAACCCTGAAGCCCGCCTTCGCGAAAGACGGAACCGTCACGGCGGCAAACTCCTCATCGATCTCCGATGGCGGCGCGGCGCTGGTGCTGATGAAGGAAAGCGAAGCCAAGCGGCGCGGCCTGAAGCCGATTGCCAAATTCCTCGCCCATGCGACCCATGCCCGGAAACCTTCCGAATTTACCATGGCGCCGATCGATGCCATCCGGAAAGTCATGGACAAGGTTCATTGGACTAACGATGACGTTGACCTGTTTGAGATTAACGAGGCCTTTGCTGTTGTTGCCATGGCGGCGATGAAGGATCTCGGTCTCGATCACGCGAAAGTCAATGTTCATGGCGGTGCCTGTGCACTGGGGCACCCCGTCGGCGCCTCCGGGGCGCGGATCGTTGTAACGTTGCTGTCTGCCTTGCAGAAATACGGCAAAAAACGCGGTGTTGCGGCCCTTTGCATCGGCGGCGGTGAAGCGACGGCAATGGCGTTGGAACTTATGAACTGACGAGACGGGAATAACGGGCCGGACGGGGAGAAAATTATGATTTTATCTGAAGAGCAGACAATGATCCGCGATATGGCGCGGGACTTTGCTGCGAAGCGTCTGGCCCCCAATTCCGCCGCCTGGGAAGAGGCCGCGGCGATTCCGCCTGAGATTTTCGCTGAAATGGGGCAGCTTGGCTTGATGGGCATGACGGTGCCCGAAACCTACAGCGGCGCGGAAACGGACTTTGTTTCTTACGCCCTTGCCCTGATGGAAATTGCGGGCGGGGACGGCGCGGTTTCCACTGTCATGAGTGTCAATAACTCGCCTTGCTGCGCTGGGCTGCTGAAGCAAGGCAGCGAGGCGCAAAAGCAGGAATATCTCGTCCCTCTCGCCAAAGGTGAGAAGATCGGCGCGTTCTGCTTGACAGAACCGCAGGCTGGCTCCGATGCCTCCGCGCTTAAAACCCGGGCGCGGCGGGATGGCGATCATTTTATCATTAATGGTCTCAAGCAATTTATCACTTCCGGTCAGATCGGCGGCGTCGCGCTGGTCTTTGCCGTCACTGATCCAGACGCCGGCAAAAAGGGGATCAGCTGCTTTATCGTGCCGACCGACGCGGAGGGGTATCGCGTTGTTTCGGTCGAGAAAAAGCTCGGTCAGAAAGCGTCTGATACCTGTCAGGTCGCGTTCGAGGAAATGCGTGTTTCAGCTTCGGCCATGCTCGGCGCAGAAGGTGCAGGATATCGCATCGCCCTTGCTAACCTCGAAACCGGGCGTATCGGCATTGCCGCGCAGAGCGTTGGCATGGCAGGCGCGGCGCTTGCGCACGCCATTGAGTACGCGAAGGAACGCCATTCGTTTGGGAAAGCCATTATCGAGCATCAGGCCGTAGGCTTTCGTCTTGCCGATTTGGCAACGAAGCTGGAGGTTGCCCGCCAGATGGTGCTGCATGCCGCAACATTGAAGGATGCGGGGCTGCCATGCCTGACGGAAGCGAGCATGGCCAAGCTCTTTGCCTCCGAAATGGCTGAGGAAGTCTGCTCCGGTGCGATCCAGACCCTTGGCGGGAACGGGTATATCGCCGACTACCCGGTCGAGAAGATCTACCGGGATGTCCGGGTTTGCCAGATTTACGAAGGCACGTCGGACATTCAGAAGCTGGTCATCGCCCGCCATCTGGCGGCGGCGTAAAGAGTCCTGATGATGTCCGACATAACCCTGCCTCTAGAACAGGAAGTAGCCCCCGTCGATCAGGAAAGTATCGCCGGTGTGGTAGCTGCTGGCGTTCGACATGATATAGACGGCCTGACCACCGAAATCCTCCGGCTTGCCCCAGCGCCCTGCTGGAATGCGCGGCTTGACTGCGTCGGAAAATTTCTGCCAGTTCATGGCATTTTCCGTCATCGCCGTCTCGATCCAACCGGGCAAAATGGCGTTCGCCGTGATATCGTATTTAGCGAATTCGACGGCGAGAGCGCGGATCATCGAGATAACGCCGCCTTTTGTCGCCGCGTAATGCTCGTTCCGGGCCGCGCCGGAAATCGCCGCAAGGCTGGCGGTACCGACAAGCCGTCCGCCGGGATCACCGTTTTTGGCGCGTTCCACCATATGCCTGGTCGCTGCCTGCATTGTATAAAAGACGCCGTCCAGATTGACACCCAGAACCCGGTGCCATTCCGCATCGTCAATATCGAGGAAGGATTTCTTGCCCGAGCTGACGCCTGCGTTCGCAAAGCAGCCATCCACGCGGCCGAACTGCGAGAGCGTCTCGGCAAAGCAATCCTTAACCTCGCTTTCGTCGGAAACATTGCAGATCAGCGACGAGACGCGGGTACCATGGGTCTTGAGCTGCTCGACGGCGGCGGCGTTCTTGGTCTCGTTGGTGCCCCAGATGCAGACATCCGCGCCCGCCTGGGCGATCGCGTCCGCCATGCCAAGCCCAATTCCACCGTTTCCACCTGTAATGAGAGCGACCTTGCCGGTAAGGTCAAAAGCTTTATAGGCCATTCCTGGCTCCTTTTTTGTTTCTTGTCTGGAGCCAAATCCGTAACACACTGCCCGACATTCGCCAAGCAAACGATTGCGCAAAAGTTAATATCAGCAGGGGCTATCCTGCTGTATTTCCCGGCTGAGAAAAGGAAGCCAGCATAAAATGTCTGTACTTAAATCAAATCTGAATACCCGCAGCGACGACTTTAAGACCAATGCGACGCATATGACCTCGCTGGTGGAGGACCTGAAGGAGAAAGTTGCCCATATCAAGCAGGGCGGCGGCGAACGGGCGCGGGACAAGCATCTGTCGCGCGGCAAGCTCTTGCCGCGGGAGCGGGTGCGGAAATTACTCGATCCCGGCTCGCCGTTCCTTGAGTTCAGCCAGATGGCTGCCTGGGATATGTATGGCGGGGAGATCAATTCCGCCGGGATCATTACCGGGATCGGCCGGATCGAGGGGCGGGAATGCGTTGTTATCTGCAATGACGCGACGGTGAAGGGCGGCACCTATTATCCGCTGACCGTAAAAAAACATCTGCGCGCGCAGGAAGTGGCGCAACAGAATAACCTGCCCTGCATTTATCTTGTTGATTCCGGCGGGGCCAACCTACCGAATCAGCAGGACGTTTTCCCGGACCGCGACCATTTTGGCCGCAGCTTCTATAATCAAGCGAACATGTCGGCGCTCGGCATTCCGCAGATTGCCGTCGTCATGGGCTCCTGCACGGCGGGCGGTGCCTACGTTCCGGCGATGTGCGATGAAAGCATCATCGTCCGCAATCAGGGGACGATCTTCCTTGCCGGACCGCCGCTTGTGAAGGCGGCCACCGGCGAAATCGTTTCGGCCGAGGATCTCGGCGGGGCGGAGGTGCATTCGCGCACCTCGGGCGTCACCGACCATATGGCCGAAAACGACACCCATGCCCTGCAGATTGCGCGTGCGTGCGTGGCCTCATTCAACCGTCCGAAACCAATGCAACTTGAGGTCCGGGCACCGAAAGAGCCGCTGTATGATCCAAAGGAAATCTATGGTCTGATCCCGAAGGATAACCGCATACCGTTCGATGTGCGTGAGATCATTGCCCGTGTCGTCGACGGTTCCGAGTTCGACGAGTTCAAGAAGAATTACGGTACGACGCTGATCACCGGCTTTGCTCATCTACATGGCTATCCGGTCGGTATTATTGCCAACAACGGTATTCTTTTCTCGGAATCCTCGCTCAAAGGCGCGCATTTCATCGAGCTGTGCTGTCAGCGCAATATCCCGCTCATCTTCTTGCAAAATATCACCGGCTTCATGGTCGGGCAAAAATATGAAGCCGGCGGCATCGCGAAAGATGGCGCCAAGCTGGTAACGGCAGTTGCCACCGCGAAAGTGCCGAAATTCACGATGATCTTCGGTGGGTCGTTCGGGGCCGGCAATTACGGTATGGCGGGACGCGCCTATAGTCCGCGCCTGCTTTGGATGTGGCCGAATGCGCGGATTTCGGTGATGGGCGGTCCGCAGGCCGCCGCGGTTCTGGCGACGGTGAAACGCGACAGCATGGAAGGCCGCGGGGAAACCTGGAGCGCGGAAGAGGAAGCGGCGTTCAAGGCGCCGATTGAAGCACAATATGAAGTCGAAGGGCATCCGTATTTCGCGAGTGCCCGTGTCTGGGATGATGGCATTATTGATCCGGCGGAAACCCGCCGCGTCATCGCGCTTGGGGTGTCGGCATCGCTGAATGCCCCCATAGAACCAACAAAATTTGGCCTGTTCAGGATGTAGGAGAGAGTTTATGAGTGAAGAATCAGCTGTATTGCATTTTTCGACCGATGGCATTGCAACCATCACCCTCAACCGGCCCGAGGTGCATAACGCCTTCGATGAGGAACTGATTGAGCGGCTTGGTGATATGTTCGAGGATGTCGGCCGTCAGGACGGGGTCCGTGCCGTCGTCGTTGCCGCGGCGGGTAAGAGCTATTGCGCCGGTGCCGACCTCAACTGGATGAAGCGGGCGGCGCATTTCACCGAAGAGGATAACCGTGAAGACAGCCGCGTCCTTGGCCGGATGTTGAAAAACCTGCATGCCATCCCGAAGCCGACTATAGCACTGGTGCAGGGGGCGGCTTATGGCGGCGGCCTTGGATTGGTTGCGGCCTGTGACATTGCCATCGGGGTTAAGTCCGCAAAGTTCTGTCTCTCGGAAGTCAAGCTGGGACTGTTACCGGCAGTCATTTCGCCGTATGTCGTCGAGGCAATCGGCATTCGGGCCTGCCGCCGCTATTTCCTGACAGCCGAGGTGTTCGACGCCGAGGAAGCCCATCGGCTCGGCCTGTTGCATATGCTGGTTGAGGATGTGCATCATCTGGCTGAGGCGCGGGATGTCCTGCTTGATCAGATATCCAGGAATGCGCCGGGGGCCATGGCAGATTCAAAGGACCTGATTTACACGGTGGCCGACCGGCCGATAAATCAGGATGTTATTGACGAAACGGCTGCCCGCATAGCCGCCCGCCGTACAACTGACGAGGCAATCGAGGGCATTCAGGCTTTTCTCGATAAGCGCCGCCCCTCCTGGACCCTCAACTGATTGAAAGTGAGACCTCATCCGTGTTTAAAAAAATACTTATAGCGAACCGCGGCGAAATCGCCTGTCGGGTCATGGAAACGGCGGCGAAGCTCGGCATTAAAACCGTGGCGGTTTATTCCGAGGCGGATGCTGCGGCGCGCCATGTCGAAATGGCGGACGAGGCCGTTCTGATCGGCCCGGCGGAGGTGTCCGAAAGTTACCTGAAAGCCGACCTAATTCTGGAAGTGGCGCGCGAGACCGGGGCGGAGGCAATCCATCCGGGCTATGGGTTCCTGTCCGAAAATGCCGGATTTGCCGAGAAATGCGAAGCGGCGGGGATCGCCTTTATAGGCCCGCCCGCCGCAGCAATTCGGGCCATGGGATTGAAGGACGCGGCGAAGGCATTGATGGTCAAGGCGGGAGTTCCCGTGGTTCCCGGCTATCACGGTGAGGGCCAAGATCCTGACATGCTGGCGAAAGAGGCCGAAAAAATTGGCTATCCGGTTTTGATCAAGGCAGTTGCGGGCGGCGGCGGCAAGGGCATGCGCCGGGTCGATAGTGCCAAGGAATTTGCGGCTGCGCTTGCCTCCGCCATGCGCGAGGGACTATCGGCCTTCGGGGATGCGCGTGTCCTGATAGAGAAATATCTGACCAAGCCCCGCCATATTGAAATTCAGGTATTTGCCGATACCCACGGTAATGCGGTTTACCTGTTTGAGCGCGATTGCTCCCTGCAGCGTCGCCACCAGAAGGTGATCGAGGAGGCGCCGGCCCCGGATATGCCTCAGACCATGCGCGAGGCCATGGGCGCCGCGGCGGTTGCGGCAACGAAAGCCATTGGCTACGTCGGCGCCGGCACCATCGAATTTATTGCCGACGTGTCAGAAGGCCTGAAGGAAGATGCCTTTTATTTCATGGAGATGAACACCAGGCTTCAAGTCGAACATCCGGTGACGGAAATGATCACGGGACAGGATCTCGTGGACTGGCAGCTGACTGTTGCTGCCGGCGGGAAACTGCCGCTCACTCAGGAAGAACTGTCAATCTCCGGCCATGCTTTTGAGGTCCGTATTTATGCGGAGGATCCGGCGAACGACTTTCTGCCCGCGACAGGTCAGCTGCTGCGGTTGAGGCCGCCAAAATCGAGCGACAGTGTCCGTATAGATACTGGTGTGCGAGAGGGCGATGTGGTCACGCCTTTTTATGATCCGATGATTGCCAAATTGATTGTATGGGACGAAACCCGTCCGGCGGCGCTTCAGAAGTTGCGCACCGCCCTCAGCGACTATCAACTCGCCGGTGTCGCCAGTAATCTGGATTTCTTGGGAAAGATTGCTGCCCATCCGGCCTTCGCGGCCAAGGAGTTGGATACCGGCTTTATCGAGCGATTTAAGGACGATCTGATTCCGGGCGCGCCCGCGCCGACCGATCAGGATATTGCCCTTGCCGTTCTTTATATCCTGCTGGAGCGGGATCAAGCCCATCATGACTCGCGCAAAAATACCAGCGATCCTTATTCGCCTTGGGACAGCATGACGGCGTGGCGGCTCAACGACATCGGCCATGATGACTTTACGTTCAAAATCAATGACGAAGACGTTACCATTCATGCGATATTCGAGGATAGGGGCGTCCGCTTGATGCTCCCCTCCGGCCCTGGTGTCGCGACAGCTGAACGCAGCGAGGACGGTGGTCTGCGCGCAACGCTGTCGGGGCATAAGCTCTCTGCGGGCGTCACTGTCAGCGGATCGAAGGTGACGGTCATGACGGCTGGGCGACAGACTGAGCTCTTCTGGGTCATTGATGATTTCGATGGCACGGGAGAGGATAGCGGCGGCGGAGCGATCACGGCCCCCATGCCAGGAAAAATCATCCAGATTTTCACGCAAACGGGGGCGACTGTGTCCAAGGGCGACGCGCTTATCGTGCTGGAAGCGATGAAAATGGAACATACATTGACGGCCTCGTCAGATGGCATCGTCGCCGATATATTCCATGAAGTCGGGGATCAGGTGGATGAAGGGACTCTTCTTGTGCGGATGGAGAGTGAAGAGGAATAATGGCTTATCCAAGGAAAGTACGTATTTTTGAAGTCGGCGCGCGCGACGGTCTGCAGAATGAAAAGCAGATGGTCCCGGCCGACATCAAGGTGGAACTGATTGAGCGGCTGGTGGAGGCGGGCGTTACGGCGATTGAAACCGGCAGCTTCGTCTCGCCGAAATGGGTGCCGCAGATGGCGGATACTGCCGATGTCATGGCGAGAGTGACCCGCTATGACGGGGTCACCTATGCGGTGCTGACGCCGAACGCCAGAGGGTATGAGGGGGCAGTCGCCTCCGGCGCGGATGAGATCGAGATTTTCAGTGCCGCCTCGGAAATCTTTAACCAGAAGAATATCAACTGCTCCATCGCCGAGAGTCTTGAACGGTTCATTCCGGTAACGGAGGCGGCGAAACGTGATGGCATTCCCTATCGGGCAAGTGTATCCTGCGCGCTCGGGAGTCCGTTTGAGGAGGAGATAGCGCCCGCAGCTGTCGCCGATGTCGCCAAAAAGCTCTATGACATGGGCGCATATGAAATCTCCCTCGCCGATACCATTGGCGTTGGCACGCCGATCCGCACCCAGCGCGTGATCGAGGCGGTGGCGAAGGTAATTCCGCTTGAGGTAATCGGTGTGCATTTTCATGACACCTACGGACAGGCGCTTGCCAATTACCATGCGGCGCTGGAGATGGGAATTTCTAAGCTCGACAGCTCTGTCGCCGGGCTTGGTGGTTGTCCCTACGCGCCCGGTGCGACCGGCAATGTCGCGACGGAAGATGTCGTCTATATGCTGGATGGCATGGGGATAGAGAGCGGGATCAATCTTACGAGACTCGTCAAGACCGCTTGGTTTATTTCTGACTATCTCGGCCGTGCCCCGGTCTCAAGTGTCGCAAGGGCGCTTAAGGAAAAACTCAATTAATCCAGCTTCACTGGACAAGTGCGGTGGATTAGGAGTATTTTGCGGGGTATGTCAGTACATCTTCTTATTGTTAGCGTCGGCAGTTCATCTGTCGAGCAATTGCGCTCCAGCCAATCACGTCGGCTGATTGCCGGTCCGTTGTGTCATGTGACGAAGCAGCGTCCAAAACGGGAAGCCGAACTTCTTGAGGGTGGGTCCGTTTACTGGATCATTAAAGGCCATATCGCTGTGCGTCAGAAAGTGACCTCGCTGGAACGGCTGTTCGATCATGAGGGCGAGAAATGCGGCATTATGCTTGACTCTGAACTGGTCGAAACGGAACTCTTCTCCCGGGGGCCGCATCAGGGCTGGCGCTATCTGGAGGACGATGATGCCCCGCGTGATCTGCGCGACCTGGTCACGGAAGCAAATGACGATGACGAAAGCGAGGGCGATCTTTCCGAGGAGATGGCGGCGGAGCTTCGCTCTCTCGGATTACTATGATTGCGGGCGAGGCTGCTAACCGGCCTCGGTTTTAATCCAGACTGCGGTGTCATGAAAAACGGCACCGCCATTGGGTTTGCCAGCATCGGCGCTGATCAGCAAGTTGATGCCGATCTTTTCGATAAAGAATTTTCCGGGCCAAACACCTTCGACAATGACAGTTCCCGGCTGTACGCCGTTGAATATCTCCACATGGATGGCGAGTGAGCCCAGTCGGTTACCGAGCCGGACAATCGCCCCTTCTTCAGTCCCGATGGCGTCGGCGTCGCTCTTGCAGATTTTGACTGTTGGCCGTTTCTCCTGCTTGCGCGAGGAGGGGGTTTCCGTAAAGCTGGAATTGAGGAAGTTTCGTGCCGGCGCAGTCACCATTCGGTAGGGATGTTCCGCGTCGGCCGTGTCGATGATTTCCCAGTGATCAGGAAGGGTTGGCATGCCAGCAAAATCCGGCCCGATCCGTGACCAGTCCGGGGTGAAATGAAATTTTCCGTCGGAATGGGCAAAACCGTTCAGATAATGCGCTTTCTCGTACGGAATCTGGCAGTCATGCCACTTGCTCGCCGTCAGGTTCTTGGCATCGGGCCAGCCGGATACCTTAAGCGTTTCATCAATCATTTCCATCGCCGTCATCTCAAACCCGCGATGCTCTGCCCCCAGCCGTTTGGCCAGCGCAGAAATAACATCGTGATTGGAGCGGCATTCCCCAAGAGGTTCAATGATTTTTGCGCCCATCATGATGTGGTTCTGGCCGCCGCCCTGATAGAAGTCGTCATGCTCGACAAAGGTCGTGGCGGGCAGGACGATGTCGGCCATCCGCGCAGTTTCAGTCATAAACTGTTCATGCACGCAGGTGAACAGGTCCTCGCGCGCAAACCCCGCATGAACCTTGCCGAGTTCTGGTGCGACATCCATCGGATTCATATTCTGGATAAAAAGTGCTGTTACTGGCGGGCCATCGCCGATGTCCCTTTTATCGCCCGTCAGGACCGGTCCGATCCGGGACATGTCAAGCTGCCGGACGGAGCGGTCTCTCGCATCCAGCCCTTCAATCAGCGTCTTGTTCCAATGAAAAATGCCGCCATTATTGTGAAAGGCGCCGCCGCCCTCATATTGCCAGGAGCCTGTGACCGCCGCGAGGCAACTTGCCGCATGCATATTGACCGACCCGTTACGGCTGCGCGAAAAGCCATACCCAAGCCGGAGAAAGGACTTTTTCGTCTGGCCGTAAAGACGGGCGAAGGCATATATCTCCTCGACGGTCAGACCGGTGATGGCCGATGCCCATTCGGGGGTGCGGGTCTTGAGATGGGCTTCAAGTTCGGCGGCGCCCTTGGTATATTTCTCCATATAGGCGCGATCCGCCATATTTTCCGCAAACAGAATATGCATAACCGCGCAGGCAAGCGCCCCGTCGGTGCCGGGTCGGACCATCAGATGAATATCGGCGGCAAGGGCGGTGGCATTGCGATAGGGATCGACAACGACGATTTTCGCACCTCTTTCCTTGCGGGCGCGGGTTGCATGGGTCATGACATTGACCTGCGTATGGACCGCGTTGGTGCCCCAGATGATGACAAGATCGGATTTCGCCATCTCCCGTGGATCGGTGCCGCGCAGGGCACCTGTGCCGACCATCCAGCCTCCCCACGCTAATGTTGTGCAGATGGTGGAATGCTGTCCGGAATATTTCTTGACGTGCCGGAGCCGGTTGATGCCGTCCCGCTGCACCAGTCCCATAGTTCCTGCGTAATAATAGGGCCAGATAGTCTCGGCGCCATATTCGGTTTCGCGCTTCAGGAATTCCGTCGCAACTTCATCGAGGGCTTCATCCCACGAAATCTGCTCCCATTGTCCCGCGCCCTTTGGGCCGACGCGGCGGAGGGGATGCATTAGGCGGTCAGGATGGTGGGTGCGTTCCGCATAGCGCGCGACCTTGGCGCAGATGACCCCGGCGGTGTAGCTGTTGTCCTTGGCGCCCCGGACCCGGCCAATGCGGTTTCCATCCAGCCGTTCAATCTCCAGCGCACAGGTTGACGGGCAGTCATGCGGGCAAGCGGAGGCCAGAATTTCGGGAACGAGAGTTGAGGACATGATTATCCGACCTTTCTAAATAACGGGTTGCCGGACAGGCGTATTCACATTAGCAAAGGGTAGTGATTTATAGACTGTCCCGCAATTGCAGAATGTAAATAAAGACCAAATCCTGCCAATGTGATACAGGCATCACAGGGTTTTTGCCAATTGCGCTGGAATTTGCGGGTGGGGCAGGATATATCGGGCGGGGAAATTGCCGGGGAAACACAGATACTTGCAGGCTATAAAGAAAATATTGAAAAGTGACGGCGCGAAAGCTGTGATCAGCTATTTGGCGGCTGGCTATATCTGGCTTGTCTATCGCAGCAGCCGCTGGCAGGTCATCAATGGCACGGCCCCTCATAGCTTGATGGCGGAGGGAAAACCATTCATCCTAGCGTTTTGGCATGGGCGCCTTCTGATGATGCCGATTTCCGTGAAACGTAAAACCCCCGTCAATGTCATGATCTCTCACCATGGTGATGGTGAGATCATTGCCCGCACCATAAAACACTGGGGTCAGGAAAGTATTCGCGGCTCGGCCACCAAAGGCGCCCAGGCGGCAATCAAGCAAATGCTGAAAGCCCTCAAACGCGGGGAGGTGGCGGTGATTACACCGGACGGTCCCCGGGGCCCCCGCATGCGGGCGCAAGAAGGGGTTGTGCGATTGGCCGCGATGTCGGCGCTGCCGGTGTTCCCGGTCAGCTATTCGACGACACGCGGAAAGTTGCTCGGGAGTTGGGACAGGTTTTTCGTCGCGGCGCCGTTCAGCCGTGGCGTGGTGACATGGGGTGATGCGATTCATGTCCCAAGGCGCGACGAGGACGGCGCATTCGAGCGGGCTCGCCTGCAAATAGAGGATAGCCTGACAACGATCACGCGCACCGCCGATGATACCTGCGGCCGCGAGACTGTCGAGCCGGAAAGCCGGGACAAGGTGGTCAAGCCGCACAAGAAAGCCGCGGGCGCCTGATGTTCATGGCGCTTTATAACGGCCTGCTCTTTGCCGCATCGCCGCTTATTCGCTGTCATATGGACGGACGTCTCGCTCGGGGCAAGGAAGATGCAGCACGTATCGGTGAACGATACGGAACGGCGTCATTGTCCCGGCCCGAGGGCGAGCTTGTCTGGATCCATGCGGCGTCGGTCGGGGAGGCGGTGTCGGCGCTTACTCTCGTTGACAGGTTGATTGCTGGATCGCCCGCCCGGCATATTCTTGTGACCACTGGCACCCGCACGTCGGCGAATATTATGCAGGCCCGCCTGCCAGCAGCGGCCTGCCACCAGTTTATCCCCATCGACAGGAAACTGGCGGTGGTCCGGTTTCTAGATCACTGGCGACCGGATATAGCAATCTGGATGGAATCGGAAATCTGGCCGAACCTGATTACTGAGACATCTGCCCGGCGCATTCCGATGATGATGGTGAATGCCCGCATTGCCGAGAAATCCTATAATCTCTGGCGAAAATCCCTCGGCTTTTCCCGGCAGCTTCTGGGCCGGTTTGACTATTGCACAGCGCAGTCGGAAGCCTCGGCACAGCGATTGCGCGCGCTTGGCGCGGATCCGGTCGAGTATCTGGGGAACCTGAAATTTTCCGCTGATCCGCTTCCTGTGGATGCGCAAGTGCTGGCCGGAATGGAACAACAGATGGCGGGGCGGCCTCTCTGGCTCGCGGCCAGCACCCACGATGGAGAAGAGGCGGTTGTTGCTGACGCGCATGCGCGGTTGCAGCAGACCTTCCCGGACTTGCTGACGATTATCGTCCCGCGCCACCCCGACAGGGGCAATGAGGTGGCCGCTATGCTGGCGGTGCGGGGGCTTGACGTGGCAACACGGTCGCGGGGCGACGTGATCACGGCCAAGACCGAGATATATCTGGCGGATACCATCGGGGAACTTGGGCTTTTTTATCGCCTGGCAAGAATTGTCTGTGTCGGAGGGTCGTTCGCCGACAAGGGTGGGCAGAACCCGATTGAGGCCGCACGCCTTGGTTGTGTCATTCTGCATGGCCCGCATATGGAAAATTTCGCTGACGTGATTACCGCCTTTGAGGAAAACGCGGCAACCGAGGAGGTGGCGGATGCGGTGGAACTCGCCAGAGCCGTCTCGACATATTTTGCCGATGATCCGAGGGCGGAGCTTATGGTCAACAATGCCGCCGCCGTCGTGACGCGAGGTCAGGAAACGCTGGATAAAACTGTGGCCCGGATAGAAGGCTTTCTGAACGGGGGTGGACGTGAAAACGCCTGATTTTTGGCGCGCCGGAACCAAGAGCCTGATGCCGCTGTGGCTCACGCCGTTTAGCTGGCTGTATCGGGGTCTGGGACAGTTACGGTCGTTCACTTCGACATCGTCCGTTGCGGTGCCGATCATCTGCGTTGGCAATGTTGTCGCGGGCGGGGCCGGGAAAACCCCCGTCGCCGTCGCCCTTGCTGAGTTTTTCAAGGCGGAAGGGAAGATCCCGCATTTTCTATCGCGTGGATATGGGGGCAAGATGAAGGGCCCGGTCCGGGTGGTGCTAGATGTCCACAGCTTTTCCGATGTTGGGGATGAAGCGCTGATCCTTGCCGCTGTCACGCCGACATGGGTCTCGAGCGACCGGGTAAAAGGCGCCGCCGCGGCCGCCAACGCCGGAGCCGACGTGATCATCATGGATGACGGGTTCCAGAACCCAAGCCTGCATAAGGATTTGTCCCTGCTGGTCCTTGATGCCCGTTACGGGGTCGGCAATGGCCGTCTTCTGCCTGCCGGACCGCTTCGGGAAAGTTTAGCGGATGGTCTCGCCCGGGCTGACGCTGTCGTCATGGTGGGCGATCGCGGAAACAATGCAGCGGTAATTCCTGATAATTTTTATAAACCGGTTTTTAAGGCAAAATTGGTTCCGACGGCGATCGATGATGCCATCACGGATGAAGAGGTGGTAGCCTTCGCCGGCATCGGCCGTCCGGAGAAGTTTTTCGACAGCCTTCTCGACGTCGGATGTAACCTGATAAAATGCTTTAGCTATGCTGACCATCATGTTTATACTCAACAGGAAATTATGGAGATGGTCGAATTGGCGGCGGGCCGGGGCGCGACCCTTGTTACCACCCGAAAGGACTATGTCAGGCTTCCTGTTGAGGCAAAAATGATGGTGACTGTGTTTGACGTTGAGCTGAATTTTGAAGCCCCTCGGGAGTTGCAGCGGCTTCTGCGGAGCGCAGTGGCGACGAAGGATCAACGCCGTGAATAAGCCGTCCTTGAAATATCGCCTGGAATGGATCGCCGTGCGGATCGTTTTCGGGGTTTTTCGGAGTCTCGGATTGGAACGGGCGTCCCGCTTCGGTGGCTGGCTCTCCCGGAAAATCGGCCCTCGCCTGAGCGTACATAAGCTTGCCCGGGAGAATATGACGCGGGCTCTTCCGGCGCTCGGTGCCGATAAGATCGAGAAAACCCTGCTGCACATGTGGGACAATCTTGGCCGTAATGTTGGTGAACTTCCGTACAATAAAAGCATGATGGATGACCCAGCGCGGGTGGAGCTTGTCGGCAGCGAACATCTGGATGCCTATCTTGCCAGCGGCAAGGCTGCATTTTTTGTAACCGCGCATTATGGTCCTTGGGAATTGGTGGCCATCGTCGGGCGATATGCGAAACCGAAAGCGACCGGTATCTATCGCGCGGCAAATAACCCGCTGGTCGAGACCTTTTTCCAAGAGTTGCGTGCCGATCCGGATTATCGGTTTCATCCGAAGGGCAAGGAAGGTGCGCGGGCCATCCTAAAAGGCGTCCGTCAAGGCGGTGCCATTGTGCTGCTGAATGACCAGAAGCTGAACGCCGGCGTGCCGGTTCCGTTCTTTGGCCGGGAGGCAATGACGGCGCCAGCGGTTGCCGAAATTGCCTGTAAAATGGACATTCCGATCTATCCCATGCGAACGGAACGGCTGGAGACGGGAAAGTTGAGGCTGACGATTTACCCCGCGATTGAAACCCCCAAAACCGGGGACCGCCCCGCCGATGTCTATGCGCTGCTAAAGGCCATCAATGAAACCTATGAGCGCTGGATCACCGAGCGCCCGGATCACTGGTTCTGGGTGCACAACCGCTGGCCGTAAGGTCGAGTTTTCTAGCTGGCGAGTGCCAGGTACTTCCGTTCCGCCTTGACCTTCTGCAACCGCTCAAGAGCAATTTTGTCGGCAATTTGAGCGGTAGAGGTATCTTCCCGGGCGGCGCGTTCAAAAATGTTGGTGGCGGTTTTGTAGATCCCGGCAACCTGATCCATTGCGATTTTCCGGTCGAAATCCGGGCCTTCATGGCTGATCACGATAATGCCCCCCGCGTTGATACAGTAATCCGGAGCATACAGAATGCCGCGCGACTTTAAGACATCTGCATGACGATCTTCCGCCAACTGGTTATTGGCAGAGCCCGCAATTATTCTTGCCGTCAGGCGGGAAATTGTCTCATCGTTGAGTATGGCACCAAGGGCACAAGGCGCAAATACGTCCGCGCCAGCATCATAAATCTCGTCAACCGCCACTGCTCCTGCGCCAAATTCCCGAATGGCGCGGGTGACGGCGTTTGGATCGATATCGGCGACGACAAGACGGGCGCCGGCTTCTTTCAGGTAGCGGCAAAGCTCGAAGCCAACATGGCCGAGACCCTGCACCGCCACTTTCAGTCCGGACAGGTCATCTTTTTTCAGGCGGAAATGGACGGCGGCCTTCAGGCCATTAAACACGCCCCAAGCTGTCGCGGGAGAGGGGTCGCCACATTTCCCTTCGCTGATACCGGCAATATGGGATGTCATCTTTCGCGCCATTTCAAGGTCGGCAACGCTCGTGCCGACATCTTCGGCGGCAATATAGGTGCCGTTCAGCCGCTCAACCGCACATCCAAAGGCCTTGAACAGCTTTTCTGATTTGTCTTTTTGCGCATCGCCGATGATAACGGATTTACCGCCGCCAAGATTAACGCCTGCGAGTGATGATTTGTAGGTCATGCCACGGGACAGCCGAAGAACATCGGTAATTGCGTCTTCCTCACTTTTATAGTCCCACATACGGGTTCCGCCGAGAGCCGGGCCAAGGGTCGTATCATGAACCGCGATAATCGCTTTCAGGCCAGACACTTCATCCCGAAAAAACAGGACCGCTTCGTGATTATCAAATTCCTTGGCTGTGAATACCGACATAAAATACCTTCAATTTATTCATTCTATATTCCTTATATTTCGCTGCGTCGGGCGGAAATCAACACAATTCTGGGAGGAAAATGAAGTTCGCAGCTTCCTTGCGTTAAGTGGGCGGGGATGAGTAAAAAATGTCGGCTCGGTGGCAGTATGTGTAATAAAATATCGAACCCGAACTGAGGATAAACGCGGATTGAGGGTGCATAGCCCTGATTCAGAGGCGATCAGTTCGTTTCAAACGGTCAGTTACGACGCTACCGATCTTCAGGCTTGACGTCAGACCGGGGCTCTCGATGCCAAACAGGTTGATTAGGCCCGGCAGGCTATGGACGCCCTCATCATCAATGACAAAATCAGCAGCGGCGCCGGTCGGTGATTGCAGTTTCGGCCGTATTCCGGCATAGGCCGGGATCAGGCACTCATCCGGGAGTGCCGGAAAGTACCGCCGGATGGCGTCATAAAAATCGTCAGACCGGGACGGGTCAACATTGTAGTCAATCGTCTCGATCCATTCCTGATCGGGCCCGAATCGAATCTGTCCCGCCATATCCAGCCCGACATGAATGCCGAGGCTTGCCGTGTTCGGAACCGGGTAGATCAGTCGCGAAAAGGGCGCCGCCGCGGTCATGGTGAAATAACTGCCCTTGGTCAGGTACCTCCGCGGAATATGACCCGGGGCGAGCCCTTGGATTTGCGCGGCAATGGTTTGGGCATGGAGGCCGCCTGAATTTATAAGGTTCCGGCAGGTTAGCGTCATTCCCTGTGCGGTGACAATAAACCCGTACTTGTCCGGCCGCGCTGATTGAAAGGGAGCGTTAAAAGCAATCGTCCCGCTGCCATCCTCAATTTCGCCGATGTAGGCGAGCATTAACTGGTGGCTATCAATTATACCGGTGGAGGGAGAAAGGAGCGCGGCCTGGCACATGAGAGACGGTTCGAGGACGAGAGCTTCTTTCTGGTTCAGGAAGGTGAGGTCATTGACATTGTTTCGCGTGGCCTTTTCCCAGAGCTCCTCCAATGTCGGGATTTCTGCCTCCGACGTTGCCACAATCAACTTTCCGCAGGCGCGGTGGGGGATATTATGACTTCTGCAATAGTCATACAACATGCGCCGACCTTCAACGCAGTATCGGGCTTTCAGGCTGTCTTTGGGATAGTAAATACCGGCATGAATCACCTCGCTGTTGCGCGACGAGGTTTCGCTGCCGAAATGTCCGGCCTGTTCCAGAACAAGCACGTCACGTCCCGCCGCCGCCAAGGCGCGCGCGATGGCAAGGCCAATAACCCCAGCACCGATAACAACATTTTCCACATCAACGGACATAGACTGTTGCTAGCAGGTTTTTTTAAAACAACAAAGGGTGTTTGTTCTGTGGATTTGTCCCTTTCGAATGGGCGGGAATATGGTAACCTCGTATGGATCGGAAGTTTATCCATCCTTGTAAACGATTCTTAAATTTGCTCAGATTATGATGCTTGTCATCACATAGGGGCTGGTTTAGCTACAGCTGGGCCTGATATCGTGATATATCAATTGCGACGATGAGAATTACGTGGAGCGAAAGAACGTGTCAAACGTGACAGTAACCGTAGAAAAAACAAAACCCGATGCGGCGGAGCAGCCGACGCGGGCGCATATCATCGTTGTCGGCAATGCCAAGGGCGGATCGGGCAAATCTACCACGGCCATGCATGTCATCGTTTCGCTGCTGACCCTCGGCTTTAAAGTCGGGGCGATTGACCTTGACGGCCAGCAGAAGACGTTGGGGCGCTATATCGAGAATCGCGAGAATTTCATCGCCAGGAAAAAGCTCAAATTGCCAATGCCGTCGCTGAAGGTAATTGAACCGAGCCCGAAAAAGAACATGGATGAGGCACAGAGTGATGAGCGCGCCCGTTTCGTCGCGGCGCTTCAGGAACTTGTCTATGCCAATAATTTTGTCGTCGTCGATTGCCCGGGTGCAGACAGCTTTATCTCCAAACTCGGTCATTCCTTTGCCGATACGCTGCTGACGCCCATGAATGATAGTTTCATCGACCTTGACCTGCTGGCAACGGTGAACGCAACCAGCATGGAAATCGAGCGTCCAAGCTGGTACAGCGAAATGGTCTGGGAGCAGCGCAAGCGGCGCGCCCTGATCGACAAACACAAGATCGACTGGGTTGTCATGCGCAACCGCCTGTCGCATACGGATGCCCATAACAAACGGCATATCGAGAAAATACTAGCCAAGCTGGCGTCGCGGATATCTTTTCGCGCGGCGGCCGGATTCGGCGAACGGGTTATTTTTCGTGAGCTGTTTCTCAAAGGCCTGACGATGCTGGACCTGAACAAGAAGGACGTCGGGGTCAAGATGTCGATGAGTCATGTCGCCGCCCGCCATGAGTTGCGCCACCTGATCAAGGCGCTTAATCTGCCGGGACTGGATGACAAAGTCGAAAAGCTCTGATGCCGCCCCGGTGGTCGAGGTTCGCATAAAAATGATGGAGACTGACGAAGCCGCTACCGCCCTTGCAAAGCTTGGGCATCCGGTCCGCCTCAGAATAGTGCAATATCTTGTTCAGGCGGGCAGTGAGGGCCTATCGGTTGGCGATATTCAAACGCTTCTGGACATACCGGCCTCAACCCTGTCACATCATATCTCCCATCTCGTCGGTGGCGGTCTCATTCAGCAGGAACGGCAATCCCGTGTCCTGCGCTGTTTTGCCAATTATGACAAGCTGTCCGATCTGGTCGCGCTGCTCACCGACAAATGCTGCCTCGGGATCGATCCGCAGGCAAAAAAGATCGCACCCGACCGCCGCTAAACAGGGCGGGTGCGCATTAATTCGATAATTATCGAAATATATGCTTGAACTTTTTTTCCATAGATGTATATTCCTTTTATAATTCTATATTTCTGGAAATAACGATATGTCCTTAGAAGAAGCCCTGCATACCTTAACGCGCACCCGCTCCGGTCTCTGGCACCTGCTCACAGACCGGGTCGTACTGGCCGCCTTGCTGATCCTTCTGGCGCTGCTCCTGATTGATCCTGCCAACGTTCTTCCCGTTCTCGACTTTTTTGGTGATGCCCTGCTGGGCATGGCGCCGTTTTTCGTGATCGCCGTCGGTCTTGCGGCCTATGTCACCGCCTCGGGCGCGGATGGTCTCATTGCCAAGGCATTTTCTGGATCCCCGGTTTCAGCGGTTGTCGCGGCTTCACTGGTCGGTGCTCTCTCTCCCTTTTGTTCTTGCGGGGTGATCCCGCTGGTCGCCTCCCTCCTGACGGCAGGGGTCCCTCTGGCGCCGGTTATGGCATTCTGGATAGCCTCCCCGATCATGGACCCCGAAGTTTTTATTTTGACGTCGGTCGGTATTGGTACAGATTTTGCGGTTGGAAAGGCGGCAATCGCGGTCATCCTCGGTTTATTCGCCGGCTTCTCCATATTGATGTTACAGCAGCGCGGATGGGCCCGTGATCCCCTTAAATCCACGTTGAAAGGGTGCCGCGCCACACTAGATTTGTCGGCACCGGTCACGGTGCATTGGCAATTCTGGAAATCGGCGGACCGCCGCCAGCAATTTGTAACCGCAGGCCTTGCCAACGGCTGGCTGATCGGTCGCTGGTTGGTGCTTGCCTTCTTGCTGGAGGCCCTGATGGTAACTTATATCCCGACGGATTTCGTCGAGACTCTGGTCGGGCAGGACAATCTGTTCGCCATACCGCTGGCCGTTCTGATTGGAATTCCGAGCTATCTCAACAGTTACGCCGCCATTCCCCTGATCAGTGGTTTACTTGACCTCGGGATGTCACAAGGGGCCGCCATGGCCTTTATGACCGCGGGTGCCGTCTCGTCAATCCCGGCCGCGATTGCTGTTTTTGGCTTGGTAAAGAAACAGATTTTTGCGACCTACCTGTTTCTCGGCATCTCGGGATCGCTCGTAACCGGTCTGGGCTGGCAATTACTGGTGAATGCCGGGTGAGTCGGGTACCGGAACTTGCATGGTGGGCCATTTTTGGATGTTGTATATCGAAAATTAACTATTACTCCTTATATTTTTTTTCATCGTGATCGTTTCGGTTTCCGGCCAATTAGGCTGTACGGGAAACGCAGATGCGAAAAGGAGGAGCGTATGTTGAAATTGGTTAACCATAGCAGGTATTTGCCCCGTCGATATTTCGGCATGCGCTCAGTCTTATCATTTGCGGTTGCAGCTTTGCTTTTCGCGGTGACGCTATTGTCATCGGGGACGGTGGATGCCGGAAAGAATGTCTGTTTTGACCGCACCGCGCTCATCAAGCATCTCAGCGGAAAATTCGAGGAAGCGCCGGTTGCTGCGGGGCTCGCCGCCAATGGAAGTGTACTGGAAGTTTTCTCCAGTCCGGATGGTGTGACCTGGACGATTGTCATAACCCAGCCCGACGGCGCCACCTGTGTTATGGCCTCCGGTGAGGCCTGGATGGGGATGAAGAAACCGAAAAAGGGAAAAATGAGTTAGTCCCATATACATGCGTCAATGAAGCGCGTGGCGTAGAGTAGGCTTCGTGATGTATATGGCGAAAAAGCCGGACCTTAACGGGTCCGGCTCTTTTGATTCTCGCTGCCCTAGAATATCGGGGCGTCGACCCCGGCTTTTTTCAAAGCGCTCTGGAGTTGGGATTTAAGCCGCGCGAGCCCGGCATCGTCTTTCGCTTCGCATCTTGCCACCAGCACCGCCTGGGTGTTGGACGCGCGTAGCAGCCACCAGCCATCCTCGGTATTCACGCGTACGCCATCGATATCGGAAAAATCGGCCCCCTCATCGGCCAGAGTATTCTGTATACGGGTGACCGCATCGAATTTCTCCTCGTCCGGGCAGGCAAACCTGAGTTCAGGTGTATTGATCATCTCTGGAAGCTCGTCGCGCATGTTCTCAAGCGTCTGTCCACTTGCACCAAGAATGTTGAGAAGCCGCAGGGCGACATAGAGGGCGTCATCAAAGCCGTAATAATGATCGTTATAAAAAATATGTCCGCTCATCTCGCCTGCCAACGGAGCATTCACTTCCTGCATTTTCGATTTTATCAGCGAATGACCGGTCCGCCACATGATAGGCTTTCCGCCGAGCTTTGCCACTTCATCGAATAGAATCTGGCTTGCTTTCACGTCGGCAATGATGGGTGCGCCGGGGTGGTTTTTCAGCACTTCCCGGGACAATATGGCGAGCAACTGGTCGCCCCAGAGGATGCGGCCGATCCCGTCGACAACGCCGATCCGGTCGCCATCCCCATCGAAGGCGATCCCGAGATCGGCCCCGGTCCCGGTAACGGTGTGGATTAAATCGCTCAGGTTTTCGGCGACCGTCGGGTCCGGATGGTGGTTGGGAAAGGTGCCGTCGATCTCGTCAAAAAGCAGTAGATGCCGACCGGGCAGTTTGGCGACGACTTGCCGCAAGGTCTCGCCGGTGACGCCGTTCCCACAGTCCCAGACAACGGATAGATCCCGTCCCGCATTGAAATCCTTCAGAATACGGGTGACATAGTCGGTTCTCGTCGGCTTGTCGATAACCTTGCCCTCTCCTTCGGCGAAGGGGCCCTTGGCACTGAGTTTTCCCAGCTCCTGGATTTGATCACCGTAAAAGGACTTGCCGCCCAGCATCATTTTGAAACCGTTATGGTTCGGCGGATTATGCGACCCGGTGATCATGATACCACCGCCTGCTTCCAGCGCGTAAGTCGAATAGTAGAGCATTGGCGTTGGCCCCATGCCAATATCGAATACATCAATACCGGTGGCCGTGAGCCCACGAACCAACGCCGACTTGAGGACGGGGGAAGTCTCGCGGCCATCATAGCCAACGGCGACATTGCTGTGGCCCTGTTGCGAAAGCAGCGTCCCGAATGCCCGGCCTATCGCCTCGGCGTCGGCCTCAAACAAGGTTTCATCAATGATTCCCCGGATATCATATTCTCGCAGAATTGTCGGATTAAACTGATGACCGTTCATGGTGGCGTCACTTTCCTGTCCGTGTTGGCGGATATTATATCGGGCGGCCGATACTGGTATAGGCGAAGCCCTTGTCCGTCATATCAGCCGGATCGTAAATATTGCGTAAATCGACCATCACCGGTGTTTTCATAAGCGATTTAACACGTGTAAGGTCGAGGGCGCGGAACTCATTCCATTCAGTGATGATGACCAAAGCATCTGCATTTTCCAGCGTCCCATAGGAATTCTGGCAAAATTCGACACCGTCGAGGAGGGGACGGGCCTCATCCATGCCTTCCGGATCATAGGCGCGGACCGTTGCCCCGGCCGTAATAAGCGCAGGCAGGATATCAAGGCTGGGGCTTTCACGCATATCGTCCGTATTGGGCTTGAAAGTCAGCCCGAGAACGGCAATTATCTTGCCCGCGACTGACCCACCACAGGCCTCCGTAATCCGGGCCGCCATTTGCCGTTTGCGCGTTTCGTTAATATTAATGACAGCCTCGACAATCTTGAGCGGTGCGCCGACATCGGAGGAAGTCTCAAACAAAGCGCGGGTGTCCTTTGGAAAGCAGGAGCCGCCAAAGCCCGGTCCGGCATGCAGAAACTTGCTGCCGATCCGGCCATCGAGCCCGATCCCGCGAGCCACGTCATGGACATTGGCGCCCACCTTTTCGCAAAGGTCGGCAATTTCATTGATAAAGGTGATCTTGGTCGCCAGGAACGCATTGCCTGCGTATTTCGTGAGTTCCGAGCTTTCAATGCTGGTAAAGACAAGCGGCGTCCGGGACAGGGATAACGGCCGGTATATGGCCGACATCACATCCTGCGCGCGCTTTTCCGTGGTGCCGACAACCACGCGGTCCGGGCGCATGAAATCCTCTATCGCCGCGCCTTCGCGCAGGAACTCGGGGTTGGAGACCACATCAAATTCGGCAGATGGATTAGCCTCCTGCACAATTCGGCCAACCTCACGGCCGGTTCCCACGGGCACAGTGGATTTTGTGACAATTACCGTATAGCCATTTAGCGCCGCCGCAATTTCCTTGGCGGCTGCATAGACATAGGTGAGGTCGGCGCGGCCGTCCCCGCGTCGGCTCGGCGTGCCGACGGCGATGAAGACGGCGTCCGCATTGGCAACGGCTTCTTTCAGATCAGTGCCGAATTTAAGATGCCCGGCTTTCGCGTTTTTTTCGATCATCGCCTGCAAGCCGGGTTCGAAAATCGGAACTTTACCGTTGTTAAGGCTCTTGATTTTCTCTTTATCCGTATCGATACAGATGACTTCGTGACCGAACTCCGAGAAACAGGTTCCGGAGACAAGCCCCACATACCCGGTTCCAATGACAGCAATATGCATTCCGAAAAACTCCGTCCTACTTTAATGAAACTCGTTGCCTAAAAGTCGCGGGCAAATTTTGAAATGAAATTTTTCACATCGTCCCGCATATCCTCGCGGTTGAGTGCGAACGCGATATTTGCTTCGAGAAAGCCGATCTTGTCACCGCAATCGAACCGGGTACCGTCAAATTTCATGCCGAAAAACGGATCATGGCCGAGAAGCGAGGAGAGCGCGTCGGTCAACTGGATTTCATTTCCCGCGCCCCGGCTCTGGTTCTCCAGAATGTCAAAAACCTTCGGCTCAAGAATATAGCGGCCGATAACTGCGAGATTTGACGGCGCTTTTGCCGGTTCCGGCTTTTCTACCAATCCAAGTATTTCGACAAGATTGCCGTCTTCCTTGCCGGGGCTGAGGATGCCGTAGCGGGAGGTATGAGCATTCGGCACTTCCATGACCGCCAGCATGTTTCCGCCGCCGGCCTTTTCCCGCGCCGCCGTCATCTGGGCTAGGCACGGCGTGTCCGCCAGGATCAGGTCGTCGGCGAGAATGACGGCGAATGGCTCATTGCCGACAAGGCGTTTCGCGCACCAGACCGCATGGCCGAGGCCCAGCGCTTCCTGCTGGCGGATATAGGCGACGGTTCCGGCATCTGCGACGCTGGCATGAAGTTCGGCGAGCAAACCTTCTTTAGAGCGTTCATTCAAAACGCTTTCCAGCTCATAGGACCGGTCGAAATGATCTTCGATGATTGTCTTGCCGCGGCCGGTCACAAAAATGAATTCTTCAATTCCAGCCTCGCGGGCCTCTTCAACCGCATACTGGATGAGCGGCTTGTCGACAACCGGCAGCATTTCCTTTGGCATGGCTTTGGTCGCCGGTAGAAATCTTGTGCCTAGGCCACCAACAGGGAACACGGCTTTGCGAACTTTTTGGGACATGCCTAATATTGCTTTCCTGAATTTTGTTGCGAAATTTATGACATTTTGCCCGCCGCCAAGGCAAGCATTGATTTGTTATGTTTTGAGGAGGAAGTCCTTTGCCTCGTTGAGTTTAGCGGCCATATAGTCTGACCCGTTGTGATCGGGATGGAATTTTTTCATCAATCGGCGATGGGCTTTCTTGATTTCTTCGGTAGTTGCGTCGCTCTCAAGCTCCAGAATGTTAAAAGCCTCCTGACGCGACATCGGACCGTCGGTCGCGCGGGCTCTGGTTTCCTGCTCCTTCGAGCCTGTCCCGGCACCCTCTTCGAACGCTGGGTCTTCCGAAAAGTTCCGCTCAAGAAAGGTATTGAGGATGGCGACCGTTTGCTCGTCCGCAGCGGCCTCGCGGCGAAAATCGAGAAGCTGCTGCAGCGACAGGGCGGATAATTTCTCCCCTGCAAACCGCCCCTGTAAAATTTCGCCATCCATGTCCCCAGTGTCGTGGTTCAATGTCGCCCGCAACCAGTTTGTTTTCACATCCGATTTTTGCCCCTGTGAGGGCCTGCTGCCGCCAAAAAAAGGTTTGTCGCGGAAGAAAAACAGGGCGGCGAGGGCAAGCGGCGGGGCAAAGACGAACCGTCCCGTCAGGGCGAAAAAAGCGGCCGCAGCACCAAGTAAAACGACGGCGGTAATGCGAAGGGCCTTGACCAGTTTCTTGGGGTCGGCACCCGCAAGACTCTGTCCGCCAATGACCAAAGCCAGAAGCAGGGCGGCGCCAATGATGAAATAAGCCAGCATCCGGGTGCTACCTGACTTGCTTTAGGAGCAAAAGGGTTTCTCCGCCGGTCTTTTCACTGAAGTCGCGGAGCGCCTTCCGTCCGCCCGCGGCATAGGCGGCGACAGCCCGTAGCAAATTCCGGAGCATTGCGGCGCTAGCGCTGTCAAACCGGCAGTAGGCGCCGCCGCTCAGTTTGGCAATTTGTCGAAAGCATTGTTCGGCGCGGGTGTCATGTCCTTCCTGAAACACAAAGACCGGCACACCCAGAAGCCCGAGCTGACCGGCTAGATGACAGAGTTTATCCGCATCCTCCTCCATGCAGTCGCCGACATAGACAAGGGCATTGATCGGGTCTTTATTGGTTTGCTTGAGCGCGTGCTTAAGGACCTTGCCGATTTGAGTTTGGCCACCGAGGCAATAGACCTTTGACATCGGGCGGGCCAATGTCCGGCTGTCCGTCGTCCAGGCGGTTGCCCTGAATTCGCCGAACCCGCGGAAAAAGGCGATCTGCAGTTCGAGACCGCCGATGGCGGCGGCTTCCTCAAACATTTCCCGCTGGAGATGCGCGGCACGATCCCAGGTCGGCTGACGGCTTGCGGTGGCGTCAATGGCAAAAATCAGGCGACCATTTTTCCCCGACGTTGAGCGTGCGGGAGTAGATGCCACTTTTTCCAGAAATTCGGCCACGTCATCCTTGGTCGATTTCTGTATCGGTTTTTCAATATCTTTTGCCACAAAAACAAATTCCGATCCATTGTACCTTTTCCAGATAAGTCCGCCGGGGTAAAATTTCAATTCCGCATCAATTGCGCTTGCTGAAATGCGGCCGGTCTGCTCTGTATATTCTAAATGTTATAGCATCATTGGACAATAAATGGTTAACCAACACGCGACCGACTTGATCAAAGAGCCCTACTGGTGGGAGGCGGCGAGACCAGAAGGGCAGATCGGCGACATGCCGGAAAGCCCCTCTGACGTTGTTATCGTCGGCGGCGGTTATACCGGCCTTTCTGCGGCGCTGACGCTGGCCAAGCGCGGTCTCTCAGTGACAGTGCTGGAGGCGGAAATGCCGGGCTATGGCGCGAGCAGCCGCAACGGCGGGATGATCGGCAATATGCTGAAACCTGGTCTTTCCGGGCTGATTGATATGTATGGCCCGGATAAGGGGTGCGCCATTTACAAGGAAGCGCTTGCCTCTGTCGCCTTCATCCGTGACCGGATTACAGAGGAGGAAATCGACTGTGATCTGGCACTGACCGGCCGATTCTATCCGGCCGTTCTTGCCAAGGACCTGGCGGGGATGACACGGGATTTTGAAGTCCGGCAGAAATACCTCAATATCCCCGAAGAGATGGTTGCCAACGGGGAGTATGGTGAAGATGTCGACAGCGCTTGCTACACCGGCGGATTGAGACAGCATCATACGGGCGGCCTGCATCCGGGGAAATATGCGAAGGGGCTGGCGACCGCCGCGATCCGTGCCGGGGCAAACGTTGTCGCGCCGGTTCGGGCCGAGACAATTACCAAGTCCCAAGGCGGATTCATGGTCGGGACAGCGCGCGGGGAGATAGCTGGGCGGCATTTGTTGCTGGCTACAAACGGATATAGCGGCGCGCTTTCTCCCTTCGTACAGAAGCGCATTATTCCGATTGGTAGTACGATGATTGCAACGGAGGAGTTGTCAGAAAACCTGGTTTCTAGCCTGTTTCCCACAAAACGGATGATTACCGATACACGCAAGATGCTGAGCTATTACCGTCCGTCCCCGGATGGCAAGCGGGTCCTGCTTGGCGCCCGGCCCAGTATTTTTCAGGCAACACCGGAACAACAGGCGATAGCCCTCAAAAAGGCGCTGGTGTCGATATTTCCGCAGCTTGCCGCTACGGCTGTATCGCATGTCTGGTCCGGAAAGGTTGCCTATGATTTCGCGGCCCTGCCGGCCATCGGGGAGCATGACGGCATTCACTATGCCATGGGATATTGCGGCTCGGGCGTCGCAATGTCCGGTTACCTCGGCCATAAGGCGGCGCTCAAGATCTTGGGCGACGCGGAGGGGGACACCGCCTTCGATGGCCTGCCGTTCGACGGTCGTTTCTATTACAGGGGGACACCCTGGTTCGTGCCGGTCGCCATGATCGGATACCGGATCAGGGACTATTTAGGCATCTGATGGCGTCGATATCGATGACCCTGTCCCGCTTTTTCTCGCGGCCGAGCCACGGAGAGACCTGGCGACTGGCCTGGCCGATTATCCTGTCCAACTCATCCGTACCACTGCTGGGCGCGGTCGATACAGCCGTTGTCGGGCATCTGCCGGACCCGCACTATATTGGTTCCGTTGCCATCGGCGCATTGATCTTCAGCTTCCTCTACTGGGGGTTCGGATTCTTACGCATGGGTACGACCGGGTTCATCGCCCAAGCCGCCGGGGAGGGCGATGCGAACGAGGTCAGGGCGATACTCGCCCGGGCGATGCTGCTGTCACTCGGGATATCGGTTCTCATATTGCTTGCGCAGGGGGTTGTCCTTTGGCTCGCAATGTTCCTGATCGATGGATCTGATCTTGTTGAGGCCGGGGCAAGCCGCTATTTCTCCATTCGCGTCTGGGGGGCGCCCGCTGTTCTCGCTAACTATGCGCTGATGGGATTTTTCATCGGCATTCGGGAAACCCGGGCGGCCCTCACGGTCCAGATTTTCATGAACGGCCTCAATGTCATTCTTGACCTTGTTTTCGTGATGGGGCTGGACTGGGACGTCGGCGGGGTCGCGGCCGCAACGGCGATATCCGAGACACTGGCGGTCGGTCTTGGCCTCCTGCTCGCGCGGCGCCATCTGGCCCGGCTCGGCGGTGTCTGGCAGAAATCAGCCATTCTCGCCCTCGCCAAGCTTAGCCGGTTGCTGGCGGTCAATCTTGACATTTTCATCCGCACGATTTTGCTGATATTTGCCTTCTCCTACTTCACCGCGGAGGCGGCCAAGCAGGGCGATGTCACGCTTGCGGCGATTGCCGTGCTAATGAATTTCATGCAGTTCATCGCCTTCGGGCTAGATGGATTTGCCTTTGCGGCGGAGGGCCTCGTCGGCACCGCCATTGGCGCGCGAAAACCAGAAAAGCTGCGGGAGATTGTGTATGTCAGCAGTTTCTGGGCGCTCGTTGTCGCCGGGCTGTATTCACTGGTGTATCTTGTCTTCGGCACGGCCATTATCGATCTGCTGACCGGGATACCCGAGGTGAGAACTGTTGCTTACGGCTATCTTCCCTGGCTTATCGTGGCGCCGCTCATCTCGATCTGGTCCTATCAGTTGGACGGCATCTTTATCGGGGCTGTGCAATCCAAAGAAATGCGCAACGGCATGATCATCTCCTTCATTTTTTACATGATCGCCATGAAGGTTTTCGGGGATATCTGGGGCACCAACGGCTTATGGGCAGCCTTGATGCTGTTTATGGGCACGAGGGCGGTGACGCTCGCGCTCGTCTATCCCCGGGTGGAGCGGTCCGCGATGCGGTGATGGGGTCATTTCCGCCTCGTTATCATCCGCTGGAAGCTTGAATGAACAATCGGCACGATTGCGATAATCAGGCTGATGCGAATAACATGCATGATGGACACGAAGGCAACATCAATGCCGAGTGCAAGGGCGACCAGAGACATTTCGGCAAGTCCGCCGGGACTGAGCGCCAAGATGACACCGGCCACTGTGACTCCGATGGCATCGGCAAACAACAAGCCAAAGATTGTGGCAATCATGACCATGATGAAGGTCGAGATGATGCTTAAGCCAATGACATGGCGGATGTCGCGGAATTTGGTGCCGAGGAAGCGCGCGCCTATGGCGGTGCCGATTACAAGTTGCGACAGATAGACAAGCGCCATCGGCGGGGCGACGTCGGTAATGCCGATAATCTGGAAAAGAGCAGTTACCAGCAGCGGACCCATCAGGTGATAGGCGGGGAGGCGGCATAGATAACCGGCCCCGTAGCCGATAATCAGGGCAACAATCAGCCAGCCATCGCCGGTTAGCTCGTTGATCGACCCAAACATCGGAATCATTTTTGCCGTGCCGGGGACGCCAACGACATAGCGGAAAAACATGGGCACCGTCATCACCAGAATAAGAATGCGTGAGGCATGGATCAGGGCGATAGTCGGGCCGCTGCCGCCTTTGGCCTCTCCGACTTCATACATGACGTTGAGCCCGCCGGGTGCGGCCGAAAAATAGGCGGTGACAGGATCGAATTTTCCGACCTTACGGTAGAAAATATAGACCAGGGACATGGATAAAATGATACTGAGAACCAGCAGCACGACGCCGCCACTCCACCGTCCGATGGCATTCACAGTGTCTGGGGTGAAGCCGCTTCCCAGCATGACGCCGAGAATTGCCGTCATGAATTTGCGCAGGCTGTCATTAACTGTAAGATCAATACCGCGCAGCGCGGCGATGGTCGAAAAACACATCGATCCCAGCATCCAGGCGAGTGGCAGCCCGGCGGCATAAAATAGTCCACCACCGATGCCGCCGACAAGCAGCGCTTTAAGATTCCGCGTCATTCTCTAGTTACCTCGTTGTCACTGCATGTCCGTCCTGTAGACCTTAACAGACCCTGAAAGAGGAACAGGGTATCCCCGGCCGCAGCTATTTAAGAATAGTCGTCACGGCGGGATGGTCAAATTTTTGTGTATTCCGGCGGAGATATTTTGTTCTCTCGGCCCGGATCGCTGCGTCGTCAATCGTCTCCCGGATAAATTCATGCAAGTCCATGCCCGGCGCAATCCCGTCGCGTAATGCCGACTGGATCTGAAGCTGGTCATAGGCTGGAAACGGGTTGGCCTCAGATTTAATGCCCGCAAGAGTAATGGGTGTTCCTTTCAGGACAAGGCTGCCGTGACGACTGATATAGGCGTAGATACTGTCAAGCGGTCCGTGTGCCGCGCAATCGATTGAGACACCATCAAGCCGGGCATAACGGTAGTTGGCCCCGATAGCCTCGCTTTCGTGCATCTTTTCGAGCTGCACAGGGGTAAGCCATGTTATATGGACGAAGGAGCGGGCCCCAGGCGCGAGACTTAAACCTGCCGCCACGGACCCGTAGCCTGAAAAATGCGCCGAATAGGTGCAGCAAATATCTTGCAGGACGGCTGCGGTGACGGGAATAGGATTCTCGGCGGCAGCCCCGAATTTTCGGAATAGCTGCTCCGGGGCACCGTTTGAGCCGCAGGCGAGAACCGGGACGAGATCATCAAAACGCGTTCCGGACGGAAGCACCTCTGCGGCCCCGTTCGTAAACAGGAACGAGTGGTCCGGTCTCGGATACGGATAGCCAAGGGCGCGGGCTATAACGTCGTCGATAGCAGGCATTTGGCGCCTTAGCGGCTGAGATGCATTCCGCCGTCGAGAATGATCGTCTCGCCGGTGATCATGGCTGCCCCCTCTACGAACCAGACGGCGGTTTCGGCGATATCTTCGGGCTGGGCGACTTTCTTCAGGGGAACCTTCTTGATCAGGCTCTCTTTATAGGCATTGTATTTATCTTCGCCGTATCCCTCAAGAAGCCAGCGGGTTTCAATAAACCCGGGGCAGATGGCATTGACCCTTATCTCCGGTCCTAATGTCCGGGCAAGGGCTTTGGTCATCGAATTGAGACCGCCCTTAGAGGCAACATAGGCAATGCTGGAGCCCGTTCCGTGGGTCCCGGCGACGGAGGAAATCATGACGATTGAGCCGTTCCCGGTTTCCCGCATGTAGGGGGCAACGGCGCGGGACATCTGGAAAGGTCCAATGGTGTTGACGGCATAGATCTCTTGAAAATCCTCTGCCGACAACCCATCGAGGTCATGATGGGCGACAAATTTCGTCCGCCCGGCATTATTCACGAGGGCATCCAGGCGCCCCCATTTATCCATGGCTGCCTTGGCCATGTCGCGACAATCCTGATCTTTTGAGACATCGCCCTGAAACAGCAGTGTCTCCACTCCTGCCGCGGCGCAGGCGGCGAGGGTTTCCTCTGCTTCCTTCAGGCTCTTGGTGTAATTGATAACGACATTATACCCCTTGTTCGCGAGTGCGACGGCGATGGCGGCACCGGCCCCCGTGGCGGATCCGGTGACGATGGCAACCTTGTTCGATGAAGTCATGACGTGTCCCATTTATTCTTGTTAGTATAGGCTTCACAGTAACGAAAAATACTTTGCAGATACAATGGAAAAGGCACCGGATTTCCGGAAGTTTGATTGGATGGGGAAAGTTATCCTGTCAACAAGCGGTGAAATTATCTAAAATCAGTTTATATATGTGCCTTGAATCAGGGAGAGATAGATGAATCCGGTTGTCACGGCGTTTTTTCACAAACCGACCTATACGGTGAGCTACGTTGTCTCCGATCCGCAAAGTCGCAAGGCGGTTGTCATCGATAGCGTTCTGGACTTTGACTACAGCGCTGGTCGGACAGGAACCATGGCCGCCGATGACATTGTTGACTTTATCGTGGCGGAAAAGCTGGAGGTCGACTGGATATTGGAGACCCATGTTCATGCAGACCATTTGACGGCAGCGCCTTATCTTCAGAAGAAACTCGGCGGTTTGTTGGCAATCGGGTCGGGTGTTACCGCCGTTCAGTCCCGGTTCGGAGAAATTTATAATTTCGGTGATGAGATGCCGAAGGATGGGTCCCAGTTCCAGCACTTGTTTGCCGACAATGAAAAAATTGACGTGGGCGGCATGACCATCAATGTCATTTTTGTTCCCGGACATACACCGGGCTGTGTTGCCTATAAAATCGGTAATGCCGTATTTGTGGGGGATACATTGTTCATGCCCGATTACGGGACAGCGCGCTGCGATTTCCCTGGTGGGGATGCGCGGGAGCTTTACCGCTCCATTCACAAAATCCTGTCATTGCCGGACGAGACCCGGCTGTTCATGTGTCATGACTACGGACCCAACGGCCGGCCGTTCGCCTGGGAGACCACTGTCGCCAGGCAAAAGTCCGGCAATATTCATATTCGGGATGGCGTCAGTGAAGATGAGTTTGTCAAAATGCGGCGGGCGCGGGATGCGACCCTGTCAATGCCGGGTCTGATAATCCCCTCGATACAGGTGAATATGCAGGCTGGAAAGTTTCCAAAAGCCGAAGACAATGACGTCTCATACCTGAAAGTGCCGCTGGATCTGATATAACGGGTCAGGAATCGCTTTTCTGGGCAACAAAGGTTTGCCGCATGTTTAAATTCGGGGCAACTACGAAACAGGAAAAGCGCCGCTCCGACAGATTGCTGCACGCCTGCCGGGCATCCGACTCGTTAAACCCGACCAACTGAGCCCGGTAAAAAGGCTTGCCCTCGGAGATCGACTTTTCGATATTGACCCGGTGTCCATCTAGAACGCCGTCTGCTTGCTTGACGGCCATGTCGAGCTGATTGCGGGCCGTTGTAACCAGCGTGTAAGCACCGATCTGGATTGCCCATTCGGATTGCGGGGCGGTAATCGCGACATTGGTGACGTCGACCTTTCCGGTGCTCACTGTCCGGATGTGCTGGATCGGTGCGGGCGGGACGGGAACGGATATAGCCGGATCGGCCACGCTTGCGACCTTAACCGCAACATCCCCGTCATGGGTCTGGTGAAGGGCTATGCGCACGGGTTTGCTGGTTGGCCGCGGAACAACAAACGGGGGCAGTGTTTCAACGCGGGCGAAACCCCGGTCAAGTAATTTCGTCATTTGCGCGTCCCGGCTTTTTGCTGTGCGGCCACCAAAGATAACGCCGATCAGGCGTTTGTCTCCGCGTTTCGCCGAGGCCACCAAATTAAATCCGGACGCCCGGATGTAGCCTGTCTTGATGCCGTCTGCGCCTTCATATTTATTCAGGAGATTGTTATGATTTTTAAAGGCCCGGCCATTGTAATCGAACTTCTCCAGCGACATGAAATGATAATATTGCGGAAAGTCGTGAATGAGCGCGGCGCCAAGAACGGCCATATCACGCGCCGTACTCATCTGCCAGCGATTGGGAAGACCGCTGGCATTGCGAAAGCTGGTCCGCCGCATACCGAGTTTATGTGCCATTGCGGTCATGTTGCGGGCAAACGCGGCCTCCGATGGGGCCAGCCCCTCGGCCAGCACTGTGGCGGCATCATTGGCAGATTTGGTGATCAGGCCGAACATGGCATTCTGAACGCTGATCGTGGTTCCTTTTTTCAGCCCGAGTTTTGTGGGCGCCTGTCCGGCGGCCCGGGCCGAAACTGAAAGATTCTGGTTGAGCTTCAATCGCCCGTGCTTGAGGGCATCAAAAGTCATATAGAGCGTCATTATTTTTGTAAGCGATGCCGGATAAAGCTTGTGATCGGGGTTTTTGGAATACAGTACCTCGCCAGTGCGGCTGTCCATAACCAGAGCTGCATATTTGGCAAAACTTGTCGTTGGCGAAAACAGAATGGTGATCGTCAACAGTGCCAGAAGAATGGGCAATAGGCGGGTCTTCGCGGACCGCGCAGAAGTGGCCGATGTATCCAGCCCGGTCGCGGGCATTTGCCGGGAATTATATTTGTGTTCGTGTTTCAAAAAGAAACCTGTTTTTTTAATGTTACTGGTACGATTACGCTGGATTTCCCCGGCTTGGCGGGAGTGTAGAAAATCAAGCGAATCATGTCCATCAAAATCCGGATTTAATTTTTTGTTTCCTGGTATCAGCACTGCTATATCCGTGTGTAGGTCCGAAATCATTGAAAAATCGACTATAGGGCGTGATAGTTAATATCCGGTAACTAATCCTGATGTTAAATTTAAAGGGAAAACAGCCATGACAGGGTTTCGCAGATTATCCGCAATCGTTCTTTTCGCCGCCGTGTTGGCTTCCTGCGCCTCCGAGCCGGGGGGCACAAACAATCCGATCATGCGGCCATTCCAGTGGTTTTCCTATGCCAATGGCGATGATATTCGCAACGTCTGTGTTCCGGGCCGGAATTCCCGCTACCGGTTAATCTATAATGCTCTCTATGATGAACAGGTCCGCACCTATGATATTGTCCAGCTACTCACCTCGAAAGAGGCGACGCAGGTGACACGGGTGTTCTCGGGCGGGATCAATGCGGACTGGAACCTGGCCTCTTCCGGTTTCGATCCGCACGCCACGCAGCAGAGCCGGGAGATTATCAGCATCAGCGATCTGGTCGCCATTGAACAGGCCCTGATCAAATCGGGTTTTGAACAGCCCGCGATCAAGGGGCAGATATTGCATTCGGACAGTTTCTACTGGATTGCCATGGTGTGCCGCGACGGGATATTTAAATATTATGCTTGGACTGACAGGAATGCCGACATTAAGAAATTGCCATTTCGCGAGGTACTGGCCAAGGGGGACGAGACGGGGGTCGCGCTCGTCGATCCTTATGCGCCGACATTCCCTGGCCGCGGGTCGCGCTATTATAACGGGCGCGGGGGCAAGACCTATTTCACGATGCAGGTCGGAGACAACGGACTTATCCAATAGTTTATATTAGAAATATCTGAATTTTTTTCAGAGTTTGAAACAACAAAACCCGCTTACGCGAGAGATGATAGATTTTTATGTTAAAATATTTATTTAAAAACAATTGGTTATGAATATTTCATATTATTGCTGCAGTGCACAAAAAAACCATTGACATTAACCAAGCGCATATTATATACAATTCATATTGTTGCAGTGCAGCAAAACCAATTCTAGGCGCAACTGAGAAAGGTTTAAGTCAATGACTACGAAAACATCAAAAATAAATGCAGCGGATACAGCTGCTGTTACCAAGGAAATCGAAGACATGGTCGCATCTGGCCGTAAATCGCTTCAGGATGCTTTTATCAATGGCACGGAAACTGCTGAAAAAGCGTTCAAGTCCAACAGCGAAACTTTCAAGACCAACTATGAAAAAGTTGTCTCCGAAGGCAAGTCCGGTTTTGAAAAAGCGATCAAGTCACTTGAGGGTTCGCAGTTCTACGACAAGAACAACGCTGAATCTTTCGTGAAGGCGAGCAATACCGCGGTTGAGAAAAGCGAAAAAATCGGCGCGGCGATGATTGACTTCGGAACCGGCCAGCTTCAGGAAGCTTTCAACGTCGCACGGTCAATCGCAGAAACCGATGATGTTACCAAGGCTGTTGAAATCCAGACAGAATATGCACGGTCTGCTGTTCAGAATTATATGTCCGAATGTGGAAAGTTCAATTCACTGATGACCGACGCAGCGAAATCCGTCATGGAGCCGTTTAGCGCACAATATGCCAACAGCATCGACATGTTTTCCAAGCATGCCTAAGCTTGGCTAACATAAGACGCATCTTGAAAAAGCCCGGTTAATTCCGGGCTTTTTTGCTTCTGGCGGTGTTGCCGATCACTTTATTTATTATTTTTTGCGGAAGGTAACAATTTTTTTTGAATTTCCTGATAAGATATATACTTACATAACAGGTCCGGTGCAAAAGCATTGGAATGGTCCGAATAAGGAACTTCAGGAGTGTATGGTTGAGCGAAATGAGTGGCGACGACAAAAAAGATAAAAGTGGGGGCGGAACGGGGACAGGTGTTGTCACCCAGACCAAGCCAAAAACCAAGAAACCATCGATGTGGCGTGTCCTTCTGCTCAACGATGATTATACGCCCATGGAATTTGTCGTGTATGTGTTGCAGAAATTTTTCAGTATGGATGAGCAAACGGCCGTTCAGGTAATGTTACATGTTCACCAGAAGGGAGTTGGGAACTGCGGCGTGTTTCCCTATGAGATCGCAGAAACGAAAGTGGCTCAGGTTATTGATCATGCACGGGAGAACCAACATCCCCTGCAATGTACAATGGAGAAAGAATAGTGCCAGGATTTTCCAACTCACTCGAAGAAACCCCCCATCGCGCCATGGCTCTTGCGACATCGCGGCGTCATGAGTTTGCAATGCTGGAGCATCTCCTCTTTTCCCTGACCGAGGATCAGGACGCTGCTGCGGTGATGCGCGCCTGTAATGTTGACATAGAACAGCTACGGCGGGAGCTTGATACTTTCATCGCCGACGAACTGGATGACCTGGTCATGGATGGCTTCGTAGAGGCCCGCCCGACTTTGAGTTTTCAGCGGGTCGTCCAGCGGGCGCTGATCAATGTCGAGAGTTCCGGTCGTGAGGAAGTCACAGGGGCAAATGTTCTCGTGGCGATTTTCTCGGAGCGCGAAAGCCATGCGGCCTATTTCCTGCAGAAACAGGAAATGACGCGGCTCGACGCCATCAGTTATATCAGCCACGGCGTTGCGAAATCGCCGGGCAAGGACGCGGCGCGGCCAATTCGCGGCGTTGAGGGAGAGTTCAACAAGGCGGAAAAAGAAGCAGGCCCTCACGAAGAAGAGAAGGTAGAGAACCTGGAGGCGCTGGACGCCTATTGTGTCAATCTCAATGAAAAAGCCGCTGCCGGTAAAATCGATCCGTTGATCGGCCGCGCGGATGAGGTTGACCGGACAATCCAGATCCTGTGCCGCCGGTCTAAGAACAACCCGCTTTATGTTGGCGATCCCGGAGTTGGCAAAACTGCCATTGCCGAGGGTCTCGCCCGCCGTATTGTTCATGGGGAGGTTCCCAGCGTACTCCTGCCCGCCGTCATCTATTCCCTGGATATGGGATCGCTGCTTGCGGGTACCCGCTATCGCGGTGATTTTGAGGAGCGCCTGAAAGGGGTTATCTCGGAACTCGAAGGGCTTGATAACGCAATCCTGTTCATTGACGAAATTCACACCATCGTCGGGGCCGGGGCCACCAGTGGCGGTGCCATGGATGCCTCTAACCTGCTTAAGCCAGCGCTTGCAAGTGGGGCAATTCGTTGCATCGGCTCGACCACCTACAAGGAATTCCGCAGTCATTTCGAGAAGGACCGGGCGTTGCTGCGCCGGTTCCAGAAAATTGATGTGCGCGAACCAAGCGTGGAAGACAGCATCAAGATCCTGAAGGGCCTGAAACCCTACTTTGAGAAATATCACAAGATCCGCTACACCGCCGAGGCCATTCGCTCGGCAGTGGAGCTGTCGGCCCGTTATATCAATGACCGAAAACTGCCGGACAAGGCGATTGACGTCATCGACGAAGTTGGCGCGGCGCAGATGCTGAAAGCGGAAAGCAAGCGCAAGAAAACCATCGGCGTCAAGGATGTCGAGGCCGTGGTTGCCAAGATCGCCCGCATTCCAACGAAATCCGTCTCGAAAGAGGATACGGAAAGCCTACGTAAGCTCGATGTCGAACTTGAACGGGTGGTCTTCGGGCAGAACGAGGCTATTCAGGCACTGGCCAGCTCCATCAAACTCGCCCGCGCCGGACTGCGCGAGCCCGAAAAGCCGATCGGTTCCTACCTGTTCTCGGGACCGACCGGTGTTGGCAAAACCGAGGTGGCTCGTCAGTTGGCCTCGATCATGGGGCTTAACCTGGTTCGTTTTGACATGTCCGAATATATGGAACGTCATACAGTCAGCCGCCTGATCGGCGCCCCTCCCGGCTATGTCGGGTTTGATCAGGGCGGACTGCTGACCGATGCCATTGATCAGCAACCGCATTCGGTATTGCTGCTCGATGAAATCGAGAAGGCTCATCCGGACTTGTTCAATATCCTGCTGCAGGTCATGGATCATGGCAAGCTGACCGATAATAATGGCAAGCAGGTGGATTTCCGGAATGACGTGTTGATCATGACCACGAATGCCGGTGCGCAGGAAATGACCAAGCAGGCTATCGGCTTTGGCAGCGGGGTTCGTGAAGGCGAGGATGAAGAGGCGATCAAGCGATTGTTCACCCCGGAATTCCGTAACCGTCTGGACTCGGTGATCCCCTTTGCCGCCTTGTCTCCGGAAGTTGTTTCCCGCGTTGTCGAAAAATTCGTGCTGCAGCTTGAAACGCAGCTTGAGGATCGCAATGTCACGATTTCGCTTTCCGATACCGCCGCAACTTGGCTTGCCGAGAAGGGCTATGATGCCAATTACGGGGCGCGGCCGCTGTCCCGTGTCATTCAGGACAGCATTAAGAAACCGTTGTCGGAGGAGCTGCTGTTTGGAAAGCTTGCCAAGGGCGGTCATGTGGCGATCGGGCTGAAGGCCGGCGAACTTACCTTCAAGATCGAAAGTGCGGAAGAGTTGAACCACAAGGATCAGGTCGATAAGCGCAGGAAGAAAAAAGGCTCCAGCAAGGACAAGGCGATGGCCGATAAATGATGTGATGCGTCACAGGAAAAGGCGGGATTTTGATCCCGCCTTTTTTGTTTTGTCCGCGCTGTATTTCTGGTCTCTGCGCCTTATTTCTGGCCGATAACCCGGCGGCGGCGATTGATGTCCTTCAGGAACTCGATGCCCTCATCGGCAACGGCGTACCCGATCATCTCCTCTTCCTCACCCTCCATTTCGGCCATATCGACCCAATGGGAATAAATCGGACGGGTGCGATCGGTGATGATGCCGGATTTCATCAGCGTCTTGACCAGTATCCGGAAGATATTGGTTGATTCCTTAAGGGTATTTCGCCGGTCCGTCTCGGTGAAAACCTCCCGGCAGGCATCGCGTACCCATTGCCAGTCGAGACCGAACTGCTCGTAGATCACCTGTTTTTGCCGGATATTGACGAGGTTGAATAGCACAGTTTCAAAACATTGTGCGGCCCAGTCCTCAACCCGGTTATGCTCTTCGATGCCGAGGGTCGGGATGGTTTTGTCCGCCCAGATCTTGCCGAACTTATGATGAAAGGCCTCGTCCGTCATCACTAACTGGGTCAGGCGTTTGAGTAGTGGGTCGTTGGACTTGGCGTGAAAACTGGCGAAGGCGCCCATGGCGAGACCTTCCACCAGCATCTGCATGCCGACAAGTTTCTTATACACCTCCTCCGCGTTCACCAGTTCCTGGAGCAGACCGCCAAGCGCCTCCCCGACCGGGTAGGGGCGTCCCCAGCGGGTGCTGTTATACCGGCTGAACGCGGTGACGTGGCGGGCCTCCTCGCGGGTCTGGTTCGAGGCATATTCCTGTGCGCCGGGATCGACCAGAATATGGCACAGGCCAGCGCTGAGGCTGAGCGCACCTTGTTCGCCATGGAGGATATTGGAAATACCCCAGCGCGAGGTTTCGTTGGCGAGATGGATTTTCTGGCCTTCGTCAAGCCTGTCGGCGACGGCGCTTTGTAGCTCTGCGCAGGATTCCGGCGGCATCAGATACTCGTTCTTGAGATCGAAGGGGCTTGAAAAATCCAGATAGGCGCCGTCCATCGGGTCCCAGAAGTGATCATGGGTCGCTGAGATAATCCCGTCGAAGGCGGCCGTGCGGGTCCCATAGCGGTCAACGTCCAGCATTGTCGGGAAATCGTCGCGGTTTACCGTATTGTAAATTGGATCCTGCGTAATATGTTCGGCCATGATCGTCCCTGTCCCTTTTATCGTCGGCCAATTCTTGGTGACCGGCTATTTAGTTTACCTTTACGTAAACGTCAATATATTATACGGCAAGTGCGAGGGATATTCAACTGGTGATTTCAAGAGCCGGACGGAAGGCAGGACGGTCAGTCAGACGTCTCGTGGCGAAATGGGGAATGACGGGACAGGTAGTTGATTTCGGCGTCCACCTGGCGGGTTTCGGCGTCAAGAAAATCCGCCACCGCATCATGAAAACCGGGATCCCGGAGCCAATGGGCAGAATAGGTTTTGGTTGGCAAATAGCCACGGGCGAGCTTGTGCGGACCTTGCGCGCCCGCCTCGACGCGGGCGATCCCATGGGCGATGGCGTAGTCTATCGCCCGATAGTAGCAGGTCTCGAAATGCAGGAAGCGGTGATCTTCAAGGCAGCCCCAATAGCGCCCATACAGGCATTCCCGGCTTTTCAGATTGAGAGCCCCGGCGATATAACGGCCCGCGCGCTTGACCATGAACAGCACCACGGCCTTGCCGAGGCTCTCGCCAAGCTCACTGAAGAAGGCGCGGGTAAGATAGGGGGTTCCCCATTTACGGTTGCCGGTATCGATGTAGAAGTTAAAAAAGGCATCCCAATGCGCTTCCGTGATATCGCCGCCGCTCAGGGTCTCAAACTCCAGTCCCGCATTTTGGGCGCCCTCGCGTTCCTTGCGGATGGCCTTACGCTTGCGCGAGGAGAGCTGCTCGAGGAAATCATCGAACCTGTCGTAGCCGTTATTCAGCCAGTGAAACTGCTCGCCGGTCCGCACCAGAAATCCGGCGTCGTCCATCAGTGTCTTTTCAGCGCCCGTGAGGAACGTCGCATGGACGGAGGACAGGGCGAGGTTGCTGGCGACCTGCTGCGCCCCGGCGAGCAGCATTTTCTGGCGGGCGGCCTGATGCGGTCCGTGCGGCACCAGAAGCCGGGGGCCGGTGACCGGCGAGAACGGCACGGAGAGCTGCAATTTCGGATAATATTTGCCGCCGGCCCGCTCATAGGCATGGGCCCAGCTGTGATCGAAAACATACTCGCCTTGACTATGGCCTTTCACATACATCGGCGCGACGCCCGCAATCTTTCCGTCGATTTCGAGCAGAAGGTGGTACGGCATCCAGCCGCTTTCTGCCGTGGCGGATCCGCTCACTTCCAGCGCTTTCAGAAATTGATGGGTGACGAAAGGGTGATCTGTTTCCAGACAGGCGTTCCAGTCGACCTCGGCAATATCCGAGATCGACTGGATCGTTTTAATCAACGGGCTATCAGGCATTACGCGAAAGCATTCCTTTGGGATCGTCGCTCCTGCACGGAGACTACCCTTTATATCTGTGACCCGGAGGAGATTTCAAATACGGCATCGATTTCAACAGCGACATTGAGCGGCAGCGCATTGGTACCGACGGCAAACCGGGCATGACGGCCCTTGGCCTCGAACACATCGACCATCAGGTCCGAGGCGCCGTTGATGACCTTGGGCTGGTCGCCGAAGCCGTCAATGCAATTCACGAACCCGCCGAGTTTCACGCAGCGGACGACGCGGTCAAGATCGCCGCCGCAGGCCGCCTTGACCTGGGCAATGATATTGAGCGCGCAGACGCGGGCGCAGTCGATCCCTTCCTCGGTGGTGAAGTCGGTCCCAACTTTTCCCTGATAGGTGATCTTGCCGTCAACGAACGGGACCTGCCCGGAAATGAAGACAAGGTTCCCGGTAACGACGTAGGGGACGTAGTTCGCCGCCGGTGCCGCCGCGGCGGGAACGTCAATTCCGAGTTCCGCGAGGCGCGCCTCAATTTTGCCTGCCATGATTTTTCTATCCTCTGTTCCGGTTAAATGTCATCCGCCGGGACGGCCACCGCCGCCACCCGTGATCCTGATCCCGACATTTTTTGTCTGGACATAATTATGAAGGGCCTCCTGACCTTTTTCACGGCCATAGCCCGATCTTTTCATACCACCGAAGGGGGTTTCAATACCACCGGCAAACCATTCGTTGACGAAAACCTGACCGGCGACGAGCCGGTCGGCGGCCCAATGGGCGGTGGCCAGATCCTTCGTGTAGACCCCGGCACAGAGGCCGTAGTCTGTGCCGTTGGCGAGGGCGATGGCCTCTTCCGGGTCGGAATAGGTGAGCACCGCAAGAACGGGTCCGAAAACCTCCTCGCGGGCGATGGACATGTCCGGCGTGACGTCGTTGAAAATCGTTGCGTCGATGAAATGGCCGGCGAGGTTCTCGCGTTTGCGCCCGCCGGTGACTGCGGTGGCACCCGCCTGAACCGCAGCAAGGCACATCCCTTCGATCTTGTCGGCTTGCGCCGCGGAAATCACCGGGGTCAGGTCATGGCCGTCGATGCCGGGGCCAACGGATAGGGATTTCGCTTTCGCCGCCAGCTTGTCAATGACCTCATTATGTAGGCGTTCGGGCACGATCAGCCGCGATTGCGCCGAGCAGATCTGGCCCGCATGGCTGAAAATACCGCTGGCGGTAGAATTGACCGCCTGATCGATATCGGCATCCTCGAACAAAACCCCTGCGGATTTGCCGCCGAGTTCCATGACGCAGGGGATCACCCGGTCGGCGGCGGCGCGGAGGATTGATTGCCCCGTGGCAACTGAACCAGTAAAGACAATATGATCGATGTCGGGATGAGTGACGAGCGCTGCGCCACAGTCATGGCCATAGCCACAGAGAATATTGACGGCGCCTGCAGGGACTCCTGCCCGGTGGCAGGCCTCGGCAATATAATAGGTGGACAGCGGCGACAGCTCCGGCGATTTCAGGACAAGCGTATTGGCGGTGGCAAGAGCGCAGGCAACGGAGCGGGCGGCGATCTGCAAGGGAAAGTTCCACGGCACAATCTGGGCCGAGACGCCATACGGGGTCGGAATGGTATAGTCTATATAGTCGGCACCTAGCGGGATCATCCGGCCTTCAAGCTTGTCGGCAAGCCCGCCGTAATAGGTGAAATACCGGGCCGCTGCCAGCGCCTCGTTCTTGCCACCCGCAAGGGTTTTGCCGTTATCAAGACATTCAGTGAGGGCGATATCGTTGGCCATCTCCGTCAGATGCCGGGCAACCTCGAACATCAACTGCCCGCGGTTGGTTGGCCGCATGTCATAGAGAACCCGACTGTTGAAGCAGGCCCGGGCGGCGGTCACGGCGCTGTCGACATCCTGTGATGTGGCGCGGGCGACCTCGGCGATAATCGCGCCTTCGGCAGGGTTCTCAATGTCGATCCGTCCGCCCTCAAGGGCATCAACCCAGTTCCCATTGATATAATTCTGCCAGTATTTCTTTACCTTGGTCATCGGGGAGATACCTCAATTTGTGGTCTTGTGCGGCTTTTATCACGGTCCGGAAACGAGCGCCCGCAAGGGGCCGTGATTAGTTTTGCCATTTCACCTTAATAGCTGATAAAATATGCCTATATGAAGAGCGGTCAAATTATTTCTGTCAGATGGGCGAATGGGCGTGGATATTACAACAACCGATAATCGCTGCGGACAATTTCTGGCAGAGAATCCGGAGGAGGAATTATTCTCCTGGCTGATTGATGCCGGAATGACCGGCACGACGGTCCGCGACCTATTCACGGCCTTCTGCGAGCGGCTGGCGGAACTTGATGTGACATTGAAACGCGGGAACATTGCGCTCAGCGCCATCCACCCGCAGGTCAGCGCCTTCATGTATACTTGGCGCCGCGGCGAGGGTCTGGTTACCAACACGAATTTTCTCCACTCGGATGTGCCGGGCGAGGGGTGGTTCTCCAGTCCTTTCTTCTTCATGCTGAGCAACAAGATCAGTTTTCTTCACCGCCCGCTCGAAAAGCTGGAGACATTGGATTTCCCGATTCTCGTAGAATTCCGTGCCGAGAACATGACCGACTGGTTCTGCCAGATATTTGATTTTGGCTGGGGTTTTGAAAACCAGAGGATGGAGCATAGTGCCGGACTGATTACCAGTTGGGCGTCCGACCGTCCCGGCGGCTTCACCGACCGTGAATTCAAGATCTTGAGCCGGGCAATTCCGTTGTTCGGGCTCGCCGCCAAAAGCATTGCCTCCTTCCGGACGGCGCGAACCGTCCTTGAAACCTATATCGGCAAGGAGACCGCGCGAAAGGTGCTGTCCGGGCAAGTGCTGAGAGGGTCGGTGGACAGTATAAATGCGGTCCTTGTTTATGCAGATTTACGGGGCTTCACCCGGCTGTCCGATAGTTTGCACCAGGGCGATCTCGTCGAGATGCTCGATCAGTATCTTGACCAGATGGCAAGCCCGATCGAGCGGGCGGGCGGGGAGATCCTGAAATTTATGGGCGATGGCATGCTCGCGACTTTCGAACTCACCAATGGTAACACCCGTGAACTTTGCGAATTGGCGCTGGATACGGCGGATGAAATGAAAGCCGGGGTTGAGGCGCTGAACCGGCAACGCGAGGAAGCAGGCCAGCCCACTATGAGCCTCGATATCGCGCTGCATATCGGCGAGGTCATGTATGGGAATGTCGGGTCCGAAACCCGTCTCGATTTCACAGTGATAGGCCCCGCCGTCAATGAGGTCAGCCGCATAGAGGCGCTCTGCGATATTTTGGATACGGACCTGATTGCGTCCGGCGACCTGATGAAGGCGGCGCCGCACTGCGCGTCGCGGCTGCAATCCTGTGGATTTCATGAACTGCGGGGCGTCAGCGCCCCGCTTGAGTTATTCTGCAGGCGGTAAGGGCAGGGAAGACGGTGCCGGTCTCAGGACCGGCGTGAAAGGCCGTCAGCGTTTTTTCGCGCGCTTGTTTTTATACATGGCAAGGTCAGCGGACCGCATAAGCTGGCCATAATTGCTGTCGCCATTATAGGCAATAATGCCCATGCTGGCCTTTAACGGAAGCTCACGATCGCGCAGGGTAAGTGTTGTAGAATCGGCGATCTTCTGGATAGTGAGGGCGCGCTTGCGGCCATCTTCCTCCGACGTATGGATCAGAACGAAAACAAACTCATCACCGCCGACACGAGCGACAAAATCGGACTCGCGCAGGTTTGACTTGATGGTTTCGGCAAATGTCTTTAACGCGAGGTCGCCGGTGTTATGGCCATAAGTATCGTTGATCTGCTTGAAATTATCGAGATCCAGAAAGGCAAGGACGCCCTTTTCCTCATGCCGCCTGGCAAGAGAAAGGGCCCGCGTCATAAAATCATGCAATCCGCGCCGGTTGTGCAGTCCCGTCAATTCATCCGTCGAGGACAGCGCCTCAAGTTCGCAAATGCGCGCCTGTTGTTCGCTGATATGCTGTTCGGCGCTGGCGGCATAGGCCAAGACCCGGTTTATCAGCTCCCAGTGAATGCTGGGCGTTTCCGGGCGATGACTGTCCTTCAGCTTTCCGGCAAGGTCTTCCAGATGGGAATTTATATCCTGATCAAGCCCGATCGGAATGCCCGCCGCGGCCGTTGGTAATGTGAACATCGATGACGACATAATACTATCTCCTTATCGTCCTGTCGGCCCAATTCGGCAGCTATGCCAGAGAAACTTTATTCAGACAGATACGATTACAAAAAACATTAACGCAAACTTTGTGCCAAAAATTATTTATAAAAAAATCGTTATAAAACAATGGGGTAAGGCTGAATATTCATAAATGAGCAGACTGTTTGAACGCTGTTCCCGGCAGATTATTCCCGTATGGTAGAAATAATTTCTATATCCGGGCGACTTATTGCATTCTAATTCAAAGATATAGCTTCACAGGGACGGGCATCGACCTATATTCAGGGAGGGTACGGCTGTAGAGGTATTCAGCTTTTTTATTTTATTGAGATGGTTTTATGGTCATATTTGGGAAATTAACGCGTGCGCTTGTTTTAGGTTTTTGTGTCACGGCAGGGGTGCCGGGGGGTGCGTTTGCGGCCCCGTTGCAGCTTGCCTCCCATCAAGCCGTCTATGATCTGAAACTAGAAAGCCTGTCCGAAACAGGTGGCCTTGAGGATGTACGCGGCCGGATCGTCCTGAAAATAGAGCAGCATTGCGACGGTCTGATCGTCAATCAGCGCATGGTGCTTGAATTAGTCAATGTCCAAGGGGGCACGGTCATTTCTGACTATGTGCAGTCGACATGGGAAGATAATTCCGGGAAAACAATGCGCTTTGATATGTCGAATATGCTCAACGGCAAGACCGTCGAGAAGTATCGCGGCGTGGCAAAGCATGAGAAAGACAAGACAACGGTCACTTTTTCCGAACCCGATAAGGAAGAGATGGATCTTCCGGCCAGTGTTATCTTTCCCGGCGAGCATACCCGGGAATTGCTAGCCGCTGCTACCAAGGGCAAAAGCCTGCTGTCCACCAAGATTTTTGACGGCAACGGTGACAACGGGCTATCCGATACATTGGCGGTGATTGGCAAGGAAAAGACATTTGCCGATCCGGCGAAAGTGACAGAGAAGCTCGACGGCCTTAAATACTGGCCGTTGCAAATTTCCTTCTTTGATCTCCGCGAGCGGCAAACCGAGCCCGATTACGAGATCGTCATGAAAATGTTTGAAAATGGCGTCGCCTCGGATTTACTTCTAAAATACCAGGATTTTACCCTGAGCGGAAAAATGAAGGAACTGAAGTTTTTCAACACTGAGAAATGTTCCTGATATCCTGTTCCTCCACGTTAAGAAAACCGTAATAGGACAGGAAGTATGCTCAACGTCTGAAGGGGGAAGACGATGACATCATCAGACACCGGATCCTTGGCGGGCGTGGACCAGAAGGCCGTTGCCGTCAGCACGACAGGCGGGGCAGGGGCCTCCCAGATAACATTTGCCGTCTCTCGCAAGCATCTGCTGATCCGGCTGATCAAGAACAAGATATTTGGGATACTTACCTTCGGCATTTACCGATTCTGGGGAAAAACCCATGTGCGGCGCCTTTTGTGGCAGGGAACCGTCATCGAAAACGACCGTCTGGAATATACAGGAACGGCAAAGGAGCTTTTTCTCGGCTTCCTCGTGGCGATGATAATTTTGTTGCCATTGATGTTGGTGGTGAGTCTGGCGGTTAAGTTACTGACAGTGTCGGGTCCGGCCTCGGGCCTGATCAGTCAGGTGGCCAATTTCGCCTTTCTCTACATGTTCTGGCAGTTTGCCCGGTATCGGTTATGGCGCTACCGGCTTTCCCGCACTTCCTGGCGGGGCATCCGCTTTTATCTTTCCGGCAGTGCGATGGCCTACGCGGGACAAGTGCTCCTCTGGACGGTTCTTTCCATCGTGACCCTCGGCTGGGCCTATCCGTGGCTGCGTGCGTTCAGGCTTAACTATCAGTTAAATAATACCCATTTCGGTGATGGCCGCTTTACCTATCAGGGGACCGTCGGCGGTCTCTTTCGCATCTACTGGCCGGCGATCCTGATCGCGCAGCTCAGTATCGTGGCGGTTGCCATGTACATATACCAAACCGATGCGATCTCGCTGTCATTCTCCGGGCTCGCCGTCAGCAAGAGCAAATTGACGGGCGGAGATCATGCCATCCTGATCCTTGGTCTGGGCGGCCTGTTCCTCTTTCTGATGTTATCGATCCTGTCGTTTGCCGTCCGGGTCTGGGAGTTCAGGTACCTTGCCGGGGTGACGCATTTTCTTGGTGCCGCTTTCTCCTCCCGGCTGACCATCCGCTCGGTTTTGTCAGTCTTTCTGCTGTTGCTGTTTATGGGATTTGTTGCCTATCTCGGCTTTGCCCTTCTGGTCATTACGGTGATAAAATTTCAGACATCGGCGACCGCCTTTGTGCTGGTCCTGGCCCTTTTTGTAGCCTATCTTGGCTTTGACATTCTCAAGACGTTATACTTGATCGTCCCGCTGGTTAGCGCGATTTGCCGCTCGTTGCATATATATAATGTTGAAATATTCGAGGAGACGGCGGCGAGCTCCGAAAAAGCGCCCCGATATGGCGAGGGATTTGCCGATGCGCTGGACGTCGGGGCCTTTTAACGGATGATCACCCCTGCTCGGCTTTTTGATGGAAAGACGGCAAGGGCACAGGATGTCACCCTGAAACTTGGGGGCTCTGTGCTTAAGCTGACGGGTGAGACGGATGCGCTGCTTGGAGAATGGCCGCTTCACCATCTCCGCGATGAAAATGCCGCACCAAACCGCAACGGCATTCGTCTTTCAGTTGCCCCCGATGATCCGGCGCGGATTGAAATTGATGACGCCGGGTTTGTTGAGGAATTGCGGCGGCTCTGTCCCCACCTTCGCAAAAAAAGACCGGCCGAGGCGGGCTGGTGGAAGCCGTATCTTTATTGGGGCGGCGGGGCGGTGTTGTCCGTCGTGATCATTTTCACGGTGGTCCTGCCCTTGCTGGCAACGCAAATTGCCTATCTGATTCCTGAAAAATCCCGGGCTGAAGTCGGCCTGCAGGCGGAAAGAGTGTTTATTAAGGCCATCGCTAAACGGCAAAATGTATCGCCGGCGGCGGCGGTTTGCCGGAATGAGGCCGGGGAGCAGGCATTACAGACACTTGTCGCCACTCTTGGCGCCGGGGCGGGCGGTGATACGCCGGTCAAGGATGTCACGGTTATCAGAACGCCTTCAGCGAACGCCTTTGCGCTGCCGGGGGGGCATCTGCTGGTTTTTTCCGGCCTGATCGATCTTGCCGATGACCCAAACAGCCTCGCCGGTGTCCTCGCCCATGAAATCGGTCATGCAGAATTCCTTCACCCGACTCGTTTGTTCGTTGCCAATGCAGGGATTGCCACTGTCTTCAGCCTGTTGCTCGGCGATGTGACCGGGGGCGCTTTTCTGGCGACAATGGGGCAGTTGACCGTTGGATCAGCCTATACCCGCGACTTTGAGCGGGACGCGGATCGGGCAGGGGTGAGGCTCATGCAGGCCGCAAATTTTGATATTTCGCCGATGATTCCGATGATGAAAAAGCTTGCGGCCAAGGCCAACTCCAGCAAGTCCAAATCCTCCGGCTCCGGATTTTCCTTTTTTCAAAGCCATCCGGGTCTGGCGGAACGGCTTGCTCTGCTGGACGCGGCGGGCAGCTCGGGGGGACTGGCGATGACGGCAGAGGGCTGGGCGGCACTCAAATCCATCTGCAAGTAAGGGCCGGGGATGATCATCTCTTGCCGTTGAGGCTGCGACCCTTGCCGATAACGGCATCGCCGAATTTCGCCCGTAACCGGTCGATCGCTGTTTCCACATCCTTGTCATGGCCCGTCTTTTCCGACAGTAAGTCCAGCCTGTCAGCATCTTCCAACACGCCAAAGCCGCTGACCCCGACGCCGAGCAGGCGGAAATTATGGCTGGGGGCCGCCTTTTCGAGGAGCGGCTTGACCTCGCGGTAAAGTGTCTCCGCCAGTTGGGTCGGCTGAGCGAGCGTATGGCTGCGGGTGATGCCCTTGAAACCTCCTGTTTTTAGCTTCAGCGTAATGGCTTTTCCCGCCATGCCGTAGGCCTTGAGCCGCTTTGATACTTTTTCGCACAGCGGCCAAAGCCGGGCGACCAGCACATC
>NZ_JBDNHC010000016.1:0-6446 GCF_041689005.1 Sneathiella sp.
ATATCGATCCCTTGGTTGCCCATTTTGTCGTTTTCTATTCGGCATTGCTTTCCGCCTTAACACCTCCCGTTTGTACCGCTGTTTTCACAGCTGCGGTAATTGCCAAGACGGACTGGTTCTCAGTGTCTCTTGTCTCGATGCGCCTCGCGTTAATGAAATATCTGATGCCTGTATTCTTCGTATTTCGTCCAGCTGTTCTGCTCGAGGCAGGAATAGAAGAGATTATATGGTCGCTTGTTATGGGACTGGTTGCATCCATGCTGATGGCGATCGGCGGCGGACGGTTTTATCGGCAACGCATTTCGGTTCCCCTTGCCCTCCTTCTCGTGGTTGTGGGCGCCTTGGTTGCAGCTAATAAATGGTGGCTGGATTTGATAGCCATACTGGTATTGGCGGCCATAGTAATTACGCAGAGGCGGGCTGTCTGGTTGGAGAAAAGGGCAGGAGCCTAAGCGTTTTCTCCTGCTTGTCCTGTTTCTTCGGGGTACCCAAGGGCGGCTTTGAACCACCGACGGGCGGATAGCGCGTTGGTGGTCAAATCTATTTAGATAACACCATCGCGCTTTAAATCCGCGATATGATTCTCGCTAAATCCGAGTGATCTAAACACAGCTTCTGTATCATGACCATGCTGTGGTCCTGTGCAGGTCACCGAGCCAGGTTTTTTTGCGAATTTCGGTGTAACTGCGGGCATTGCAACGGGACCGAGTTCAGGATCGTCCACTTTAATAATAGCGTCCCGTGCTTGGAATTGATCTGAATTGAATATATCTTCAATCGAAAAGACGGGTCCGCCCGCCACACTGCCAGCTTTCAGTTCCTCCAGAGCTTCGTTCTGTGTCCGTTCAGCGAACCAATCTGCGACAATTTTGTCCAATTCGTCCGTATGTTTCACCCGGTTAATATTGGTCGTGAAGCGAGTATCGGTAATTAACTCTGGCCGACCCATTTGACGAGCGAGGTTCTCAAAGATTGATTGCGCCGAAGCACTTAATGAAATCCATTTATCATCTTTTGACCGGTAAATATTGCTAGGACTGGCATACTGGCTTCGATTGCCGGATCTTTCTCTGACATGACCCAGTTGGTCATATTCGATTGGCAGGAATTCCAGCAGACGGAACATGGATTCCACAAGCGACAAATCTATTATTTCGCCAGGTGCTTCTGGATTTTTAGCCTTGTTCCAGCAGGCAATAATGATACCAAGTGCCCCAAACACTCCCGCAGTCGCATCAGCAACCGGGAAGCCGATGTGCATCGGGCCACTTTCAGGGTAACCACAAAGATATGTAAAGCCTGAGAAGGCTTCTGCTACACGCGCGAACCCGGGGTCGGTCGCTTTCGGACCCGTTTGGCCATATCCTGAAACGCGCAGGATTATGAGGCCGGGGTGACGCGCCTGAAGAATTTCTGGACTAAGACCATATTTTTCCAGAGTACCAGGACGGAAATTCTCAACAAGAACATCAAATTCACTAATGATATCAAGAAGCAAGTCACGTCCCTGAGGTTTTCGAATATCCAGGGTAATGCCCTTTTTGTTGCGGTTGGTTACCTTCCACCAAAGTGACTTGCCTTCCTTGTGGGGGGGAAGATCGCGTAAGGGATCTTCGCGATCCGGAAGCTCTACCTTGATGACATCTGCACCGAAGTCGGCAAGGAGCGTCGATGCTATCGGAGCTGCTAACATGGTCGAAAGGTCCAGTATTTTAAGGCCGGATAGAAGTTGTGGCTTGTCGTTCATGGTTTTCCTATCTGTTGATGGCGTCATATTCTTTGCCGATCAGTTTTGCCGTCTTCATTACGGCAGGAACACATTTATCAACGTATGAATCGCTATACCTACTTCGAGGCATTGCAATTGCTATAGCAGCAATGACCTTTCCCTCCTGGTCATATACAGGGGCCGCAACACCGGAAGCTTCCTTGGCCCATTCTCCTTGTGCAGTGCCCCAGCCGTTATGTTTAATAAAATCCAATCGGCTCAGAAGGACTTCTTTTGTGAGTTCATATTCCCGGGAAATGGGATCAGTTGCAATGAACGCAAACAGGGCTTCCAGTTCATCTTTGTTCATGCCAGATACAAGGCAGGCTCCTGATCCGCTTAGATAGAGACGGTTTCGTCGGCCAACCTCCATTACGTAGCGAACCGGTTGCAGGCTTGGTTCCGTCGCAATTACAACGCGGTCCCAACCCTCACGTACAAGGACTGTGGCGGTTTCATCCGTTTCCTCGCGCGCCTTGCGTAAATGCTTTCTTGATATTTCTGCCAGTCCATTGCGATCAAGCATTGTGTCTACCAAGGCCAGACAACCGAAAGAGAGAGCGTAACGGTCGCTTGCGGGGTCCTGAGTAAGCAAGCCTTCATTTACTAGTGTCCGTGCAAGACGAAAAGTCGTGACCTTGTTGAGGTTCAACTCATTGGTGAGTTCTTTAAGAGACATATCTCTGCTGCCGCCTTTGAATGCTCTCATCACAGCCACAGCACGACTGACCGTTTGCAAATATTGAGTCGGATACGTCTTTGGCGTTTTCACAGCGAAGTCTTCCGCATATTGGTTGCGCTCCTCAAGTTATAGCAACAATTGTGCATGCCGGGCCATTTGATGGTTCTTGACTATCTTATCTATTTCGCGATAATGTTTCAATATAAGATATAACGTTTCATATACTGAAACATAAAGCAAGAAAGCATATAGCTTGAACTTGTATCGTGGGAGAAGAAAAACATGACGTTTCTTAAACATGTCTTTGTGAGTGTGGCATTGCTGCTTACTTTTGCTATGTCATTCGCAAATGCAGAAGACAAACCAATTAATATTCCATCGGGACCGTTCGGAACGGGCAGCAACGCGCTTGGTAGCGCGCTGGAACAGATTTCTAAAAAGACAGATGCGAAAGTTAAACTTGTTGCATCGGAAACCCCGGGGTTGGTCTACAACCTCAAACAATTGAATGCAGATCCTGAAACGAAATCCGAAACTCTCACCCCTTTTACTGCCGGTTTGGCGTATTTGGCTGAGAATGGTCAAAAGCCATTTGCCGGACCGATACCGGCCCCGATGCTGGTTGCCACCTATAATTTAGGAACAGTTTGGCTGGTTACGTTGGATGAGACAATTAAGGAACCGAAAGACCTTATTGGTAAAACTATCGGGCTTGGCCGTCCGCCACAAATTTTATGGACTATCGAACCTGAACTCATCATCAAGCATGGGTGGGGCCTGGATGGTAAAATCGATATCGAATATCTGGGAACCAAACAGGCAGCCCAGGCATTGCTGGATGGTACTGTAGATGCCGCAATTATTGGTGGATATGCAGATCCTATAAACAAGGCGTTTAAGGCAAGCCCGCAAACCCTGACAGTCATAGGCAGCGGGAAAACGCTCTATCATATTCCCTGGGGTAAGGAAGCTATCGAAAAAACGATTGCGACTGGTGTCGGGTTAGGCCAGATTACTATCCCGAAAGATGCCGTTGCTGGCCTCAATTCGGATATGTCTGGTTTCTTTGATCCTATCGCATGGGGAGCCTACCCTGAGATGCCTGAAGAAACGGCCTACCAAATTACCAAAATGATCATCGATAACGTTGGTTTGTTTCAGGAATATCATGCACTCGGCAAACTGATGTCGAGTAAATCGCTGATCTATGGTGTCGATCCTAAAAAGATACATCCGGGAGCGCTTCGTGCTTATAAAGAAGCCGGACTTTTGTAGCCTTTAGCAATGTTAAACTAATCCCCGCCGGTAATGCGCCGACGGGGATGATGTTCTGTCGATTTAGGAAACTCAGTCATGAATAAAGGTTTCGATCGCTCGATCAATATCGCAATTTATGCCATTGCTGTTGCGATGGTGGCATATCATTTGATCAGTGCTTATGGGATTCTGATAGGTAGCATTGAGCACCAGACAGTGCATTTAGCTTTTATTTTTGGACTAACTTTTCTCGTCGTTGTTCGCGCGGCAACAAGCCCGCTTAGACGCCTTGTTTACCTGATCTTTTTCGTATGTGGAATGTTCGTGACCGCATATGTCTATATTAATCTTGATACCCTTGAGCAAAATGTTGGTTTCCCGGCACCGGTAGATATTGCTGTCGGAATCCTGATGATTATTCTTGTGTTTGAGGGAACCCGGCAGGCTTGGGGATGGATCCTGCCCATTGTTGCCTTTGTCTTCGTCGCCTATTTCTTTTTCGGTCATTATCTAGGCGGGCCCCTCTATCATCGTGATTTCTCGCTTGGGTATATTGTCTCGTATTTATCGATCGGGTTTTCCGGTATTTACGGTACTTTTCTTTCCATTTCGGCGAACCAGATATTTCTTTTTGTTGTGTTCGGGAGCCTTATGGGGCTGTTGCGGATCAATGACTTTCCCTATGAACTTGGAAAGCTTGTGGGAAAACGCGTTGCCGGTGGTCCTGGCCAGACGGCAGTTGTTTCAAGCTCGCTGATCGGCATGGTGTCTGGTGCTGCTGTTGCCAACGTCGCGATCACCGGAGCATTTACAATTCCCTATATGAAGCGGACCGGATATTCGGCATCTCTCGCAGGAGCGATCGAGGCGACGGCATCCACTGGGGGCCAATTGATGCCGCCTGTAATGGGGGCTGCTGCCTTCCTGATGGCATTCTTTGTCGGTGTTCCCTATACAGATATTATGCTGGCAGGGCTGATACCCGCTATCTTGTTTTATGTCGGCGTTATGCTATCTGTTCAGTTCGCTTCGATTGCCGCCGGTATCAAGGCCCCGCAAGAAACACCGGACTGGTCGATCATAAGGCGGGGCATCCCGATGTTTGTAATCCCCGTGGGCATCCTTACCGGGTTGCTTCTGTTCCGTTACAGTCCGGCATATTCAGCATTCTGGGCGATTTGTACTGTCTTTGTGTTAAGTTTCTTCCGGGACGGAGGTCGGCCTAGCATTTCTGAGTTCCTCAGCGCGTTAACAGAGGGGGCAATCGTCGGGGCCCAGATCGGTATCTCGCTTTGTATCGTGGGGCTTATTGCGCAAACATTGATAACCACCGGTCTCGGGGGCAAGATAGCGGGTCTTGTCGAACTTTTCAGTGCGGGCAATATTGTTATCGGCTTGCTCCTAACAATGATTGTATCGCTCATCCTGGGATGTGGCGTACCCCCGGTGGCGGCATACAGTCTGGTCGCGCTTGTGGCTATCCCTACTATCATAAAAATGGGTGTGCCGGTAATGGCTGCACATTTCTTCTGTTTTTACTTCGCGATAATTTCTGCGGTAACGCCACCTGTTGCAATGGGAGCTCTCGCCGCGTCAGCAATCGCTAAAGCAAATTATTTCTCAACCGCGATGAAGGCATTCAAGCTTTCACTGGCCGGATTTGTCATTCCGTTTCTTATTGTTTTTAATCCTGTGATGACGCTCCAGAGTACCAATATGCTGAATGCCATTATGTCGATTATTGCTATCTTTATTGTTTTGGCGGTTGGTACTGCAGTGTTGTATGGAACCGGCGCTGTCCGCTTCCAGGGGAAGGACTGGGTTTTTGGCTTGATCGCCGTCGGGGCCAGCCTTACCTATGCATTATGTCGCAATATACTCTCTGCCGAAATTGAAATGGGCCTTTTCCTTGGGGGGCTTGTCTTTGCTATATTGTTGTTCATGTCTCAACTGCGTCAAAAGCGTATGCTAAATATCCATCCCGTCCTTGGGTAATAGTGCGCCGAGTCAAAAGGGGGCTTATAGCCGCGTATTAGAAGTTTGCTATCAACCGAAAGCAATCATTCGACTGAAATCAACCAAACCATCTGTAGGGCTTTCGAGTTACTTTATTTGGAAGACCGCCCCGCTTGACCGCTATTTCCGCAAACTTTGTCAGAGCGGCCGTCATCTTCTTGAAAACCTCATCACGGTCTAAGATGCCGTAGCGTTTTGCCAGGCACGCGGGGTCGGTATATGCGAGCTTCACTGTACCATCGCTCTCTTTCCCGGCGACGGCTTTCGGGGGCAGGTCGAGGCCGATTGCCGGATTTGATGTCATCAAGGGAGTTCCAGTATTCGGTGATCCAAAAATGATCACGGCGATCGGTGGTAGCTCCATGCAAACACCCAAATACTTCGATACATCTGCAACAGCATACCTCCGTTCGGTTATCTGCTTGATTGTATCCAGCTTGAATTTTTCAGTAAATTTGGATCGCCTATAATCATCTCCCTGCCTCATTTTTAGCGGACAAGGTGTCTGCAAATCTAGCAACTGTATTTACGACGCACGCCAAAGCTGGTTTTTTGCCACAAGCGCGTTGGCGATCGTGAGTAGTTTCCGGGCCACAGCGATCAGCACGACTTTGTGTGGTTTTCCACTTTCTTTTAACCGCGCCGCAAAGACTTTGAGGGTTTTGTTGTGCGTCGACGCAACGAGGGCGGCTTGATAGAGCAGGCTGCGAATGATGTATCGCC
>NZ_JBDNHC010000017.1:0-25497 GCF_041689005.1 Sneathiella sp.
GACGCGGCAGGCTGACGAAAATCATCAAGAGAACACTTAAGGTCGCGACATAGGGCCGGCGGAACAGCAGGATTATGCCGCCCGCGAACAGGGCGCTGGTCATCGCATGGTCGCCGGGAAAAGAGTTATCAGTCGCGGTTTTCACCGTATAGCCCGAAATAAAGTCATTCACATTATTATAGGGTTCAAGCAGGTAAGCCGGGCTCGGGTGATAGAAGTCATCACCGATAATCTTTTTAGAGATCAGGAGGGCGATCAGGATGAGAAAAATGATCGCCCCAACCTTTGCCGTCGCCTCTATCCGGTCTTCCCGCTTTGTCGACATCACCAGATAGATGACGATGCCTAGCATCATGACAAAGACACCGTGATCAAATGTCTTGCTGTTCGTCATGGCCCAGAACTGGCTGATCGCCGCGTCCGGTGTCGCCATGTCGTTCAGGCTCCGGAATATTAGCGTATCGAGATCCGACCATATGACGTCATAGAGCCCGGTGAGATCGGATATCCCCAAAAGCAGCGCCACTGAGTAACAAACGGCCAACACAATAATCGACTGGCGAAGCCGTAGGGGGGAGCCGGTCATAAGATCGCGATCCTTTAATGGGTCTCTGAAAATACCGGCAGGTGAACCTTTATGCCGATAGAAGCATATAACGGATTTTTTACAGCAAGCTCAAGCGCCAATTTTTGATTGAGCCCGAAGGCAAATTCGCTCTAGACTTATCCCGCCATAACTTTCAACGAGAAACCGGGCGCAAACCGGTTCCGAACAGGGAAGGACCCCAAGATGACAGTCATACATTTTGCCTCTGCCCAGCAGCAGGCAGCGATGATCGCGCGCGGGGAGATCGGCGCGGAAGAACTGCTCGATCATTATCTTGCGCGCATTGCCAAATATAACGGCGAGCTTAACGCCGTGATCTGGATGGACGAGACGGCGGCGCGGGCGCGGGCGCGCGATGCAGATGCGGCGCGGGTGCGGGGTGAACGGCTGGGTCCGCTTCATGGTGTGCCAATGACGATCAAGGAATCCTATAACCTCGTTGGCAGCCCCTCGACCTGGGGCAATCCGGCGTGGAAGGATCATTTCCCCGACGAAACTGCGCTGAGCGTCCAGCGGTTACTGGATGCCGGGGCCAATATTTTCGGCAAGACCAACGTGCCCTTCATGCTCGCAGACTGGCAGAGCTTCAATGATATTTATGGTACCACTAACAATCCCTGGGATATGGGCCGGACCCCGGGCGGCTCCTCCGGCGGCTCGGCGGCGGCGCTGGCGGCGGGGCTCACGGGCATCGAGACCGGCTCCGACATCGGCGCCTCGATCCGCAATCCAGCGCATTATTGCGGTGTCTGCGGTCATAAGCCGACCTACGGCATTATCCCCGCCCATGGCCAGAAGCCGCCCGGAATCGTCGCCGACAATGATATCGCCGTGCTCGGCCCGCTCGCGCGCTCGGCCTATGATCTTGAAATCGCTCTCGATATCATGGCGGGGGCAGGGACGCCACAAAACGCCGCGTGGAAGCTTAACCTGAAGCCCGCGCGGCATCGGCGGATTGAGGATTTCCGCGTCGCCGTGATGACCTCGGCGCCCGGCTTCGACGTCGATAACGATTATCAGGCAGCGCTGAATGCCATTGGTGATACGCTGGAGGCGGCGGGCGCCCGCGTCAGCCGCGAGGCCCGGCCTGATATCGGGATCGCCGAGGCCTATGAGACTTACATCATGCTGCTGCGCGCGGCGACCTCCGGCGCGCTGTCCGAGGACATGCTGGCACGGTTCCGTAAAATCGCCGCCACCAGCGATCCGGATGATAAAAGCTATCTCACCCTGATGGCGCGCGCCGTAACCCTCTCGCACAAGGACTGGCTGCGGTTTAATAACGAACGGCACCTGATGGCGCGGAAATGGGCCGCCTTCTTCACGGACTGGGATATCCTGATTTGTCCCGCCGCGGCCGGACCCGCGTTTCCCCAAAATCAGCAGGGGGAGCGGCAGGACCGGATGATCGACATCAACGGCACCCTGCAATCAAGTACCGAGCAGATGTTCTGGGCCGGTTACTCTAACATGGTCGACCTGCCGTCGACAGTCGTGCCGATCGGCCTGACCCCGGCGGGGCTGCCCGTGGGTTTGCAGGCGATTGCCGCTTATGGCGAGGACCGGACAGCGCTCCGGCTCTGCCAGTTGATAGAGGAGGCCGGGGTGAAATTCTCGCCGCCGCCCAATTACAGCGTCTGACGTATTGATCAGTAAATACCGCGTAAATTTGGACGCACTTCGCAAGCCTTTGTTTACGAAGTTCTGCTACCTCTAGGGATAGAGCTATCTGTTCAGGAGGGACGACAATGGCCTACGCCATACCGATGATCCAGCCAATGACGCGAAAACGGGCAATCGGGTATACAGGTATTTCCTGGACCTGCCTGTTTTTCGGGCCCATACCCGCGCTCTATCGTCGGCACACCCTCGGGTTCATCGGCATGACGCTGGTGAATTTTGCGACTTTCGGCCTGTCGGCCCCGGTTTTCATCTTTGTCTATAACGCCTGGCATTACCATTCGCTGGTCAGCCGCGGGTTCCAGCCGGTCGGGCATAGCTACGGCAATGTGTCCCATAGCTTTGGTGAAATGAGCGCGGAAAACTGTAATGAGCTTGAGGATCCCTACGCTGTGGGCGCGGACAGATCAATGCGCCGTTTCGCGATCGCGTCTCCTATCCGCTCCGAAAAGCTGATAGACGATCCCGGACAGTAAAATTAACCGGTATTACCGGTGCGTCTGTTGCGATCTCTTCTTAAAAATCCTGCAATTTATTAACCTTATCGACTGTCTCTTGCTTAATGATCAAGGTTAATGTTGCATTGATACCACGATATTCGGTTTTCCAGGAAGAATCTAAGGATATAAATTTATATTTATGTATTTATCTAAAATTTTAGATTAATGTCTCCATATAGTTCGGAAGTCCTAAAAATTACCAAGTATTGACAATAACAATTTTACAAAATTTAATGGAGCGCACGATGATTAAAAGCATCAAAATTACGATGGCCGCTGCTGCCCTCTCCGCGATCATGATTTCGCCCGCTGCGGCAATTGGCGTCAATCATGTAACCAACGGCGGATTTGAGGACAATGTTGGTCTCGGCGGGTCGGGCTGGGATGTTTTCACTAATATTCCCGGTTGGTCACGGACGACCGGTCGCGGTATTGAAGTGCAGAGCGGCGATATCGGTGGATCTACTGCCTATGAAGGTAACCAGAAAATCGAACTCGACAGCCATAATCTTTCCGGTACTGGCGGCGCGTCCAACAACAGCAACTCCGGCATGACCCAGTCTCTTGTTCTAGGCCCAGGCCTATATGAATTCTCCTTTGCCTATCTGGGCCGGACGGAAGACATCGGAACCAATGGCATCGGCTATAGCCTTGTCAATATGACCGACGATCCGGATAGCGATATTCTGAACACCGACGTCACTGGTGTCCGTTCGGACGAATGGCAGGTTTTCAGCTTTAGATTTAATCTTGATACGCTCACAAATATCGCTGTGAACTTCTGGGCCAAGGGGACAGAAGACACATATGGCGGATACTTGGATGACGTCCGGATTTCTGCAGTTCCGCTGCCAGCAGCCCTGCCGCTTTATGGCGCCGGTCTTGCTGCGATGGGCTTTATGGGATGGCGTCGCAAGCGGAAAGCCGCTGCCGCTGCTGCGTAAATACCTGTAAAGACATATAAACAGTCTGTAAAAAGGCGGCGCTCCCCGGGGCGCCGCCTTTTCCTTTGGCATATTGCAAGGCCAGACTTTACTTTGTCGCCTCCTCCGGACGCAGGGTGCAGTCGCGAATTTCAGCGCGGCGCCGGGGCAGGGTGGTGCTGCTGTCCTCGCCGCGCCCAATCATATAGACATCGGATTTGGCGAGACCGGCCCCGATCATCTCTGCCATGACCGCCGCCGCGCGCTCGCGTGACAGGCGGTAATTGTCGAAAACTGGTCCGCTCGGGTCAGAATGCCCGGAAATAACGATGAAATGACTCCCGGCCTCCCGATAGACCTCCGCGAGCCGGCGGATCAAGGCGGTGGTTTCGGCATCGGTGACAGCGGTCGAGCCAACATCGAATTCAATGACAAGATGCGGTGCGATGTCCCAACAATAGGCCGGGATGGTCTCGACGATGCGCCGGGTGTGATCGATTTCCACTTCCTGCAAGGCGGTGGTAACGCGATCGAGGCCAAGGCGGAGGTCTTGCAAGTTTCGGCCGGAGGTCGCAGCGCTTTTTGCCAGCGCGCCAAGTTTTCTTTCCAGATTGTGGGTATCGACCGCCTGTCCCGCCGCCGCCTTTTTCCCGAGGGTTTCGATATCGGTGCTGTTTTTGAGTGCCAGCGTTTGCAGCGTCCCGAGTTTTGCGAGAAGTTCCGTCTGGCGGGCCATGTCCTCTGCCGATGGCTCTGCGAACAGCGGTCCGAGATTCTGCGTGGACACGGTGAAGGGCAGGCGGGTGGCCCCGTTAAAAAACATCTCAAACCGGCTTGTGGAGCCGAGATACAGCAACGGTGTCGTCGTTTGCCCCTTTTTTAGCAGCACGACGGGAAAGTCAAAAAATCCGCGCAGGGTTTTTGAGAATTTGCGGATCAGGCTGATGTTTTCATGCGTGGTATCCGTGCCATCTTCGCAAAGCGTGGTGATATTGAGTCCGGGATACAGTTTTGCTGTGTCCACGGGCGGAACAGCGATCTTTTCATCGGCGATGTCGATGATGCAGGCCCGCATTTTCCGCGCCTCATGCCCGGCATAGAGGACGGAGGCGGAGGCGGTGAGGGTAAGGATGAGAAGAGTAATGAAAAACCGGTGATTGTTGAAGGTGGCGATGGCAACAAAGCGGTGATAATAGACGGCCGCAATTTGCCGCGGATCCCGGCCGATCACCGGCGTCATCGCACTTTTGTGCCATTCCAGGCTGCGCACCAGATGCTCCCGTCCGATCAGGAGTTGCGACGGGCGGTCTAGGTGCCGCTTTGGTATCAGGACCAGGAACATATGCAGGAAATTGAGAATGAAGATACCCATGCTGAGGCCGATGATCTTCATGCGAAAGGCAAATTTCAGGTGCTTGTGGGAGGTCAGGATGATCATATGTACCAGCAGCCAGACACCGAATATCACGGCGATGGCCGCGGAATAGATCGCCCAGATCTTGAAGATGACGATGATCAACATCCCGCCGTTGCGGAACATGGTGATGAAGAAATCCGCCAGTCCCGCATATTTCAGGTAGTTAAGGTCAAAAATACCGTAGATGAGCGTCTCGAAATACAGCCCGAACAGAAAAAAATAGCACAGCAGCAACGTCGTCAGGAACGGTACCAGAAGGGCAAGATTAAAGGTGCGATTGACCCGCATATGGATCTCGCAGAAAATTTCATATTCCAGCGCCTTGTTGCGGCACCGGTGGCCCGCTTGGGTTATTCCTTCGCATTGCATGTCTTGGCCTCTTGTCTGACAGATCACAGGGTAAAATTAGAGATAGTAAATTATATTTTTTATACAAGTAAAAGTAGTTTTTTGGCGAAAAAATTACCGTAAAAGGGATTGGGTGCCGGGCTTATGCTTGTTCTCCGGCCCGGATCGTATTAACTAGGAAGGGAGAACATGTGCCGGCCCCAAATTCCTGTATCGTCGGTGTCCGAGAAGAAGAGAGAGCGCTATGCCCCAGTATAAATCGAGAACCACGACTCATGGACGCAATATGGCCGGCGCCCGGGCGCTATGGCGCGCGACCGGCATGGGAGACGGTGATTTCGGCAAGCCGATTATTGCGATTTCCAATTCCTTCACCCAGTTCGTGCCGGGCCATGTGCATCTGAAGGATCTCGGCCAGATGGTCGCGCGCGAGATCGAGAAATGCGGCGGGATCGCGAAGGAATTCAACACAATCGCCGTTGATGACGGTATTGCCATGGGCCATGACGGCATGCTCTACAGCCTGCCGTCGCGTGAGGTTATCGCTGATTCCGTGGAATATATGGTCAATGGCCATTGCGCCGACGCGCTCGTCTGCATTTCCAACTGCGACAAGATCACCCCCGGCATGCTGATGGCGGCGATGCGACTGAATATCCCGGTGGTCTTTGTCTCCGGCGGCCCGATGGAGGCCGGCAAGGGCATGGCTGATGGCAAGGAAATTGGCCTCGATCTGGTGGATGCCATGGTTCAGGCGGCGGACCCGACCGTCTCGGATGCGCAGGTTGAGGAAGTGGAACGCTCGGCCTGTCCGACCTGCGGGTCCTGTTCGGGCATGTTCACCGCCAACTCGATGAATTGCCTGACCGAGGCGCTTGGCCTTGCACTACCCGGCAATGGCACCATGCTGGCAACCCATGCGGACCGCAAGCAGTTGTTCCTTGATGCTGCGCGCACCATCGTCGATATCACCCGCCGCCATTACGAAATGGATGAGCCGGGACTGCTGCCGCGCGAAATTGCGAACTTTGACGCATTCGAAAATGCCATGACGCTGGATATCGCCATGGGCGGCTCGACCAATACGGTGCTTCATCTTCTTGCGGCTGCGCAGGAAGGGGAGATCGACTTTACGATGCCGGACATCGACCGTCTGAGCCGCGGGGTCCCGAACCTCTGCAAGGTCGCGCCGAGTATTCAGACCTACCATATGGAGGATGTTCACCGGGCGGGCGGGATCATGGCCCTGCTGGGCGAACTATCCCGCGCCGGTCTCTTGCATGATCAGGTGCCGACGGTTCATTCACCGTCGATGGCAGAAGCGATTGATCTTTGGGACGTGGTGAAAAGCCGCAGCAACACGGTGCAGGAATTTTATCGGGCCGGGCCGGGCGGTGTTCGGACGACGGAAGCCTTCAGCCAGTCAAAACGCTACCCCAGCCTCGATACCGACCGGATAAACGGCTGTATCCGCTCCAAGGAAAACGCCTATTCACAGGATGGTGGACTCGCGGTTCTCTATGGCAATATTGCGCTTGATGGTTGTATCGTCAAGACTGCCGGTGTCGATGAAAACAGCCTTGTATTCTCCGGGCCCGCCCGGATTTTTGAAAGCCAGGATACGGCGGTCGAGGGCATTCTCGGCAATAAGGTCGCCGCCGGTGACGTGGTTGTTATCCAGTATGAGGGACCCAAGGGTGGCCCCGGTATGCAGGAAATGCTCTATCCGACGTCCTACCTGAAATCGAAGGGCCTCGGCAAGGCCTGTGCGCTGCTGACGGACGGGCGTTTCTCGGGCGGGACCTCCGGTCTTTCCATCGGCCATGTCTCGCCGGAGGCCGCAGAAGGCGGCGCCATTGCCCTGGTTGAGGAGAACGACATCATCGAGATTGATATCCCGAACCGGACCATCAACCTCAAGATCTCGGATGAGGACCTTGCCGCCCGCCGCGCGAAAATGGAGGCAAAGGGGGCCGATGCCTGGCATCCAACCGCCCCGCGTCCGCGCAAAGTCTCCACCGCGCTCCGCGCTTACGCCGCCCTTACCACCAGTGCGGCACGCGGCGCCGTGCGTGATGTCGATCAGCTCAAACGTTGATCACCCCCGACTTCCGAAAAGCCCGCCACGCAAACTGGCGGGCTTTTTTTATGGTTAATGCCTAATACAATTTCAGGTTACCTCTATAATCGCTTGACTCATTTTATTGCGCGGAGTTTAAATGCTAGAAATAGAAAATAGCTATACGCGTCGATATGATTATTGAGGGGGAAATTATGCGTTGTTCTTTGCTGGTGGCGCTCGGCCTTGCTGCCTCACTTACGGCCTGCGCGACATATGGTGTCGTCGGGCCGGTCACTTACCGCTCATACGATCAACAATTTCAGAAGCTGCCCCTGCAATGGAGCGGGACCTATCAGGGAAAGACAACGGACATATATCTGAAATGGGGAAAACAAGGCAGCCAGATCGGAATTTGCGGCTTCTATATTGAGTCTTCTGGAATGGAAGAAGACCTGACAGCGGAATGGCTTAAAAACGCATATTTTGTGCTCGATGGTACCAAGGTCGTCTCCAGCAGTTTTCTTCCGCCGCAAGAGAGCCTTGAGGGGGCAATAGCGACCTGCGTAACAACAAAAATGAAATATGAACCTGACATGAAGCATAAACACCTCTCTCTGGCGGGACCGCCAGCGAGGCTTTACTACTGATGAACATCCATCAGTAGCAGGATGGCGCAAACAGGTGAAACAGTGGCTTTGCTTTCATAATTTTTAGTCGTTGTTCGCAAGCTCGACCCAGATCGGCGTATGATCGGAGGGACGTTCCTGGCCGCGGGGGCCCTTATCGATGCCGGCAGTCTCAAGCAGGTCGGTGGCCTGCGGGGACAGCAGCAGGTGGTCGATGCGGATGCCGTTATCCTTTTGCCAGGCTCCGCGCTGATAATCCCAGTAAGTATAATCGACCTCGGGCGTGACGGCGCGGTAGCCGTCCGTATAGCCCATATTCAGAAGCTGGCGGAAGTGATTGCGGCTTTGCGGCAGGGTCAACGCATCGCCCTCCCACGCCTTGGGATCGTAGCAATCCTCGTCCTGCGGAATGACATTATAGTCCCCGGCGAGCACCGTCGGCTCCTCATAGCTGAGCAGGCCCCGTGCATGATTGATCAGTCGCGCCATCCAGGCGAGCTTGTAGGGGTATTTCTCGCTGTCCACCGGATTGCCGTTGGGCAGATAGAGGGAGGCTACACGGATGTTATTGATGGTCGCCTCGATATAGCGGGCCTGCACATCGCTATCATCGCCGGGAAGCCCGCGGACGACATCCTCGATCGGGTATTTGGAGAGGAGGGCGACGCCGTTGTAGGTTTTCTGGCCATGGGTCTCGATATTATAGCCAAGCTCCTCGATCTCGTCGCGCGGGAAGGCCTCGTCAATGACTTTCAGCTCCTGCAGGCACAGAACGTCCGGCGCTTCGGCTTTCAGGTAATCGGTGAGCCGGGGCAGTCTCGCCTTGACGGAATTGACGTTCCAGCTGGCTATTTTCATCTCGGCATCTCCCGGCGGTCGCAATAAAAAAGCCCGGAACTGATCCGGGCCTTTTTTGTAGCATTTTTGCGTCGCCGATCAAACGGCAAAAGACGATCCGCAGGAACAGGAGGCCGTCGCGTTCGGGTTCTTGATCTGGAAGGACGCACCGATCAGGTCATTGACATAATCAATTTCCGACCCGGCAAGATAGAGCAGGGAAATCTGATCAACCAGCAGCGTTGCGCCGTTGTTCATAACCGCCACATCGTCCGGGTTCTGGGTGTCCTCAAGATCGAAGCTATATTGAAAACCCGAGCAGCCGCCGCCATTTACCGCGACACGCAGCATTTTCTTGTCGGAATTCATCTGCGTGACAATATCTTTAATCCGGTCGGCGGCAGAGGACGACAGTTTTACGGGCGGATCAATTGTGTCATGGGTAGACATGAGAGCCTTATCCTTTAAAAAACAAAGAACATTTGCCTTCGTTATAGAGACTATATACTCAAATATGTATTAATCCCAATGCTGTTTGTCAATTTGTGGCGGCGAAAGTTTATTTAATCGATGTCAGTGAGCTACCTGTTGCAGGCCCGAAAGGCCCTTGAAACGGCCCTGGAAGGGGTTGAATTTGCCGATGAGGCCGCCCGCGCGCGGGTTGCGGCGTCGATTTTTCTCCGTCCCCCCAAACCGGAGGGGCGGGCCGATCTTTGCACAAATGCCGCTATCTTACTGAAATCAAACAAATATATATCATTTGATGAGCCCGCGGTGCCATTTTTAGCGGCATTTCGGGCGCTTGATGGCGTATCCGGGGTCACGCTTGCCTCAAACGGCTATATCAATATCACCTATGCGCCGAAATTCTGGCAATCCTCCTTGCCCGTTATCTGCCGCGAGCAGGAAAAATTCGGTCTCGAGGGGGCGGGGGGGCGTGAAATTCACGTGAAAATTCCGGCGACTGTCAATGATCTTGCCTCTGCGCGGGCGGCCGCGGCGGCGGCGGTACTGGGCATCCTCGCGCGGTTAAGTGGCGGCTCTGTGGTAGAGGAAACCTTGCCTCCACGTCCGGCGGAAGGATTTCCGCTGGCGGCGGCGATTGCCAAATGCAACGAGAGCCGGACCCGTTTTGCGCTGCTCGCCAACCCGGTGGGGTTCGTAGCCGCTTTCAGCCCTATTTTAGCCATAGACAAATCTTATAATAACCCTGTTTTTTGCCTCCCTTATGCGCTGGCGCAGGTCAGGCGCTGTCTGGGGCGAGCGGCGGAAACTGGAAATAACGGGGAAATAGCGGTGGAAATGCCTGTTCTCACACTGCCGATTGAGGTAAAACTGGCAAAATCGCTGTGCGGTTGGCCGATTGCCGTGGATCGGGCCCTTGAGAAGACAGAGGCTTTTTATTTCGCCGCGTTTCTGCAGGAGGTGTGCCTGTTATTTTTCGCGCTCGCGGAAAAAACGCATCCGGTCTCGTCGGGTTACCTGACGGAAGCGGGGGCAGGGCAGTCGCGGATATGTCTTTTCGCGGCTGTTGAGACAGTATTGAGCGCCGGATTGAAAATCCTGGGTGTTCAGAATTTAAAAGGAGTTTGAGTAGTGGCTGGCGACGATGATTTTTCCGATGACGATTATTATGATGGCGACGAAGTGCCGGGATTGAGCCGGAGAAAATGGATTGGCGCCATTCTGGCGGTGCTTATTGTCGGCGGTTTCGGGATCGGGATCTGGTACGCCTATGACCAGGGCGTCAAAAAGGGTGTGCAACTGGCCCCGCCGATCATCAGCGCCGATACCGCGCCGGTCAAGGAAAAGCCCGAGGATCCGGGCGGCATGGATATTCCCAACCAGGACAAGCGGGTTTTCGGTGTCCTGAATTCGGGCGAGGCCCCTGACAAGGTTGAAAAGCTGATGCAGCCCCCGGAAGAGGCGGTAACCGATACGGCGTCTGAGGAAACTCCGGTGACGGAGGGGACGTCCGGCGAGGGCGCGGACACATTAGCGACCGGTAAACCGGAATCCCTGATTGCAAAACCGCTGGACGCACCGGCAGACGGTAATACAGCGACGGACAAGAGCGAGACGGCAGCCCTGCCGCCGGTCACCGACAAGCAGGTGGTCGAAGACAGGCCGACGGTTGCCGCTCCTGAGCCCAAATCTGTAGCCCCGGAGCCCAAGCCTGAGCCCAAGTCTGAAACGGCAGCGGCAAAACCGGCCCCGGCGACGTCCGGCGGCACGAAATTCCGTGTTCAGCTCGGCTCCTTCAGCACGGCCGATGCGGCGGAAAAGCAATGGTCGATGCTGCAATCGAAATATAAATCGCTGCTGTCTGACATGAGCTATCGGGTGCAGGATTTTGATGTCAAAGGAAAAGGGACCTATCACAGGTTACAGGCGGGGGCCTATGACAGTCGCGGCAGCGCCACCAGCCTCTGCGAAAAGCTGAAAGCACAGAAGCAGGATTGTCTCGTTGTCAGCGGGTGATATCAAGGGGTGCAAGTCGGTTATTTTCGGGGTTGAGGGTACAAAGCTGACGGCGGCGGAAAAGAAGTTTTTTGCAAAAACCCAGCCCTACGGCTTTATTCTGTTTGCCCGCAATGTCGAGAAACCGGGTCAGGTAAAGCGCTTGATCGCGGCTCTGCGCGATGTCACCGGGCGCCCCGATGTCCCGGTTCTCATCGATCAGGAAGGCGGACGGGTACAGCGCTTGCGGGAACCCCACTGGTTCGAAGCAAAGCCCTTTGCCTTTTTTGGTGACCTTTACGCCAGCGATCCTGATCTTGCGAGTGAAGCCCTGCGTCTGTCCTCACGGCTGATCGCCGCCGACCTTCGGGCCTGCGGGATCACTGTCAATTGTACGCCCTGCCTCGATCTGCGATTGCCGGAGACGGTGGCCGCCATTGGCGACCGCGCCTTTTCCGATGACCCGAAGGTGATTTCCCTGCTGGGCGGCATCGTCGCCCGGGAGTTTCTATCCCTTGGCATTATGCCGGTTATCAAGCATATGCCCGGTCACGGGCGGGCGACAGTGGACAGTCACCATGAACTGCCTTGCGTCACCACGTCACGCAAGGACCTGACGGACAGTGATTTTGCGCCGTTCAAGGCGCTTTCCCTGCTGCCCTGGGGCATGACCAGCCATATCATTTTTGAGATGCTTGACCCTAAATTTCCAGCGACACAGTCGAAGACCGTTATTGACGAGATTATCCGCGGTGAGATCGGCTTTGACGGCCTGCTGCTGACTGATGACCTGAACATGGAGGCACTTTCGGGTAGCCTGGCGTTCCGGGCGGAAACAGCGCTGACCGCCGGTGTCGATATCGTCCTGCATTGCTCGGGCAAAATGACGGAAATGCAGAATGTCGCCGTTGCCTGTCCGCCGCTGTCGCCGGAGGCGCTAGCCCGGATTGAGCGGAGCGCCCCGGTTTTTGCGCTTGGCTCCGCGCCGCTCGATCCTGCCGCCGACCGCGCCGCGCTCGATCGCCTGCTGGCGACCACTTAAAGGACAGCTCCCATGGATGTATCCGGTATTATTTACAGCATTTCCGTCTGGATCATTCCGGCATTGCTGGCAATTACCCTGCATGAGGCGGCGCACGGCTTCGTGGCGTGGAAACTCGGCGATGATACGGCAAAACGGTTGGGCCGCGTGACGTTTAATCCGCTCAAGCATATCGACCCGGTGGGAACGGTCCTCATTCCCGGCGTCCTGCTGCTGGCGCAGGCACCGTTCCTGTTCGGCTACGCCAAGCCGGTGCCAGTCAATTTCCGTGCCTTGGGTAATCCGCGCCGGGACATGATTTGGGTGGCGCTCGCGGGCCCCGGCATGAACTTCCTGCTGGCCTTTGTTTTTGCTCTTTGCTTTCATCTCGGACCGCTTGTGCCTGCCGTCGCCGCGCCGTGGTTTCAGGCGACCCTGCTGAACGGGATTGTCCTCAATGTCGTTCTTGCGGTGTTCAACCTGTTGCCGCTGCCGCCGCTGGATGGCGGACGGGTTGCCGTGGGCATCCTGCCGGACGCGCTTGCCCGCCCGCTCGCGCGCATGGAGCGGTATGGAATTCTTGTTCTTATCGGCGTGATTTTCCTGCTGCCGATGATTGCCCGCGAGTTCGGTTGGGCGTTCGATCCGTTCCAATGGTTGATGGCGGGGCCGATCAGTTCGGTGGTCAATCTGATTGCCATTATGGCAGGTCTGAAGTAACCTTTAGCGATGCTGGTTTTTGAGACAACATCATATGGGGCCGGGCGCCGTGGATAAGGGATCTTTCGACAGCGCGGCCGAGAAAAATCCAGATGTCATCGCGCTGCCGACTAGTGCCCTCATGGTTGATCTTGACGGCTACGAAGGGCCGCTTGACGTGCTGCTGGTGCTGGCCCGCGATCAAAAAGTCGATCTCCTCAAGATTTCCATTCTGGAGCTTGCCGACCAGTATCTGAATTTCATCGAGAAGGCGCACCACCTCCGCCTTGAAGTTGCTGCGGATTACCTGGTGATGGCGGCCTGGCTCGCCTATCTCAAGTCACGGCTATTGCTGCCCGCCGTCGAGGATGACGGACCGAGCGGGGAAGAACTCGCCGACCGTCTCGCTTTCCAGCTCAAGAAACTGGAGGCAATGCGCGCCGCCTCGGAAAAGCTCATGAACGGCATTATCGTCGGCCGCGATCAACTGCGGCGCGGGCGTCCGGAAGGCGTCCATATTACCCGTCATTCAAAATATGAATGCAGCCTGCGCGAATTGTTGCAGGCTTATGTTGACCAGAAGGAACGCAAGGGGATTACCAACCCGCTCCGGCTGATGCGCGACGCGGTCTATTCCGTCGAGGCGGCGATGGAACGACTTGAGCGAATGCTGGGGAGTCTGCCCGAATGGACGGACCTGATGGCCTATCTGCCCGAAAACCTGACGGACCCGTTTCGACAGCGCTCGGCCCAGGCCTCAACGCTGCTTGCCAGCCTGCAAATGGCCAAGGAGGGACAGCTGGAAATTCGTCAGTCAAGGACTTTTGGTCCCATCGAAGTGAAAAGAGGAAAGCCCGGGAAATGAGTGTTGATCCCGAACATATCCGCATGGCGGAGGCGCTGCTGTTCGCCGCCAGTGAGCCACTTGACGAGGCAACCTTGCAGGCCCGCCTGCCTGAGGGGGCCGATCTTCGCGCCATTCTGGAAACACTGGAAAACCAGTACCGGCACCGGGGTGTCAATCTCACCCGTATTGCCGGGAAATGGCTGTTACTGACTGCGTCGGATTTATCCTGGATGCTGGAAGAGGAGCGGGAGGTTACCCGCCGGTTGAGCCGGGCGGCACTGGAAACCCTTGCGATCATCGCCTACCACCAGCCCGCCACCCGCGCTGAAATCGAGGAAATCAGGGGGGTCGGCCTTAGCCGCGGGACCATGGATGTCCTGTTCGACGCGGGCTGGATCCGCCCGCGCGGACGCCGCCGGACACCGGGACGGCCGGTAACCTACGGGATCACGGAAGAATTTCTGATCCATTTCGGCCTTGACGATATCAAGGATTTGCCCGGATTTGAGGAAATGAAGGCGGCGGGGCTGCTGAGCACCGAGCCGTCGGGGATTTTCAGTCAGTTGGCCCGCCCGGATGCGGACGATGAGGAACTCATCGACCCCGAGGAAGAAGAGGCTTAGGCCGTATTTCGCCGTGGCTCTTGCGTCCCGGCATGTTGCCACCAGATGATTGTCTCCTCCGCCGTCGCCTCAAACTCCGCCATCAGGGCCTCGACCTTTTCCGGCTCATTCGAATGACGTTCAATCAGGGCGGCCGTCTCCGGCAGGCGGATGGCGCACATGGAACTGCTCATGCCACGGATGGTATGGGCGGCAGCATGTATTTCCTTGCCGTTTTTCGCAATTAGGCTTTTCTTTATGGCATCGACGTTGGTGGTCAGCGATTGCGCGGCGCTGACCAGAAGCTCGGACATGGCATCGGTGTTCAGGAGCCCGCTCAATTCCGACAGCTTCTCATCATCGCCGATGGCCGTTTTTGCTATGGTCGGCACCAGAGCTATATTTTCAAGGTCGGTTTCAGTGCTCTGCGCCGCATTCATGACCGACTGGATTGTTTTGAGCAGTTGCTGCAACTCAATGGGTTTCGTTTCAACGGCGTTCATGCCAACTTCAAAATAGCGTGGCAAATGACCTTTGGAGATATCGGCCGTCAGCGCGATTATCGGAATATTGGCGTTAGCCTTGCCGCTCAAGCGGATTTCCGTCGTTGCCTCCGTCCCGTCCATGACCGGCATGCGGACATCCATCAGAACAAGGTCAAAGTCTTCTTCCAAAGCGGCCTGTACTGCCTTTTTGCCGTTATCGACGATCTCGGTAGTATGGCCGGCTTGTTCCAGCATGGCGGTTATCAGGGCCTGGTTGACCGTATTATCTTCCGCAACCAGGATTTTAAGGGCGTGGTGAGTAGCGTCGGCGTCGGTGGTGGATCCTGAAGATGAATGCTCGGGGATGGGATTTTTGGTCGCCAGCCGCAAGGGCAGGGTGAACCAGAATTTACTGCCTTCACCAAGTTCACTCTCAACGCCGATATCGCCGCCCATCAGCTCCACGAGTTGCTTGCAGATCGACAGGCCAAGCCCGGATCCACCATAGGTTCGGACCGTTGACGCGTCGGCCTGCTCAAAACGATTGAAAAGCCGGCCCTGATGCTCCCGCGAGATGCCGATGCCGCTGTCAGTTACCTCAAAACGCAGCTTATCCTGCGTTCCTGCTGTTCCCGTCGGCTTGAGATGCAGGGAAATTGTTCCCGTTTCGGTAAATTTAATAGCATTGGTGATCAGATTAGTGAGGATCTGGCGCAGTCGGACTGAATCGATGTTTACCGCCAGTGGTAAATCCGCGGCCGGGACATATTCAAGCGACAGCCCCTTGCTTTCGGCCTTGTCTTCCACTAGCTCGAGGGTGTTCCGGATGAGATCCGACAGGTGGATGTCAACATTGCTGAGCTCAAATTTTCCTGCATCCAGCTTTGACTGGTCGAGAATGTCATTTAAAATAGTCAGCAAAATCTCACCGGAGCTTTTTATTGTCCGCGCGCGCTTTTCCTGCTCTGGCGTCAGGCTGTCCAACAGCAGCAGATCCGTCATACCAAGAATCCCTGTCATCGGGGTTCTTATCTCGTGGCTCATGGTCGCCAGAAAGTCGGATTTACTTCTTTCGCCGAGCTCTGCCTTGGCGCGCAGGCTGTTCTGTTCCTCTGCCAGATCGGCAAGTGCCTGAGCCTGTCCTTCAAGCTGTTTATGCGACTGCTCCAGCTCCAGCAGTTGCTTCGCCAGTTCTTCCTTACTGCGCTGCAACTCATGGCTCACCTCACGGCGAATGGTGATATCCTGGAAGGTGCCGTACAGGCGGACGACCTTGCCATCTTTCATCTCGCATTGCCCGCTCGCGCGGACCCATTTGCGAGTGCCAGTTGCTGAAATGATTGCAAGTTCGAGGTCCCAGCCTTCTCCTTTGGTAATGGCTTTATCAAAGGCCGTCTGAATAATTTCCCGCGATTCCGGTGCATAAAAATCGATCGCGGTATTAACGTCCGGGACAAAATCTTTCGTCACCTCGTGAATTTGATAGGTTGTATCGCTCCACCGGAGATCATTTGTTGCCAGCTCGATCTCCCATCCGCCGATGATGGCAAGCGCGCCGACTTCATCCAGCAGTTTTTTCTGCTGTTGAAGCTCTTCTTCAACTTCCCGGCGCGCCCGGAGTTCCTGTTGCAATATTTCCGTCTTGGCACTGACAATTTTTCGCAAGGACCGTGTCCAGATCAACATGCCGACAACAATCAGGACAAAAATGAATGTCAGCAACTCGAATATGAATTCGGCTGTCCACTGTGGGCTTTGGGTGCCAAGGCTGATCCATTTTTGTTGTATTTCCTGCGCTTCGCCTTCGGTAATGGCATTGAGGCCTTTCGTGAGGATGGACTGCAATTGTGGCCAGTCCTTGCGGGATGCCAGCGACCATTGGTAAAAATAGCCTGAATTGCCGGCAACGCGAATATTCCCGATGCCTGCGGATTCCGCATAGCTCGCGGCAGTGGCAATATTGCCAATAAAGGCATCGACCTGCCCGAAAGAGAGTTTCTGTAATCCCGTTTTTACGTCTGCAACCTTGATGAGCGGCAACTCCGGTTGGGTATTGACGATATAATCCTCGACTGCATACCCATCGACAACGGCGATGCGCATCCCTTGAAGATCGTCAAGGGTCAGATTTTCACGCGTGGTGTCGACACGCACTAGAATAACTGCCGGAACTTTCAGGTACGGGGGGCTAAAATGCATGTACTCCGCGCGCTGGGTCGTTTTGACGGCGGCGCTCCAGACATCGATTTCCTTGTTCTCTGCCTTGGAAATTGAGCTTTTCCAGTTTTCCAGATGCCTGACGTCGAATTTTATCCCGAGTTTGCTTTCAAGCAGGCGTAGGTAATCGGCGGCGATCCCCTTGAATTCTCCTTTATCATCAAAATATTCAATTGGCGCAAAATTGGGGTCCGGTCCGACAGTTATTGTTGGATGTGCTTTTAGCCAGACTTTTTCGTCCCCGGTGAGGAGGGGGAGTTGCTGCGCCTCTGCCGCTGAACCTGACGCGAGACCGCCAGAATAAACGAGGATTACCCACAGAAAACCTGCAATTATGGACTTAGCTAGCATATAAAAAATTTTCTCGGATGCGTTCCGCAAAATGTATAAAAAAATTGAATAATTACGTAGCGTAAATGGATAGGGTTAACAAATAGTCTACAAGACAGGGCGCGGGCGTAAAATGGCGCCCTTCCTGTGCCCAACCTCTTCTCTATGCGTAAAATATACTTTAGCGACCCGGGTTTTAGCCGTTTTCGAATTCAGAAAATATCGACATTACCCGTATCAAACTGAAATAAAATCTCGTATAAACGCCTATAGACCGTTATATAGAGCCTATGAAGGCTGTCGGGGATGCAAAAAAGCAGGCTGGAAAACAGCCACAGGGTTCCGGGACAGTAATTTTAAAAATTATATTCTCCAAGCGAGAACAGGAGCTGAGATAATGAGTATTGGTCCGTGGCAGATTATTTTGATCCTTGTCATCGTGCTCATCATTTTTGGAGCAGGAAAGCTGCCCCGCGTTGCCGGAGATCTGGCCGCAGGCATCAAAAACTTCAAAAAGGGAATGAATGACGACGATAAGGCGGAAGCCGCCGAGAGCAAGGACGGCAAGGCCGACGTGCTGGAATCCTCTGTCAGCAACGACGGGACGGCAGAGAAGAAAGACAAGGCGGCCCAAGGCTGAGCGCCATTTTGCCGTCGAAATCGTGAAACCCTTCAATTGTGATCGAGTGGTAAGCCATGTTTGATATTGGCTGGTCGGAAATGATGTTCGTGGTCATCATCGCGGTGTTGGTGATCGGCCCCAAGGACTTACCGCGAGCAATCTCGACGGTCGGGAAATATGTCCGCAAGGCGCGGGCCATGGCGCGGGATTTCCAGTCCGGCCTTAACGATCTCGCCCGCGAGACCGAGCTTGACGATATCAAGAAGGACCTCCAGAAGAACACCGATTTCAACGTTAAAAAGCAGGTTGAGGATGCGGTGGATCCGACGGGAAGTTTCAGTAATATGTTCAACGACATAAAGCCGGAAATCAGAGACCCCCGGATCAGCAGCAACAATTATTCGGAGCCTGAAGGAAAAACCGCCGGGGACACTGCCGGGGATACTACCAAAAAAACTGCTGAGGCGCTGCCGGAACCCAACGCGGATGCGCCGGCGCCGGCGAGCCCGGAAAACAAGATTGGCGGCGTTAAAACGGCCGAGATCGACCGCAAGCCGGAAACAAAAGCATCGTGAACGAAACCGGGGTCGACGATAACAAAGCGCCACTGATGGAACATTTGATCGAGTTCCGCAACCGGCTCGTCTATTCCGCCATTGCCCTGCTGATCGCCTTTATCCTGTGCTATCTGGTATCTGAGGACCTGTTTGCGTTTTTGGTCAAGCCTTTGGTTGCTGCCTTGGGGGACAGGGTAGAAGGACGGCGGATGATTTTCACCGGTCTTCACGAAGCCTTTTTCACCTATATCCGGATTGCTTTTTTCACCGCCATGTTCATCTCTTTCCCGATTATTGCCGGGCAAATCTGGATGTTCGTCGCCCCCGGCCTCTACAAGAATGAAAAGAAGGCGTTTCTGCCGTTCCTCATCATCACCCCGGTCCTGTTTTTCTTGGGCGGCGCGCTCGCCTACGAAATCGTCATGCCGCTCGCCTGGAAATTCCTGCTGAGCTTTGAAAGCGCCGGGGATGCGACAATGTATTCGCGGGCCTTTACGGCGATCGTCCATGAATACCCGAAGCTTATCGCTTATCTACCGACCCCGGCGGAGCCGATGAGGCTACCGATCCAGTCGGAAACCCGGGTCAGCGAATATCTCAGCCTGTCGATGAAGCTGATCTTTGCCTTTGGGCTGTGCTTTCAACTGCCGGTGCTGCTCACGCTGCTCGGGCGGGTCGGGATCGTATCCTCCGCCGGGCTCAAGGCCAAGTTCAAATATGCGGTGGTCTTTGCCTTTATCGTCGCCGCCATTCTCACGCCGCCGGACCCGCTCAGCCAGGTGACCCTCGCGGTGCCGATCATCATTCTCTACGCCATGTCAATCGTCAGCGTACGGATGGTCGAGAAAAAGCGCGCCGCCCGCGAAGCCGAGGAAGATGCCAGCTAGCCTCGCGGGAAGGGGCCTCTTTCTCCGGCAATTTCGAGATAAATTCCTCTGTCACAGGAAAGCCCTCTGGACGTCGGACGTTCGCGCGCTTATACAACGTTAATTCCACTCGCTTACGAACTGAAATGATGTCGCGATGCTCGATTTAAAATGGATCAGGGAAAACCCCGACGCTCTGGATGCGGCGCTGGCGCGGAGAAATGCCGAGCCGGTTTCGACACGCCTGCTGGCGCTTGACGCCGAGCGGCGCAAAATCCAGACGGACCTGCAGGATCTTCAGGCACGCCGCAATGCCGCCGCAAAAGAGATCGGCAAGGCGAAGTCGTCGGGGGAAAATGCTGATGCCCTGATCCGCGAAATGGCCGAGCTTAAATCCGGCGCGCAGAACCTTGAGGCAACAGAGCGGACGTTGCAGGCAGACCTCGACGCCGCGCTCGCCGTGCTTCCCAATATTCTCAGCGACGAAGTGCCGGACGGTGCGACGGAAGATGAGAATGTCGAGCTCCGGTTGGTTGGCGACATCCCGAGTTTCGATTTCACGCCGAAGGAGCATTATGAGCTTGGCGACGCCCTTGGTCTGATGGATTTCGAGACGGCGGCGACGCTTTCCGGCTCGCGGTTTGTTGTTACCAGCGGTGGAATCGCGCGGCTGGAGCGGGCGCTTGCGGCCTTCATGATCGATGTCCATACGCTGGAGAAAGGCTATCTCGAAGTTTCGCCGCCGGTGATGGTGCGGGGCGCCAGCCTGTTCGGTACCGGCCAGCTGCCGAAATTTGAGGAAGATTTATACAAGACCGGCGAGGAGCAATATCTGATCCCGACGGCAGAGGTGCCGTTGACCAATCTGGTGCGCGAGAGCATCCTTGAGGAAAGCGCGCTACCGATGCGCTTTACCGCACATACGCTCTGTTTTCGCTCCGAGGCGGGATCGGCGGGCAAGGATACGGCGGGCATGCTGCGCCAGCACCAGTTCGCGAAAGTGGAGATGGTGTCGATCACCACACCCCAACAGTCTGAGGCCGAACATGACCGGATGACAGCCTGCGCCGAGGATATCCTGAAACGGCTGGGTCTTGCCTACCGCGTTGTTCTGCTGTGCAGCGGCGATACGGGATTTGGTGCCCGCAAGACCTATGATCTTGAGGTCTGGCTGCCCGGACAGAACAGCTACCGGGAGATTTCAAGCTGTTCCATCTGCGGGGATTTCCAGGCGCGCCGGATGAAGGCGCGCTACCGGCCGGAGGGCGAAAAGGGCAACCATTTCGTTCATACCCTGAACGGCTCCGGGCTTGCCGTCGGGCGCACCCTGATTGCGGTGATGGAAAATTACCAGCAGGCGGACGGGTCCATCAAAATACCGGACGTTCTCGTCCCCTATATGGGCGGCGTGACGGAAATTCGGGCCAAATAAAAAAAGGAACAGTATTTTGCGAATTCTACTCACGAATGATGACGGTTTCACTGCGCCGGGAATGGCAACGCTGAGGCGCATCGCCGCCAAGCTTTCCGATGATATCTATGTGGTGGCCCCGGAGAAGGAACAGAGCGGTGCCTCGCGCTCTCTCACCTTGCATGATCCTATCCGCATCAACAAATTTGGCGACAAGGAATATTCCGTTGAAGGAACGCCGACGGATTGCGTGATGATGGCGATGAATTACCTTTTCAAGGACGCGCTGCCCGACCTGATCCTCTCCGGCGTCAACCGGGGCGCCAATTTGGGGGAGGATGTGCTTTATTCCGGAACGGTTGCGGCGGCGAGCGAGGGATGTCTGCTCGGCGTTCGCTCTATCGCGCTCAGCCAGTCCATCGTTCCGGATGAGGATTTTCATTGGGATACGGCGGAAACACTCGCTCCCGATATCATTCGCAAGCTGCTCAAATTTGAATGGGGACCGGATGTATTGATCAATATCAATTTTCCCGCTGTCCCGAAAGTGCAGGTCGAGGGTATTGACGTCACGCAACAGGGTAAGCGGGATCTCTCCAATCTTTCCATCGATGATCGTGTCGATGCGCGCGGCCGGCAATATTTCTGGCTTGGATACCGGCCTTCGCTCGGCGATCCGCCGGAAGGCACGGATCTATGGGCCATTGCCAATAAAAGGGTCTCCATTACGCCGCTTAAGCTCGACCTCACAGAGCTGGCGCTTGCGGACAAGGTTAAGAAGGCGTTTGAGTGATCGATAACCCGGCCCAGAAAATCCGCCTGATTATGGAGCTCCGGCGCCAGGGTATCAGCAATACCGATGTTCTGTCCGCGATCGAGCGGGTCCCGCGCGATGTGTTCGTGCCGAAGACCTTCAAGGATCGCGCCTATGAGAATATCGCGCTTCCCATTGCCAGCGGCCAGACCATCAGCCAGCCCTATGTCGTCGCCTATATGACCCAACTGCTCAATCTCGACAAGCGCCGCAAGGTGCTGGAGATCGGAACGGGGTCCGGCTATCAGACGGCCATCCTTGCGCGCCTGTGCCGCCGGGTTTATTCGATCGAGCGCTACCGCAACCTGCTACAAGCGGCGGAGGAGCAGTTCAAGGCCCTTAAGATCACCAATATTACCACCAAAATCGGTGACGGGCACAAGGGCTGGCCGGAACAGGCGCCCTTTGACCGCATTCTGGTGACCGCCGCCGCCGAGGAAGTGCCCGAGGAACTCCTCGACCAGCTTGGCAATGAAGGCATCATGATCCTGCCGGTGGGCCGGGATTCGGCGGACCAGCATATCCTCAGGGTGCGCCGGGATGGAAACGGAGAAGTCACCAAGGAGGCACTATTGTCCGTTCGATTCGTGCCCATGGTTCAAGGGGTTGCGGGTGATAGTTAATTTAATACGAGATATAGTGTTTGATTAAATTAGTTGTGATTCGCGGGCTTTATGATTAATATCGGCGCTATGATAGCGTGGAGTTCAAAATTTTTCAGTCGCTTATTGTTCAGTAGCTTACTCGTTCCGCTATTGGCAGGCTGCGTCTATGATAGATACCTGCCGCCGGAGCAGACGGCGCGTAATGTGCCGGTTGTGCGGCCAACCGTGTCAACACCGCGGCCCGCCGCCGTGACACCTAGGCGTGTTACCACGACCCCGGCCCGCGTTATGACCGCCAGCGTCACCAGTGCCGCCACTGCCGCGTCAGGACCGAGCAATTTCAGGCCCACCTATGACGATCTTTCCTACCATTACGTGACGGTCCGGCGCGGGGACACCGTTTCCCGGCTGGCCGAGCGCAGCAAGGTGCCGGTCCAATCGGTTATCGCCATGAACCGGATGCAGTCGCCCTATCTCATTCAGCCCGGCCAGCAGCTTAAAGTGCCGGCCTTTCGCCGCCATTCTGTGCGTCCCGGAGAGACTTTGTATGCGATCTCCAGGGTCTATGACATTGATATGGCGGAGATTGCCCATTTCAATTTTCTGAACGCGCCTTTTACGCTGATGCCCGGTGCGACCCTGCAAATCCCCATGAAGGACCGGGCAGAGGTGCGTGTTGCCTCGGCGTCCATGACCTCATGGCCGGAGGCGTCACAGGTTGCCGCCCCGGTACAAACCGGCTCTTCGCAGGCTACAAAGACGGTTATCATCAATTCACTGCCGCAAAAAGTCGCAATCCCGGCGGCGAAAACCAATGCCGGGGCAGGGACGACAACCGCGCCTGCGCCTGAGGCGACTGAGCCGACCTACCAGACCGCCAGCCTCAATGTGCCGCCGGTGCCGCGGCGTCAATACAGCATCAAGGAGCCGCCAAAGCGAAGCAGCAAGTCCTTCGGCTGGCCGGTGAAGGGCAAGGTCATTTCCGGTTATGGCAAGAAGAACACGGGATTTCATAATGATGGCGTGAATATTCAGGTCAAGGAAGGCACCCCGATCCGGGCCGCAGAAAACGGTGTTGTCTCTTATGTGGGCAACGAGATGCGTTCCTTCGGTAATCTGTTGCTGGTCTCTCATGCCGACGGCTATGTCACTGCCTATGGCCATACGGAACGGGCGCTTGTCTCAAAAGGAGATGCGGTCAAGAAGGGCGAGGTGATCGCCTATGCGGGATCGACGGGTAATGTCAGCGAGAGCCAATTACATTTCGAGATCCGCAAAAAAGGCCGCGCGATCAACCCTGTCGCCATGCTGGAATAGAGCTAGCCGCGCGGGCGCAGCACTGTTTGCGTCTGGGTGACCTTGCCGACCAGCTTGCCTTTGTTCCGAATTTCCGTCTCAATCACAATCGTTGATCCGCCCACATGCAGAGGACGGGCCGAGGCGGTAACTTCGCCCTCGCGGACGGCGCCGAGAAAATTCGTCTTCGATTCAATGGTGGACGTGCCCGTCGCCCCCTCGGGCAGATTGGCGAAGGCGGCGGCACCCCCGGCGGAATCGGCGAGCGCCATTATCACGCCCCCGTGCAGCATGCCGGCGCTGGTGCACAGCGCCGGGGTCCAGTCAAGCGTCAGGATAACCTCGTCGACGGCCATTTTCTCGGCCTTCATCCCAAGCGTGGCGCAGAGCGGCATCTTCTCATGAAGGAAAGCCGTCAGATCATTCGTTGTCATCACGTCTCCTTTTCAGCGTGCGGGTTTCAGCCGCCAGGCAAGTTCATCCGCCGGACAACGCCCTTTCAGCCCGCCTTCTATACTTGCAGTCTCCAGCAGGGTTAGCTCATGGCTCTGTCCATAATATTGATCGAGATCGGTTTGCTCAATGGAAAATGGCGGACCGGCCATGACGCTCTGGTCATAGACAAAGGTGATCAGGAACTGGGGCGCCCTTTCCGTGATTTTGGCGATATGTTTGACATAGGACCCGCGAATGTCGGCTGGCAGCGCCACCAGGGCGGCCCTGTCATAGACCGCATCGACCGGACCAAGAGTGTCAGCGGAGAGATCAAAGATATCGCCGACAAAGATATCAATGTCTTTTGCGCTATAGTGTTTTAGCGGCCCGGCCTCGGTTACTTTGGCGGAGAGGCCCAACTCCGTAAACAGCTGCTTAATGGCTGTTTCGCTTAATTCAGCGCCAGCAACGCAGTACCCTTCCGACAGGAACCAGGCGATATCGAGTGTTTTGCCGCAGAGCGGAAGAAAGACGCGGGCGTCCTTTGCCAGGGACAGGGTGCCGAAATACTTTGCCAGCAGGGCGTTTGGCTTGGTTTGGTGAAAGCCAATTTCATTCTTTTCCCATTTTTGATGCCAGAAATTCGCTTCCATACTTGCCTCCTTGATAACGGGTATTTGGCTTGCGGTTCAGCGTCGGCCCTGAACACACAGGTTCAGTCGATCATGGTTCCGGTCCGTCCGGCGATATCCTGGATATATTGCCAGGCCACCCGCCCGGAGCGCGACCCGCGCGTGCGCGTCCATTCGATCGCCTCGGCGACAAACGCCTCTTCCTTGATCGGGATATTATAGTGAGCGAGATAGCCGCGAATCATTTGAAGATACTCATCCTGGGAGCAGCTGTGGAAACCAAGCCACAGGCCAAAGCGGTCGGAGAGAGACACTTTTTCCTCAATTGCCTCGGATGGCATGATGGCGGTGGCCCGCTCGTTCTCGATCATGTCGCGACGCATCATGTGGCGGCGGTTCGAGGTGGCGTAGAAAATAACATTGGTGGGCCGTCCTTCAAGCCCGCCATCGAGGACGGTCTTCAGTGACTTGTAGGTGGAATCGTCGCTGTCGAAGGACAAATCGTCGCAGAACAGAACACAGCGCCGATCGGTTTTCTGCAACAGCTGCATCAGGATGGGCAGCGACGGGATGTCCTCGCGATGGATTTCGACCAGCA
>NZ_JBDNHC010000018.1:0-1538 GCF_041689005.1 Sneathiella sp.
CACAGCATCCACAACATCCGGTTCCGCATGGGCATAGGTCTCCAGCTTTGATAAAGCCTCAAGATCAACAATATTATTCAATACAAAGCGCATATCTTTCAGTGGCGCAGTATACTCACCCATGGAAAACCTCTTTTGATCTGGTTATGCTTGCCTTTTAGATGTTATGGCATATCCGGCGGCGATAAAAAAGGATTTCGCACCGAAGCGTTTCTGGAAGCCACCGTCCTGAACTGTACCCGTAAATAAAAACCGAAAAGCAAGTCATGCAATGCTAAAAATATTTCCCTCTTCCCAACAGGGAATTTCAGACGCCGCCGCAGAAATCCGGGCCGGTCACCTTGTGGCCTTCGCCACCGAAACGGTATATGGGCTCGGCGCAGATGCGCTTAACGACACCGCCGTCGCGTCAATTTATGAGGCCAAGGGCCGACCGAGTTTCAATCCGCTTATTGTTCATGTTCCCTCAATGGCGGCCGCCCGGGCCTACGTCGACTTCAATGAAACAGCAGAGACACTTGCCGCCAGCTTCTGGCCCGGCGCCCTCACCCTGGTACTGCCGCGAAAGCCGGACTGCCCGGTCTCCCGACTTGCAAGTGCCGGGCTTGAGACGCTCGCTATTCGCATTCCGGCTCATAAACAGGCACTAGAGTTTCTAAAGAGCTGTGATCGTCCGTTGGCGGCCCCAAGCGCTAACCCGTCAGGCAGCATTAGCCCGACTACCGCCCAGCATGTCATCGATGGGCTCAAAGATCGGATTGCCGGTGTACTGGAGGGCGGCACCTGCCCTGTTGGGGTTGAGAGCACCGTCGTGGGCTTCGATAACGGCAGGCCTGTCTTGCTGCGGCCAGGTGGCATTACAGGTGAAGAACTGACGGCCGCCGTCGGCCCCCTTCTCACCCATGACGCAGACGGCACGACACCGAGCCCGGGTATGCAGCAAAGCCATTATGCGCCGCACTGCCCGGTTCGCCTCAACGCCACCGATAAACGGCCGCATGAAGCGTTTCTGGGATTTGGTCGCGATCAGGACCATCTTGCAGATATAAACTTGAGTATAAATGGCAGCCTGATCGAGGCAACCTCTCATCTTTTCAGCGCCTTGCACCTGCTTGATGAGATGAGGGTCGCCGCAATTGCTGTGGGCCCGATCCCCGAAACCGGGCTTGGCGTTGCCATTAATGACCGTCTCCGCCGTGCGGCGGCACCAAGATAGAAACGGGAGAAAGTCGGCTAATGGACTTGATCAAGGAAATCACCAATATTGTTGGGGACAAGCATGTCCTCGTTGACGAGGCCGACATGCGGGGCTTCGTTGTTGAATGGCGGGATAAATTTATTGGTCGCGCCCGGGCTGTCGTTCAACCGAAATCGACAGAAGAGGTTGCCGCCGTCGTCAAGCTCTGTGCAGCGACGAAAACATCTCTCGTGCCGCAGGGTGGTAATACCAGCCTTGTTGGTGGTTCTATTCCCTTCACGAGCGGTGATGAGATTATCCTGTCGATGTCGCGCATGAAATCAATCCGCGCCATCGACCG
>NZ_JBDNHC010000019.1:0-43052 GCF_041689005.1 Sneathiella sp.
GTGAGTCTCCGCCCAGCTGTCGGTGAGGTTCTTGTGATGTTCGCCTTCTTACACCGCTGAAAGGACTTGTTCATTGAAGATGGCCGCTTCGAATTTTATTTGCATGGGGCGTCTCTGATCAGTATGCCAACAATGTTTTAAAAATAGATGTTGATAGCCGGCGAGTTGATGGAGCGTATCTCTGCCGACCCCTATCACATTACCGGGAGCTTTTTGGTATTGCTTTGACCGTTCCTGCAATACCCGTATGTATTATAATCTGGATAATCTCATTAGATACGGCGCGGATCAAGATGGTATTTCAAAGCAAAAATGTTTGATGCGGCATTAAGACATATTATTGATCCACCCCTTAATGTCGTTGGAACAAAAATTGCCGCTTGCGGCATTTCCGCAAACAGCGTGACACTTGCAGGATTCGCCATAGGGCTCTGTGCTATCCCGTTGATTGCAGTGGAGAGTTATTGGCTGGCTTTGTTGCTAATTCTTCTGAACCGATTGTTCGATGGTCTGGACGGGGCCGTTGCTCGTCATTCTCTTTTGACGGATTTCGGGGGATATCTGGATATTGTCTGTGATTTTATCTTTTATGCGGCCGTCATTTTTGCCTTTGCTCTGGCAAGGCCGGAGAATGCGCTTGCCGCCGCATTTTTGATTTTCAGCTTTATCGGAACAGCGTCAACCTTCCTGACATATGCAATCATGGCTGAAAAGCACAAAGTCACCACCAGCATCCGGGGCCAAAAATCACTTTATTATCTTGGGGGATTGGCAGAAGGCGGAGAGACCTTGTTGACCATGGTGTTGATATGCGTCTTTCCCGGATATTTTTCCGTGATCGCCATCGTATTCGGCCTGATGTGCTGGATTACGACGGGAACGCGGGTCTATGCAGCCTGGATCGCGTTTCGTGAATTATCATAGGCGAACCGGTAGGTGTCAGGTTAACCTTTTCTGGCATTTTCCTGCCAGCTAACCAGATCGGAAAGTAAAGTTCTCTGTGCATCCGGACTGAGTTCCTGAAGCCAGTCAGAAAATCCCCTTTTTAAGTCCGCGGCTGTCAGGTCTTCATCATAGGCGTTGAAGAGCATCTCTTTATACTCCTCAATCGATGCGCACTCAAATTCATTGTCGTCGGGATTAAAGGTGTTGATTTTATTCTGGACTTCCTCCTTGGCCATGGCCGCAGCAAATGGGATCTCTTCTTCCAGATCATATCCCCCCCAGCCCAGCCACCAGGCGTCACTTCTGTCCTTGCCAAGTTCCCAGGCATACATCACTTCTGCGCTGATATCCCGCGCGGCCTTCTTCGCCGCTGCTTCAAGATTTTTGGCGCTGCCGGTTTCAGTCAGCCAGATGCGTCCTATTTTAAAATAGCCAACACCGCCATCATCCCAAGCCGTGATAAATTTTTCGATATTTTTGAGCAGCGACACTATTATGATCCTTTGCCGGTACGCGCTTGAGATTACATCTCTTCTTCGGGTTTTGAGCGAAGTTTGTCAAGCGCCCTTCGATCGGCTTTTGTCGGGCGGCCGCTTCCCGGGTCCCGTTGTGCAACTGGCCCTTTGCCCGGCTCAACAACTGGTTTTGATTTTTCGGGGGGCGCGAGATCTTCATAAAGCTTTTGCGCCTCTGGCGCCGGACCACGGCGTACCCCGATGTCCCGGATTTTGATGACACGAATGACCCGGTCTTGGGCAAATGTGAGGATGTCATCGGCTTTTACTGCTGTGCTGGCCTTGGGTTGAATGATACTGTTCAGGCGAAGTTTGCGTGACTGAACCATCTTCGCGGCGAGGCTCCGACTTTTAAAAAAGCGGGCATACCAGAGCCATTTATCGACACGAATGTTGGCGGAAGCCGGAAGGGCATCTTCGTTCATATGTTATTTTTTGCCCAGGGTCTTCAGAATTGCAAAGGGTGAATCGGGATCAATCTCTTTTACTTTGGGTGGCGCTTTGCGAGGTTGTTTCAGCGCATTAACGGGCTTAACACTTTCCTTGTCACGTTTCGGCTTGACGTCCTTATTATGCCGTGGATTTTTACTGCGGTTTTGTTTCTTGAAAGACTTCCGTTGGTAGGTAATCTCATCGCCTTCTCCCAATGCCTCATATCCTAGTTTGCTCAAAATAAGAGAAAACTGTTCTCGGGTCGTGCCGACTAACGACAACATTTCATGGGTCGGCTTGAAGGGAAGATTGCGCGGTAATTCCTTTTTCTTGGGGGGTACGGCAACAGCAGTTTCGGCGGGCTCCTGTTTTTCAACGGCATCCGGAACTGGTGCCTCCATTTCTCCGGCCTTTTCGGGCTCTGAAATGGCGCCTTCGGCGGGTTCCGAGACGGCACTTTCGATGACTGTATCTATGTTCTCGACGGTCGTGGGTTGATCAGTCGAGACCGAAATGGCGACCGGAACTTCACCTGTTTCAGCAACAGCCGGTTCTGCGGCTTTTGTCTCAGCTTCTTCCGGAGCGGACTTTGGTGGTTCCGCCGTCTCTATCAGGCCGCGCGATGCTCTGCGTAACAGGCCGGCAAGTCGGTCCAGCATATCAAGGCGAATGGCCAGTTTATCGAATACGGCATATCCCGCCGTCAGATAATAGGTCCAGGGCAAGTTTCCGGTGACTTCAAAGGACACACGTCCCGCTGGCGGTGGAGGGGGGATTTCCTCACGTTCATCATGGATTGCCCATAGAAGGCAGCGCAAGGCCGTTGGATCGGGTTTAAGCAGTATGGGCATGAAGACATGCTCGTATCCTACCCGCACACCACCAAATTTGAGGCGACCGTAATCTTTCTTATCGAGATTTCTGATCTGCTCATTCAATTCGAACCGCCGCATGGCCCCGAGTTTTTCGCTGACCTGAAAGGCGATACCGCGCGCAGGCCCTGTCAGGGGAAGCTCTTCCAGCTTTACCAGGGGTTTCAGCCGCTGCTCGATATGGGCAGAGACCCAGTCGTTCAAGCGCTTGACGACAATTTCATGCGCCGTTCCGTTTAATTGCTCGCTCGCCAGCAGTTGCAGCCGCGGTTTCAGCACGGTTTCGCCCTTGACGAGTGTTGCAACGACGGTGTCCTGCCAGATGATCTGGCCGTTACCATCAAGGGAAAAGGAATCGTCCGGCGCCGATGCAAGCCGTTGCGCGCGCAGGGCGATCTCGGAGGAGACCGCCTTGTTTCCGATATTGCGGAGGGTTCGCGCTTCCGTGCTGCTGACGTTGGTATCGGCGTTGAATTTCAGACCTTTCAAGGTCCCAAGAAAATGTCCCTCTACGTGAACATCTCCGGTATCGCTAATCAGTGCTTCCAATTGACTACGGTCTTTCAGTTTTCGCACCAGCATCGCTGTGCGTCGGTCTACAAATCTTTGCGTCAGGCACTCATGTAGAGCGTCTGACAGTTTATCTTCTATGTTACGCGCCGTTTCCTGCCAATATTTATAATCATCCATCCAGTCGGAAACATGGGAAATATACGTCCAAGTGCGCGTATGAGCAATACGTGTTGCAAGAGTGTCAATATCCCCGTCCGTTTTTTCCAGACTTTTCAGATGTTTGGCGATCCAGTCAGTCGGAATTTTCCCGTTCTTCTCCTGAAGAAAGAGAAAAATTTCCCGAAGCAGGCGAACGTGGACATCATGCATTGTTTTACGGAAATCCGGAACCTGACATACCTGCCATAATTGACGAACCTTTGCCGGGGTTTGTGAAGCCTTTCGGACTTCCTCATCCCGAATGAGGGCTTTATAGGCGTTATAGTCATCTGGGTCGCGCGGTGAAAGCATCCCGTCGATTGCGGGAAGTGTCTCCAATGATCTTAAAAGGTCTCGATTTGTCGTGAAAACCAGATCCTGGTTTCGCCACCTGATATTCCGCACGGCTTCAAAATTATGGCCTTCAATATTTGCGACCAGTTCATCGTCCAGCGGCTCGACATTTGCCGTGGTGCCGAAACTGCCGTTGTTCATATGCCGGCCCGCGCGTCCTGCAATCTGGGCAAATTCAGCAGGTTTCAGCCGTCTTGACAGGGCACCGTCATATTTCACTGTACCGGCAAAGGCGATATGATCGATATCCATGTTCAGGCCCATGCCGATCGCATCCGTGGCGATAAGGTAATCGACATCCCCCGACTGATAGAGTTCAACCTGGGCATTCCGGGTTCTGGGGGACAGGTTTCCCATAATAACGGCCGCGCCGCCCCGTTGTCGACGGACGAGTTCGGCGATGGCATATACATCGCTTGCCGAAAAGGCAACAATTGCCGTCCGCGGCCGCAGCCGGGAAATTTTCTTGGCCCCCCGGTAACTCAATGTGGAGAAACGGGGGCGGGATATAAAGGACGCATCGGGAATGAGCCGCTTGATCCAGTGGCGAATAGTTTCGGAGCCTAAAAACAGGGTCTCCTGTCGGCCGCGCGCGTACAGCAGGCGGTCCGTGAATATATGTCCGCGCTCCGGATCCTCTGCCAGTTGAATCTCGTCAACGGCAAGAAACTCGAAACCACGATCAAGGGGCATCGCCTCAACTGTGCAGATAAAATAGCAGGCTTGGGGCGGGATGATTTTTTCCTCGCCGGTCACCAGAGCGACGTTCGCCCCCCCCTTCACACCGACGACGCGGTCGTAAACCTCGCGCGCAAGTAATCGCAAGGGTAAGCCGATGATACCGTCTGAATGCGCCATCATCCTCTCAACGGCAAGATGGGTCTTGCCGGTGTTGGTCGGACCGAGAACAGCCGTCACCTGTCCTGTCTTGCCGTCATACGTGGTGTCAGAAATGAAGTATGGGCGCATTGCAACTCCAACCTACCACAGGAAGCAAGCAATTCCTGCGGGAGAATGCGAACTGTGGTGTCAATTTGTTCTTATTCCGTCAATAGTAACATATGTAGGGGGCAGGGTAAGGATTGTCCCGTTTTCTCATTGATGATTGTCGATGGTCTTGAAGATATACACTAGGCAAACGCTCGTTTGGTAATTTAAAATTGGTATGTTATATAGCGAAGCAATTGGGTTATATAAGAAGGCGCATCCTCGGAGAGTGACCGAATAGTGGGTCCGGAAATATTATTACCTCCGAAATGCCGTTAAAAATGAGGGATACCGATACAATGGTCGATTTTCCAAAACAAACATTGGAAGACTGGGAAAACCTGGCGAATAAGGAGTTGCGGGACCGCAAGACGGCGGATCTGAACTGGGAAACGCCCGAAGGCATTTCGGTTAAGCCGCTCTATACGGCCGCGGATCTGGAAGGCATGGAACTCGAAGGGGCTCTGCCCGGGGTGGCACCGTTCCAGCGCGGTGTCAGGGCGACCATGTATGCCAATCGTCCATGGACCATACGTCAGTATGCAGGTTTTTCCACGGCGGAAGATTCGAATGCCTTCTATCGCCGCAACCTCGCCGCGGGGCAGAAGGGCCTCTCCGTGGCTTTCGACCTGGCGACCCATCGCGGCTATGATTCGGATCACCCGCGCGTTGTCGGCGATGTCGGCAAGGCCGGGGTGGCGATTGACAGTGTTGAGGATATGAAAATCCTGTTCGATGGAATTCCACTGGACAAGATGTCGGTCTCGATGACGATGAATGGCGCGGTTCTGCCCATTCTCGCAAGTTATATTGTTGCGGCGGAGGAACAGGGCGTAAAGCCTGAGCAGCTATCCGGCACCATCCAGAATGATATCCTGAAAGAGTTCATGGTGCGCAACACCTATATCTATCCGCCGGAACCCAGCATGCGGATTATCGGCGATATCATTGAATATACCTCGACGAAAATGCCGCGTTACAATTCGATTTCCATCTCCGGCTATCATATGCAGGAAGCAGGAGCGACGCAGGTCCAGGAACTGGCGTTTACCCTTGCGGACGGATTGGAATATGCCCGGGCCGCATTGGCGAGCGGCCTTAAAATTGATGACTTTGCCCCGCGCCTCAGCTTTTTCTTCGCCATCGGCATGAATTTCTTCATGGAAATTGCGAAGTTACGCGCGGCCCGGATGCTCTGGGCAAAAATAATCAGCGAGTTCGAGCCGCAAAATCAAAGCTCCCTGATGTTGCGCACGCATTGCCAGACCTCGGGCGTTAGCCTCACCGAGCAGGACCCGTATAATAACGTTATTCGCACAGCCTATGAGGCGATGGCGGCGGTTTTGGGGGGCACGCAGAGCTTGCACACGAATGCGCTGGATGAGGCGATTGCGCTGCCGACGGATTTTTCCGCGCGCATCGCTCGCAATACACAGCTTATCCTCGCTGAGGAAACTGGAATCTCTCATGTGATTGACCCGTTGGGCGGCAGCTACTACGTCGAGAGCCTGACACATTCAATTGCGACGGAAGCCTGGAAACTGATTGAGGAAGTCGAGGAGCTGGGCGGCATGACCAAGGCCGTTGAAAGCGGGATGCCGAAACTGCGGATCGAAGAATCAGCCGCCCGTCGCCAGGCCCGTGTTGACCGCGGGCAGGATACGATTGTCGGCGTGAATAAATACCGGTCTGAAAAGGACGACAGCAATATTGAGGTTCTCGATGTTGATAACCCGGAAGTGTTACGGCAACAGATTGTCAAGCTTGAGAAAATACGGAGTACGCGGGACAAGGCCGCCTGTGAGGCCGCGCTTGAGGCCTTGACTAAGGGGGCTGAGGGTAAGGAAAACCTGTTGGAGCTTTGTGTCAATGCCGCCCGGGCGCGGGCCACGGTAGGTGAGATTTCCTATGCCATGGAAAAAGTGTTCACCCGTCATCGCGCGGAGATCCGGTCCATCAGCGGCGTGTATGGCGCCGCCTATGAGGGAGATGAGGGATTCATGCAGATACAGAAGGATATCGAGGAATTCGCCAAGGAAGAAGGCCGTCGTCCTCGCATGCTGGTCGTCAAGCTCGGTCAGGACGGGCATGATCGGGGTGCCAAGGTAATTGCAACGGCCTTTGCCGATATCGGGTTTGATGTTGATGTCGGACCGCTTTTCCAGACGCCGGCGGAAGCCGCACAGGACGCGATCGAAAGTGATGTTCATGTGATTGGCATTTCATCTCAGGCGGCGGGCCATAAGACGCTTGTGCCGCAGATCATTGATGAACTTGCCAAACAAGGCGCCAAAGATATTCTGGTGGTTTGCGGGGGTGTCATCCCAGCGCAGGACTATGACATGCTATATGACGCGGGCGTATCGGCTATTTATGGACCAGGAACAAACATCCCCGAGGCCGCCGCCGAAGTACTGTCGCTCATCCGCAAGAAACGGGCCGCTTGACCTGAACCACATCTGTCGCGGTATGATAAACTTGAGGATTGCCTCGACAGAAAGGTAAGGTATGAAAATCGTCTATAGTCCGGACCATGCACAGCATGACCCCAAAACCTATTTTAAATCGGGCGCGTTCCACGAACCGCAGGAAGTGCCCGGACGGGCGGAAGCACTGGTCAACGGCCTGAGGAGGGCCGGGCATGACATCGTCGGCCCGGATGATTTCGGGCCATCGCCTCGCGCGGCAATCCATACGCCGGGATATCTTCAATTTTTAGAAACTATCTACGGGCGCTGGCACGCGGCAGGGATGCAAAGTGAAGAGGTCCTCCCCAATATCCACCCCGGCCGACATATGTCATCGATGCCAACGGGTATCGTCGGTGAGGTTGGTCATTTCACAACGGATATGTCGGCCCCCGTCGGGCAGCATACATGGGCGGCGGCCGTTGCCTCAAGCAATGTGGCGGTGACGGCAACGGCGTATGTTCTTGACGACTTGGCATCGAACAGCGCTGCTTACGCGCTATGCCGTCCTCCCGGGCATCATGCCTTCAAGGATCAGGCCGGTGGATTCTGTTTTCTCAATAACATTGCGATTGCGGCGGAATACGCCCGGCGGACCGTCAACCGTGTCGCCATTCTGGATGTCGATGTTCACCATGGCAACGGGACGCAGGGTATTTTCTATGAACGCGCCGATGTTTTCACCGTGTCACTTCACTGCGACCCGAGTGATTTCTATCCCTTTTTCTCAGGATATGACCATGAGAGAGGATGTGGGCATGGCGACGGTTTCAATCTCAATTTACCTGTGCCTAAGGGCAGCCGGGATGCGACATATCTCGCGCGGCTCGATCAGGCGCTTGAGGCCCTGCGTGCCTATGCGCCGGATGTTCTATTCGTTGCGCTCGGCCTTGATGCCTTCGAAGGGGACCCGTTTGCCGGGCTCTCGGTTTCCACAATCGGTTTCGGTGAGATCGCGGCCAAAATCGCTAATTTGGGGATGCCCACGGTGCTGATCCAGGAGGGCGGCTATAATCAGAATGAACTTGGCGCTAATATCACAAGTTTCATTTCCGGATTTGAGGGAAAGGGTTAAATGACAGAAACAGATGTCCGTGGGCTCACTCAACTGGGGTCGGCAGTGGAGCAGCCAAAAAGTCCGGAGGAGGCCATTCTTGAGCGGGTTCCGAACGGACAGGCGGACGTCAACTATCTTGTCCGTTTCACCGCGCCGGAATTCACCTCTCTCTGCCCGATGACCGGCCAGCCTGATTTTGCCCATCTGGTGATCGATTATGTGCCGGATCAGTGGCTGGTTGAATCCAAGTCCCTAAAGCTTTTCCTGACGTCATTTCGCAATCATGGCGCCTTTCATGAAGATTGCACGGTCTCGATAGGCAAGCGAATTGTTGACCTGCTGGATCCCCGCTGGCTTCGTGTTGGGGGCTATTGGTACCCGCGCGGCGGAATGCCGATCGATGTGTTCTGGCAGACCGACGCGCCGCTTGCCGATGTCTGGCTTCCGGATCAGGGCGTCCCGTCCTATCGTGGACGCGGGTAGGAGGGTTTTAGAATCTGAAACTGTCCGGGAGCAGTTTTTCCGCCGTTGTCTCGATATCGCCCGTTTCTCCCGGGTAGTGAACAATTGTCGAGGGACTTGAAAATTCCGCGAGCACCTGCCGACAGGCCCCGCAGGGGGAGCAGGCGCCGGCGACGCCGATTTCATTATGGTTGGTCACAAAGACTTCGCGCAATTTCATGCCGGGGCCTTCGGAAACAATTGCCTGGGCAATTGCATTCCTTTCGGCGCAGGTTGTCAGGCCAAAGGAGATATTCTCGACATTGCATCCACTAAAGATATGTCCCGCTTCGGTCAGGACAGCGGCCCCCACCTTGAAACGGGAGTAGGGGGAATAGGCGTTTGCCATCGCCTTTACAGCCTCTGCTTTAAGATTGACTTTATCCATCTTGCCCTCGATTCATTTTTATTAGCGGAGCAGGAATCCGCCCGCGAGCGGATCTCCGTCCTCCCAGGTGAACTCGGCTGAACCCGTATAGTAGGCCTGTCCGCCGACCTCGACTGTTACGGCATTATAAGGCTCAACGCGAAGCTGAGTGATGATCTTTCCGGTGAATATTACCCCGGTCACGCTTTCAAACTGACAGGTCTCACCCGGGGCGGCTTGTTTGCGCGCAGCGGCAATAGCCATACGCGCCGTAACCCCCGAGCCTGTTGGGCTTCGGTCTATCTGCTCATCCGCAAACACGCAAATATTCGCACTCGGCCCGCCTTCATTGCCGAAGCGGCCATCGGTTAGAATTGTGCCGTAGAGAAATCCAAGCTCAGCTTCTTCTGGGTGGGTTACCTTTACCTGTTCCTTGACGGCCGCCGAAATGATGGTTGCGGCCGCGGCTAAGTCGCGGGTGGCGGAGCGCTTGACATCCAGGCCTAGGCTCGCCGCATCAAGGACGGCATAGAAGGCGCCGCCATAGCCGATATCGAGCTCAACCGGGCCATACGCGCGGGTTGTGACATACTGTCCGAGCTTGTAGGCAAAGGCAGGGACGCTCTCGAAGCGGACGGCGCCGGTGATGCCGTCATGGGTCTGCACCACTGCCTTCACCAAACCGCACGGGCATTGTATATTAACAGCCGTTTCCTCGGTTTCCTTGACGACGAGACCATAATCAAGCGCATAGCGACCGAGCGCGATGACCGCGTGCCCGCACATCGTGCTATAGCCTTCGTTATGCATGAAAATCACCGCAAGATCGGCGTCCGGATGATCGGCAGGAACCAGCAGGGCGCCATACATATCCTTGTGCCCGCGCGGTTCAAACATGAGGAAACGGCGGAAATGATCTGCATGGTCACGTAAAAACGCCCGCTTTTCCAGAAGCGTTCGTCCCTGCGGCACGGGCACGCCATCAACAATTATTCTGAGTGGCTCGCCTCCAGTATGCATTTCAACCGTACTGATAGTGCTGATCATACCTGTTTCCTTTCTGCCGTTAAGAATACGGGCTCGATGTAAATTGCGAAAGTCCTTTCATCATGCTTGACGAAACCCTCGTATTTTCCCATACCCAAGACATGACAATAATTTCGCATGAGACGCCGCAGAAGATTGTAGATCTTGCCAGCCGCCTTGAAAAAGGGGACCGCCGGGCGCTTGCGCAGGCGATCACGCTGGTCGAATCGGTTCGTGCCGATCATCGGCGCGATGCTCAATCCCTGCTGAGTATGATTTTACCCGAGACCGGAAAGTCGGTGCGGATAGGGGTTTCCGGAACTCCCGGTGTCGGCAAATCGACCTTTATCGAGGTCTTCGGCAAGCATTTGACCAAAAACGGGCATAAAGTTGCGGTTCTTACCGTTGACCCCTCCTCGAAACGGACAGGAGGATCCATTCTTGGAGACAAAACCAGAATGGAGGAACTGGTCAGGGATAAAAATGCCTTTATCCGTCCCTCTCCCTCCGGGGGCTCTCTGGGCGGGGTTGCGCGGCGCACGCGGGAGGCGATGTTGCTGTGCGAAGCCGCGGGCTTTGATGTCGTCCTGATCGAGACGGTGGGCGTCGGCCAGTCAGAGACCACTGTTGCTGAAATGGTGGATGTCTTCATGTTGTTGCTTGCCCCGGCTGGCGGTGATGAATTGCAGGGGATCAAGCGCGGTGTCATGGAACTCGCTGATCTGGTCATTATTAACAAGGCGGATGGCAACTTGAAGACAACCGCCAGACGGGCGGCGATGGAATACAAGGGTGCGATTGGCCTGATGCGGCCGAAAAGCAAGTATTGGACGCCGGAAGTTTTGATGATATCTGCCCTGCAAAAGCAGGGAATTGATACCTTGTGGGAGACGATCGGTCGGTTCCGGGAGGCACGCGGCAAGGAAGGGGAGCTTGAAACCCAGCGCCGCGAACAGGCTGTTGCCTGGATGTGGGCCGAGCTTAGCGATTCTCTGCTGTCCCGTCTCAAGGCACATCCCGCCGTTACCGAGCAGCTTCCTGTACTGGAATCGCAGGTGAAGGCTGGTGAGATCGATCCAACCGTGGCGGCAGAGCAGTTGTTAAATTCATTTTTAGGAAAATGATGCGTTCTCCGTCGTTTACATCGGAAAATTGGACAGTGATTAGGAATATGCTTGACGAATGTCATGCTGTTCCTTAAAAACCGGTTCCACGTCCGGCGTTCCACGCCGGCATTCTTTTTTATGGCTAAAGAGGTTTACGATGGCACGTCGTTGCGAATTGACAGGTAAAGGTGTTCTGACCGGCAATAATGTCAGCCACGCCAAAAACAGAAGCCGTCGCCGTTTTCTGCCGAACGTCCAGGAAGTCCGCCTGATGTCCGATGCCCTCGGGCGCTCCTTCAGCATGAAGGTTTCTGCTGCCGCTTTGCGGTCGGTTGAGCATAACGGGGGCCTTGATAAGTTCCTTTTGAAATCACAGGATTCGGATCTTTCGATCTCGGCCCGCCGGGTAAAAAGGGATATCCGGAAGGCGACTGTGGCGGCCTAGTCACTTTTCGTCTGCTGCATTTTGAGATTTTTAAAAACGGGTGAATTGTGATTCTCATCCGTTTTTTTATGAGGACATTGCTGTCGGTAATGTCAGGAGTTTTTTGGTAAGATCAGGTCGCCAAAATCCACCCAAAACAAACCTTATCTGCTGAAAGCCAGCCTTACCATTGTTGGGCCTTGTTGCGCCGGGTAGGCTTTTTCTCATCAAAAAGATCGGCCAGCTGCTCCATCATCACGCCGCCCAGTTGTTCCGCATCGATAATCGTGACGGCCTGCTGGTAATAGCGGGTAACGTCATGGCCGATGCCGATTGCAATAAGCTCGACGGACGATTTTGTTTCGATCCAGCGAATAACATCCCGTAAATGCCGATCGAGGTAGTTTCCGGGATTGACGGACAGGGTACTATCGTCAACGGGGGCGCCATCCGAGATAACCATCAGAATACGGCGCTGCTCAGGCCGGCCAAGCAGGCGATTGTGAGCCCAGAGCAGACCTTCTCCGTCGATATTTTCCTTGAGTAACCCTTCGCGAAGCATAAGTCCAAGGGACTGGCGCGCACGCCGGTAGGGAAAGTCCGCCGACTTATAGACGATGTGACGCAGGTCATTGAGACGGCCGGGGTTGGCCTCCTTCCCCTGCTCAAGCCATTTCTCCCGTGCCTGACCACCCTTCCAGGCGCGCGTGGTAAAGCCGAGTATCTCAACCTTGACCGAGCAGCGTTCCAGCGTACGGGCCAGAACATCCGCGCACATGGCGGCAACCGATATTGGACGTCCGCGCATGGAGCCTGAATTATCGATGAGAAGCGTGACAACCGTATCGCGAAAGTCCGTGTCCTGCTCGACCTTGAAGGATAAAGGCAGGAGGGGGTCAACCACAACTCGCGAGAGCCTTGCGGCATCGAGGATGCCTTCCTCCAGATCAAATTCCCAGGAACGATTTTGTTGCGCCAGCAATTTTCTCTGCAACCGGTTTGCGAGCTTGCTGATCAGGCTTTGCAGGTTTGTAAGCTGCTGGTCCAGCTGTTGCCGTAACCGCGCCAGTTCCGCCGGCTCGCATAAATCGGATGCCTGAATGACTTCGTCAAATTCAGTGGTAAAGGCCTTATATTGCGCCGTGTTGGGTGAATTCCGAAAATCATCCGGATAAACAGGCCGCCTGTCCCGCCCAGCTTCGTCGCCGGAACTGGCGGCATCCGTATCGGCGCTTTCTCCGCTTTCACTATCGGTACCGTCTTCTCCGGTCCCTTCCTGGGCGTCGGCATCTTCAGCCGCACTCGCTTCCTGCGCGTCATCATCCCCCTCGGAGCCGCTACTTTCCGCATCGGGCTCCTGGTCGCCCTCCTCGCCATCGCCGGCCTCATCATCATCGGAGAAATCGCCTTCGGCATCTTCGATCAGATCGAGGTCTTTAAGTAGTTTGCGGGCCGCGTGGGCAAAGTCCTTTTGACTGCCAAGGGCATTCAAGAGCTCCTTGAAATCATCACCACTTTTCTCTTCAATTTCGTTCCGCCACAGATCGACCATGTTGCGGGCGCTCTCCGGGACGGGGATATTCGCGAGCTTTTCTCGCGCCAGCAGTCCCAGAACTTCCGCAATCGGGGCATCGGATTTATCATAAATCCGGTCAAAGCCACTTTCCTTGCAATGATTATCGAGATGTCTGAACAGATTGTCCGAGACGCCTTTCATGCGGTTCGCACCGATCGCCTCCACCCGGGCCTGTTCAACCGCTTCGAATACTGCCTTAGCCTCACCGCCTTGGGGTGTCAGCCGAGCATGGAGGCCGTCGTCATGGTAGCGTTTCCGGAGCGCCAGACTGTCCGCAATACCACGAACTCGCTGGACATCCTCAAGAGGGAGGTCCTTCGCCGGGTTTGGCAGGCGTGCACGATTAGCGCTCAGGCCCGGCGCGTCGTTGCTATAGGAAACCTCCAGTTCCTTTTCGCGTGACATTGCCCGCATTGCCGCCGTAACGGCACGTTTAAACGGTTCCGCGAGGGATTCTTTATTGTTTGTCAGGGTCACGGGATCTAGCGGGAAACTATATTGGCCGCAGATTCGGGAAGCTCTTCACCAAAACTACGCTGGTAATATTCCGCAACGACAGGCCGTTCAATTTCATCGCACTTATTAAGGAAGGTGACCCGGAAGGCAAACCCGATATCGCCGAAAATTTCAGCATTTTCAGCCCATGTAATCACCGTCCGCGGGCTCATTACCGTTGAAATGTCACCGGCGATGAAGCCGGAGCGGCTTAGATCAGCACAGGCGACCATGGCTCGGATTGTCTTTCTGCCTTCTTCCGTATCGTAGCTTGGTGTTTTTGCCAGAACGATCTCGTTCTCCGTATCTTCCGACAGGTAATTCAGGGTCGTAACAATATTCCAGCGGTCCATTTGTCCCTGGTTAAGCTGCTGTGTGCCGTGGTACAGCCCGGTCGTGTCGCCAAGGCCTACGGTGTTGGTCGTCGAGAACATCCGGAATGCCGGGTGCGGGCGAATGACCCGGTTCTGGTCGAGCAGGGTAAGTTTGCCTTCAACCTCAAGAACCCGCTGAATTACAAACATAACATCAGGACGGCCAGCGTCATATTCGTCAAAAACAATTGCGGTTGGCGACTGAAGCGCCCAGGGAAGAATACCTTCACGAAATTCCGTGACCTGCTTCCCTTCGCGAAGAACGATAGCGTCCTTACCGACGAGATCAATTCTGGAGATATGACTGTCCAGATTGACGCGGACACAGGGCCAGTTCAAGCGGGCGGCGACCTGTTCGATATGGGTTGATTTTCCAGTTCCGTGATACCCTTGAATCATAACACGGCGATTAAAGGCGAAACCAGCCAGAATGGCCATAGTGGTGTCATGGTCAAAAACGTATGCAGGATCGAGATCGGGAACCCGTTCCGTGGCAACGCTAAATGCCGGCACTTCCATATCGCTGTCGATTTTAAAAACGTCCCGAACCGAGATTTTTATATCCGGGAGGTTTATTTTTATATCCGGTGCATTTCCGGCAAGTTCTAAGGACGTCATGAATAACTATTCCGTGTCACAATTTGTGGTTATTTTTTTATGGGCGAACTTACGAGTTAACGCAAGATCGCAAATGTGTATAGGCCTGATTGATATTTTTCAGTATTTCTTCAGTCTTTTTATCGCCGCCGCGAACATCTGGGTGATATTTTTTAGCAAGTTCCTTGTGGCGACGCTTGATATCCGTCAAGGAACTCCCCGGTTTTAAATTAAGGACCGCTAATGCGTCCCGCTCCTTCTTGTCGATTTTGGGCGCATGCGCCTGACTGTTAGGCCCTTTTTCACCTGTTCCCATCTCTTCGTGAAAATTGAAGGGGTCTTCATAGGTGAAATCCCGGTGGGCACGTGCTGTCCGTGACCCCATCTGCCAGGTTGGACGATGGCCGGTTATATCTTCATCCTTATAGCGCAGAACCTCCTCATCCGTCATGCCGTCAAAAAAATTCCAGGATTTATTGAATTCCCGAATATGCGCGAGACAAAACCACTGGTAATCGTCAGGACTTCCCCGTTCCAGTATCCGGATTTTAGGTGCGCGGAATTCTCCCAGTTCATGGCAATCAGCATGATTGCATTCACGACCGAGATTTTCCGGCGACGGTCCGCTTAAAGGTATTTCCTGATGCTTCGACATGGAATTATTATGGGCTGTGAGGTTCGCCATAGCAAGGTTCAGAGCCCAAATGAGCTATCTTTTATCGCACAAAGGGGGTAATTGAGAAACATCCAGAGACAGAAACAAGACCGTTGCCGCTCCCTGCGCTAACCGAATTTTTAAATTACCCTGTTCAAAACCTGTGAAAGAAGGGAAGATGGGGGCGTTGAACCCGGATCAATCGGAGACCAAATAACCTGACATGTCAGTTGCAGAAACCATCGAAGGCAAGCTTCGGAAAGTATTCGACCCCGTAAAATTGAAGGTCGTTGACGAATCACATTTGCATGCGGGACACGCCGGCGCGCGACCTCAGGGTGAGAGCCATTTTCGCGTTGAAATCGTCGCAGATAAGTTTCGGGGCCTTTCCCGTGTTGCCCGCCAGCGAGCCGTTTATGACGTTCTGGCAGATGAATTGGCGACGGACATTCATGCTCTTGCGCTCGACGTAAAAGGCACCGATTAACGCGCGGCGTCACTTTACAAAAAAACTGAAATTACTTTACAGTTGATATTGAACCTCATTTGCATGCGCCTATATGCTCTTATTAGGAGTTTATAAAAATAAACAGCAACTTTAAGTACATATCAGGAGAGCGCCATGGATATCCAGCTACCCCAAACCCTCGTCAATCGCAACATTTCCATCATTAATCCGGCGTCCGGGCAAAGCCATCGCACAAGTATCCGCCTTGAAGAAATAGAGTGGAAGGCCCTTAACCAGATATGCGCTGAGGAAAATATATCCGTGAATGAATTCTGTTGTCGAGTGGACCGCGACGGAAATCGCAAGGAACATTCCCGCACGTCGCGAATTAGATCTGCCATTCTCGATCATTTCAGAAGCCGGTGCCTGAGAAGCGATGGTTACAACGCCTGAACCAAAGTTACAGGACAAGGAGAAGGAGCGCGGGAAGTGTCAGGAACGATAACAGGGTAGAAATCAGGACCATTCCGGCGACTTGGGTGTGCGCCCGGTTATAGCGAAGGGAAAACAGGTAGTTAAACACCGCCACAGGCATACTGCATTCCAAAATGAGGACACCGCGGGCAACGCCGTCCAGATTAAAGAGATAAGCGAGGGCAAGTCCAACGGTAAATCCAATCGCTAGTCGTAATACCGCGAGCCCAGCGGCCAGCTTGATATGATTTATAGACAGGCTGGCCAGACTGACTCCCAGGGCGAGCAACATCAACGGAATGGTCAGGCTGCCAAGGAGGCCTGTGGTATTCATGATCCACCCTGGGACCGGAATCCCGGTTGCCTTTGTTATCAGTCCCAGAATAACCGCGTAAATAAGCGGTGTTTTCAATATCTGTGTTATGGAATTAATGCCGGAGGACAGCCAGATGCCGAAGGTAAACTGTAGGGTTGAAAATACGGTAAAAACGGCAATTGCCAGAGCCAACCCCGCATCTCCAAAGGCAAAAAGGCACAGCGGCAGCCCCATATTTCCAGTGTTTGGGAACATTAGGCTTGGTAGATAATTTCTGACATGCAGTCGCAAGAGCTTAAGGATCCCAAAGCCGATAAGACAGAAGGTGAATGCCGCAAGGGCCGCAATCATGGCGAACTCAAAAAAGGTCGCCAATTGCATTTCTAGGTTAATAAGCGTGGTAAAAATCAGCAGGGGGGCGCCGACGTTTGTGACCAGTCCGGTCACGGTTTCGGTATGGAACGCCCGTCCGGATTTCGCCCAGAAAAAGCCCAATCCTGCCGTTACCACGACAGGTCCAATAATATTCAGAAGGATCAGGTACATTGGGACAACAATTTACGACTCACTGTCATCAAGTGGATCGATTGCAGTTACTCGCAGTTCCGTTATCTGGTTGTGCTCTTTCTTCAAAATTTCAAATTTATAGCCGTGGAAAATGAAAACCTGGCCAATGTCCGGGATGATTTGGGCCTCATGAATGACAAGCCCGGCAATCGTGGCGGCTTCGTCATCGGGAAGCGACCAGTTTAACTGGCGGTTCAGATCCCGAAGAGTGACATCGCCCTTGGCGACAATACTGCCCTCTTTCAGCATTCTTACGTCACTGACCGCAAGATCATGTTCATCGGCAATGTCACCGACAATCTCCTCAAGAATGTCTTCCAGTGTCACCAGCCCCATAAGAGCGCCATATTCATCAACCACGAGCGCAAAATGGCTTTTGCGTTCAAGAAAGGCATTAAGTTGACTGCGGAGCGTCGTTGTTTCTGGCACGAACCAGGGTTTGAGCGCAATCGTCTCCACGTCCAACTTGTCGTAATCGCCGTTGAGAGGAATGAGAGCGCGCAAAAGGTCTTTTGCATGTATGATACCAACGATATTCTCCGGATTTTTCTTCCAGAGGGGCAATCGCGTATAGGGGCTGCTGAGAACCTGATCAATGACCTGTTGGACCGGCTTTGAACAATCAACCATTTCCACGTTTTTTCGGTGGATCATGATTTCAGACAAATCAACTTCATCCATGTCGAGAATGGAACCGAGCATGTATTTTTCATGCATAATAATGCCTGCATCCTCAGAATGGAGGTCGATCGCTCCCCTGAGTTCATCCTGTGCAGCGTCGGTCAGTGCCTCCATATCGCCATGATGTGGTTTAACGCCGAAAAGACTTAACGTCATATCCACGACGATATTGATGCCCAGAACAACCGGCGACAGTACAAAGATCGCAGGCCGCAGGATCGGTGCAACGAAGAGGGCGAGGGGAATAGTTCGGCGCAACGCAAAAGTTTTCGGCAAAACCTCAGCGAAAACGAGGACGAGAACTGTCATCACCAATGTCGCATAGGCGACTCCGATATCTCCAAAAACTGAGATAAACATGCTTGTTGCCAGCGCGGACGCCAGAATATTGACGAGGTTATTACCAAGAAGAATGGCGCTGATAAGCTTAGTATGATGGTCGCGAAGCAGATTGACGAGACCGGCCCGCTTGTCGCCGGATTGCTCCATTTGATGAAGCCGGGCGCGGCTGGCCCCGGTAAGAGCAGTTTCTGATCCTGAAAAAAACGCGGAGAGCAGCAGCAGAAAAAATATTGCCAATGACAACAGAATAAGTTGAACGTCCATCGCTTAAGTTTCTATCACTCCTTTCGAAATCCTCATCTCAGGCACTCGCCAGTTCGTCTGTAATCACCGACAGTATATCGGCTTCCGATACTGCTTGCGTGGCGAAGGCGGACCCAATCTCTTTCATCAGGATTAAGGTAAGGCGACCGCCGACAATTTTCTTGTCCTGCCGCATATGGGCAAGCAGAGTCTCCGCTTGCCAGTCAACTCCCGAGATCGACGGAACCTTGCAAGGGAGACCTACTTCTGCGAAATGCTGCCTGATCCGCAGAATGTCCTGTCGGCTTAACAGGTCCATCTGCACGGAAAGCTCGGCCGCCATGATCATCCCAAGGGCTACTGCCTCACCATGGATCATCCGGGAGCCATATCCGGTTTCCGCTTCCAGCGCATGACCAAACGTATGGCCAAGATTGAGCAGGGCCCGCACGCCGCCCTCCCGTTCATCCTCGGCCACGATATGCGCTTTTGTCCGTACACTTGTTTCAACAGCGGCAATTCGAGCCGCTATATCGCCGGAAATCACCTTTTTGCCATTCGCTTCGAGCCATTCAAAAAAGGCGAAATCTCCAAGCAGTCCATATTTAACAACCTCGGCATAGCCCGCAAGGATTTCCCTGTTTGGCAGGCTTTCTAGCAAGCCAACATCAGCAAGGACAAGGCGGGGCTGATAAAACGCGCCGATAAGATTTTTCCCTTGCGCGGCATTGATGCCGGTCTTGCCGCCAACGGAACTGTCGACCTGCGATAGCAGGGTTGTCGGGATCTGGATGAAATCAATGCCGCGGCGCAATGTGGAGGCAGCGAAGCCCGCTATGTCGCCGATGACGCCGCCTCCGAACGCGATAATTGCTTCATCTCGTTGAAGACGGGAGTCCAGCAGCTTGCTCATGAGATCACTGTATACGGACAAGCTTTTCGTGCTTTCCCCAGGCGCAAGGATAATTGGAAAATTATCGATGCCGGCAGCGTTAAGAGACTGTTGCAATGTGGTGAGATGGAGGGCAGCAACGGTCTCGTCGGTGATGATGGCAACCCGCGGTGTTCGAAGGACAGGCTTGATCAACCCTCCTGCGTTGGGGAGCAACCCGGCGCCAATCAGGATATTATAGGCACGATCTCCGAGCGAAACCGGTACATGTGAGTAAGCAGTATCAGAGATGGAGGGGGAAGATGTCATTTTTCGCCTGTGGTTTGTGGGTTTAGACCTTTAGAGAGGATAACGCGGCAATAATTTTTGCCACGACAATTTCATGCGGTCCTTCACCACTGTCGATGGTTATATCTGCCTTGGCATAAACCGGATAGCGTTCGTCCATCAACTTTTTCAATACTGCTTTTGGATTGCCGCCTTTCAGAAGCGGGCGATTGTTGCGTTTCATGCAGCGCTTGTAAAGTATATCCAGCTCCGCACGCAACCATATTGAGCAGCCTTTTTTTGCGATTAACGCCTGAGTTTTCGTATCCAGAAAAGCTCCTCCGCCCGTGGCGAGAACATGCCGCGGCTCTTTCAGAAGCCGCGCGATAACCTTTCTTTCACCCTCCCGGAATGCCGGTTCTCCATGAAGTTCGAAGAATTCTGGGATCGAGAGATTGGCGGCGGCCTCTATTTCCGCGTCGGCATCTTTAAACGGCAATCCGAGCTCCTGGGCGAGACGGCGGCCGACAGAACTTTTGCCCGCGCCCATCAATCCCACGAGGACAATGGGCTTGTCACCGGGGCGCTTTACCAACGCTGCCTTTGTTGCCTTCGGCGCAGCACGAACATCATTTTTCGTATTCATCTTTCCACTTTTCACTGTCTTGGCTTCTTCGCATTGGCGAATAGTTTTGCAAGGTTGTTGATGTGTTTCGACGAACCGTGCTAATCAATAAAGCCAAATTTGTACCATAATCGCAGTTTACTGCTTTAAATAGCAACAGTTTTACCAACGACCCCCATGTTTTGGCGGTCAAACTTTGGATATAGTGATTTAAATAATGTCAAAGTTCTCTCTTTTCCTGCTTTTTCTAGTTGCCGCCGTCCTGATTGGTGGAGGCATTTTCCTGGCTTCCTGGGACATTCCCGCGCCCACGGCCAAAGTTGAGAAAGTTATCCCGAATGACCAGTTCCCGAAATAATACTCGACGGTTGCTTTCGGGTATATTGCTTGGCTTCGTTACATTGGCAAGTTCGACCGTTGCGGCACAAAATAAGCCACGCAGTCTTGTTCCCTTATTAGGTGAACCCGAGCAATCCCGCCCCGCGAACACAAGTGAATCATCCCCGGAGCCCGCTCCTGCCGCGCAAAAACAAAAACAGGTCATTGAAGGATCCCGCATAGAAGGATCTGTTGTCGTACAGAAGCTTGGCGGACTTGATGCGGCATCCGTAGGAATTCTTGACGCATCAACCGGTGATCTCGGGTCCAGTATGTGGCAGGGAACATCTTCGTCGCGTGTTGCGACCCTGATACAACATTTGCCCGTCTCATCGTCATCACCGGAAATGCAGAAGCTGCTGCGGAGGCTTTTATTGACAGCCGCCGCTATTCCACGTGGTTCTGAAGAGCCGACGGAGTTAATGCAATTACGACTGAATAAATTACGGGACGCAGGTCTCGTTGTGGAGGCATCGCAACTTGTTCAGAGAGTGCCGGCGTCAAAAATGTCGTCGGGCCTTGAGCGGACGGCGGTTGACCTTCTACTGTTAGAGGGAAAGAACGAACAGGCTTGTAAAAAGATAGAGGGAATGACTGAGAATACGCCCGACTTTTTTTGGGAGAAGGCTTCCGTCTTTTGTAATGTTTTATCCGGGAATATGAGCCGCGCTGAACTTGGAGTCAGCCTTCTGAATGAGGATGAAGGAACCGACAGCCTATTCTTTGGCTTGTTTGATAGGCTTGTGGGCGGAAATTCCAAATTGCAAGAAACGGATCAAGTTATATCGCCGCTTCATTTTGCCATGATGAAGGAAGCCGGATTAAGTTTGAGTTATGAGCAGGCGGAGAAAGCGGGATTTGATCTGCTGTGGGCGTTGGCAAAGCAAGAAATAGCCGAAAAAAATGATCGTTTGCGAGCCGCCTATGTCTCGCTTGCCGTGGGAAGCATGCCAGCCGGACTTGTCCGCCAGCTCATAATTGCCGGAGCCCTGGCAAACGATGATGATGATGCAGCGATCGATTTAGGGCATATGGCGGGATTTTTTCGTCAGGCCGCTTCTGAAAAGGATCCGATGGAAAAGGCCCGCCTAATAGGGGAACTTTGGGCGGCGGGTGAACAGGACGGCACCTATTTCGCGGCGGCAGGGCTTTCTTTGCCGTTGCTGAAGCAAATATCGGCGGTAAGTCTGGACGGTGATTTTGAACTCGATGCCCTCAGGGTTTTACTGGCGGCGGGAGATTCTGCGGAGGCGTCTCTCTGGGAGCGAAGCATTCGGCGGTCAGCGCTTCGGGGGACGGCGCGGGAACGAGATGTTGCCGGTAAAAAAATCGCGCGGGCGGATGCCTATATGCTGATTTCCGGGACGCCCGGAATTGCCCGCTGGACCCCCTCGGCATTCGATCCCTCGGCCTTTGTTAAAGGGCCGGAACTTGAACAAGGGGCGAATGTGGGCATGTTACTCAGTATTCTGGAAATATTCGGCGAGAAAGTTCCCGATGAACTCTGGTCGGCGGCATTTGGCCTCGGTCAGGTGCCGCAATCGGATTTCTCAAATAAGGTGATCGAGAAAAACCTTGAAATCTCCGCCAACAATGGCCGTGTCGGGGAAACGGTGGCGCTTTCCCTTGCCCTGCTCGGCGAAGGGGGGCCGGCGATGCTGTCTGTCAACAGCTTGTCCGCGGTTCTCACGTCGCTCCAGAAGATTGGCTTGACGGATGAGGCGCGCCATCTAGCGCTGGAAGCCGCCATATTGCGAGACCTGTAAGATGCCGGGGCATCTGCTGGAAGGTTTTCTGGAAATGCTGGTGATGGAAAGAGGGGCAGCGGTCAACACGATCTCGGCCTATCGCCGGGATCTGGAGGATTTCACAGGGTTTCTGGAGCGGCGCAGTAGAGGTTTAAAAACGGCAAATCCCGCTGATATTCGGGCCTACCTAAAATTTCTTGACGACATTGGACTTAAAAATACAACTCAGGCACGACGGCTAAGTGCCGTTCGGCAGCTATTTTCCTATTTACTGGGAGATGAAATCCGGACCGATGATCCGTCCCTTAATATAGACAGTCCCCGTGCGGGCCGCCGGCTTCCGAAATATTTAAGCGAGGAAGAAGTCGACAAACTTCTCGCGACGGCGGAGGGAGAAACGGCCGATAAAAAGCGTCTCTTCTCTTTGTTGCATCTCCTCTACGCCACAGGGCTGCGGGTATCTGAACTTATTTCATTGCCGCATCCGGTTCTGCGGGATCAGGACCGATTCCTGATTGTTCGCGGTAAGGGCGACAAGGAACGGCTCGTGCCAGTGAACATGGCGTCGAAGAAGGCGCTCGAAAAATATCTCGAAGTTCGGAATACCTATTGTACGGACGACAAACACTCAAAATGGCTTTACCCCTCCCGCGGCGGACAAGGTTACCTGACACGTCAGCGGTTCGGTCAAATGTTGAAGGCTCTGGCTGTCGAGGCCAATATCGATGCTTCAAAAGTCTCTCCCCATGTCCTCCGCCATGCCTTTGCCAGTCATCTTCTCGCCCGGGGCGCGGATTTGCGAAGCCTTCAGAAAATGCTAGGGCATGCGGATATTTCAACGACCCAGATTTACACGCATGTGTTGCAGCAACGACTTATGGATATCGTTTCAACCCATCATCCGCTTGCAAACGCAAAATTATTGAGTTGAAAACTTGACTCTGTGACGCGGGTGCAGCAATTTCCTTTCACAAAATTTTATGAACGAAAAGAAAAAAAGGTGGTCCCCCAATGAGTTTTACCGTCCCGGAGCCCTGCACATCGCGTTTAAACCGCTGTGAACTCGCCGTTCCCGGCTCCAGTCCGCATATGTTTGAAAAGGCGGCAAAGTCTGACGCAGATGTTATCTTTCTTGACCTTGAAGATGCGGTCGCCCCCAATGACAAGGCGCAGGCGCGCAAGAATATCATTGGGGCGCTGAATGACGTTGACTGGGGGGACAAGGTGATTTCCGTCCGGATAAACGGACTGGATACGCCCTATATGTATCGCGATGTTATTGATGTTTTAGAGCAGGGCGGTGAACGCCTCGATCTTATCATGATCCCGAAAGTTGGAACGGCGGCTGATGTTTATGCCCTTGATATGCTGGCAACCCAGGTTGAGACGGCGATAGGCAGGAAAAAGAAGATCGGCTTTGAACTGATCATCGAGACGGCCCTTGGGATGCAGAATATTCATGAGATCGCTGGCGCCAGCAAAAGGAACGAAAGCCTCCATTTCGGTGTCGCAGATTACGCGGCTTCGACAAAGGCGCGGACAACTTCGATTGGGGGGCCTAACCCGCTCTACGGCGTTCTGACCGATCCCGCGAAAGATGGCTCGCGTGATTTTCACTGGGGTGACATGTGGCATTATGCCATCGCCCGAATGGTTGTGGCGGCACGAGCGAACGGCCTGCGGGCCATTGACGGCCCGTTTGGCGATTTCTCCGACAACGATGGATATGTTGCCCATGGAAACAGGGCGGCGATCCTCGGTTGCGAGGGAAAATGGGCCATTCATCCCAAGCAAATTCCTCTTTCCAACGATATTTTTACGCCGGCGAAGGAAGAAGTTGCAAAAGCCCGGCGTATTCTTGAAGCTATGGAGAAGGCGCAGGCCGAGGGTGCCGGTGCGGTGGCGCTGGATGGACGTCTGATCGATATCGCCTCAATCAAACAGGCGGAGGCGTTAGTCATTCAAGCCGAAATAATCGAGGCACGGAACTAACCCTTGCGTATAAATTATGGAATTGGCGGAACGGTTCATTGACGTAACCGTTCCGCCAATTTATTAATTGGCCTGCGGATACCAGTGGAGCATGGACAATATATGAACAATTTTCTTGAGTTTGAAAAGCCGGTTGCTGATCTTGAAGGCAAGATCCGGGAACTCGAAGGGTTGGAAAATGCCACTGATATCGAAATTAACGAAGATATTGCCAAGCTCCGTCAGAAGGCTCTCCATCAGTTAGAGCAAACCTACGCAAAGCTTACTCCCTGGCAGAAAACGCAAGTGGCCCGCCACGTTGACCGGCCCAAGCTAAACGAAATTACCACCCAGCTCATTGAAGACTATACACCGCTCGCCGGAGACAGGGCCTTTTCCGACGATCAGGCGATCATTGGCGGGTTGGGACGCTTTCGCGGCCAGAGCGTTATGGTGATTGGAACTGAAAAGGGCAAGGACACGGAAAGCCGCCTGCGCCATAATTTTGGGATGGCGCGGCCGGAAGGATATCGAAAAGCCCAGAGGTTGATGAAAATGGCCGATCATTTCGGCTTGCCGATCCTCACCTTTATTGATACGTCAGGTGCCTATCCCGGCATCGGCGCGGAGGAGCGCGGTCAGGCGGAAGCCATTGCCCGTTCAATCGAGGTCTGCCTCGACGTCCGAGTGCCCTTGATTGCATCGATTGTCGGTGAAGGTGGATCGGGCGGTGCCGTTGCCCTCGCGAGTGCGAATACGGTCCTGATGTTCGCGAATGCGGTGTATTCTGTGATTTCCCCGGAGGGCTGTGCCGCAATCCTCTGGAAAACCCGCGACAAGGCTCAGGAAGCAGCAACGGCGATGAAAATTACGGCACAGGATCTCCTGGCCCTGAAGGTTATCGACCGGATTGTTGATGAGCCGATCGGGGGTGCCCAGCGGGATATTCCGGCGGCGATTAACGCGCTGGGGGACGCCGTTGAAGAAGAGCTGGCCAAGCTCATGAAGAAGGAACCCGGCGAACTGCGCGAGGATCGCCGGCGTAAATTCCTTGCAATCGGCCGACTTGAGGGTAATTAGGACGCGGCATGCTTCTCCTTATTCGCCGCGAAATGCTTTTCCCAGATTCTTGACACTTTCCTGATGCGCTGACCAATGCCGACCACCAATCATGCCGCCATCGACGACGATGTCCGCGGCGTTGACGAACGTGGAGTCATCCGAAGCGAGAAACAATGCCGCCTTCGCAATATCCTCTGGCAGACCCGCACGGCGAATAGGTTGTGCCTGAGACAGCAATTGCCCGGCGACTTCGGCAGTATCTTCGGCCGCCTGTCCCTTGAGGCCGAGGGCTTTGCCGAATATACCCGTGGCAATGGCACCCGGTGAAATCGAGTTTACCCGGACATTGCACTCGCCAAGCTCCATCGCGGCACTGCGGGTCAATTGCAGAACGGCGGCTTTCGCACTGCTATAGACCATCGACGTTGAATATCCGGCAAGATGCCCTGCAATACTCCCGTTATTGATGATGCTTCCATATCCCTGCTTTTTCATAATCGGAGCCACGTATTTTATCCCAAGAAGAACACCGCCAAAAAGAAGAGCAAACGCTTCCATTGCTTTTGGATAGTCAATTGTCTCAATACTGCCAACCGGAGCAGGACCTCCGGCGTTGTTGAACAGGCAGTCAATTCGCCCATATTTGTCGGCAACCCCGAGGATCAAGGCCTGCATGTCGGCCTCGACCGAGACATCGGATCGCACAAAATGTACGGCATCGCCAAGTCTGGCGGCAATGGCATTTCCTTCGGCTTCCCGTCGTCCTGAGAATATGACCGTCGCCCCTTCTTTTGCAAAAACTTCGACAGTACGCAAGCCAATCCCGCTTGTACCGCCGGTTATGATGGTTATCTTGCTCTCTAATCGTCCCATTTTTAATCTTCTTTATGTTAAGTTTTCTCCCTCTTTCACTATATCCATATCGGCCGGTCAGGGAATAGATATTTGCAAGCCGAATCCACACTTGCGGATTAGCTTTCCTAATTAAAAATTTTGGTTAAACTAGGCAAAAGAAAGTTTGGGGGAGTTAACGTCGCGTGCTTTATCATGGTATTATCGTTGCCGCATATATATTGTCAGCTATCGTTATAGCGGTTCAGGCACCGGTGTATGTTGACGGGTTAAATCCGGTTACCGGATATTGGGCCGCGGGTGTATTTTTTTTGGTATGTGCCCTCTTTCATGACTTTATTATGCGACATGTCGAACGATCACGGTTTCAGCGGGATGTCTGGAAGTTGCAAAGTGACCTCGCCGATGCCGAAAGTGGATTGGATCGGTTTGGGACGATACTCGGTCGTCTCGCGGGTAAAGACGGCAACATGGATAGCTTTGCCGCGGAAATGCAGATCCTACGCAAGCTGCTGAAACAGCTTTCCGTCGAGGAGACAGACGAAGTTGATGTCACCGCAAAAGCCGAGGAGGCAGAGGAAGTTATCCTTTCCGCAGAGGATGAGATCTCGGAGAAAGCGAGACCCGACATCGGCGAAGCGCCTGGCGACAACGCAACGGGCAAACCAACTGATGATGAAATCCTGGAAATCGTGCGCTCTGGACTGCAGGAAAACAAGGTCGATCTGTATTTGCAGCCTGTCGTTCGCCTGCCCCAGCGCCGCACCCTTTTTTATGAAGCCTTTTCGCGCATTCGTGGGCCAAAGGGTGAAGTGATTACCCCTGGTCAGTATCTGGAAGTAGCTGAACGTACCGGCCTTATCGGGACAATTGACAATCTTCTGCTCATTCGATGTGTGCAACTGATCCGACGGGTTCGCCAGCGTAACAGCGATATCGGGTTTTTCGTCAATGTCTCGTCGCGGACTTTACGGGATACAGCTTTTTTCAAGCAATTTGTTGAGTTTCTGGATCAGAATAAGGATTTAAAGGGAAGCCTTATTCTGGAATTCGCCCAGGAGGAGATCGATGCTGCGACGGACACCGTGCGAAAAGGGTTGGGCACTCTTGCTAAAATGGGATTTTCATTTTCGATGGATCATGTTCACAGGCTGAATCTAGATTTTCATGAGGTCGGAAAGAATAATTTCCGCTACCTGAAAGTGGCTGCCGCCGATCTATTGCCGGGGGGAGCCGGTTTGCCAATGGATATTCATCCTGATGATCTTCGCGAAGCTCTCCTGCGCGAGAATATTGAGCTTATCGCAAGCATGGTGGAAGATGAAGACACGGTTATCGGACTTCTGGATGTGGAAGTCGGTTTTGGGCAGGGGTATCTTTTTGGCGTGCCGAGACCCCCGCAGTCGGTAAATTAACACCTAGCGAACCGGCGTCACAATTTTCCCTGTCTTGTAAAATATGGAATACTAATGACATTCAAAATTATCCCCGGGCTTGCCGATATCGCCCGCCATTATGACGGCTTCATACTGGATCTGTGGGGTGTTGTGCATAACGGTCATGCGCCGTATCCTGGCGCATTGGAGAGTATGGCAAAACTTCGCGAAAACGGTGCGCCGCTCATCCTGTTATCGAACGCGCCGAGAACGCATAATTATGTCGTCGATTTCCTGACACAGATGGGCATCGAACGAACTTGTTATGACCATATACTGACCTCCGGCGATTTGACGCGCGAGGCTCTGGAAAATCGGCAGTATGCTCTTTTGCAGGGAGCGGGGACAAGATTTTACCAAATTGGTGCGGTACGTGATAAAGGCCTGGAGAAAGATCTCGATTATGCCCGGGTATCCTCAATCGACGAAGCTGGCTTCATCATTTGCACGGGTCTGGTGAATGACGAAGTTGAAACGCCTGAAGATTATCGGACACTCTTGCAAGAGGCATTAAGACGTAATCTTCCCATGCTCTGTGCCAATCCGGACCTCACCGTCATGCGGGGCACCAACACGATTTATTGCGCCGGGTCGATTGCGGCACTTTATGAGCAGCTCGGCGGCCGGGTGCTGCTGTTCGGCAAACCCTATCCTGAAGCATATCAAGGATCGATGGGGAAACTCGGAATTATGGATCCGTCAAGAATCCTGGCTGTCGGTGACAGTATGCGCACTGACATCAAGGGAGCAGTGGCGGCGGGTCTGGACAGCGTTTTAATTGGGGGCGGCATTCATGCGGAAGAATGGGGGCTGACTGACGGGGCCGCTCCGGCCAACAGTCAGGTTGAGCAAATCATCAAGCTGTATGGCGTCACGCCGACTTATGTCATGGGCCATATGTGTTGGTAATATTTTCTGTTCTGGGCGATCAATCGAACAACGCGTCTATTTCTTCCTGAGCGGACAGTTGTTCGGACTTCGGGGTTTCAGGCGCGGGGGACGTTTTGCTCTTGGGCGCTATAGTTGCGCTTTCATCGAAAATGGTGTCAATAAATTGCTGGTTAATTCCTTCTCCGGCGAGGGCCGGCCCGTTCAGTAACTGGGCTTCCTCATCGGTTTCCTGATCGGATATTTCAGCTGATCCGGTTTGGTCTGATTTATGTCCCCAGGCCTTCGTCAGCCGGGCCAAATGCTGTTCAATATACTCAAGTGTGGCAACTACCTTGCTTATCCGCTGACCGGTAATGTCCTGGAATGAACAGGCTTCGAATATCTGAAGGCAGGCATCATTGACGACATCCGGTTCTGTCACCTTGGCGGACATAATGCTTTCGGTCGCGGTCATAATCTGGTTCGTGGCATTTTCGGTTGCCTCGACAATTGCATCAAGCTCTTTTCCCACGCGGGGCAGCTTGTCTTGCTTCAGATCATTGGGGCGCATTTCAGCAATTTCACTTCTAGCCGCCGTAATGAAGTTTGCCAGGTCCCGGCAATCCTGATGGAGATCAGAAATTTCTTGTCGAAGGCGAGCTGTTTCAGTCAACTCAGCCACTAGAATTCGCCCAGAACGGACGTAATCTTGGTTTTCAGCGTGGCGGCATTAAATGGTTTTACAATGTAGTTATTGACCCCTGCTTTTTTTGCCGCGATAACATTTTCTGTCTTGGATTCGGCTGTAATCATGATGAACGGGGTTGTTTTCAGGGTTTCGTCCGCACGAACCTCTTTCAACAGCTGATATCCCGTCATCGGTTCCATATTCCAGTCGGAAATTATCAACCCATAATTTTTTGTGCGCATTTTCGCTAGTGCGGCAGAGCCGTCTGCGGCTTCATCGACAACATTAAATCCAAGTTGTTTCAATAGGTTGCGGATAATACGCAACATTGTTTTATAATCATCAACAATAAGAATCGACATATTCATATCGACAGCCATGGAATCGCCCTTTTGCTTATACCTTTAAAGAACAAGGCTCAAATAAATTTCATGTAATACAATACCTCGTGTCGGGTAGGGTATGTCACGGAAGCTGAAAAAATAGTTAAAATTGCACCAAGCATCGCGGAAACTGTTTCCCGTTGGGCAATGTTATTTTATGTGAATAGGCAAGACGCTTGCGGCCGCGATAAAATTTCTTCTATATTGCCTCGCTTCCAACGGCGGAAAAGAGTAGGAATTGAATGTCTGATTACGACGATTTACATGGGTATTATCTTGAAGATTTGACCGTCGGTATGACGGAAGTCTATGCCAAGACAATTACAGAAGCAGATATTGTCATGTTTGCGGGAATATCCGGCGATACAAACCCTGTTCATCTTAACGCTGAATTTGCGGAAAAAACAATATTCAAGGAACGTATTGCGCATGGCATGCTGTCTGCGGCGCTTCTGTCGACAATTTTTGGGACCAAGCTGCCGGGACCCGGGGCGATTTATGTAAATCAGAGTCTCAGTTTCAAGGCGCCGGTCTGTATTGGGGATACCGTCATCGCCCGCGCGACTTTGCGGGAAATAAACGGAAAACGGGTCGGATTTGATTGCGTCTGTACCATAGGCGACACCGTTATACTGGAAGGGGACGCTACTTTAATGGTATCAAGGCGTATTCAAGAAAAGAAAATTTGATATACGGGAATATCTGTACCATGCGTATTTTGCGTGACTATCGTAAAGTCCCCGAAGAATGTCAGGGGCTGGTTCTTGCAATCGGTAATTTTGATGGTGTCCATCGCGGACATCAGGCAGTTATCGCCGAGGCACAGAAGCAGGCGGACAAACTAGGGGTGCCGTCAGGTGTCCTGACCTTTGAGCCTCATTCCCGGGAGTTTTTTGCGCCCGATGCTCCACCTTTTCGGTTATCCACTCTGGAAACGAAAGCTGCGCATTTGAAATGGCTGGGTGTCGACGTGATGGTCGCCCTTAAATTCGACCTCGCCTTTTCGCAAAAATCCGCTGAAGAATTCGTAAAGGATGTTTTAGTGGACGGATATAAGACCATTCACGTGGTCGTCGGGTATGATTTTATTTTTGGTCACAAGCGGCAGGGAACAACGGTCGTTCTTGCTGCGCTTGCGAAAAAATTCGGATTTGGCCTGACGGTGGTGGAACCGGTGGGAGAGGAGACGACGATCTTTTCCTCGACTGCCATACGCGAATGCCTGAAACAGGGTGATCCGTCAAAAGCCGCAGCCCTGCTCGGCCATTGGTGGGAGGTGGAAGGCACGGTCGTTGACGGTGACAGGCGCGGCCGTACAGTTGGCTTTCCAACGGCAAATATTCCTCTTGTCGGCTATCATCATCCAAAACTAGGGGTCTATGCGGTCCGGGTCGGCCTGCAAAATGGGACGCATGTCGACTGGATCAATGGTGTCGCAAATTTTGGCAAGCGCCCCACTTTTGATAAAAAAGATGTGCTGCTGGAAGTTCATATTCTGGACTGGTCGGGAGATTTATACGGGCAGACGTCGAGAGTCGCGTTCGTTGACTTTATCCGGCCTGAAATGAAATTTGCAGGGATTGATGAGCTTACGGTGCAGATTGCCCTGGATGTAAAGGCCGCGCGAACAATTTTGGCGGAGCCGGACAACCGGCAAACCAAATATGCGGACAAGAAGACCCTTTCTTAACATTGTCCATTTTTTGCCTTTGATTTCTCGACAGCGGATAACGGAGTTGGTAAAAGACTTGCCATGATAGAGTTTTTGGCAGTTCACAAGGGTGAAAGCGCCAGCCACGGCGTTTATGAACGAATTACAATCCCGGTCTTCTTCGGATAAGGCCGGGTAAAGAAGGTTCATGCCTGATGACCAGGATGAAAGCCAGAGAATTTCGGCGTTTTTCGCCGCATGTTTACCAAGATATTTTGACACTGTTAGGATCAGTTTGCCGCCATGAGCACTGACTATAAATCGACGCTTTTTTTACCTCGTACTGACTTCCCAATGAAGGGCGGGCTTCCGGCCAAGGAACCCGGGTTGCTCGATCGCTGGGAGAAAATGGATTTGTTTGAACGCCAGAGGGCGCAATCAAAGGACGCCGAGAAATTCATTCTCCATGATGGGCCACCCTATGCCAATGGCAATTTGCATATTGGCCACGCCATGAACAAGATTTTGAAGGATGTCATCAATCGCTCGCAGCAGATGATGGGGAAGAATGCCCATTATGTGCCGGGCTGGGACTGTCATGGCTTGCCGATTGAATGGAAAATTGAAGAAAAATACAGGAAAGCTGGAAAAGACAAGGACGACGTGCCGGTCGCGGAATTTCGCAAGGAATGCCGGGATTTTGCAACTTATTGGGTTGATATCCAAAAGCAGGAGTTCAAGCGTCTTGGCGTGATTGGCGATTGGGAACGGCCCTATTTGACCATGAGCTATGACGCGGAAGCACAGATTGTGCGTGAGCTACTCAAATTCCTCATGAACGGTGGGCTCTATCGTGGATCGAAGCCGGTCATGTGGTCACCGGTTGAGAAGACAGCGCTGGCTGAGGCTGAACTTGAATATCACGATCATACGTCAACGACGATCCATGTTCGCTTTCCGGTAAGATCCGGCCCGGAAGAATTCAAGGGAGCATCCATCGTCATCTGGACGACGACACCCTGGACCATGCCGGGCAACCGCGCCATCGCCTATGGCGAGGACATGGATTATGTCGGCGTGACAGTTACCGGAGTAGAGGACGGATCGCTCGCCGTTGTGGGCGAGAAGCTGTTTGTTGCCGCAGATCTTCTGGATGCTGTCAAAAAGGAAACCGGCATTTCTGGTGCCGACATCTTTTGGGAGGGCAAGGGAGCGGCCTTCAAAGGTGTTATCTGCGATCATCCCTTTAAGGGTCAGGGCTATGATTTTGATGTCCCTGTTGTTGACGGCGACCACGTCACCATGGATGCCGGTACCGGCTTCGTTCATACGGCACCGGGGCATGGTCAGGAAGACTATGAAGTCGGATTGGTTCATGGGCTGGAAATACCGCAGACGGTGGGTGAAGACGGCACCTTCTATGATCATGTGCCAATGTTTGCCGGACAGCATGTCTATAAGTGCAATGAGAATGTTGCTGATGAACTGGAAAAGGCCGGGGCGCTTCTTAAACGTGGGAAACTGGTTCATTCATATCCGCATTCGTGGCGATCAAAGGCACCATTGATTTTCCGGAATACCAGTCAGTGGTTCATCTCCATGAAAACCAATGACTTGCGCGATAAGGCCCTGAAAGCGATTGACGAGACCAAATGGTTTCCGGCATCAGGGCGCAATCGTATGCATGCTATGATATCGGGCCGGCCCGACTGGGTCTTGTCCCGGCAGCGTGCCTGGGGTGTCCCGATAACTGTTTTCACCCATAAAGAAACGGGTGAGCTACTCCGTGACGAGACAATAAACGCTCGCATTCTGGATATCATGGAAGATGAGGGGGCGGATGCCTGGTTTGAATCCCCGTCCTCACGATTCCTTGGCAATGACTATGATGCCAATGACTATGAAATGGCGAGAGACATTCTGGATGTCTGGTTCGATTCCGGCTGTACTCATGCCTTTACGCTCGAGGCGAGACCGGAGCTGCGATGGCCCGCATCGCTTTATCTGGAAGGCACTGATCAGCATCGGGGCTGGTTCCATTCATCCTTGCTGGAATCCTGTGGGACCCGTGGCCGTGCGCCCTATGATGCCGTCTTGACCCATGGCTTTGTCATGGACGGGAAGGGTCGCAAGATGTCGAAGTCTCTCGGCAATGTCATTGCGCCGCAGAAAATCATAGACGTGAACGGCGCCGATATATTGCGGCTTTGGGTTGTCGCCTCTGATTATTCCGAGGATATGCGTATTGGCGACGAGATCGTTAAGGGGCAAGTCGACAGTTATCGTCGGCTTCGCAATACCTTGCGCTTCATCCTCGGCAACCTCGATGGCTGGGAGGAGGAGGAGCGGCTTGAAGTTGCAGAGATGCCGGAACTTGAGAAATGGGTCTTGCATCGCTTGTCGGAACTTGATCTGCTAATTCGTCGGAATTGCACTGTTTATGAATTCAGCCGTGTTTTTTCGGCTATTCATAATTTCTGTACACTGGAACTGTCTGCCTTTTACTTTGATATCCGCAAAGACGTCCTTTATTGCGATGGCAAAAATGATATACGCCGCCGTGCCGCGCGCACAGTCCTTGACCATCTCTTCAACTGCCTGACAGCTTGGCTGGCACCCATGCTTGTCTTCACGGCGGAAGAAACCTGGCTGACCCGGTTTCCGGGCGATGAAAGTAGTGTGCATCTGCGCCAGTTCCCTGAAATCCCGGCTGAATGGGAGAACGGCGCGCTTATAGACCGCTGGTTCAGTGTGCGAGCTTTCCGCCGTGTGGTAACCGGCGCGCTCGAGATCGAACGGCGCGAAAAGCGGATTGGATCGAGTTTGCAGGCGACGCCAACCGTATATGTGACGGAGGCATATAAAGCTGTTCTCGACGGGCTAAATCTAGCGGATATCTGCATCACGTCCGGGGTGACAATTTCGACCGAAGCGGCGCCGGAGGGCGCGTTCAGACTTGAAGAGGTCGCTGGAGTTGCCGTTGTGTCAGCGCTTGCGGATGGTCAGAAATGTGAACGTTGCTGGAAGGTTCTGGACGAAGTGGGAACCAATGAAAATCACGCCGATCTTTGTGTTCGCTGTGCCGATGTTGTCGATAGCTTGTCGCTTCAGGAAGAGGCGTAACATTTATGTTCCGCATTGGGATAATCGTCGCGATCGCCGTATTGGCAATTGACCAGATCAGCAAGATCTACCTGATAGATGTGATGGCCGCGCATCCGCTTGGCATCGAAGTTACATCCTTTTTCAATCTGGTCATGGTCTGGAACCGCGGTGTCAGCTTTGGCATGTTTGCCGGGGATAATATGCGGTGGATTTTGGTAGGAGTTTCCAGTGTAATTTCCATCGTGATCATCGTCTGGCTTGGAAAGGCGACAAATAAGGTCCTTGCCATTGGTCTCGGGTTTGTTCTTGGCGGCGCAGTGGGAAATATAATCGATCGCGTTCGCCTTGGCGCAGTCGCGGATTTTTTCGATTTTGATCTCATCTTCATGCGCTGGCCGGCGTTTAATGTCGCGGATATGGCAATTATCGTTGGCGTCGCGTTTATTGTACTTGAAAACTTGTTTCAGGACCGGAAATCCGATAAAATAGCGCGAAGAAAGGGGCATTAAATGCAAAGAGTGAGCTCTGTTATAGGCTTTATCCTGTTGGCCGCTATAACCCTGACCGGGTGTGATAGTACGAAACAAGCACTTGGAATCGGGACAAAAAAAGCCCCCGATGAGTTCACGGTGATTACCAAGGCCCCGTTGATTATTCCTCCTGATTTTTCCTTGAGGCCGCCGGCTCCGGGGCAAAAGGGGCCTCAGGACGCACTCGCCGAGAACAGCGCGAGAACGGCTCTTCTGGGTGCACAGGCAGCTCCTGCGCCGGTCACCAAGGATGAAGTGGCAGAGGCCGGAATATCGGCTGGCGAGTTGGCATTGCTGCGACAGGCGGGTGCCGAAAATGTCAATCCGGATATACGGCAGATTGTTAATACGGAAACAGCAATGCTGGCCGAAGACGACGAATCGTTTTTAGAGCGGGTTATGTTCTGGCAGGACCAGCCGCCCTACGGAACTGTGGTCAATCCGGCAAAAGAGAAAAAGCGTCTTCAGGAAAATGCCGCCCTTGGGGACACCCCGGGAGAAGGCGGAGACACGCCGATTATTGAGCGAAAAAAGCGGGCGTTACTTGAAGGACTATTTAATTAATTTCCTTGCCATTGATGCAAACGTCAGCTTTCTAACCAAGACTTTCGTGGGGCATATCCGACCGCATCACGAAACTATGTGATAATTCCCTTGTAAATATTATTTCAATGTCTTTATTCATAGAGACGGAATAGCGCGACCGGAGAATTTTTATGGGTCATTGGCGACAGACTTTTCTTTTCCTTTTTCTTGTAGCGACAGGGGCATGTGCGGGGCCGATAGCGGCCATTTCAGCCGACAAAATTCCAACGCTGTTCGATCCCAAGATAACGACGCTCGACAACGGCCTCGAAGTCGTGGTCCTTGAGGATCACCGGGCGCCGGTCGTGACCCAGATGGTTTGGTACAAGATCGGTGCGGCCGACGAGCCTCCGCTTAAATCTGGTATTGCGCATTTCCTTGAACATTTGATGTTCAAGGGAACGGATAAGCTGAAGCCGGGGGAATTTTCCTCAATTGTTGCTAAAAACGGCGGACAGGAGAACGCCTTCACGTCGCAGGATTACACGGCATATTATCAAAATGTCAGTGTCGACAAGCTTCCACTATTCATGGAGATGGAGGCCGACCGGATGGCTAATCTAGTTTTGACCGATGAGACGGTTGGGCCGGAGCTGCAAGTCGTGCTTGAGGAAAGATCGATGCGCACAGACAATAATCCCTCTGCCCTTTTTGCCGAACAGTTTAATGCGGCCCAATTTCTCGCCCACCCATACGGTACGCCGGTAATTGGCTGGCATCATGAAATTGAGCAGTTGACGACCCAGGATGCTGTCGACTGGTATAAAACTTATTATGCCCCGAATAATGCCATTTTAATTGTTGCCGGCGACGTTAAGGCCGAAGAGGTCTTCGACATGGCGCGAAAATATTATGGACCGATCAAGGCCGTTGATATTCCCAAACGGGAGCGGGTACAGGAACCGCCTCAACTCGCCAAGCGCACCGTTGAGATGAGCGACAAACGTGTACGCCAACCGTCGTGGCAACAAAGCTATCTCGCCCCGTCAACGCGCAGCAAGGACCAGAAAAACATAAGGGCACTGGAAGTCCTTAGCGAAATTCTCGGTGGCGGCGTGACCAGTCGTCTTTACGGCGGACTTGTCGTCGATAAGAAAATCGCCTCCGACGCCGGAGCCTACTACCAGTCGGGCTCTTATGATAAATCGACCTTTGTTGTCTATGCAAGTCCGACTGCCAATTATGACCTTGACCAGGTTGAAGCGGCGGTACAGGAAATTGTTGCTGACATCGTTGCAAACGGGGTGACGGAGACAGAGTTGGCCCGTGCGAAAAGGCAAATGCTGGCCGATGCGATCTATGCGCGCGACAGCATTCGGGGGGCCGCAAATATATTTGGCGCCGCCCTTGCGAGTGGAGAGGCACTTGAGCAAATTGTCGACTGGCCAAAACACATTTCCGAAGTATCGGCCGAGGATGTCCAGTCCGCGGCACAACGCCTGTTTGATGAGCGGAGATCGGTTGTCGGCCGGCTGCTGCCAGAAAATGTGAGAAGTTAGGAAATGCATATACAAAGACCTCGCTCCCTAATGGCCATTTTCGTCGGCCTGCTTTTAATCGGGTTATTCAGCGTGCCGGTACGGGCGGCTGACATACAGGAAGTCGTCAGCCCCGGTGGCATTAAAGCCTGGCTGGTTGAAGAACATTCGATCCCTATCGTGAGCATGAATGTCGTCTGGCGCGGTGGATCCAGCCTTGATCCTGCGGACAAGGCTGGCTTGGCTCATCTTGCCGCCTCGACCATGGATGAGGGCGCCGGTGAGCTCGACAGCAAGGCCTTTCAGGGACGGCTTTCCGACCTTGCAATCGAGCTTAGTTTCGACGTTGGTAAGGATAATTTCTCGGGCAGCCTTAAAACGCTCAGTGAAAATACCGATGAAGCCTTCCGCCTGCTTGGCCTGGCGCTCAGCGCGCCCCGATTTGACGAGGAGCCGGTAGAGCGCATCAGGGCGCAAATCCTGACGTCGCTGAATAGACAACTCTCGGACCCGAGGAGTCTTGCGGGGGAGGCATGGTTCCGTTTGGCGTTTGGGGATCATCCCTATAGCCAGCCAACGGACGGGACACTCAAAACGATGGCAGCAGTCACCCGCCAAGATCTTGCAGATTTTGCTAAAACCGCGCTTGGCAAGGATAACATGATTATCGGCGTGGTCGGCGATATCGATGCAAAAAAGCTGGCCGCCTTACTGGATAGTACTTTCGGGGCGCTCCCGGCGACGGCAACTGCACGCCCCATTCCAGACGTGAAACCCCTGGCGGAAGCGGCGATCGAAATTATCCCGCAGGATATCCCTCAAAGTCTGGTCACTTTCGGGGGGCAAGGCGTGAAACGGGATGACCCGGATTATTACGCGGCATATGTGTTGAATTACATTCTGGGTGGCGGCAGTTTTGAATCGCGCCTGACTGATGAAGTTCGGGAAAAAAGGGGTCTGGTGTATTCCATCTACACCTATCTTTACCCACTGGACGCCTCGGGCCTGCAGCTGGGTGGGTTCGGGACAGGGAATGCGTCGGTGAAAAAAGCATTATCACTTGTTGAGCAGGAAATAGCGGGGATTCGAGAAAATGGGGTTACAGCTGATGAGCTTTCCAATGCCAAGACTTATCTAAATGGCTCCTTCCCCTTGAGCCTGTCCTCAAACGCAAGCATTGCAGGCATTCTGGTCGCCATGCAAGTGAGCGATCTCCCGATTAAGTACCTGGACCAGCGGGCCTCTCTTATCAATGCCGTAACTCAGGCAGATGTCAAACGGGTTGCTCGGAAAATACTTGATCCCGAAAAGCTGATTGTGGTCGTTGTCGGCAAGCCAGTTGGACTTGACCCCATGGGGGCAGGTGTCAAAAAGCAATAGGTTAGGGACCGTTATTTTGTTACTGTCGGGACCGATAATCCTGCAGGACAGATAATGACGTTAAGACGCCTTCCAGAAAATATTGTCAACCAGATCGCCGCCGGTGAAGTCGTGGAACGACCGGCTTCGGCAGTTAAGGAACTGGTCGAAAACGCCATAGATGCCGGTGCAACAAAAATCGATGTTGTGATGCGGAACGGCGGCCGGTCGCTGATCACCGTAACCGACAATGGGGCGGGAATGACGGCCGATGAACTTATGCTGTCGTTCGAGCGCCACGCGACATCAAAGCTCCCGGATGATGACCTGGTTTTTATCCAGAACCTGGGGTTCCGGGGTGAGGCCATCCCTTCCATAGCCTCTGTCAGCAGGATGACGATCACCACTCGGCCTGAAAAGGCGAAAAATGCCTGGTCCCGAACCGTCGAAGGGGGCCGCCACGGCCCGGTTGAGCCCGTTGGGGGAACGGAAGGGACGCGAGTCGAAGTCCGGGACATTTTCTTTGCCACACCGGCACGTCTTAAATTCCTGAAAACAGAGCGAGCGGAATTCGGGGCGGCCCTCGATGCGCTTCGACGGCTCGCCATGGCCTATCCGTCAATCGCCTTCACAATTGCTGACGACAGCCGGGTTGCGCTTCGTGTGAATGCGGCGCAAGGCGATTTGTTTGAAGCCTGGCTTGACCGCTTGAGCGCGATCATGGGGCGTGATTTTGCTAATAATGCGATCAAAATCGATGCTGAACGGGACGGTATAAGGCTCGCGGGCTACGCCGGGGTTCCAACGTTCAATCGCGGTAATGCGGCCATGCAATTCATGTTCGTCAACGGCCGCCCGGTTCGCGACAAGCTCTTTACGGGAGCTGTACGCGGGGCCTATATGGATCTGCTGGCCCGCAACCGGCATCCGTTGCTGGCGCTGTTTCTTGAACTGCCGCCGGATCAGGTGGATGTCAATGTTCATCCGGCAAAGGCGGAAGTACGCTTTCGGGATTCCGGCGGTGTTCGCGGTCTTATCGTTGGCGCACTTCGTCACGCCCTGGCCGAACATGGACACCGTGCTTCCTCCACGATATCCGGGCAGGCCCTCGGCGCGTTTCGCAATGAAACGATGTCCCCTCTTCCCCTGCAATCACGGGCAGGAGGGTCCGGCGGATGGGGCCGATGGAATGAAATGCCGGCGGCTATTTCCCCGGGTCTTGCCGAAGAAAACAGCGCCTATCAGGCTCCCCTTGCCAGCGACTCACCGCCGATGGCGCGGGCGGCTGACAGCAGTATGGGAAAGTCATCTTCGGGGCCACAACTGGAACAATACCCGCTCGGTGCAGCCCGTAGCCAGCTGCATGAAACCTATATTGTCGCGCAGACGACAAACGGCCTGATCCTCGTTGACCAGCATGCGGCCCATGAACGTTTGGTCATGGAACGCATGAAGAAGCAACTGGCGGAAAAACGGGTTGCCCGGCAAATGCTGCTTTTGCCTGAGGTGGTCGAACTGGAAGAAGTCGCGGCCGGTAGGCTTGCTGAGCGGGCGGAAGAACTTGCTGAAATGGGGCTGGTGCTGGAGCCCTTCGGTATTGGCGCCGTGGTCGTGCGCGAAACCCCGGCCATGCTCGGGGATTGCAATATAAAAGGCCTTGTTCAGGATCTCGCTGACGACCTTGGAGAATTGGACACGGCCCTCGCCCTGAAAGACCGGCTGGACGATGTTTGTGCGACCATGGCCTGCCACGGATCTGTGAGGGCCGGGAGACGTCTTTCAATTGACGAAATGAATGCGTTGCTTCGGGAAATGGAAATTACCCCGCACAGCGGACAATGTAACCACGGACGCCCAACTTATGTTGAACTGCAATTAAGTGATATTGAAAAGCTGTTCGGGCGCCGTTAAATCTCGCATTTAAACATATATAAGGCTGCTAGCATGAGTTCTGCGCCGAAGCAGGAATTTGATGTCATTATTATCGGGGCCGGAGCCGCGGGGATGATGTGTGCCCTTGAGGCGGGAAAACGCGGTCGGCAAGTTTTGCTTCTAGAAAAAGCGAAAAAGACCGGTCAAAAGATCCTGATTTCTGGTGGGGGCCGTTGCAATTTTACGAATATCTTTGCTCGACCCGAGAGTTTTCTCTCGAACAACCCCCATTTTTGTAAGTCGGCTCTCACTCGATATACGCAAACGGATTTTATCTCTCTGGTTGAGAAACAGGGAATTGCCTATCACGAGAAGAAGCTGGGTCAACTTTTCTGTGACGGCAGTGCCGCCGCCATCGTTGACTTGCTGGAGGCGGAATGCGCGGAGGCGAATGTCAGTATCTGGCGGGATGCGGGCGCGAAGGCCATCCGCCAATGCGACGACTGTTTTGCGGTCTCGGTGAACGACCGGAGTATTTCGGCGTCCTCTGTCGTGATCGCAACGGGCGGGCTTTCTATTCCGAAGCTTGGGGCGAATGATTTTGCCTATCGGATAGCGAAAACCTTTGGCCTTCAACTTGTGACGCCAAAACCGGGCCTGGTGCCGCTGACGTTCGATCCCAAGGATAAGATGCGTTTTTCCGAGCTGACGGGGATTTCTGCGGATGTAATGATCCATTGCAGGAAAACCAGCTTCCGGGAAAATCTGTTGTTTACCCATCGCGGATTAAGCGGCCCGGCGATTTTGCAGATTTCCTCCTTCTGGCAGACAGGAGAGCCGATTTACATTGATTTCCTGCCGGACGTCAATTGTGAGACCTTGCTGAAAGACAAGCGGCGCGATCAGCCCAAATCCAATGTCGCCAAAATCCTGGGAGAGCATTTAGCCAGCCGTTTGGTTGTTAAGCTGCTTGCGGAATTTCCTTCATTGCCCGAACTCGGTAATTGTTCAGATAAACTCATTCAAAAGCTTGCAGCAGCCATCAACCGGGTGAAACTTCTTCCCAACGGGACCGAAGGGTTTGCCAAGGCGGAAGTCACGGTGGGCGGGGTTAGCACGGACGAGCTTAATTCAAAAACCATGGAGATAAAGTCTGTTCCGGGCCTATATTTTATTGGTGAGGCTGTTGACGTCACCGGGTTTCTCGGCGGATATAACTTCCAGTGGGCCTGGTCCTCCGGTTATGTGGCGGGGCAATATGCCTGATAGTTTCAATGAACAGGACTGGCTTTCCCTCGCGCCGGAACTCACAATCGGCGGGGACGTGAAAGTCGAAGACATTGCGCTTTCCAATTTCGAGCTCAAAACCATCGCCGAGACTTTCTGGGCGGAGGGATATATGCAGTTTCCTCGCATTTTCCAGGAGTCCAGCATAAAACCAGTACGTGAGGCGATGCAGACGCTTCACGATCAGGCGATTCCGCCGGTTTATATCTATGTCTATGATCAGCCGTGGCAGCTATTTGCTCGGCTGAGCTGTCTTTTGCATTATTTTCTCGGCAATAATTTTGCAGTTTTGCCCAATCTGTGGGCTTGGCATCTTGCAAAAGAGGGAGATTCCGGATGGTCGATGCATCGCGACTGTGATGCGCAAACAGTTTTTGACGTGAACGGTGACAAACTTCTTATGAGTCTCTCCCTATGGCTGCCGCTTACCGATGCGACTGAGAATAATGGATGCATGTCCGTCCGCCTCCGTAATGGTGAGGCGGCGCGGGCGCTTCCGGTTAAGGCGGGCTCCCTCCTTGGATGGGCACAGGATTTATATCATTGGGGCGGCGCCTATACGGATCAGGCAGAAAATCCCCGCCTCAGCCTGTCACTTGAATTTCAGAACACAGCGTTTCACCCTCTCGCTGAACCGTTACTGACCTTCTCGCAACTGCCTTCATTTTCCGAGCGGCACGCGCTTATCGCGGAACAGTTTGGAAAATATCGTCACATTGAGTCCGGTATAGGGAAGGGGGCCTAGCGTAGTTTGAAAAACAGGAGCCGCGCCGCGCCATAGGTGCGCTCTTTCAGAAGGTCAAGCGTATCAGGCGCGGTAAAGGCTTCTTTTGCTGCAAGTTCCACTACCATAACTGCCGCTGGTTTTAACCAGTTTCCCGCAAGGAGCCCCTTGATACAGGGTGTAACAAGCCCTCCCTGATAAGGGGGGTCGAGCAATATTAGGTCATAAGGCTCACCAGCGATGCCCGGTTTTGCACCATCCCTGTTGAGCATATCGGCGGCGCCTGTTGCACTGATATTCTGGACATTTTCCTTTATCAGTTTGAGGCTTTGTGGATGGTTATCGATAAATGTTACATGCTTGGCCTCTCTTGACAGGGCTTCAAGCCCAAGCGCGCCGGTTCCGGCAAAAACATCAAGGACCCGGGCATTGTGGGGAAGGGCGCCGAATTCGCTCCGCATCCCGCCATCATGAGCTAGAATATTGAACAAGGCTTCGCGGGTCCGATCCGATGTCGGGCGGATACGTTTGTCTACAGGCAGGAGTAGCTTTTTGCCCCGAAACTTTCCACCGACAATTCGCATTATCGCGACCGCTTGGGCGCCGTCCGGGCTTTCAGGATTTGCCGTTTATGCGTGCCGGTTGCGGTGGACGTCGGGCCATCCGGTTTCGTTATCGTTTTACGCTTGCCCCGTGGCGGTCGCGCAGGTCGCTGGCCCGGTTTTGGTGGTTCCGGTTCGTCATCAAACCTGGCAA
>NZ_JBDNHC010000020.1:0-81119 GCF_041689005.1 Sneathiella sp.
CCGCCCGAAGGCATCTGTGCCCAACCAATTGTCTGCATTCGGCGGGCTGAGAAACAAGGCTAAGTTTTGTTTTGTCGGATCGTACGGCGCAATAAAGTCCGCAAACACGGCACAAATCAAAACCACTAATAGGAAAAAACTAGGAAGCGCAAAGCGCCACTCCAGCAGCGGGGATGAACGGAAACCCTGAAGGTTCATGACGATTAGCCCTATTATTTCTTCTGATAACTGATACGAGGATCAAGATAGATGTAGATGAAATCTACGATCAAATTGACAAGGAGAAACACGACGCCCATCGTCAGCACGGCCGCCTGAACCAGAGGGAAATCTCTGGCATAAACGGCGTCAACAGCAATTTTTCCGATGCCCGGCCATACGAAAACCGTCTCCGTCACGACAGCACCCCGCAAAATAGTCGCTGCCTGCAGGCCAATTATCGTCACTATGGGGATGGCAGCATTTTTGAGCGCGTGGACCATGATTACCCGCCATTCGGCAACGCCTCTGCTCCGCGCGGTGCGGATATAGTCCGATTCCAGCGCATCAAGCATTGCCGATCGAGTGACGCGCATGATCGCTGCCGCAACGAACCCCCCTAAAGTAATGCTCGGTAAAATCAAATGGGAAAACGTCCCATAGCCGGACGTCGGCAGCCATTTGCCATATACCGCAAAAATAAGAATTAGGAGTATGCCGAACCAAAAGGTCGGCATACTTTGCCCCGCCAGTGCAACGATCTTCCCAAAATTATCTATCCAGGTATCGCGTTTAACGGCCGATAAGATTCCCACCGGCAACGCCAGAAGAATCCCAAATAGTATTGATGTCGTCGCCAGCAACAATGTTGCCGGAAATCGCTCAATGACGATATCGATAGCTGGTACGTTCCACTTGATTGACATTCCGAAATCACCTTGGGCAACACGGGATATGAAACGCCAATACTGAACTGGCAAGGGACGATCAAGTCCGTATTCAGCCCTCATTTGATCCAATTGAGCATCGGTTGCTTCGGGCGGCGCCATTATCAGGACAGGATCGCCTGATAATCGCGCCAATCCGAAGACAACCATGCTCAATAGAACCAACGTTAGAACGGTTTGAACAAACCGTTGAAAGAAAAAACGACTGGACATAATTATTAACGGCTTCCAACAATTTGTTCGGCTTAACGCCCGTTACTGGTTCAAGGTTACTTGGTCGAGATTCATTTGGTAACCACTGCCAAGGCTCGGAGACCAATCTTTGATTTTCGGACCAACAGCGAACGGGGTGTTGCACCAGAACAGGGGTAGGCCAGCATGACGCTCGTGTTCATCACGTGCAAACCCTTGCAGAATCGCACGGCGCTTTTCCGGATCAACTTCCACCAGTTGCTCTTTAAAGAGCGCGTCGTACTCAGGAACACTGATGTTACCGGAGGACCAAGGAGATGTGGTTAGGAACCAGCTTTCCAACGTCGCGGAACCATCATCAGGAAGAGAGGACGGGCCATAGAAAAGTTGTGGCTGTTTACCAGCGCGCATCATCTTCAACCAAGCACCAGTGTCATAGGATTCGCGCTTGATCTTGAACCCAACGGCTTCAAGATAGCCAGCGATAGCCTCCTGAACGGCCGGGGCATTTGGTAGCGAACCAAAAGACGCCGAATGAATGGCATCAGTAAGTTCCATGCCAGGCTTGATGCCAGCTTCAGCCAGAAGCTCTTTTGCCTTAGCCGGATCATAAGAAATGATATCCAGACCAGGCAGGTGCCCAAACGTGGCAGGTGTGAAAATGCTTGCGGCGGGTTCGCAAACATCGCCCAGAATATTCGTTGCAATAGTTTTCAGATCGATGGCATGGCCAAAAGCCAGACGCACCCGTGGGTCTTGCGATTCCGGGAAAGACGTCTTGTTAAAATAGAACCCAGAAGTGCCGCTATATTTTGACATTATGATCCGAGCCTTCTTGTCGGCACGAATTTTATCCAGTAGCGGACCGGAAACCCCCATAACGATGTCCGCTTCATTGTTGGCCAGCATCGCATAACGAGTGAATTCTTCTTTAACGAGGAGCTTCTTGACCGAATCCACGTTCGGGCGGCCATTCCAGTAATCATCGTTAGCGTCAAACTGAGACCATTCACCGGACTTTATACCTGCCAGCTTGAACGGGCCGGTACCGATCGGGGCTTTTTGGAAACCCTCTGGGCCGACTTTTTCATAATATGCGTGCGGAAGTATACCGACAGTCGCGTTCCGGACGCCGGTGAAATATCCTGGCCATGGTCCTGAAAGAACGAAACGGACTTTGTTCGGCGCCAAAACGACGACATCTTTAATCGCGTCTGTAAACGGCTTACGGTAAGCATGCTTACTGTCCGGTGCCCGAACCCGATCCAAGGTGAATTTCACGTCTTCCGCTGTGAAGGGATCACCATTGTGGAACTTGACGCCATCGCGCAGGGTAAAGTCGATCTGTTTGCCATCTTCAGAGACAACCCAGCTGACAGCCAGCGCGGGTGTAATGCCATCTTCTGTCAAGTTGAACAGGCCATCGAAAATCATATCTTGAGGCATGAAGTCTGTCGTTGCGACAAGAGCTGTTGGGTCAAACTGCTGACGCAGGACCGGTTGAGCGACAATAATTTCATTCTTGTTTGCAGCCTGGCTATTACTCGCGAAAGTACACATTACTATCACGAGCATTCCATAGCCGACTCGAAGCATCTTTATCACTATATTACCTCCCTAAGGTTTTTCGTTTATTGTTTAAATGTAACCATACATATAATAAAAATTATCATACATTGATATCGTTAATAATGATACAATTTACTTGATGCTGTCAACATTTGGTCTCATAATGGGATAAAGGGATAGCGGGAATTGGTATCAATATAAAATTCAAGTTAGATTCGGCCCGAATCCGGCACTATAAACATCAGAGAACGACGACAGTTCGATAGGAAACAAAGGCCGATGGAAAGTACTAAATTATCAATGACTTCTGAGAATTCCGAGGCGCCCTCTCCGCCATATAAAATTGTTTTGGACGTCGAAAATCTGAAGACTCATTTTCATACCCGGCAGGGGACGCTACCGGCTGTCGATGATGTTTCTTTTCAGCTACGTCAGGGCGAGATTCTTGGTCTTGTCGGCGAATCAGGTTGCGGCAAAAGTGTCACTTCACTGTCAATTTTGCGTTTGATACCGTCCCGTGCGGGAAAGGTCGTTGGTGGTTCAATTAAATATGGCGATGTCGATTTGCTTAAGCTCAGTGAGAAAGAACTACTCGACATACGCGGCAACGAAATTTCTATGATCTTTCAGGAACCAATGACGGCCTTGAATCCCGTCATGACGGTTGGCGAGCAGATGATAGAATCGATCCGTATCCATCAGAAACTGTCAAAACATGACGCCCGGAAACGAGCTCTGGAAATGTTGCGGACTGTCAAGATCCCGGCACCGGAACAGCGCATCGATACCTATCCCCATGAGCTTTCCGGCGGGATGCGCCAACGTATCATGATCGCTATGGCGCTCTCATGCGATCCAAAAATTCTGATCGCGGACGAACCGACAACGGCACTCGACGTGACAATCCAGGCACAGATCATGGATCTCCTGAAAGAGATGCAGAAACTGCTCGGCACTGCAATCATCATGATTACTCACGACCTGGGCGTCATCGCTGAGATGGCTGACCGGGTTGTCGTTATGTATGCGGGACGGATCGTCGAAGAGGCGCCGGTTCGTGATATCTATAGCAACCCGCTTCATCCATATACCCAAGGACTCATGAAAGCGGTTCCCAAACTCGGTGAGGCGGAGCTTCCTGGTCAGGCACGCTCACGACTGAGCACCATTCCCGGCACGGTTCCCGCGCTGACGGATTTGCCCTCTGGATGCGCCTTCCGGCCTCGTTGCTCCGCTGCGACGAGTAGATGTGAAGTTGAGCGACCGTCCCTGGAGCAAAAAGCACCGGGTCATCTGGCTGCCTGTTGGAACACTGGTCCGGCCACCGCAATTGGAGGTCAGAAGTGATGAGCAAGGAACAACAAGACGCAACTATCTCCGAGGCGAGCACAAAACCGGATGCGCCATTGCTGGACGTCAGGGGCCTGAAGAAATATTTTCCGGTCAAGCAGGGGATATTGCCCAGTAGCAGGAAATATGTTTACGCGGTTGATGACGTTTCATTTCAGGTGAAGGCTGGTGAAACGCTTGGTGTAGTTGGCGAATCCGGGTGTGGAAAATCGACAGTCGGTCGCACAATCCTAAAACTCATAGAGCCGACTGCGGGACAAATTATTATCAACAACCAGGATGTAGCCGCGCTCCCGCGTTCAGAAATGCGCCCATTCCGGCGGGAAATGCAGATTATTTTCCAGGACCCTTATTCATCACTCAACCCGCGCATGACAGCGGGCCAGATCGTCGGCGAACCGTTGCGGGTTCATAACATCGCTAAAGGTCCGGAGATCAAAGATCGTGTCGCGGACCTGTTTCAGCGAGTTGGACTGCGAAAAGACCAGATCAATAGATACCCTCATGAATTTTCAGGAGGTCAGCGTCAGAGAATCGGGATTGCGCGCGCCTTGGCATTGGGACCGAAGCTGATCATTGCAGACGAACCCGTCTCTGCGCTCGACGTTTCAATTCAGGCGCAGGTGATCAACCTGCTGATGGATCTTCAGGATGAACTTGGCATTTCCTACCTGTTCATCGCACATGATCTGTCAGTGGTGGAACGTCTAAGTCATCGTGTGGCTGTGATGTATCTGGGGCGCATCGTTGAAATTGCTGATCGGAACAGCTTGTTCGAAAACCCGCAGCATCCCTATACGCAAGCACTTCTCTCCGCCGTTCCGGTTGCCGACCCTAACATTAAAAAAATACAACGGACAATTCTCAAAGGCGATATTCCCAGTCCCATGGAGCCGCCGTCGGGATGCCCGTTTCACACGAGGTGCCCGATCGCGGAAGCCTCCTGCAAAATAGATGTGCCCCACTTAAAAGAAATTGAGCCGGGGCACCAGGTCTCCTGCCACCTTAGATAACACAACGACCACTGCGGTGATACACTATGCGGACTCCTGTTTCAGGGGACTAAGCGCTCAAACGCTTAGTCAGTATTGTCGGAGCAATACTGCCTTGAAGGGTCAATAGCTCCACTTAGTATTTTTAGTTGAAAAATCTATTCCGCTATTTCAATACGTCACCCGAAGACACCCGCCTCAGTGTGACGGCGCGGCATTCTGAAAACAGAACACCGTCCGTTCACATTGACGGAATACGAGGTTACTGTTTTCAGGGCTATTAGCCTTCCAGCGACCTGATTTGTGTATTATTGAAGCTCGCGATCCAATGACCGCCGCACTGTGGTCTCGTTTCTTTCTCACAATTGCCTCTAGAACCTCATCTTCGCGATCACCCGCACGCCATAGAAATATTATTTCACCTTTTGGAGGCTGAAATAGCGGGGAGCATAATCGCGGCGATATTTCGCGGTCTTAGCTGACACCTACCGGCACATCGCCGTCGATCTGTACGCGGCGCATTCTGCGCGGCTCAGTATAATCGTTTGGCGCGTAATGCTGTGTGCAACGGTTGTCCCAGATTGCTACGCTCCCCGGTTGCCATTCGAAGCGCACCTGAAAGTCTGGCGTCATCACATGTGCCATCAACATATTCAGCAGATGCTCACTTTCTGTGGGTGGCACGCCAAGGATTCGGCGGGTATAAGACGAATTGACATAAAGCGCGCGTCGTCCCGTCACCGGATGTACTCTTACCACCGGATGCTCTACTGCTGGTCCAACAGACATTCCCTTATCACCATCGCCAACAAACTCGGTGCCGGCAAATCTTAGCGCCACCAGGCTGTTGTCATGCTGCGCCACTAAAGTATCGAGATGTCGACGTAGGCCCTCAGAGAGGGAGTCATAGGCAGCGTACATATTGGCGAAAAGGGTATCCCCACCTAAGCTCGGTGTTTCCTCACAGAGTAACACTGCGCCCATCGGAGGTGCTTTGAAATCAGTGTTGTCAGTGTGCCAGCGACCGCCGACATTAATGGTGCTGCCGTTGCTCTGGATTAGCGACACATAATCATTGCCATCATATTTCGGGAGTTTTTTGGAATATGTCGGCGTACCGAAACGCTTCGCCAATTCGAGATGTCGCTCAACGGACATGTCCTGATCACGAAAGAAAATGACCTGATGCTCCATCAAGGCGTCATGGATCGCAGAAAAAGTCGCATCATCAACAAAGGCGCCTAGATCAACACCGGAAATTTCCGCGCCGAGTGCCGGAGACAATCGACGTATCTGTAAATCAGCATTGTCGTTCGACCGATTTTCGCCTGATTGAGCATTGATCATGGAAACACTCATCGCTGTATCCTCCTAGAAACTTTTTTATCGGCAGGACAGCCCCGCCATCAGTTTGGTGCGCGTCTTGGCAATGCTTCAAAGCTCGCCGTTGACGCAATAAAATTTGGGTAGCCTATTTTTCTCGACCGACAGGCTTTCGGATTAGACGCCATGCGCCCCCTAATAACAGACCAACAAATAACGAACTGAACATGCCCCTAGCATGACCGGATAAAGCCCGCTCCCAAAAACCGTGGCATTTTAATTGAGCCATATTATAATACCAACACTATTTTTCGATATTGTCACGAATAAAATAGCATCAATTTTGAAAGATTAACCGAATAACTGGTATTGTCAGAGTAAATTGACAATGAGCAGCATAAGTAGAGCGTTGTCACATTTTACGCGGTGAGTTGGCACCATTCAACGAATGCTAAATTACTATCGATTCTGGATTACTGCCGATTTATGAAATGATGATATAGATCATTTTGCCTTATTTCGGGGGTATCCACCTTAAATTAATGTTATGCTAGAGTTTATAAAGAAATTAATACTACCAATAACTGTTGAAAGTTTATTTTTTGATGAAAGAATTTACTCTGGCTTTGGTCGGTTTTATTTCGGTCATTCTTTTCGCGGATATTAATACAGCGGTCGCGCAGGTAACAGGCGCGGAAGTGGGGGCGCCGGATTGCAAAGAATATGGCGTCGATTATAAACAGACCGAGGGGCTGACGAAGGAAGAAATTACCGACCGCATGGATAAAGCCCTGTTTGAATCCCTGAATAAATATGAGGAGTGTCTGCAGCAGTCCCAGTCCGATGGGGCCGCCTCTGGCAGTGCCGCAGGCGCGGCTGGCGCTGGCGCTGGGGCCGGGGCCGGTGGGCCGGGTGCGGATGCATCATCGACGGCCTCCAGTGGTATCGAGGGCACGGAGAAAAGCGAGGCGGTGGAAAATCCCAATCAGGATGGAAACAGTCCAAATGATACCGCTGCAAACGCCAACGGGAAAACGCTAGAGCAAAAGCAGGCGCTGAAAAACGGGAAACTGCCGGACGACATTCCACCATCGGATAACGACGGTATATTGCAGCAAAAAGTCAAGGAGGCGGCCCTGAATGAGCCCAACCCTGAAAAACGTGCCAAATTGTGGAACGAATATCGTAAGTTAAAGGGGCTGCCGCTAAAGGATCAGTCGCAGATTTAATGCCAGGATCGGATCGAAAAGGAAAAATCATGGGTCGAGGTATGATTGGCTGGCTGATCTGCGTTTGCTTTATGCTGACAAGCTGTGCGACACCCGGTATGTCGTCGAGGGTGGGGCCGCGTGTCTCCAGCGAAATCATGACAGCGGCAAAAGTCGATCCGAAGGCGGCAAAACCTAAACTTGATATCATCATCCCGGTGTTTGATCCGGGTATTCCCGAAGATGATACGGATCTGGAGGAAGAGGGGATATGGCCGGAGCTTCGGCGGACGGAGGCCGTCCGTTTTGCCCTCAATCTCAAGGAAAAACTGGAAGAGACAGGCAAGTTCGGCGCGGTTCGCGTGACACCGAATGCTGAGGCCACCGGCGATTTATATGTGCTTGGAAAAATCGTGAAATCAAACGGGCTGGATGTGGAAATCGATGTGGAGGTTTACGATATCTCCGGCGTCAAATGGTACAGCGAAAACTATGAACATGAAGTGCCCAAAAACTTCCATAATTCCTTCAGGAACAAAGGCATTGACCCCTATGATCCGGTTTTTGTCGAGGCGGCGGCAGACCTCGTCGAGCATCTGGATGATGCAGACGGAACCGAACTTGCGCTGTTGAAGTCAGTGACCGAAATGCGCTTCGCCGCTAATTTTTCTGAAGAAGCCTTCTCCGAGTATATTAAGGAGGAGGACGGCCAAATCGAACTTACAAGTCTGCCAAGCGAGGATGATCCGATGCTAGGGCGGATCCGGGCACTCAGGGTGCGCGATGAATTATATGTGGATAACCTTCAACAGCATTATGAAGCCTTCAATACAAAGATGAAATTAAGCTATGCTATCTGGCAACAGCAGAGCCAGGAGGCACAAATCGCGCTGAACGCGGCCGAGGCGAAGGAGACGGCGCAGATGGTCGGTGGTGTTCTTCTCGCGATCCTTGGCATCGGACTGGCGGTTGCCAGTGGCAACAGCGGTAGCCCTGGCCGTTCCACGGGTGCCTTTGCGGGGGCGGCCGTCGCGGGTATCGGGTCCGCCATGCTGTTTTCCGAGGGCTTCAAAACCAGCAATGAAACGAAATTCCACGCCGATACGCTGGAGGAACTGGGGGAATCCGTGGATTCGGAACTGGCACCGCAGGTCGTTGAGTTCGAGGGCGAAACAAAGAAGCTGACAGGAAGTGCGGCTAAACAGTTTGCAGAATGGAGAAGCTTCCTTAAACAGATATATGAACAGGAAAAAACTCCGGAAAAGCAGCTTTAAGTCATTAGGATGTTTGAAAAAAATCTCAACGAGGCTGCCCGGAAATCACGGCAGCGACTGTTAATATCGCTAATGTTCGTTGTGATCCTGATTTTGGGAGGCGCTGTCGTCTTTCTATTAACACAGGCGGCCCTCACACCCTCTTCAACTTCCCCGCAGGTTGAAGCAGAAGAGCAAGACACCGCGACGCCTGCGTCGCAGGGACCGGTTGACCAAGCGACTGAGCCCACTTCCGAAAAGGTAATTCAGAGCCGTAGTAGCGGGGAGGTTGTTCAGGCCATAAGTCGCTACGAACAGGAGCTTGAACCCACGATCAAATCGGATGGCTTTAACAACTGGGATGCCGCGTTGCGAAGCGACTTTTCCGCCCGACAAGACAAGCTGATCGCCCATCTCGCGAACGGAGAGACGGATATTGCATTCGAAGAGGCAAATCAGCTGATTGCCGACGCCTCTGCTGCCGTTTTGGGCTTCGAGGCCGCTTTTGATGAGGCGATGAGCGACGCCAGAACCGCCTATGAAGCCGATGACTTTACCGGTGCGGAAATTCCGGTGAAAAGGGCGCTTGAACTCAAGCCGGAAGACAGCCTTGCTTTTGAATTGGCAGACCGCATTAAAAAACTTCCAGAAATCCTTGATATAATGGAAAAGGCACGGATCGCCAGGGTCGAGAATAATCTAGAGCAAGAACTAAAACTCTCTTCCCAAATCATCCAGATTGACCCAAGGCGAACCCTTTATCAGGACAGAATAAATGAGATAGAGATTCTACTGACGGAACGACGCTTTGAGACGATCGTGACAGCGGGGCTGGCGGCCAGCCAGGCGGAGCAACTGAAGGCATTGAATAATGCCTATGAGCAGGCCAGACTTCTCTACCCTAAGCGTGAGGAGACGCAAAATCTTGCGGCGCTACTTGTCGAGTTGAAGCGAAAACTCACCTTCCGGCAATTCGTCAAGCAGGGTGATACTGCCATTCGAGAGGATAACTGGAAGACGGCTCTGGATTTATATCAGAATGCCGTAGCATTTTATCCCGATAATGCGGAAGTTCAGGAAACAGTTATCCTGTCACAGAAAATCGTTCAATATAGCAAGGAAATTGGCGGCTTCTTGCAGGATCCGAATAGATTGTCCAATGTTGGCGTTCGCAAGGCTGCGGAGCAGACCATTGAGGCAGCGGATCTCTACACCTCCATGAGCCCCGCACTTGCAAACGACCTTGATCAACTGGCGAAAGAGATTGTTCGGCAAAATACGGAAATTGAAGTACTGGTCTTTTCAGATAAATTGACGAATGTGAGTGTGCGGGGGGTCGGAAAAGTCGGTCTGGTGGACCAGTATAAAATCCGCCTCAAGCCGGGTGACTATATATTTGAGGGGAAGCGAGAGGGGTTTCGGACAAAATCAGTCCGGATTACGATCTCCCCTGAGGATCGGCAGGTGAAGGTGACGGTAGTCAGCGATGAGCGAATTTAGACAGAAAATTGAAAAGGCCGCCCGCCGTCAACGGTTTTTTCTGTTGGCTTTTGCCGTTGTCGGTATCGGCTCGCTGGTAGTGATCGCCGCCCTGTTCGGACTGATGAAGGTATCGGTGATCCACGTTGGCCCAGCGCCCGCCGCGGAGCAGGCCGTCATTAAAGCTGGGAAGGGGATGGCGCTTTATTTTCAGGGGTCTCTCTTTTCTCTTTCCCGCTTTCCGACCGTCATTGTGGCGGCAGAGGGTTATGAGACGGCTGAGCGGGTGATTGAGCCCATTGAGGAAGGGCACGAGGTTGCCATCATGATGCGGGAGCTCCCCGCCGAGCTGACCTTAAGGTTCGCAAACCTGGAGGAGCCAGTGAGCTGGTATGTAAATGACAGGGCCTATCCCTCCGCTGCTACATTCTCGGCAAAGCTGGCGGCGGGACAGTATGTTGTGCGAGCGGAACACCCTTATTATATTCCGCTTGAAAAAACCTATGATTTGGGCCGGGGGGAAAGCCTTTCCGAAGATCTGACCCTGGAAAAGGCCTCGGGCAGCATTCATATCGATGTGACACCTGCCGATGCGCATGTTCTTTTGGATGGCAGGGCGATTGGTAAAGTCCCGGCTGATCTTGCAAAGGAAGCCGGCCGCTATGAAATCGAGATTTCAAGGGACGGCTATGCGCCTCTTGAAGACACAATCGATCTGACCTTTCAGCAGAAGGATATTGAGCGTCATTACCGGTTGCAGTTGGAGCCCGCCTATGTGAGCGTTTCTGTTTCACCAAATGGCGGGCAGCTGACATTAAACGGTAAATCGGTCGCGCCGGGGCAAGAGCTACAACTCTCCGCCAACAAAAAATATTATCTGAAATACGGAAAAGACGGGTATGGCGCGATGGAGGAGGAAGTCACTCTTAACCCTGCTGAGCATCGCAAGGTGGCTTTTAATCTCAAGCTGAAAATAGGAGAGGTTCATATTTCATCATCTCCGACCGCCACTGTGATGATCGACGGCAAACCGGCCGGGAATACCCCCTTGAAGGTCCGCCTTCCGGCAGTGATGCATGAATTTTCCATAGAAAAGCAGGGATATCGGAGCATTATAAAAAGCCTCATGCCCGATCCAGCGGCGGTACGCAGGATCGATGTTGTCCTCCAAACCGAGCAGGCCGCCACGCTCGCAGCGGCCAAACCCGTTTATAAAAACAGCCTCGGTATGGAAATGCGGCTTTTTGCGCCAACCAATGTGATGTTGGGGGCGCCGCGTTATGAAAAGGGACAGCGCGCAAATGAATTCCTGAGGGATGTGACGCTGAAACGGCATTTTTACGCCGCCGCGACAGAGACGACCGAAGGCCAATATAGCAAGTTCAAACCTGCCGGGAAAGCGGGGGATAAATTCCCGGTGACCGGTATTTCCTGGGAAGAGGCCGCCCAATTTTGCAACTGGTTGAGCCAGCGGGAGGGGCTTGCGCCGTTTTACAGGTTTGATGGTACCCGCTATCGGGGCTTTGATGCCCGGTCCACAGGCTACCGGCTGTTGAGCGAAGCGGAATGGGAATGGCTTGCGCGAAAGGCAGGCCGGAGCAAGGAAAGTATTTTTCCTTGGGGGGATGAGGCCGTGATCCCCAAGGGGACGGGAAATATTGCTGATGAGACGGCCAACGGCAAGACACAGTTTTATGTCCCGGGATATGTTGACGGCTATGCCGGTATCGCTCCCATCGAAAGTTTTAACAAGGATCGCGCCGGACTGTATGATCTATTTGGCAACGTATCCGAATGGGTTCATGATTTTTATATATTGATCCCGCCCTTGAAGGGGCAGACATTTACCGATCCGCTTGGCGAGCAAACGGGAGAAAAACACGTGATCAAAGGGGCAAGCTGGGCGTCCGGAAGGCTGACGGAAATTAGACCGGCCTACCGGGCGTCGTCAGATCAGGGCTCGGACAAGACCGGCTTCCGGGTCGGCCGCTATTTGTACGGAGATGTCGAATGAAACAGACCAAACGCAAAAGGCTTGTGATAACGCTTCTGGCACTTTTGGGAGGGATTGTCCTGCTGCAATATGCTTATGCGCAAAGCAGCGGCTCCTCCATCAGCCTCAATTCACCTGTCTCCTTTCCTGTGGATATCTAGATGAAGAATTTTATTTTTGCGACGGCCCTGCTCCTCCTCTGCGCCGTCGGCGTTTGGGTGGTTTACGAAACCTATGTTATCCCGGAAGCGGGACGATTGGTGGTCGAGGCCCGGCAAAGTGGGAGCGCCGCGCCGCAGGTTTTTGTCGTCATCATCAAGGATTGGGAACAGCAGATCTGCATCACGTTGGCTCTGTGGTGTCTTATCCTGCTCGTCGCGAAATACTGGGGCATCTTTAACGACAATCACCTCTATAACATCGATTTTCTGGGCGCGATGATTGAGGCGGGGGACGGCGAGGATGAAAAACAGACGTTGCGCAAGACCATGAAGGAAATCGACGAATTACCAGAAAAGATAACCGCCACTCCGGTTATTCAGGCCCTGCTGGCCAGTATCCGGCGCTATCTCATGACGGATGACGTCCATAGTACCTCGGAAGCGATTTCGCTCAGTATGGATGCTCTGGCCCTCCGGCAGGAGGCGGGGAATACGATGATCCGCTATGTTATCTGGGCGATCCCGTCTTTCGGATTTATCGGGACCGTCCGGGGGATCGGGCAGGCCCTGACCCAGGCGGATGAGGCGCTTAAAGGCGATATTACACTTATGACGGACAGCCTTGGCGTTGCGTTTAACTCGACGCTGGTGGCGCTTTGTCTCTCCATTCCCCTGATGTTACTCCTGCATGGCCTACAACGCTTTCAGGACGATCAGTTGATTAATACCCAGGAGTATTGCGAGAAATTCCTGTTAAACCGCGTCAGTAAATAGGTGCATCCTGCATAAACGGCACGTAACTGAGGGGATCAGTCTTTCGTTCATTGACATCATGTCATGCGGACTGGGGGCGGCTGTTCTCATTCTGATCCTTCTGAAGCTGCAGCCCGAAGACGCCCCTGTTCAGGTGGATACCCTTAAACAGGAATTGACCGGGCGCACGCAAAAGGCAGAGGAATTGCAGGTAACGCTGGAGCAACAGCAGCAGCAACTGCAACGGTTGAAGTCCAAACTGGCGAGCTTATCGGGTAAAAACAATGAACTGGCCGCTGCGATCTTCCAATCCACAAGCCGAACGGCGGAAAAGGTCGCCGAGGTTAAAACCTTGAAGGAAAGCATCGTCAAGAAGCCCCCGCTTCAGAAGGCGGATCCGGTGCAATCCGATCAGGGCGGGGAGGAAAACTACCTGCTCGGACTGAAGGTGGAAGGTGCGCGCATTGCCTTCTTGATCGATACAAGTGCCTCGATGACGGATGAGAAACTGCTGGATATCATCAGCCGGAAAGTTGGCTCGGATGCGGAAAAGAAGCAGGGCCCGAAATGGCGCCGGACACAGCGGATCGTCAAATGGCTGGCCAGCCGTATCCCGAAAAATTCAAAGGCTAAGTTTGTCGGCTTTAATGAAAAAGCGTTCGCGATTGGCCCAAATGAGTGGTTTTCAGGATCTGATGCTCCCGCCATTCAGAGCGTTTTCGCGCAAATAGAGACGGTGGTCCCGAAGGGAGCAACCAATCTTGAAGCGGTGCTGGAGGCCGTCAACGGTGAGGACTCTCCACCAACCACCTATTATATCGTGACCGATGGCTTGCCAACCGCCGGCACGTCAAATTTTATGTCCCTCAATCCTTTTTCCAACTGCAATTCCCTGTTTGGAAAATCCTCGACAATTTCCGGCGACTGCCGACGCAAACTTTTTCAATATACCGTCAATAAGCATGGCCTTAACTCAGGGCGGCCGGTGAATGTCATCCTCCTCCCGCTGGAGGGCGACCCGGAAGCTGCACCGGCCTTCTGGAGCTGGACCTATACAACAAATGGCCTCATGATCAGCCCTGCGGAGAGTTGGCCATGAGGCGGCGGCGTAACCGGACATTAGAGCTTTTCACCCTGTCGTTTCTTGATCTCGTGTCCTGTGGTTTCGGGGCCGTTGTCCTGCTTATTCTCGTGGCCAAACCGGGGGAAGGGGAGTTCGCGGGAAGCATCGATGAGGCGCGGGAGTTGATGGGGCAGGTCACACGGGCCGAGCGTCTTATCAACGATCTGGAAGAGCAAAAATCCACGATCCAGGTGGCGCTTGCCGCGGATACGCGCAAAGTCGATCAGATGGAAAAGACGATCGAAGAACTGGAACAGCAAAAATCCTCCGCCGAACAGGCCGAAGCGAAAGCGAAGGATGATCTCGAGGGCCTCCAACTGGTTGATGACTCGCTCAACCGCGCTTCCATCCGGCCGAACACAATGCCCGAAAAGCGGGACGACGAGGTTGGAGGCATTCCGGTGGATAGCGACTACGTCCTGTTCATTGTCGACACATCCGGGAGTATGCAGGCGATATGGCGGCAAGTCTCCCGTGTGATGCAGAACGTCTTGGCCATCCATCCGAAGGTTAAGGGATTTCAGATCCTGAATGACAACGGCATTCACCTCATTTCTACCTATAGCGGAAAATGGATCCCCGATACGGCCAACCGACGCCAGAATATTTTTAAGGCCTTCGCCAACTGGCGCAGTAATTCCAACAGCAGCCCGGTGGAAGGGCTGGAGGTCGCGCTGCAAAAATACGCAAAGCCGGGAATAAGCCTGTCGATCTACATTGTGGGGGATGATTATACGGGGAGTTCCTATGACGCGGTTATTGATCGCCTGGAACAATTCAATACAAACCGTATAACCGGCAAGCCGCTGGCCCGTATCCACGCAATCGGATTTGTTTCACCGGGAACGACTGGCCGTTTTGGCATTCTAATGCGGGAAGTCACTCGTAGGAGCAACGGCACGTTCCTGGCACTTCCCCGGCAATGAGGCGTACATCGCAAATGGTCGCACTTGATTGACGCTATTTACCGCGAGCAGCAGAGACCAAGTGGTGGAAAAATACGGCAATGTCTTCTGCAACCGACGCCTTTGATCGCCAGACCCACGACAAGGCACCGACAATTTCAATATGGTCGACATCGGGATAGATTTTCGTTTGCACCTGACCGCCGTACTCCTGGATTTTCTGTTCCAGACGCTTGAGGTTATATAGCTCCACCGTTGTATCGTTGCTACCATACAAGAGAAGCATCGGTGGCTCTCGCCCATCGATAAATGTGGTCGCCTGCATTTGTGGATATTGGGATGGTGGCCCAAACATATCCTTCAGATCCTCATCCTCAGGTGTAAAAGCGTAGGGCCCTGCAAGACCTGCGAACCCCTTTATGGCACTTAGGGTATCGGCCCTCAAATAGCGCTCATCAGCTACCAGAAGCGAGGCAATATGGCCCCCCGCGGAGTGCCCGGCCAGAAACAGCGCACGGGACTGGCCGCGATAATTCTCAATGTTGTCGTGAACCCAGTTTACGGCATGGGCGCCATCATCGACAAAGGTGGGAAACCGGACATCTGGGTATTTACGGTAATCCGGAATAACGACGACAAATCCCTTGTCGGCAAGCGTGGTGCCGACGAAAGCGAAATCTTCCTTCTTTCCATCTGTCCATCGGCCGCCATAAAAGAAGATAATCACGGGCAGCTTTTTCTGTGCGGCTAAATCCGGAATATAAATATCGAGTTTTTGGTTATTTATATCATCATAGACGACGTCACGCTCGATTGTCCCATCAAAAAAAGACGTGGGCGCGTTGGCGACGACAATAGCGGTACTCGTACAGGCGCTGAGCATGAAGGGACCGAGCAGGGGGAAAATAGACAGAAATTTTAGGCGCATATCTTAATCAGTATCCTGCAAACGCTTGTTCTGTCTACCGCTATTGCCATTTATAAGCCCTGTTGACGTCCGAGCAACAAGTCATCCGCTTCTGGTCATGCCAAAATAACATATCTCTTATTATGAAGTGGTATTAGACGAATGAGCCGGTTTGAGGCTAGAAATACCCTGCCAAATTGAAAAGGCCCATAAATAATTATAAAGCGGATCGTTTGATTGCCGATCGCAGGGAGATAAATTTGGCAGAGTTTGCCCAAAAACCTGCATCGTCAACCCGATTACAACGAATAACGCGAGGAATAGATCATGCGTATACAGGGAAAAGTAACTGTTGTTACCGGAGCTGGCTCCGGTTTTGGTGAAGGTATTGCGCGGCGGTTTGCCGTTGAAGGCGGTAAAGTTGTCGTCGCTGATATCAATGGTGAGGCCGCAAGGCGGGTCGCTGAAGATATCGGGGAAGCGGCGGTCTCATTCTCCGGAGATGTTACAAAGAGGTCTGACGTGGCCGCGATGATTGCGCTTGCCGTAGAAAAATTCGGTAAGCTGGACGTACTGATTAACAATGCGGGATATACCAGTCGTAATGGGTCTATGCTGGAGGTGGATGAAGAGACGTTCGATAGAATATATAACGTCAACGTCAAGGCTATCTATCTGGCCGCTCTGGAAGTGGTACCGATCTTCCGGCAAAACGGTAGCGGACTTATTATTAATGTCGCATCGGTCGGGGCCACGCGCCCAAGACCGGGTCTGGTCTGGTATAATGGCAGCAAGGGCGCTGCGGTTAATGTGACAAAGGGAATGGCCGTTGAATTGGCGCCCGATAACATCCGCGTCAATGCGCTTTGCCCGGTTTTAAGTGAAACCGGACTGCTCGAACAATTCATGGGCGTTGAGGACACTCCAGAAAACCGGAAAAACTTCTTGGCAACCATCCCCTTGGGGCGACTGGGCCGTCCTTCAGACGTCGCGGGTGCGGCATTATATCTGGCGTCTGATGATGCGGAATTCATCACCGGGGTTGCTCTGGAGGTCGACGGCGGGCGAAGCATTTAACAGTTACAGGAATTAACGGGGTAACAAGGTGGGGCAGACGTTATTTGTCACCCGTCGGGAAAGTACATTCCCACTTGAGAGAGGGAGCGAGATCCACGGCTAGTTTCTGAAGTTCATCGATTATTATCTTTATCACCGGTGAAATGCTGCGCCCGGCTGGCCGGCCAATCATCATTGTAAGCTTGATGTTTGGGGACGTAATGGGAATTGCTTTTAACCTGCCGCTTTGAATTTCCCTGGCAACAGAAGAGGGCGGCAGAATTGTCACTCCTTCACCGCGATGGACCAGTTCCTTCATACAGGGTAGGGAGTCAATTTCGATTGCGGGGTTAAAGGAGATTGCATTTGACAGAAAGGCGGATTCCAGGATCAGGCGAACCATATGGGGCCGCCACGGAACAATAAGTTTCATGCCGGAAATTTCAGATAGTCTGATTTCCGCCCTGTCATTGTACATGTCGGTCGAGCAAATGAAGGCGAAATCCTCGTTAAAAAAGTCTGTGGTAACGGCGGCGACCTTGTCTTCGGTCTGGTAGAGGATTGCCAGATCCAGTCGCCCTGAATATAGCCATTCGTAGATTGTTCCGCTAAAGGCTTCGGCCACCCGGATATCAATATTCGGGTAAGAAATTCGCATGCGCTGCAACAGGTCGGGAATTAGAGACACGGCATAAGCGGATGGAACACCGAGAACCGCTCTGCCAATGGGCTTGTCATGGTTTTTTTGGATCAGCTCTCTGGCGGATTGATATTCCTTCTCAATGCGATGTGCGTGTTCGAGGAGGATTTTGCCATCGGCCGTCGGCGTAACGCCCCAGCTGTAACGCATCAGCAACTTTACGCCGAGAGACTCTTCGAGGGACTGGATTTGCCGACTGAGGGCTGGTTGCGCAATATTAAGGAAGGTTGCGGCCTTGGATATATTTCCCCATTCCACGATCTGAATGAAATTTAAGAGATGAGTAAAATTCATGACGATCCCTAAAGTTGAGCTTCGACAGTAAGTCGAAAAATATTAGGCTGGCAATGTTCCGACGGATATATTTAAAGCCATGCCATAATTACATATATAATATTAATAAAAATTAGTCGAATTCTGGCGGTTGAGTATCATTTAATGATCTGCTTTCATAGGATCTTCTTGATAAAAAATGAGTATGAGTAACGGTTTTGGCGCATTAGGATAATCGCGGACATAAAAATATTTCCAGATCCGGGGTTGCTCTGAAGTTGAGGCGGGCACCAATCGATGCTGGTCATGAAGATTGATATGCCGAAAATACATATGTACTATTACTAATTGGTATTTGACGAATGTTAAAATCGCTCGTTAGAGTTTCTCTATAATAAAGTTGAAAAATCCATCGCTCATATAAAACAAAGATGGAGTTCGACATACAGTGGGAGGCCCTCCAGGCAAGATCGAAATGAAGAATAACGTCTGGCTATCGAATTTATCGCATTAATCGAACGTAACCGGTTAGAAATTAGATAAACCATAATTTCTCTCGGGTTTACGTCCTGGTCTGTGAGAGTTTGTAGCCTAAATTCAGGTAAAGTTTGTCGTGATCTCGGATCGTGAGCATACCGGCGAGCTATTGAGACGCGCGTCAGAATAACAAATGTTGAAAGGACGAGGCCATTTCATCCGATCCCTCAGGCGGCATGAATTTCGCACCTGAAAATAATTCACTGCTGAGCTCCATGCGGCGCGTGGCGTTCGATCAGCAGATAATCGTTGCCTTGCTTTTTGCGGTGATCTTCTTTGCTTTTGCAATTTTCCTGCCCGGGTTCTTTACCCTTGGTAACCAGCTAACATTAATTCGCTCTGTCGCTGTTCTTGGCATTTTGGGACTGGGTATGGCGGTTGTTGTTATTGGCCGGGGGATCGATTTATCCATGATCGCCTCACTGGCTGTTCCAGCCGCTATCGTGATGACACTTGCGTCTAAAGACTATGGGGTCGCCCTTGCCCTTGCCTGCGGTCTGTTAATATCCGTTATGATTGGTGTGCTTAACGGGGTACTGGTTGCCTATGCAGAAATTCCACCGTTGTTTGCGACATTGGCCGTTGGCATTGGCATTGCGGGCATCGGCCAGAGCGGCTTGTTTGAATATGACATTATTCCCTGGCCGCCACAGCTTGATATAGTTGCGTGGCTCGGCAGGGGGTCGGTGGTTGGCATCCCTTATTCGATACTTGCGTTCATTGCGGCGACGATTTGTGTCGGAATATTTTTGCGGCGAACCCGGTTAGGGTTGTTTATCTATGCAATCGGGGACAATCCGGGCGCTGCCCGTATCGCCGGTATCCCGGTCCGTCCAATCGTTATGCTCCAGTATATTATCGCGGCTGTCATTAGCCTGTTTGCCGGGTTGGTGCTTGCGGCGTCATCGCACAATATGGACACGCGAATATTCAATCTGACCTGGATTTACGATGTTATTCTTGTCGTGGTTCTGGGCGGGATTGGCTTGTCAGGTGGGCGCGGGGGCGTATTGAACGTTATCGTGGGAACGTTACTCATTGGCACGATTGTGAATGGAATGACAATTCTCAATGTTTCATTCGAAATGCAGAATTTCGTCAGGGGCATGGTCTTGCTTGCGGCACTCTCACTGGACAGCTTCATTAATCCGCGTAACGAGGAAACTGCCCAGCAGGGAGATATCTAGCTTAATCCGGCCGCAGACCGCGACCGGCGGGAAACGATGTTATTTAATTAATGAGGAGGGAAAAATGATTACTCTAAAGAAATTGGCATTCGCAGTAACCGCGATTGCATCCATCACAATAGGCGGGCTTGCCCAAGCGCAAAACAGCATCGATGATCCTGCTCGCGACGCTCTTCATGCCGAGCTTAAAGGGAAAAGTGTAGTCTTTGTTCCCGTTTTTATGGGATTGGACCTGACAGAGGGCTGGTCCAAAATGATGGCAGAGCAGGCGAAACTTTTCGATTATAATTACGAGGTTCGAAATTCAAACTTTAACACCGCGGCCGGTGCGCAAACGCTGACCTCCCTGATCACTGAAAAGCCGGACGTCATCGTCGTGCAAAACCCGGACGTTCAATCCTATGCCAAGCTGCTTTCCCGGGCCGAAAAAGCAGGCATCCATGTCATCCAGCTTAATATGAAAACGAACACCCTGACGACGGGATTTGTCGGGGCTGACGTGGTTTTGCTTGGCGAGACCCAGGCAAACGCTGTCACGGCTAAATGTGCGGGCGATACACCGGGCAAGGTTCTAATTCTGGCGGGGCCACCTACAAGCCCATTTTCTGCTTATATGTTAAAGGGGTATGAAAATATCCTCAACGATAATCCGAAGATTAATGTTGTGTCAGTCCAATCAACTGGTGCTTATGAATCTGCAAAGGCAAAATCAATTACGCAGGTAGTATTGCAGCAGCATCCCGATTTATGCGGCATTTTAGGCGTCTGGGACAACACTGACGTGGGAACGGCTGCGGCCCTTTCTGAGGCCGGCAAAAGCGATCAGGTCTTCGTATCTACATCTGGGGGTGGCGGGGAACTCTCGTGCAAGGGGATCCGCGAAGGCCTGTGGCAGCATTATGTAAGTTATGATGTTCCCGGTCAGGCACGGGATTTGAACGCACTAATTTCCGCGGCGTTGCAGGATAAGAATAAAGTGGGGACAACGAAAACAATCCTCTATACGCCCTTGGTCGAATACACCAAGGATAATGTTGATCAACAGTCCTGCTGGACCCTCGATAACATTCATTGATTTCCTTCGCTTTAAAGGCGCTCGCGATGCGGGCGCCTTTTTCAGCGATCCTATGTGACTGAGTTGTCTGTAGGCTCCCTTCGGATAGAGTACGAATGATTAAAACAATCACAAAATGGCGATACAGGTTTTGGCCGGATCATGTACTCGGTGAACTGCTCCAGAAGCAATGGATGGAGACGGCGGTTCCGCTTATTGTTCTTATCCTGACAATCGTATTTTTCAGCTCACAGATCGATAACTTCATTTCGATAGCCAATCTATCCGATATTTTTCGTCAGGCGAGCGAGCTTGGCTTCGTTGTCCTGGGCATGTCCCTGGTATTGATCGTCGGCGGGATTGACCTGAGTGTCAGTTCCGTCTTCGCGATCTGTAATCTTGTAGTTCTATATTGCATCAACGTGCTCGGGTTACCGATTGTGGCCGCGGTCCTCATTACACTCGCGAGCGGAGCTGTGCTTGGCGCCGTAAATGGTGTTTTGATAGGGTATCTACGGATGCGCGCTTTCCTGACCACGATGGTCACGCTAATTGTTTTTAAGGCCGTACATGATATGCTGAACTATCAGGTGGCTGTCCAAATTTCATCTGTTATACCGGATTTACCGGCGTGGGACTTTATCGGGTTTGGGACGTTTCTTTATATCCCGACCGTTGTCTGGGTGTTCGCGGCTGTTGCGATATTCAGTCATATATTTTTGACCCGGTTGCGCGCCGGATGGCGCGTGATGGCAATTGGGGGTAATCGACGGTCTGCCTATAACATCGGGCTGCCTGTAAACCGTGTCGTTGCGCTTTCCTATGTCGCCTCGGGTACGTTTGCGGCGATTTCCGCAATATTTTACGCTGCACGACTTTCCAGCCCCGGTGCCGATACGGGCAAGGGGTTGGAGATTATTGTCCTTACGGCGGCGATCCTCGGCGGGATTCGTCTTGGTGGGGGCAAAGGATCCGTTGCCAAGGCCGTTCTGGGAACGATGATCATCCTTCTGGTCACGAACGGTCTTCTAAGGATGGCGACACCGGCGGGGGCCTCGCGCGTAATACTGGCGGCAATCCTTCTGCTGGCCGCGACGCTGGATATCCGCTGGTTTAAGAACCGGCACAAGGCGATTGACGAGCTTTATGTCAGTCCTTCCTACCTGGAACTGCCGGCTCTCAATCGGGATGATGCCCGCTATGCCCTCAATGACCGCCTGCGCCATGTTGAAACCATCGGGCTGGGCCAAGTAGAATCCCCTGAAGACGTCGTGCTGGACGATCAGGATAATCTCTATTGCGGCAGCCGCCATGGCGAGATCATCCGCTTTCTGGCGCCAGACTACAAACAGAAGGAAATCTATGCGCGCATCGGCGGCCAGCCACTCGGTATGGCATTCGATGCCGGGCAGACCCTCTATGTCTGTGTCGGCGGCATGGGCCTCTATCGCGTGACGCCAGATCGGCAGGTTGAAAAAGTTACCGATGAGACAAACCGATCCCTGTTTTCAATTGTCGATGACAGCCGGCTTCGACTGGCCGATGATTTGGATATTGCCCCCGACGGCCGTATCTTCTTCTCGGAAGCGACGATCCGATACGAGATGCACGAATGGCCCACAGACAGTCTTGAGGGACGAGGTAATGGCCGTATCATTTGCTACGATCCGCGGACAAAGAAAACGACGACGGTCTTGCGTAACCTGATCTTCCCGAACGGCATCGTGCTTGCTTCCGATCTGGAATCGATTTTGTTCGCCGAGAGCTGGAACTGTTCGATAAAGCGCTACTGGTTTGATGGCAGCAAGCGCGGCACCACGGAGACAGTTATTCCTGATCTGCCGGGCTATCCGGATAATATCAATAAGGCCTCGGATGGAAATTATTGGCTGGCATTGATGGGTATGCGCAGCCCGGCTTTTGACCTCGCCATGCGAAAGCCGGGGTTTCGTCGCCGCATGTCCAAGCAGTTGCCGGGCGATGAATGGCTTGCGCCCAATATTAACACGGGCTGTATTGTCAAATTCAACGAACAGGGAGAGATACTCGATGTCCTGTGGGACCTCGGCGGTGTCAACCATCCGATGATCACCTCGATGCGTGAACATCGCGGATATCTCTATATTGGCGGTATTTCAAACAACCGCATTGGAAGACTTAAACTGGATGATGCCGACCCGGAATTTCTATCGCGGGGGCGCTATAATGTTTAATGCACTCTCAGCCAAGGTGGGAGCCTTGTTCAACAGACAGGGGGCGGGCTTCACGGTTCCCATTCTCGACGGTGCCTACAGGCCGAATAACCTTATTGAACAAGCAGCAATTTACGGCGAACATGCGGAACTTGAAGATATAACACTGGGCCCTGGCGGCGAGCTTTATGCCGCCTGCGGAACCAGTGTGATGCAAGTATCTGAGAGCGGTGATTTTACTCCAGTGGCGACGTTTGATCATGTGGTGACGGCACTTGCCTATATGCCCGCCGGGACCCTGGCCGTGGCATTTGGTACAAATGTGATCGTGGCGCCGGGGACAGCGAACCAGAAAATCATTGATAGCGCAGACGGAAAGCCCTTCGTGGCCGTGAACGCCTTGCAGGCGAACATGGATGGCTCGCTGTTGATATGTGATGGCTCTGAGACATGTCCTTATGGCGAATGGAGCCGGGATCTTCTGGAAAAAGGGAAGACCGGCCGCCTTGTGCGATATGACCATGTAGGTGGAAAGACGGCAACAATGGCGTCGGGCCTCGCCTATGCCTTCGGCGCCCATGTTGACACGCAGAACAGGGTTTTGGTCTCCGAGAGCTGGCGCCATCAAGTGAGTGCCGTGAATGAAGGACGGACGACGCCCGCGATTGTTGGCTTGCCGGGCTATCCAAGCCGCATGGCCCCCGCGGAAGGGGGCGGCTTCTGGCTGTCGCTGTTTGCCACCCGTACGTTGTTGATGGAATTCATACTGCGTGAAACCGACTATCGTCAGGAAATGATGCGGACAATGGAACCTGAGTACTGGGTCGCTCCAGCGTTGAGTTCAGGAAAAGATTTTCGTGAACCTCTACAAGGCGGCGGTGTAAAGCAGATGGGAATCCTTAAACCCTGGGCACCGCCTCGCTCCTATGGGCTGGTTGTTCGATATGATGCCGACCTGATGCCCCTGTTCTCACTGCATAGCCGCGCGGGCGGTGAAAATCACGGTATCGTCGCCATCGTAGAACGCGGTGATGATCTCTTTCTGGCGTCTAAGGGCTCCGGCCGACTTCTGCGGTTGTCGTTGTCAGAAATCAAAGCCGCGAAAGCATTGGAGGCCGGCATATGAACCAGATTTTAGAACTTCGCCAGATAACCAAGTTCTATGGACGTGCGGCGGCAGTGGAAAATATTGATTTCATCCTGTTGCACGGTGAGGTGCACGCGTTGCTTGGAGAAAATGGCGCGGGTAAATCCACATTGACAAAAATGATAGCCGGCGTCGTTGCCCCGTCGTCCGGAACGATCTTGCTGGAGGGCTCTGAAATTTCTCTCAAAACGCCAGCAGATGCCGTCAATTCCGGTATTGCAATGGTTTTTCAGGAAACCAGCCTGGTACCATCAATGACAGTGGCGCAGAACCTTTTCCTTGGAAACGAGAAATTTTTCAACCGGATGCGGGGTGTCAATATTGCGGCCCAGCAGTTTATGCAGTCGTTGAGCTTTGATGTCGATCCGACCCTGTTGGTTGCGTCGCTTGGCGCCGCGAAAAAGCAAATGGTCGAAATTGCGCGGGCGATGCTGCTGCAGGCACGGATCATCGTGTTTGATGAGCCAACGGCGACATTGACACCCGAAGAGAAGCGCCATTTCTTCGAACTGGTTGCTACGCTCAAATCACGCGGTGTTTCAGTGATTTTCATTTCACATGCATTAGAAGAGGCGCTGGAGATATCGGATCGCATAACCGTCCTGCGTGACGGTAGACATGTTCTGACAGACCTCACCACTAATTTTGACCGTGATAGAATTGTGCAGGCAATGGTTGGGCGCAGCCTGTCGCAGGAACTGTATGGGACTCGCAAAGCGGCGGTTCGCCCCGCCGGCCGCCGCGTCCTCAGCGTGCGAAACCTGCGTGTGGGCAACACGGTTAAGAATAACTCGTTATCCGTATTCGCCGGACAGATCACCGGAATCTTCGGGCTTGTGGGGTCAGGACGCACCGAAACCTTCAAGGTGGTCGCCGGAGTGATCAAACGTAATTACGCAAACGGGGGCGAAGTCTTTCTTAACGGCAAAGCCGTGCGATATCGTGTTCCGGCGACAAGTGTTCGCAGCGGCGTGGCCTACATTACAGAAGATCGAAAGATTGAGGGCTTCTTTGAAACCATGTCAATTAAACTGAATGTATTTGTTGGTTTGTTGGCAAAAATTCGAGTCGGAAAATTCTGGCTGAGAAATAGCGAAATTGACGCTGTCGGAGCTAAATGGGCCAAGTCATTGCAAGTACGATCCGTTAGCAATGGCGCCCGCGTGATAGAGCTCTCGGGCGGCAACCAGCAGAAAGTTGTGATTGCCAAGTCGCTGGTCCAGGAGCCTGAACTAATTATTTTCGATGAACCGACACGGGGTGTGGATGTTGGTGCTATCGCTGAAATTCACGATATAATCCGCCGGTTAGCAGACGAAGGCAAAGCCGTCGTCATGATTTCTTCTTACCTGCCGGAGGTGATGATGCTCTCTGATCGCCTTCTCGTGGCGCGTCAGGGGAGGATTGTCGAAGAATTCTCACCTCTTGAGGCTACTGAGGAAAAGCTGATGTATGCGGCTGTTCATTAATGCTCAGGCCATTCCCAGCAATTTATATATATGTTTCGTATAGACGCCAAAGGGCTCAGTAACCTTCATATCGAGGGTGCGTGGGTAGGGCAGATCGATGGGAAAATAATCGGCCATGCGGGCGGGACCGGATGTCAGCACGGCGCAATGCGACCCGAGAAATACTGCTTCCTGAATTGAATGGGTAACAAAAATGATGGTCTTGCGGGATTCTTCCCAGATCCGCAATAGTTCCAGGTTCATTTTCTCCCGCGTCATGGCATCAAGTGCCCCGAACGGTTCATCCATGAGCACCAGCTTGGGATTATGGACGAGCGCGCGGGCAATCGCGACGCGCTGTTGCATGCCGCCCGAGAGTTCGTAGGGATATTTGTTTTCATAGCCGGTGAGGCCAACCATATTGATGAGATGCAGTGCATGTTCACGGGCTTCGCGTAGCGGAAGGCCAATAATTTCGGCTGGCAACATGACATTGTCGATAATACGCCGCCATTTCAGCAACAAGGATTGCTGGAAAACCATGCCGACGTCGCGGCCGGGTTCAAACGGATGCTCCGCTGTTCCAATCTCGATCATGCCTTCATCGGCATCATGCAGGTCCGCTAAAATCTTTAGCAATGTTGTCTTGCCGCAACCGGAAGGCCCAACCAGTGAGACAAGATCACCAGAATTGACCGTCATGCTGGCGTCACTGACGGCGACATGTCGGGCACCGTCGCGGCTGACATAGGTTTTCTGCACCCCTTCGAGGCGGATCATCACCTCGGACGGGTGTGCGCTTTCTACAGTGGGAGTCGACATGGATTATGCTCCTAATTCAGGCGAGCCAGCGTGAGAGATTTTCAGCAACAAAGGCATCATCATTAAATTCCGGGTATTCATTATAGATTCTATCAAGTTCTTCACTTTGGCCGGGCCCCAGATCTTCTTCCGGATCGAGGCACCAGCGGCCTTCCAAAAGCCCCTGACGCCGCAGGATTTCGTGGCATCCGGCAATAACTCCCTGAAAATCGTTGGCGACGTCGAAAACGGCCGCATTACAGTCGGTAACGGCTGAATCAAGGCGCAGGATGTCCTCCTTTGCTTCCCCCGAAGCCTGTGCCTTCTTGCACCGTCCAAGGATGTCAACAGCACCGCGCGTCCAGACGCTCCAATGCCCGAGAAGACCGCCTGAAATTTTCATGTCGACCGGTTTGCTGTCGCGTTGAATGCGATAATGCGATACCAGGTCGAGGACGATGTGGTCGTCATTGCCGGTATAGAGACTAACCCTGTCCTCGGCGCGGGCTTCCACGACACCGCGGATGACATCCAGGGTCGCATAGCGATTAAATGGCGCCATTTTAATGCCGATAACATTCTCAATTTGCGCAAAGCGCCGCCAAAAGCCGCGCGTTAGGCGGCGGCCGCCGACTGCGGTTTGCAGGTAAAAGCCGATCACTGGCATTACATCGGCAACGGTGCGGCAATGATCTATTAATTCGTCCTCGCTGCTTGTCTTAAGCGCCGCCAGACTCAGGAGTACGGCCTGATAGCCTAGCGCACGGGCCGTCTCCGCCTCGCGAATGGCCTGGCCTGTTGGGCCGGCCACACCGGCGACCATGAACAAGGGGCGGTTAGCCCAATCCGCTGCGGTTTGGGCTGCCAACTCAAGTACGGGCGTGTAAAGCCCCACATCGCGGATGGCGAATTGCGTGGTGTGGACGCCGACGGCAAGCCCTCCAGAGCCCGCATCGACATAGTAACGTGTCAGCGCACGCTGCCGAGTGATATCGAACTCCCGCGAACTGTTAAGCGCCAACGGATGAGCCGGGATAACAAGTCCCCCGCGGAAATTATCGAGCAATGTCGTGTTAATTTCAGTCCAATGCAAGTCAGTTACTCCTATCCATATTCGGGGCCCGCAATTATCATTGTCCGCCCACCGCCGTCAAAGTCCGGGCTGTCGCCCAAGCTCATGCGCGTGAACCCGCGCTGTTTTTCGAAACCGATGGATGATATATACGCGGCCAATTCCGTCCGGGTGTCGAGCAGATCGAAAAATACCGGACCGTCGGTCACGGCAAGGGCCGCATCAACAAGGGCGATGGCATCATCTTCAGAAGCGGAAATCAACGGGCCAAACTGGGCGGCGCGGCGGCCCTGCCGCGAGATGATAAATCCTGGTTTTTTAGTCTCGATGACAAAGCACTTGCTGCCGTCCCGGTTGAGAAAATCGCCTATAAGATTCCTGCGATCGGCGTTAAAAACCTCTGCATCAAGAGTGCTGATCCAGCCCTCATCACTCGTATTGGCTTCACGTACTCCCTCGTTTTTCCGGTATGAATTTTGTCTCTCCCCTTGCCATCGAGTGAAACGCAGGCCGGGAACAAACCCGATTTTTGTATAGACCTGTTCTCCGGCTTCTGTCGCATCGAGGATAGGTACGAGTCCTCGTTCCTGAAGCCAGTCTATCCGATCGCCAAGAAGCGCAGTCGCCAAACCCTGGCGTCTCATGGCCGTTGACACCAGGACCATGCTGATCCAGCCAAATCCTCCGGGATAGGGCAGGGCGAGCGCCGTGGCGGCAATCCTCTCGTTTTCATTTCGGATGATGACCGCGTCCCCCCCGTCGCACATCAGTCGCCAATCTGCTGCAACCTGATTCCAGCCAGCTTCTTCCACCAACGTCATCGCGTCATCGATGTCGTCCAGTTTGAAGGGAGCTTGCATCAAGCCGTCAGTAGTTGCCATCGCGGACCTCAAATTTGGTTGGTTTATCATAGACTTCCCGCTTATTGACAAGCCAGTCAGCGACCCAGTCCATCAGCAGGTCTAGCGGCACCCTCGGATAGCCGAACAGCTTGTTTGCATGGGCCGTATTGGTCAGCCAGGCGTATTCGGCTTCCGTTCCGGTAATGACCGCTTTCTTGTTGAACCGGCGGGCAAAGGCTTCCGCTACCCAGCGAATGGCAATTGTTTCCGGACCGCTGACATTAATCGGGCTGGTGACGGGTGTTGTATGTGCCAGTGAGCGCAATGCCATCACATTTGCGTCCCCTTGCCATATAACGTTGACATGACCCATGGTCACATCGATTGTCTCGCCAGCGAGCACTTTTCGGGCGATGTCAACCAGAACACCATAGCGCAGGTCGACGGCATAGTTTAGTCGAAACAGGCGGCCCGGTGTGTTGTGACGCTGTGAAAAATATTCAAAGATGCGCTCCCGGCCGATGCAGGACATAGCATATTCACCGGGCGGATTGGGGGACAGGTCCTCCGATGCACCGCCGGAAATAACGGACACGAAAGGATAGACACAACCGGTGGAGAAAGCGACGATGCGACTGTCACGAAAGCGCTCGGCCACCAGTCCGGGCATGAAGCTGTTCATGGCCCAGGTCAGGGATTGCGCGCCGGAAGATCCGAATTTCTGTCCAGCAAGGAACATCACATTGGCGGCGTTCGGTAATTTTTCGATAGCCTGGCGATCCATCAGATCGGCTTTCACCACTTCGATCCCGTCCGCGGCCAGCGCGTCGGCGATACCGGAGTTTGAAAACCGGGCGACGGCATAAACCTTCTTCTCCGGACAGGCACGCTTGGCCATGCGGGCGAGGGACGGGCCGATTTTACCTCCGGCGCCAAGGATGATGATATCACCGTCAAGCGCACCAAGTTCCGCTGTCAATTCGGGGGTTGGGCGCGAAAGAAGTTCCTCCAGATTTTCGATACTGGTAATCGTATCGGGCAATTTTGATTTAGCGGTACTTCGATCCATTTCGATTATCTCCATCGATTTCATTCAGGCAACCTCGGCGTGGCGCGGGCGCGATTCCATGGGTAAGCCCGCTCATATTGACGGCTAAACTGAAGCAACAACATTTCCGAGTAGAGCGGCCCGACAACCTGGATTGCGAGCGGCAGGCCATTGGGATCCATTCCACAGGGCAAGGTGACGGCGGGTTGGCGGGTCAGGTTGAAGGGAAAGGTGTACGGTGACCAATGACGACTTTCCGCCATCCCCATAGGGCCGTCGATGCCCACTTCAAACGTTGTGCAGGCAAGGGCAGGAGTTAGCAAAAGGTCAAATTCCGTATGGAACTGGCGCATTTGACGGCAAATTTCCGTCCGGGCGGAGTCGGCCGCAAGATAGCTTGCAAGATTGGCGTTTGATCGGCTTTCCTGAATATGGGCGACAAGGGCCGGATCCATTTGGGCAAACTGCGCATCGCCCATTCTGGCAAAAGCCGCAACCGTCATGCCGGCCCGCAAGTCTTCGTAAGTGTTGGTCGGGTTATCGAATGGCGCGGAAACTTTCTCGACCAAATGCCCGAGCGCTTCAAGTTGGCCAAGAGCTTTTTCGGCGGCGTCCAGAACTGCCGTTTGCGGGCGGGCAAAGCCGAGATCAGGGGACCATCCTATGCGTAACCGGCGCAGATCCTGATTGAGGCCGTTCGCGTAATCCATCGAATCCAACGGCAGGGCAGACCCGTCACGCCAATCGTCGCCACTTAGGACAGTCAGTAATATTGCGGCGTCCTCGACCGACCAACTGATCGGTCCACTGGCGGCAAAGCTGCCATACGGCGTTGGCGGATAGGAGGGGACACGCCCGCCGGTCGGCTTGATGGTAAATAGCCCGCACATGGCGGCCGGTATGCGAAGCGACCCGCCGGCGTCCGTTCCCAGTGCAAGTGGTCCCATGCCGGATGCAACCGCCGCCGCCGCGCCGCCGCTGCTGCCGCCGGGTGTGCGGGTGATGTCCCACGGGTTCCTTGTCGCTCCCGTAAGCGGGCTGTCAGTCACTCCCTTGGCGGCGAATTCCGGTGTCGTGGTCTTGCCGAGCAATATCCCGCCGGCGTCGCGGATGCGCGCGACTGGGGGGCTATCCTCGCTCCAATCCCCTTCCGCAGGTATTACTTTTGATCCCCGCCTTGTCGGCCAGTCTTTTGTTAGCAAGAGGTCCTTGATTGAAACGGGCACGCCGTCCAATGGGCCCAGAGGAGTGTTGGTCTGCCAGCGTGCGGTCGACTGCTCCGCCTGGGCGAGCGCGGCAGCTTCATCGACAAGACAAAATGCGTTTATGACCGGGTTCAGGTCCGCAATGCGGTCCAGGCAGGCCTGAGTTGCTTCTACAGGGGTAATTTTTTTTGTACGATAGCCCTCGGTCAACTGAGCTGCCGTCAGTTCATATAATGCGTTTTGCATAAGTGGAGGTCCCTATTCTATACGCGAGTCTTGAACGACCATAAGACGTTCCAGCACCATAATCGTTAGATACAAAGTTACCCCAACGATGCTGAGTAGGATGACCGCCATAAACATGGCCGCCGTATCCAATACCGCCTGTACCTGGATCATGAGGTAACCAAGACCGTTTTCAGAGGCGATAAATTCACCGACGATAGCGCCCGCAACGGCCAAGATGCTGCTGACCTTCATGCCGGAGAAAATGTATGGAAGGGCATTCGGGAGCTGGATCTTTATAAAAATCTGCCAGCGCGTCGCCTTCAGTGACCGGACCAGTTCCAGCATCTCGGGTTCGACTTCACGCAAACCCCGCAATGTGGTGAGCAGCATCGGAAAGAAGGAGATTACAAACGCAATAAAAACATTGGTGCCAACGCCATAACTGAACCAGACGACAAAGAGTGGGCCCAGTGCGATTTTGGGAATCATGCTAAGGGTCACGAATAAGGGAAATACCAGTACGCTGAACCAGCTAAACCAGTAGAAAATTAAGGCTGTACCGATGCCGAAGGCAACCGCGATAATATAACCACCGTAAATTTCAACGACTGAGACGAATGTGTTCAGTCCCCACGCATAGTTGTCCTGAAAGAGCGTCTGGATCGTCGCGCCGGGGGAGGGCAGAATATAAGACGGTATATCGCTAAATTCCACCACCATATACCAGGCCAGGATGACCAGCCCATGGGAAACGACTATCGGGAGCAGCGTGGGCATCCGGTCCTGGATGAATGTAGTTATCCGCGGCTTGTGATCGGCCGTATCCTGATCCTCAACAGTTTTTTCCATTTGCTCAGCCTTGCAGTAATCAACCAGTTGGTTGATTAATAGTCGGCGGCAGCGTATCTGTCAACTCTGCTCGATCACCTGTTCAGGTTTTTGTAAGTGCGGACATTGCGAAATCCACGACATGCCGGCGACGCTCGGCGACGGAGGAGTATTCCAGGAGGTCGCGTCCGAAGATCCGCGACAGCGTAAACGCATTGGAAAAATAGAAAAACGAGAGCGCAGCAATTGACAAATAAACCTGAAACGGATCGAGCCCGGCCTTAAAATCGCCCCGCTCAAGCGTTTCCCTTATCATCTCAATAATTGGCCGGTTCATTGGCTCAAGTTGCGTAGAGCCGTTTAAATGCTCTCCCATATGAGTGTTTTCATCGGTAACTAGGGCAACAAATTCGCGGTTTCTATCGAGATAATCGAAAGAAAACTCGATCAGCACGCGCATTGCGTCATGGGCGGGCAGACCGGCGAGGTCCAATGCGTGCTCCTGCTCGCGGATATTCCGATAGGCCTCTTCAAGAACGGCGATATACAATTCGTCCTTACTGCCAAAATAGTGATAGACAAGCTGCTTGTTGACATTCGCAAGCTTGGCGATGCGATCAACCCGCGCTCCTTCAAGCCCGCGCCCTGCGAATTCCTGACAGGCCACGTCAAGTAAGGCTTGCCGCGTGTCGCTGTTGTCAGACTTTCGGGGGCGTCCTCCGCGTCGTTTTTTTACCACTGCATTTTGTTTCATTTTATCAACCAACTAGTTGGATGGTATTGACTCGGTTCAATTTTATATTTAGCGTTACCGTACCATCAAACACATCTACACGGAATTTTTAGAATTTTGATACAGGCAAAATAGGGGAAGTTCAATGCGAATTACGAAAATTGTTTCAGCCTTGGCGGTGATAGCGCTCGCCGGGTTGTCCTCGATGAGCAGCTCAGGCGCGGCAGAAAAAATTACGTTCGTTTTGAACTGGTTTCCCACAGCGGACCATTCCCCGTATTATTATGCTCGTGAGCAGGGATGGTATGCAGACGCCGGTCTTGAGGTAGATATCGAGTCTGCAAAAGGGTCCGCTGCGTCTTCACAGAAGATCGGTATCGGCCAGGCGCAATTAGGTGTGGCTGACTTGCCAACTGCCTTCATTGCCCGGAGTAAAGGCGCAAATTTGGTCGGGGTTATGGCTGTATATGCAAACTCACCGCAGGGGTTCTATTGGCGTAAAAGCGTGAGTGGAATAACCGGCCCAAAAGATTTTCCCGGCCATACGATCGGTAATCCACCGGGTGATGCCGCACGAGCAATGTGGCCAGCCTTTGCGCAGGCTGTCGGGATAGCTGAGGATTCAGTGAAGTTTATTAATATTGCCCCGCAGGCCAAAATGCCGAGCCTGATGTCGGACCGCATCGATATCATAAGTGACTTTTACAATGGTCATGATCTCAAAGTGAATGCAATGGGAGATGATATGGGATTTATTGCCTGGCGTGATATCGGCGTCAATCCTTACGGCAACACAATTTTCGTCAATGGTGAATACCTGAAGGACCATAAGGAGGCTGTGGCCAAATTCGTAGAGGTCACGCAAAAGGCTTTCAATGCCTGTGCCATGGATCACAAGCCCTGCATCGATGCCCTATTGAAAAATGTGAGTGGTCTTGATGAGAAGGCACAAATGGACCAGTGGCTCCGGGTGGAGGAATTGATGTCTACCGAGGCGACAAGGACTGTTGCGCTGGGATATCTTGATCCAGCCGGGCTTGACGACAGCTACGCCCTGGTTGAAAAATATTTTACGTTGGAAAAACCCTTTGATGTGAAAGATGCGTATACAAACGAATTTTTGAGCAAAGCCTTCAAGGCACCAGCCAACTAGGTTGAGACCCGGGAATTTTCGTGAGGAATGTGATCACGTGAAACTGGTTACATTCCCGGGTGACACGTGCGGAAATTCCCGGCCTCAATTTTTGGGCAACGACACTTCAGATTGTTCAATATTACAACGGGCGATATTGACAAGAAATGACACCAAACGGGCAATTATCCCACGATTTCCCCCGGCTTTGTCAAGTTAGTAACAACCGGCCAGTCTTGCCTTTTGTTTCACCAGCGCCGCAATGGCATCAATGGCCGGCGTGCTATGTCCAGTGATCACGCCAAGTTCTTGGACGGACGTTACGAGCGCATCAATCTCCATCGGCCGGCCCGTTTCCAGATCCACGAGCATCGACGTTTTATGGGCCCCGACCGAGGCGGCACCCGCAATTCTTTTATCAACGTCAATTGGAAAATCGACGCCGAGTGTTTCGCCAATGGCTTGGGCTTCCAGCATCATAGACCTCGCCAGTTGACATGTTCCCGGATCTCCGCTGATTATGTCGAGGGTCGCGCCGGTTATAGCTGAAATCGGATTGAAGCTCAGGTTTCCCCATAGCTTTACCCAGATGTCATTTCGGATTGCCTTTCTCACTGGCGCCTTTAGCCCGGCAGAGATCAGCAGTTGTGAAAGCTTGGAAACCCGGTCGGTGCGCTCGCCGGTTGGCTCGCCGACGGGAAAGCGATCGCCGGCCCTGTGGGTTATCACGCCGGGTTTGGTGACCTCTGCTGCCTGATATACGACACATCCGATGGCACGGGCAGGCCCGACACGGTCCCAGATATGGCCCTCCGGATCCGTGGCGTCGATACGTTTGTTTTTATGAATTCCGTCGATGCCGTAAAAATACCACCATGGCAGGCCATTCTGAGCGGTGACAACGGCGGTATCCGGGCCCAGAAGTGGTTGCATCGTATCGACGACCGCAGGAACCGAATGCGCTTTCAAGGCGATAATGACAAAATCCTGTACGCCGAGGTCCGCCGGATTATCCGTCGCGGTGACATTTTTCTGAATGAACGTCTCGCTCCCGGTTTCCAGGGTTAGTCCATTTTCTCGGATAGCGGCCAGATGTGGCCCGCGTGCGATCAGTGAGATGTCGGCATCGCCCTGACGCGCGAGCAAAGCACCGACATAACCGCCGATTGCCCCGGCCCCAAATATACAGACTCGCATTACACCAACCCCAGCTTTTCTGCCATTCCAATGCGCTGCAGCTTGCCCGTCGCGCCCTTCGGTATTTCGGCCAGTAACGTGATCGTCCGGGGCACTTTGAATGCAGCAAGACTTTTTGCGGCAAATGCCTTGAGTTCCGCTTCTGTCGCCAACTGACCGTCTTTAAGAACGACAGCGGCGGCAACGTCTTCCCCCAGCTTGTCATGCGGCAGGGCGAAGGTCACAACTTGCTCTACCGAAGGATGGTTCATAAGGACTTCGTCGACTTCACGTGGAGATATTTTCTCTCCCCCCCGATTTATAATTTCCTTCAGGCGACCAGTAAGGGAAATATATCCGTCGTCCGTCAGAACGCCCTGATCGCCGGTGCGGAACCATCCGTTGGTAAAGGCCTCGGCATTCGCCTTGGGATTATTCTCATATCCCTTCGTGACATTGTCACCGCGAATGACGATTTCTCCTGTTTCACCGGCCTTCAGGAGTGCCCCGTCCTCTGACATTATGGCAACTTCCGGCCCGGAGGCAATTCCCACACTTCCCGGAACGCGTTTGGCCGGCGGTAAGGGATTAGCGGCCATCTGATGGGACGCCTCGGTCATTCCATAGGCTTCAATCACCGGGCAATTCCACATGACTTCCAGCGATTTCATAACCTGCGGCGGGAGCGAAGCGGAAGACGACCGCGCGAATCTCAATCTGGCATGGGTGACCGCGTCCGGATTGCGTTCCCCGCGCGCCAGAATGGCCTGATGCATGGTTGGTACCGCCGTGTACCAGCTAGGCTTCGCCTCCTCCAGCCAGCCAAAGAACTTGAGCGCATTAAATCCCGGCGTACAGGTTACACTTGCGCCCGCCCGAAGCGAGGCCAGAACTGCCGCAATAAGCCCGTGAATATGAAAAAGAGGCATGACATTGAGGCATATGTCCTCGGCCGTCAGATTCAGGGATCGGCCAATATTGCCCGCTGACGTGCAGACATTGGTGTGGCTAAGGGGGACGATTTTCGGCCGGGAGGTGGTTCCTGATGTATGCAGGATCAAGGCGATGTCGTCGGCATGGGCGGGACCGGGCATTTCAGCGGTCCCTGAAATTGGTCCACTAAGCTCAAAGGCGCCCGCGGCTGCCAGTTCGGGAACTCTTAATTCAATAATTGTCACGCCGAGCTTTTTTGCGACCTCAACAGCGGGACTGTCACTTTTTTCCAGAACGACAAGTGCCTTCGCCTTGAGGTCTGAGAGATAGAATTCAAACTCATCTGCCTTGTAATTTGGATTGAGCGGGGCAGTGGTTGCCGCGCAACCAATCGAGACGAAGGCAGTTGCCATTTCAGGCCCGTTGGGCAAGACAATGGCCACGCGGTCTTGCCTGCCAATGCCAAGTTCATTGAGCCGTACGATGGTCGTTGCCGCCAGTTCCTTAAGCCTACGATATGTTAAATGCTGTCTGCCGGGAGCAGAGATCGCTGGCGCCTCATCCTCTCCATGCTCGAGCAACTCCTTAAGGGTGCCGGACCGTAACATATGACTTGCCTCCCGCTTGTCAGGTATTGTAATGCAGGACTTATTTGTAGGGGCTATCAAAGTCCTGTACAACCGTAAAATCCTTGCCGTTCACAGGACTGCTGTGACTATAGGGCCGTTAGTCAAAGGCGAGGCAGCCTCAGAATGTCTATTCGCTTAATATAGTGTCGAGACGTTCCTTGTTGACACTGATCGCGCGGAAGTTAATCTTGCGACACAGAACGCGCCGGAAAAGGCCCCATTTACGGAGATTGACAAGAAATGAACTTTGCCGAAACATTTCAACCGCCTGCGGTTTCACCAGAACTGGAGGCACTCCGACAAGAGGTCCGAGGTTTTCTTGGCGAGGTGCGCAAGAAGGGTGAGTTCGATTTTTGCAACAATTCCTGGGCTGAGACCTTTTCGCCGGAATTCAGTCGGCTCCTGGGCGCGCGCGGCTGGATAGGCTACCATTGGCCGGAAGAGTACGGCGGCAGGGGGGGTAGCTATCTGGCCACCTACACGATAAACGAAGAAATGCTGGCTGTCGGGGCACCGATCGGAGCCCATTGGATTGCCGCTCGGCAAAGTGGCCCCCTCCTGATGAAATTCGGCACTGAAGAGCAACGCCAAAAGTACCTTCCTCGTATCGCGCGCGGCGAAAGCTTTTTCGCCATTGGCATGAGCGAGCCGGATTCTGGCTCGGATCTTGCGGCGGTGCGAACTCGGGCAACCCTGCAGGAAGATGGACGATATATCCTGAAGGGGCGTAAGATCTGGAGCACCGGGGCGCATAAATGCGACCATATGATCGTGCTGTGCCGGACGTCGCCGCTTGATACCAAGCATCGGCATCAGGGGATCACCCAGTTTGTTGTCGACCTGACGCTCGACGGGATTTCCATTCATCCAATACGGTCTATCGATGGAAACGAGCATTTCAATGAAGTTGTTTTTGATGATGTAGTCTTGGAGCCAGATGCGCTTGTCGGTACTGAAGGCGGCGGATGGAACCAGGTGACGAGCGAACTCGGGTATGAGCGCAGCGGACCCGAACGCTATCTTTCTGTGATGCCCCTGATTGAGGCCTTTGCCAAGGACAGTGGGAATAGCGAAGAACAGACGCGGACGCTTGGCAGGTTGTCGGCAAGACTGCTTACGCAGCGGGCCATGAGCCTCGGTATCACCAGCGAACTGGTGGCGGGCCGCTCGCCGGTGTTCGAGGCTGCCTTGTCAAAGGACCTTGGTACGATCTTTGAGCAGGACGCGATTGAGATTGTCCGAGCGGCGACAGAGGGCACGCGAAGTACCGAGTTGTCCCAGTTATTGCAAGAAGCGATCTGCGCCTCGCCCGCCTTTACGATACGGGGCGGGACGACGCAAATTTTGCGAATGATGATATCCAAGGAAGTGTTGCCGAGATGAGCGATATTGCAAGAGAGATTCATGAAACTGCAACGCGTCTTTTCCGCGACCTTTGTTCCGCGGAAACGGTGAATGCGGCCGAGGCAGGGGTCTGGTCCGACGCACTGTGGAGGGCGGTGGAGGAAGCCGGTCTCTGTGACGTGCCGGGCATGGGCGATTGGCAGGATGCCTCAGCCACGCTTCGCGCCGCAGGCTATGCAAGTGCGCCCCTGCCACTGGCCGATACGATGCTGGCGCGCGAGCTTCTGGCTGCAGTCAGAATTGAGGCGCCAGAGGGCCCGTTATCCTTTGCCATTGCCGAAGGGTTGAAAGCCACCAAAAGCGGCGATGTCTGGTCCTTGAGCGGCACCGTTGTGGCGGTGCCCTTTGCCTCCGTCACGGGGCATATCGTGCTCGCCGTTCCGCAAGAAGATGCGACGCTCGTCGTCATCCTGCCGGTGGACAAAGCGCAGCTGGTCAATCGCCAATCTATTGCCGGGGAATGGCTGGACGATGTGACATTCGACGCCGTTGATGTGCCATCATCTTCCGCGGCAGTGGGTGAGGGGGCTTTGGCTGATGAATACCGTGCGCTCGGGGCGCTCACCCGGGCGGCCCTGATCACCGGTGCCGCTGAAAAAGCGCTTGAGCTCGCCATTCAGTATTCGACCGAGCGAGTCCAGTTCGGCCGTCCTATCAGTGCCTTTCAGGCCATTGCCTTTATGATTTCGCAGATAACAGAGGAAGTTGCGGCCTCATCCGCCATGGTCGAAGCGGCGGCGGTGAGCGGAGGCAAGGCGCAGGCCCGGCACACGATGATCGCGGCTGCAAAAATCCGTACAGGCGAAGCCGCCACGACGATTGCCCGCATGAGCCATCAGATATTTGGGGCAATGGGCGTCACAATGGAGCACACGCTGCATCATTCCACAAGACGGCTTTGGGCATGGCGCGAGGAATTTGGCGGCGAGCAATATTGGGCATTCCAACTTGGTCAGAGCATGGGCGGCGGCATCGCGCAGGAAGGATCTCTGTGGCGGACAATGACAGCCCTTTCTGCCGCCGGGCAGACGCCAGAATAAAAATAACAATAAGAATTGAAGGTGAGGAAACGCTATGACGAGCAAGACCATTCTAGTCGAGAAAAACCATGAAACCGGTGTCGCCATATTAACGCTAAACCGGCCGGACCAGTTTAATGCGTTCAATCGGGAAATGGTCAACACATGGGCCGATAGTCTAATTGACATAGCGTCGGATAAAGATATTCGCGCCATGGTGCTGACGGGGGCAGGCAAAGCTTTTTGTGCGGGCGGCGATATGGATGAACTGGACAGCTTTCTGGAAATGAGCATGTCGGAACGAAAATCATTTCTTTTTGATAATGTTTACCGGGTCATGCGTCAGGTCCATAGCATGGATATCCCAGTAATCGCTGCCCTGAACGGGACAGCGCGCGGGGCGGGGCTCGATATGGCGCTGATGTGTGATATTCGTATCGCTGATCGGTCTGCTGTTTTCGCCGAATCCTATATTTCACTGGGGTTGATCGCCGGTGATGGTGGCTCCTACTTCTTGCCGCGCCTCGTGGGTCTTTCCAAGGCGCTGGAATTGCTCTGGACCGGTGACGCAGTGACCGCCGAGGAAGCCGTGAGCATTGGCATGATGTCCCGTGCAGTTGATGAAGGTCAAGCGTTGCCCGAAGCGCTAAAACTTGCAGCGCGTATAGCAGCTCAGCCGACTGAAGCGGTTCGGATGATAAAACGCGCGGCAGTCCAGAGTTTTTCGACAACGCTGGACTCTCATCTCGATATGATTTCGTCTCACATGGCGATCCTGGAGGATGGCCCGGTTTTCAAGGAGCGGGTTCTGGCCTTTCAGGCGCGTCGGCGGAAGTAAGATTAAATCTCTGCTGGTTACGCGAAAACAACGGTTTTATGACCGTTGAGCATGACACGGGATTCAAGATGCAGTTTGACCGCCCGGGCAAGAACGCGACTTTCGATGTCCCGGCCCTCCGCGACTAATTCTGTGGCACTGAAGGAATGGGAAATTCGGCTGGTCTCCTGCTCGATGATCGGCCCCTCATCGAGATCAGGTGTCACGTAATGTGCGGTTGCACCAATAAGTTTGACGCCTCGGTCATATGCCTGGTGATACGGCTTTGCCCCTTTGAAGCTTGGTAAAAAGGAATGATGGATATTGATTATTTTGCCGAAGAGCCGGGTTGAAAATTTATCGGAAAGAACCTGCATATAGCGGGCCAGAACCACCAGATCGACATCGGAATCACGGGCAATTTGCAGAAGCTGTTCTTCCTTGGCCGCCTTCGTATCGCGGGTAACCGGAATATGATAAAACGGGATGCCTTCCTGATCCGCGATTTTTTGGGCATCAGTATGGTTGGAGACGATGGCCGCCACCTTTGCTGGCAACCAGCCGACTTTGACCTGATATAGAAGATGCAGCAAGGCATGATCGAATTTCGATACCATGATCAATATATTCGGGGTTTCGGTTTGATCGACAAGATGCGTTTTCATGCCAAACCGGTCAACGACCGGTTTTAAGGCCTTCTCAATGCGGGAGCGCTTGACCTCTTCCGTGGTGGTGAAAGAGATCCGCATAAAGAACTGGTTTGAATCCTGATCCCAAAACTGACTGCTTTCAATAATATTGGCGCCGGTGGCGGCAAGTTCGGTTGCGGTGGCCGCGACAATCCCGGGCTTATCGTCACAGCACAGGGTGAGTGTGAACTGGTTCGAATAGTCTGTTTTTGAAATCAACATTGCAGCCTTATACTTTCGCCAATAGTCCATTAAAATACGGCCTCAGTATTAGTATAAATTTTGGCGCTGAACTAACAAAATCGACACTTTATATCCCGGCGCCGATATGATTGCATATCACGTCAAAGAAGACCTGCGGGAACAAGCCTGCGCGGCCTTCTTCGGCTTTTTAATAATCCCGGAATAAAAGGAACTAACGGGCTCCAGATTGGTTGGTGTTAGGTGACTTCCCGAAGTTGGCTAATGAAGGAGATTGTTTGATGACCGAGTCGCCGAAAAAGGCTGGTGCGAGTGCACCTGCTGCCAAATCTGCAAAACCAAAATTATCCGATCATATAAGTAAGATTGGAGAGGGCGGTGAATATCATCAGACCGCCGAGGGAGATACTCCTGTTCTTACCACGGCTCAGGGCGGACCCGTTTCAGATGATCAAAATTCACTGAAGGTGGGAGATCGCGGGCCAACTCTCATGGAAGATTTTCATTTCCGCGAGAAAATTTTCCATTTTGATCATGAACGCATTCCAGAGCGGGTAGTGCATGCGCGCGGCTATGGCGCCCACGGCTATTTTGAAACATTAAATCCCATACCTGAATATACGAAGGCCGATATATTCCAGAGAAAAGGTGAAAAAACGCCTTTATTTGTTCGCTTTTCCACCGTTGCCGGAAGCAAGGGATCAGGAGATCTCGCCCGTGATGTCCGTGGCTTTGCCGTGAAATTCTATACCAAGGAGGGAAACTGGGACATTGTCGGGAACAATATGCCGGTCTTTTTTATTCAGGATGCCATAAAGTTCCCCGATCTCATTCATTCCGTGAAAGCGGAGCCGGACCGGGGTTTTCCCCAGGCCCAGTCAGCCCATGATAATTTCTGGGATTTCATCAGCCTGACCCCTGAGGCCATGAACATGATCATGTGGGTGATGTCGGACCGGGCAATTCCGAGATCCTTCCGCTTCATGGAAGGCTTCGGCGTTCACACGTTCCGTCTTGTGAACGCGGAAGGCAAGTCGACCTTTGTCAAGTTTCACTGGAAGCCCAAGCTGGGCATGCAATCGGTTGTCTGGAACGAGGCGTTGAAAATAAACGGCATGGATCCTGATTTCCACCGCCGGGACCTCTGGTCAGCGATCAAGGCGGGAGACTTCCCGGAATGGGAATTACATGTTCAGCTTTTTGATGATGAATTTGCTGAAAAATTTGAATTCGATATTCTTGATCCGACCAAGCTCATACCGGAAGAGGATGTCCCAACGATTTGCGTGGGCCGCATGGTCCTTGACCGGATGCCCGATAACTTTTTTGCGGAAACCGAGCAGGTGGCGTTTATGACGCAAAATGTTCCGCCCGGGGTTGATTTCTCGAACGACCCGTTATTGCAGGGTCGCAATTTTTCGTATCTTGATACGCAGATTAAACGCCTTGGCAGCACCAATTTTTCACAGCTGCCAATAAACGCGCCGAAATGCCCCATGCATCATTTCCAGCAGGATGGCCATATGGCCTATCGGAATGTTGAAGGGCGTGCGAATTATCAACCGAACTCCTGGGGAGAAGGGCCGCGAGAGAACCCGGAAAAGGGCTTTACCTCCTACCCCGCAGTGGAGGAGGGCGCGAAACGTCGTGTCCGTTCGGAAACATTTTCAGATCATTACAGTCAGGCCCGTCAGTTCTTTATCAGCCAGACGACATCGGAACAGAACCATATTGTCGATGCATTGGTGTTCGAACTGAGCAAGGTCGAGAACCCAGACATCCGCTCGCGGGTGGTGGCGCATTTACTGAATATCGACAAAGATATGGCGAAATCTGTTGCCCTGAATCTGGGCCTAGACGATTTGCCGGAGCCGGCGAAGGCCGCGATGGCAACCCGCGATGATCTCAAGCCATCCGATGCCCTTTCCATTCAGAAAAACGGACCGGGTTCTTTTTCCGGTCGTAAGCTTGGAATACTAGTCACGGAGGGTGTCGACGGCAAGTTATTCAAGACACTTAAAAAAGCAGCGGAAGGTGCCGGCGTGGTCGTCGAGGTTGTGGCGCCTACCGTGGGCGGGGTTAAAGACAGTGACGGCAAACATATTGAAGCAATGCATAAGATTGAAGGCGGGGCTTCTGTCGTGTTCGATGCCATCGCCGTTCTCGGGACCGCGGACAATGCCAAGAAGCTAGCCGGAGAGGCAACGGCCCAGGATTTTGTCAGTGATGCATATGCTCATCTCAAATTCATTGCATACAATAAGGGGGCGGTACCCTTGTTCGACGCGGCCGGCATCAAAGATGTCATGACCCAGGATAACGGGTTTCATCAGGTAAGTGATAAAACGAACGTCGAGGCCTTCCTGAAGGCCTGTGGGGATTTACGGCTTTGGGCGCGTGAAAAGAGCGTGCATCTTCGTAAAACCGAGTGATCCGAACAGATCTCCGGTGGTGCGAAAAAGCACCGCCGGAGCTCTCTTTTGTTAGGAAGAGCTGGTCCTGTGCAAGGCACCCATAAGCAATTTTTGAAGAATAAACTCTTTGAGGCTGCTCGGGTCTTTCAATTTCATTCTGTCCAGCGCGTCACATTCGACCGGCTCCTTTATGCCCTTCAAGCCCGTGACAAACAAATTGAGCAGCGCACGTTTTGAATGGGAGTTGTTTTTTAAATGGTCTAATGCTGGCAACAATCGCTGTTCAGTGGGCGTAAAGTCTGTGCCGAAAGGGAATTCCGGTAAAATTCCGTCATTCCGTGCCGGGAGTAGTGCTTGCGTTATGTGGTCCGGGGTGTTGGATTCATGCTTTTCCGGAATTTTCCAAGCCCGGCCAATTTTGCCCGCTACCTGCGCATTCTGCAGCAAATCCTCCTGAAAGCGGGAATCGGCAATGCAAATAAGGGCTGCAATCGTCTCAGCATCGCTTTTGCCCCTTACATCAGCGATTCCGTATTCCGTTACGATAATGTCCCTGAGATGCCAGGGGATCGTTTCATGCCCGTAAGACCAGACGATATTGGAAATGGTCTTTCCTTTATGGGTTCTGGTGGCGTCCACGGTCATAATCGAGCGCGCGCCGTCAAGCGCAAATGCCTGGGAGACGAAGTTATATTGCCCGCCAACACCGCTGACAACGGCGCCGTCCTCCAACGCATCAGAAATAACGGCACCGAGAAGGGTCACTTTCATGGCGCTGTTAACAAAGCATGCCTTTTCCGCGCCTGCCGCTTGTTTTCCTCATCCCCGTAAATCTCGTTGGTAAAGCTGACGGGCTTCATTTGGAACCGGGCACGCTCTGCTTCAGACATGGCGTGTAGCTTTTTATAGAAATCCCGGCAATCGACAAAGAAGCCACCATGGAGGACGACGCCGTCAATTTCTCGTTTCAGGATACCGGCACTGGCCAACTGTAAAAAGCCGTCAACGAACATTTCACTGACACCATATAATCCCTCTTCAAAAGCTGTATCGTAACGTGGCGCTTCGCCGGACAGATTTTTGCACAGACTTTGAAACTGCCTATGATCTGTATGACGTAAAATAAGCGCCCGGGTTACCGCATCGCTGATGGACCCGATCCCGATTTGCAATGTCCCGCCGTCCTGAACCAGGCTGGCCACCCGCAGGCCGACGGCCTGGGCGGGAAGGCTGACCGGACGCTTGGGCACGGAATAGAGTTCAAAATCCGTGTCGGGACCGTCCAGTAGAAAATCTATCTCTTCCGCAGGAAGTTCGGCATCCCCATACATAAACGGCAGTTCGCTGTTTATCTGGCCAGCGAAAACGAATTCACATTTTCCCACCTGCCGCGCCTTTAACAGGTCCGGGGTGATATCGGGATTGCAACTGAGGCTATAAGCATCGTCATGTCGGGTGATCAGTTGGGCAATGACATTGACGCCCTGTGCCAGAAGAAGCGGCAGAACATGGGTATAATTGGCCGGAATATAGTTTTGCTGAGCGGCAGGGACGGACAGCCAACTGCCCGCCAGAAAGAAGAATTCATTCACCGTTATATTATCGGGGAGCTGCCTGTTTCTCAACAGGGTCGCGTAGGTCAGGACAGGGTATTCCCCGAAAAGCCGTGAACGGGCAGGTTCGAGGAACCGGCGGGCTAAGTCACTGTCCGCGCGGGGAAACTCCAGGGTCAGTGCCGTCAATATTTTAAGTTCTATGGTGCTGTCCCGTAACGCAAGGTCCACCAGAGCATTGGCAATATGGCAGGCCTTCCCGAGCCCAAGCGGAAGAGCGAGGACGATTTTTTTTCCGATTTTTTTAACAATTGCGGCAGCGAGTTTTCCCGGATCCTTGTAACTGGATATATCTGCAGTCAAATCCTATACGTCCTTCCAGCCGTTATCCGGTGTAAACCTTTCGCCATGTTTATCCACGAGCCGTCGCAGCGAGGTGACAACGTCGTCAATTCCCCGCGTTCGTGCATAGTGCAAGGGCCCGCCGCGGAACGGGGCAAAGCCGGTCGCGAATATCATGGCGGCATCGAGTTGATCGGTATCCGCAACAACGCCTTTACGATAACATTCCACGCAGGCATTGAGCATGGGTAAGATCAGACGGTCAATTATTTTATTATCGGATCTTGCGCTGGACGATCCGCTTTTTTGTATCTTGCCCGACTTCCAGTGATAAAAGCCTCTTCCCGTTTTTCTGCCAAGCTCCCCGCTTTTCACCTTGTCGCGGAACCAGGCCGGGACGGGGGCTATGGCTATGCCATCGGCATCTGACAACATATCGGCAACATCGAGACAAATATCCAGTCCGACCTGGTCTGCCAGTTCCACCGGACCCATGGGCATGCCAAACGCTATCGCCGCGTCATCTATCACTTCTTTCGGCAATCCTTCATCCAGCATGATAATCGCTTCGACCAGATACGGCGCCAGGGCACGATTTACCAGAAATCCCGGGTGGCTTGTGACAGGTACGGGCAGTTTTCCGATTTCAGTTGCAAGGGACAGTATTTTATTCTGAACTTCCTCGCTGGTATTCTCGTGACGAACTACTTCTACCACCATCATCTGGGATACGGGATTGAAGAAATGCAAACCGGAAAATTGTTGCGGCCGTTTTAATCCTTTAGACAGGTCTTCGAGCGGGATACTGGAGGTGTTGCTGGCGAGGATCGCCGTTTTTTTCATCAGCGGCTCTATCACTTTATAAAGCTTCTTCTTGATTTCGAGGTTTTCCGGAATGGCTTCGATCACCAGATCTGCCTGCCGCACGGCATGGTTGTCGAGATCCGGGACAAAGCGGTCCATGGCATCACGGGTTTCAATACTGGACTTGTGCTTGCTCTGACAGAGGCGGCGCAGGTTCGTTAGCGCCTGTCCAATCGGGTCGGGCTTCTGATCCGAAATCGTGACATGAAACCCTTGCATGGCGCACCAGCCGGCGATGTCGCCACCCATGGCGCCGGCGCCTATAACATGGATATTCCGGATGTCTGATGTCGATTTGGACAAATCCTTTAGCTTCTGCTGTAAAAAGAAAACCCTGATCAGGTTTTGGGCAGTGTCCGTGGTCAGCAGTTTAGAGAAGGATTTAATTTCGGCTCTCTGCATTGCATCGCGGTTGCCGCCGTGGTCTTCCCAAAGATCAATCAGGGCATACGGGGCAGGGTAATGGCGGGAGGGCGCTTTTTTCTCGCTCATCCGCCGCATTTTGATCGCCGCCAGACTGCGGGCCGGGCGTAAATTCATGATTGATTGGACCACGCCCGGATCACGGGGCTTCACATCACCGGAGATCATTGCCCGGATGGCAGCGTCCACATGCCGTTCTTCCGTCAGGACATCAACAAGTCCGCGTTCTGCTGTCTGGCGCTCATGCGCGGGGCGTCCCGTCAGCATCATTTCGAGGGCCGTGACCGGACTGATCAGTTCGGTTAGCCGAAATGTTCCACCCATTCCCGGATGCAGGCCGAGAAGAATTTCGGGAAATCCCATTTGCAGGTTTTTTTCAACACCGATGCGCTTGTCGCAGGCAAGGGCGAGTTCCAGTCCGCCGCCAAGGCAATGCCCATGGATAACTGCAATGGTCAGGGTATCCAGACGGTCCAGGCGATCTATGACGTCATGGGCCTTCTTTAAGCTGACTGCTATGTCAGCATCGCTGTATTCCTTGAATTCGCGAATATCTGCGCCTGCACAAAATCCCTTTTCCTTGGCAGATCGGATGACAAGCGCGACCGGTAAATCCGCTTCAACTTTGCCGATAATTTTTTCAAGTTCAAACAGAACATCGGAAGACAACACATTGGTTTCACTGTCATCTTTATCCAAAAATAGCGTCAATATTTTTCTGTCCGCGTCGTAGTCCCTGCGCCAGTTCTTGTAATCGCCTTTCGGTGGCAATGAGTCTACCGGCCATGCCTCAATTTTTTCCAGCACCCCTTGTGACATTTTATGCCCTCTCAATCAGCATGGCGCCGCCTTGGCCACCGCCAATGCACTCACTGGCAATTCCAATTTTCTTATCCAGCCGCTTGAGAGCGTTCGCCAGATGTAGAACAATGCGGTTCCCGCTCGTGCCCACCGGATGGCCAAGGCTGATCGCGCCGCCATCGATATTAAGTTTGCGCCGGTCCAATGATCCTAGAGCACCGTCCAGTGAGAGAATATCCCGACAGAATTCATCATCTTCCCAGGCTTTCAGACAGGCGAGAACCTGCGCGGCGAATGCCTCGTTTATTTCCCAGATATCGATGCTATTCAGATCAAAGCCGTGCCGGGTCATAATGCTGGACGCGCTGAGAACCGGGCCCAGCCCCATGATCGACGGATCGAGCGCTGACCATTCACTATCGCGGATGATGGCCAAAGGTTCGAGTTTGTATTTCTTGACGGCCTCTTCAGACGCGAGAATGACCCAGGAGGCCCCGTCCGTGATCTGAGAGCTGTTGCCGGCCGTCACCTTCCCATAGGGGCGTTCAAAGACTGGCGAGAGGCTGGCAAGCTTGTCGATTGACGTATCCGGCCGCACGCCATCGTCGTTTTCGTATATTGCGCCGTTACTTGCAAAGGCGGTCTCTACCTCACCTTTAAGAAATCCTTTCTCCTGAGCTCTGGCGAGCCGCATATGACTGGTTACCGCATATTGATCCGCCTCCGTTCTTGAGACATCAAAAAGATAGGCAAGCTTTTCCGCGGTCTGTCCCATATTCAAGTCTACGATAGGGTCGGTGAGCCCACGTTCCAGTCCGATAACCGGTTTAAAATAGGATGGCTTAATCGTGGCAAATGTCTTTAACTTGTCAGTGAGGGACTTTGATTTGGATAAAGCGGCAAACCATGCAACGGCATTTTGCCGAAACAGGAGTGCGGCATGGCTCAGGGCTTCCGCGCCGCCCGCGAGTATCAGGTCGGAGGCGCCAGAGCGAATATATTTATATGCTGTATCAATGGATTGCATGCCCGATCCACAATTTATCTGGACCGTAAAAGCGGTCATATCCACTCCCATCCCGAGGCGGAGGGCGGCGACACGGGCCGGGTTCATTTCCTCGGCGATGACATTGACGCAGCCCAGAATAACCTGATCAAAATCTTGAGCGGGGATGGGCTGGCGTAACAAGAGGGGCCGTCCGCATTGGACCGCCAGATCTACCGGCGTGAAGGGGCCGGGTTCTCCCCGCGCTTTTATGAACGGTGTACGGGCGCCGTCAACAATGTAAACCGGCCGGAAGCTGTCCGGCGTACGGTTTTCATTGGAATTATCCTTGCGGGCGGCTGGTCGCGCCATGCTCAGTCCTCAGATGCTTTTTTAGGTGAAAACTCTTCCGCTGCAAAGTCATCAACTGCGATGACCTTTGACACAGCAATTTCCATTTCTTGCAAACTTTTGGCTTCTTCGTTGGTTAAAATGTCGTTTTGAACCGCTTCTTCAACGCTGCGCATACGCGCTTTTTTCATTTTCTCCCTCAAGGACGCCGTTTCTGTTACGAGCTTAAAGGTATGCTCGAGGTCATGGACTGGCTCACCCGCAGATCCTTTATCCAGTCCCTGGGTCAGGCGGTCGCGCTGCTTGGACGGTTTCAGCAATATATCAGCACAGATTTTTATCAATTCATCTGACGGCCCCTTTAGGTTTGGCCCAAAGGGGTGCGTCACCAGACAGACGAACCACGCAATCGGACGGTTCGGCAGGTTTCTCAAAATTTCGACATATCGCATCTCGATTGTCCGAAACCCCTGTTGCAGGCAATAGTCTACAAGCGGTAGGTCCTCCGCCAGAGCACCTTCGTCTTGCCAGCGTTTCAGGACCGCAGATAACAAATATAATTCAGAAAGGATGTCTCCGAGGCGAGCAGACAGCATTTCCTTGCGTTTCAGGCTGCCGCCGAGCGTGAGGAGCGCCATATCCGCCAGCAAGGCAAAACAGGCAGCATGACGGCTCAATCTTTTATAATATGACCGGACGTTGACAGGTACGTCGGGGGCGGGGGCGAATATCGCGCCCGTCCAGCTCCGCAGCCACGCCCGGCCCAGCGTTTTCACGCTATGTCCGACATGACCCCAGAACGCGTCATCGAATTCTTTCAGGGATATTTCTTTGTCGCTCTCCTCAAGCGCCAGCATCTCCTTGAGCAGCCAGGGATGACAGCGAATGGATCCTTGACCAAAAATAATCATGTTGCGGGTCAGGATATTGGCGCCTTCAACGGTAATACCGACAGGTAGCGCCCGGTATAGATTACCAAGGTAGTTCGACGGACCGTCAATAACCGCCTTGCCGGCGTGAACATCCATTGCATCTATCACGGATTCCCGCATCCGGTATGTGGCATGGGCTTTCATGATGGCCGAGATCACTGCGAGTTTGCGGCCTTCATCGAGACCCGCGCAGGTCAGGCGTCTGGCTGCATCCAGCAGATAGGCATTTGCGGCGAGACGCCCCAGCCGGACCTGTATGCCTTCGAATTTACCAATTGGAATGCCAAATTGCTCGCGAATGCGGGCGTAGGCCCCGGTTGTGCGCGCCGTAAACGCTGTTCCGGCGGCGGAAAGGGACGGCAAAGAGATGCCCCGGCCAGCGGCAAGCGCCGCCATCAGCATTTTCCAGCCTTTGCCAATTTGCTTTTCGCCGCCGATGATATGGTTCATCGGAATGAAAACATCGGTGCCTGAGTTTGGCCCGTTTTGAAACATCTGATAGGAGGGAAGATGCCGCCTGCCGATCTCGACTCCCTTAAGGTCGGTTGGAATAAGGGCGACCGTAATACCCAATTCCTCTTCATTTCCAATAAGATGATCGGGGTCGTTCAGTTTAAACGCGAGTCCAAGCACAGTGGCGACCGGTCCCAATGTGATGTATCGCTTATGCCAATTGAGGCGGATGCCGGTGACTTCCTTGCCCTGCCAGGTCCCTTTGCAAATAACGCCGGTATCGGTCATTGCCGAGGCGTCGGACCCGGCTTCGGGGCTTGTCAGGCCAAAGCACGGGATTTCCGTGCCGTCACTCAGCCGTGGTAGCCAAAAATCCTGCTGCTCCTTGGTTCCGAACTGCATGAGCAATTCTCCCGGACCGAGAGAATTTGGAACCATCACCGTGACGGAGCCAACAATCGACCGGCTGGCTATTTTGCGGATAATCTCTGAATTTGCATAGGCGGAGAATTCCAGGCCGCCATATTCCTTGGGGATGATCATTGCAAAAAATTTGTTGGCCTTCAAGAAATCCCAGACTGGCGGCGGCAGGTCCTTGAGCTCTGAATTAATTTCCCATTCGTTGAGCATCCCGCATAATTCCTCCGCCGGTCCGTCGAGAAATGCCTGCTCTTCGTCGGATAATTTTGCCGGGGGGGTCGCCAGAAGTTTTGACCAGTCGGGATTGCCAGAGAACAAATCAGCGTCCCACCAGACATCGCCGGCTTCCAGAGCTTCGCGCTCCGTATCGGACAGGCCAGGTAATGCCTTTTGCGCCCATTTATATATCGGCTTCGTCAATATCTGTTGGCGTATACTTGTAATACTCATGGCTTGTATTTTTATACTTATCCTAGATGTAAGTGCTCTAAAACTACCGAAAAATGGTGATATTCCAATAGGACGAAATTTATTTGCATTGTTAAGCCAGAAAATAAGCCAACCTGTATGCACTAACATTATAGATAGGGTGATTGTTCCAATAAAAAACTTCTGTGGTGATTTTTATTTATTGACTTAACCTTTGGGTAAACTAACCACTCAGTCCTGTTCAGGAGGCTGGTATTTCTAGCTTTGCAATCCAGTCTTTAAGGTAAGTTCCGACGTCCGCTCCCCGTTGAGACGCAAGATCATTCGCTTTGGAAATAATGCCGGTTTCAAAACTGGAACGGGCATCGCCGATCCTGGCGGTCTCATGGGACACGGTAACTGCGACAACTCCCTGCGCGTCGAGTGCCGGCAAGCGGGTGGTTCCAGCCTGGTTCTCGGCCATTCCCGCGTCATTGAAAACGGCGATCCGGGCGACAGTTTTCAGGGCGCGGGCCGGATCGCCGCCAATCAGTCCGCCATGTGATCCTGTGATTATTATTCTGTTCGCGTCATCCGCCGTGACTAGAGAAGCCGAATCCACCAACAATAATCGTTGTCCGCCTTCTTCCAGCGTAAGTTCATGCCTTGATTCCTGAACTGGCGGTAACGTGCCGATGGGCATCTCTGCCGCCTCCAGCGCCAGCAACGCCGTCCGGACAGGCATGCCGGACAGAACACCGAGGGCGGCCGCTGCCGAGTTGACGACACTTATAATACCGTGGTCATAGGCATCTCGGGCAGAACCTATCCGGGCACTATGACAATCGATTGCCGCCGCTGCCATGCCGACATTGGCAAGAGCCAGAACTCCGGCCACACCCGCCTGATCGAGACCAATTCCAGCATCATAAAATAACACGGCGCGAATGCCTGCGGCGGAGGCGAGAGCGGCAGGGTACAGGCCCCCGTGGGAACCAGAGATACCGATACGGCCCTGATGTGTTTGATCAGCGTCGGTGATGGAATCCAGAAAAAATGTTTTTTTTATCATGAACCGAACCTTACAACTCTTGACTCTTTGCTACAATCGTTTCAAATAATACCACAATAAATTCCGATAAACGGAATAATTGCGGGAGGGGTGATGACAAGTCTATTGGCACCAAAAGGCTCAATAGCACGTGCAGCACGCGTTTTGGATGTTCTGTCCATGACGCCGGACGGAGCTGACCTTACCGAAATCATGGCCCGGTCAAATTTCAGCAAAACAACTACTTTTCGGGTTCTTGCGTCTCTTCGTGATATTAATTATGTCGTTCAGGATCCGGCAAGCCGGATTTACAGGCTGGGTTCGAAGCTATCCAATCTCGCCCGTACCGCTGAGCGTCTCGACGTCGCAGCGCTTGGTGAGCGCGGCATGATGCGCTTGACGGATATGTCGGAAGACACGGTTTTCCTGTCCGTCCCGGAGGGCGCAACGGCCGTGTGTGTCAAACGCCACGTCGGTGCCTTCCCCATCCGGACTTTGACCCTGGATGTTGGCGACCGTCGACCCCTGGGTGTTGGCGCTGGATCCCTTGCCTTGTTTTGCTCCCTGACAGAAGCCCAAAGGGCCACTATGTGCCGGGTAAACCGGAATTGGTTGGCCGATTACAAGGTCACGGAAGAAGACCTGTTGTCGGATTACGCGTTTTTCCGGAAAAACGGATACGCTTTTAACCAAGGCCGGGTCGTCAGCGGCATGAGCGCGGTCGGCGTCCCGGTAATATTGACGGGCAATCGCTTGGTTGCGGCCCTTGCCATTGGCGCCATTGATGACCGGATGGCCCAATCACGGATAGATGAGCTATTATTGCCGGGCCTGATCCGGGAGGCGGCCCGACTTGCTGAAAAATTAAATGAATTGGAACGGGGGCAGGATTTATGACGTCTGCAGGCCATAATTTCGAACGCGGTCGGTTGCTATTGCAAATGATGGAGCGTATTCGCGCATTCGAGGAACAGGCATGTCTGGCGGCGGAGCGGGATAAGCTGGTGCTTGGCGCCATTCATCCGTCCATAGGTCAGGAAGCCGTCGCCGCAGGTATCATGCATAATCTGACCCGGGAGGATATTTTGCTCTCCACCCATCGCGGTCACGGACATACTCTCGCGAAGGGAGCCGATTCTCTGGCGATGATGCGGGAATTGCTCGGCCGCGAAGGGGGATGCTGCGGTGGTAAGGGCGGGTCCATGCATATTGCCGATTTCAGTGTTGGAATGCTCGGCGCCAATGGCGTTGTTGCGGCAAATATTACAATTGCCGCCGGGGCAGCGCATGCCATACGGCTGAAGGGTGATAAAAGAATTGTTGTTGATATCTTTGGCGATGGCGCCGTCAATCGCGGACCCTTTCTGGAAGGGCTCAACTGGGCGGCGGTCTTTAAACTACCGATACTTTTTGTGTGTGAAGACAATCAATATTCAGCCACGACCAGAACTTCGTCGATGACAGCGGGCGAGGGGGCTGGGGCCCGCGCGGTTGCCCTTGGTATGCGGTCAACGACGGTAGATGGGAATGACGTTGAGGCCGTTGCCGATAGCATGGCCGGAATTACCGCGCGGTTGCGGGCTGGTGGTCCGCCCGAATTCCTGCACGCCATAACATACCGGCGGACAGGCCATACCTCCTTCGATCCCGCCGTCTATCGCCCTAAGGGTGAACCGGAAATCGAGGAAAAGAAAAACGATCCAATTGCCCGGCAACAGGCGGTCCTGATTGCGGCGGGCATGACGGAGGCGGATATGCGGTCCCTTCATGCCGACGCGCAAGCGGAAATGGTCGAGGTTCTGAAGAAAGCTGCCGCCACGGCTTTTCCCGATAACAGCACGGCATTTATGGATGTACAGGACATTGGTAGTCCTGCGCTGGAGGCCTTCTAATGCCAAGTTTAAGTTACAAGGATGCAGGCCTTGAGGCCGTCCGCCATTCCATGCAGTCAGACCCGGATGTTTGGTGCGTTGGCGAGGATCTGGGACGGGGCGGGGTTTTCGGCCAGTATAAAGGATTGCGCGAGGAATTCGGCGAGGCACGGATTTCTGATGCCCCGATTTCTGAGGCGGCAATCATGGGAGCTGCTTTCGGGGCGGCAATGATGGGCACACGGCCCATTGTTGAAATGCGGTTTTCCGATTTTGCTCTTTGTGCCACGGATGAATTGGTCAACCAGATTGCAAAAGCTCGCTTCATGTTCGGCGGGCAGTCCCGCGCGCCGATGGTCATTCGCAAGCCGATGGGACTTTGGCGGTCGTCGGCCGCCCAGCATTCGCAGTCACTGGAGAGCTGGTATGCTCATATTCCGGGCCTAGTCGTTGCCTGTCCCGGCACCCCGCAGGATAATTATTCAATGCTCAAGGCGGCCATCGCCTGTGATGATCCAGTCGTTTATCTGGAACATAAGGGGATTTGGGAGCTGGAAGGCGAAGTTGATTTTTCAGAAACCTATGAATTCGGTGCCGCGAGGACAAGATGCGCTGGCACCGATGTGACAATCGTGAGCTGGTCGAATACGGCAAATATTGCGGTTGATGCCGCTAAGGCGCTGGCCGATACGGGGATCAGCGCCGAGGTGATTGACCTTCGCAGTCTCTGGCCTTGGGATAAGGCTGCGGTGTTGAAAAGTGTCGAGAAGACAGGGCATCTGGTCGTGGCCCATGAATCTGTGGCCGTCGGCGGATTCGGCGCGGAAATTGTTGCGACGGTCGCCGAGAAGGGCGGCCATTTTCTCAAAGGACCGGTTCGTCGGCTTGGCGCGCCACGGTCCCTTGTCTCTTACGCTCCCAATCTCGAAGATATGTTACGGGTTACCTCTAAAATGATTGCCACAGCGGCACAGGAAACACTGGAAAAGGCGGATTGATGCTTAAGAATGAAATGATGGGGGGTGAGGCACTGGTTCGGATGTTGCTGGCTCATGGGGCCGGCCCGATGTTTGGAATGGGGGGCTTTCAGTTGCTTCCTTTCTATGATGCCGCACGCCGTCTTGGCCTCAATCATAATCTGATTAACGACGAGCGTTGCGCTGTTTTTGCCGCCGACGCTTATGCGAAGGTATCGAACAGGGTCGGGCTGGTCGATGCAACGCTTGGGCCTGGAGCGACAAATCTTGTCACCGGACTTGTGGAAGCCTTAAATGCGGGATCGCCCATCGTTGCGATCATCGGCGATGCGCATCGTGATCATGCAGGCAAGAATATGACGCAGGAGACCGACCAGGTTTCCATTCTGCGTCCGGCCTGCAAGGAGCTGCTTAAAATTGAGGCCGTGCACCGTATTCCGGAAATCATGCGCCGGGCGTTTGCCATAGCAACCTCGGGTCGGCCTGGTCCCGTTGTCGTGAATGTGCCTGAAGATATTGCACATGGAACCTATAATTTCGAGCCGGAGGACTTTGAGGTCGAGGCTGCCCATTGCGCGATGCCCGCGCTCCGATGTCGTCCGGATGCGGAAATGGCGGCAAAGGCAGCGGATATGATCGCGGCGGCAAAACGCCCGATGATCCTGTGCGGCGGCGGTGTTCATATTTCCGGCGCGTGCGATGCAGTCACGACCCTCGCTGAAAGCTGCAGCATTCCGGTTGCTCATACGCTGACGGGAAAGGGGGCCATCGCCTGTTCCAACCCCCTTAGTGCCGGGCTTTTCGGGCGCTATGACCGGATCGCGAACGACATGATCGCACAAAGTGACTGTTTGCTTGTTGTTGGCTGTAAACTTGGTGAGATTGCGACTAAACGCTACACTATTCCCGAAGCCGGGACACCGGTAATCCATCTTGATATCGTTGCCGAGGAAATGGGCCGGACGTTTGAGCCCGCCCTTAAATTGTGGGGCGATGCGAAAGCCGGATTGAGTGATTTGAGCTCCCTGCTTGAAAGTCGGTCAGCGGACCAGCGGTGCGCGCGACAGGCCTATATCGCCGAGGTGCCGAAGAAAATGGAGGCTTGGCGCAAGGATGTGTCAGAGCGCTTAAACTCTGATGAAACGCCGGTTCATATGGCCAGGCTGATTACAGAAATCAACAAACTGTTGCCCGATGACGGATATCTGGTTGCAGATGGAGGGTTTGCGGCCCATTGGGGCGGCTTGCTGTTTGACACCAAGAAAGCAGGACGGAGCTTTGTTCCGGATCGCGGATTTGCCTCGATTGGGTACGGCCTTCCGGGCGCCATGGGTGTTCAGCTTGCGGCGCCGGACTCTGTCGTGATCGGTCTAACCGGCGACGGCGGTTTCAATATGGTGCTGGGGGAATTGGAAACTGCCCGTCGCATGGGCCTTGGCGTCACCATCGTCGTCGTCAATAACGCCGCCTCCGGATATGTGAAAGCGTTACAGCATTTGATGTTTGGCGACGGTGCCTATCAATCGTCGGAGCTTTCCGAGACCAATTATGCAAATGTCGCCAATGCAATGGGCTGTCACGGTATTCGTGTTGAGTCACCGGATCAGCTTGAAGCGGCATTACAGAGTGCCTTTGCAGAAAAGGGCCGCCCGAGTGTTGTCGATGTTGTGGTCACGCGAGACCCCGCAAGGATGCTTCCTGCGGTGGATAATAGGACCGTTCAGGTCAAAAAAGGGGACCGTGTGGCGTAAAGGCACGGTGCCATATAATAAAGGGAAGGATGTTAAAATGAAACTTTATGCGTTATTAGCGACCGTGTTAGTCGGCGTTGCGAGTATCTCGCCGACGTTTGCGGCAGACTATAAATCCGAATACAAGGTCTCCACCGTTGTTCCCGCGCCATTTCCGTGGGGACTGGCCGCTGACAAATGGATCGAGCTTGTCCGGGAAAGAACGGATGGCCGGGTTAATATGAAGGCTTATCCGGGTACGCAGCTCGTCGCCGGGGAACAGACCAAGGAGTTTACGGCAGTGCGCCGTGGGGCCATTGATATGTCCGTCAGCTCGACCATTAACTGGTCGCCGCAAATTCCGGAAATGAATATCTTTGCGCTGCCGTTCCTGATCCCGGATTATAAGGCGATGGATGCTCTGACCGGCGGACCGGTTGGCGAGAAACTCTTCGAGATTGTACGCTCAAAAGACGTGGAACCGCTGGCATGGGCAGAAAACGGTTTCCGCGAACTGACGAACTCCAAGCGCGAAGTGCATACGCCAGCAGATCTCGAAGGCATGAAAATCCGGGTTGTCGGATCGCCGTTATTCAACGATATCTTCACGGCATTCGGCGCCAATCCGGCACAGATGAGCTGGGCGGATGCCAAGCCGGCCCTGACCACCGGTGCGGTTGACGGCCAGGAAAACCCGCTGACGATTTACACCATAGCCAAAATGCATTTGGTGGGCCAAAAATATGTCACGGCTTGGGGATATGTCGCCGATCCGTTGATTTTCGCCGTAAGCCATAAAGTCTGGAAAGACTTTACGCCTGAAGATCAGGAGATCATCCGTCAGGCAGCAGTCGAAGCCGGGGCGTACGGGATTGAAGTCGCACGTACGGGCCTGAAAAATGGGGATGACACCCTTTATAAAGAACTTGAAGGGCTCGGCGTTACAGTCACCCACCTGAATGACGATGAACGTCAGCAATTTGTTGATGCGACGCGTGATGTCTATGCCAAATGGACGGACATCATCGGTCCGGATCTGGTCAAATCGGCAGAAGAAAGTGTCGCGAATAGCAGGTAGAAAAATTGTTGAATAATCGGAGGCCTCGAGTTCAATTTATGTCGGGTGCCTCCGATTAGTTAAGTGGGAATGCGTAATGGTAGAGGAACATCCAGAGGAAGCGGAAAGCGAGGCTCAACAAAAGCCGACGTTTCGAATAGAGGAAGCAATCGGGGCGCTGGCGATGGGCCTGATCTGCATCATCAGTATCCTCAATGTTGTTGTCCGCTATGCGACGGATGTCTCTTTCGCGTTCACGGAAGAATATTCGGTTTTCCTGCTGGTGGTCGTAACATTTGTCGGTGCTGGCCTCGCCTATACCAATAACGGTCATATCGCCATTACTTTTTTTGTGAACCGCTTCGGCCTGCGCGGCCGCAGGGTATTGAAAGTGTTCTCTTTTCTTGCCTCAACAGTTCTGTTCGCTCTCATCGTCTATTACGGGGCCGACCTTACCATTGACGAATATCTTTTTGAGGAAACCTCACCAGCGCTGGGGTATCCGACCTGGATTTATACAGTCTGGCTGCCTCTGTTGTCGGCTGCCGTCCTGTTCCGGATTTTTCAGTCGCACTGGAACGAGTTAAGGAAAAAGGGATGAGCCCGCATCTTGTCCTGTTGGGAAGTTTTGTTCTCATTCTGATTTCCGGTGCCCCGATTTCGGTGGCCTTGGGCCTATCGGGCGTGATCGCTATCTTTTTCGGCCTCGATATGGATGCCGTCGCCAATATGAGCACCATTATTTATTCCAGTATCGCCAAATATCCTCTTATTGCCATTCCACTCTTTATTCTGACCGGTGCGATTTTTGAACGCTCGGGTGTTGCCGAGCGGCTGGTCCAGTTATCCCGGGCGGTCGTCGGACCAAGACGCGGCGGACTCGCTCTTGTGGCTATTCTTGTCTGTCTGATCATGGGTGGAATGTCAGGTTCCGGGCCTGCGGATGCCGCTGCCGTGGCGACGGTAATGATCCCGAGCATGCTGAAAGAAGGTTATCCCCGGGCCTTTTCGGCCAGTATCATCGCGGCATCAGCCTCCACCGCCATCCTGATACCTCCATCCATCGCACTGATTATCTATTCCATCATGGTGCCCGGTGTTGATTTACGCGCGTTGTTCGCGGCAGGCCTGTTCCCGGGGCTTCTGGCCGGACTGGCAATTGCCGTACCGGCTCTGTTGATTAGCCGTCGGCAAGGTTTCGGTGCCGAGGGCGATGCAACTCGTCCACCTCTCGGCCCGAGTTTTATCAGGGCCCTGCCGGGATTGTTCGCACCGGTTATTATTCTGGGCGGATTGCGGAGTGGTCTGTTTACACCGACGGAGGCCGCCGCCGTCGCTGTTTTTTATGGTCTGATTGTCGGCTTGTTCCTGCATCGGTCAATGAATCTGCGGGATATCTATAATGTGCTTGCCGAATCCGCACAAATATCCGCGGTGGTCATGATCATCATCTCGCTGGCCGGCCTCTTTGCTTTTGCCGGATCGATACTCGGCACCTTTGACGCCGCTGCGGCCCATATCCTCGCGATCTCGGACGTGCCGATCATTGTCTTGATACTGGTCATGGGCTTTATCTTGCTCGCTGGTATGGTGCTCGACGGCGTTTCGATTTACCTGATTACGTTGCCTTTGCTGATGCCCATCATGGCCGCTCTCGGCTGGAACCAGGTCTGGTTTGGCGTGCTGATGGCCATGAATGTGGCAATCGGCCAGTTTACCCCGCCGGTGGCCGTCAATCTGATGGTGACGGCGAGAATAGCCAATGTGTCGATAGAAGAGACAGTACGGTGGATTATATGGCCGATACTTGCCATGATACTGGCCGTGGCCCTGGTCATTATCTTCCCGCAGATAGCGCTTTGGCTGCCCGTGGCACTTGGCTATAAAATTTAACGGCACGTGTCGACTTGACTTTTTACCGTTATGCCTCGGGTGGTCCGGCATTTTCCGGAAACCTGCAGGCAAAATGTCCCGCTGCGGCAGTAACGACTGGCTGAAAAAAAATTCTGCAATTTTCCATGAGAGTTAATTGTTGGTGACGCGCAAATGGGCAAGATTATACTTGTTCAGTGCGTCGGAGATCGCCAGACTATTATTCTGTCATCCGGCATTTGTAAAAAGGTTCCTGTTATGAGTTCAATTCCCGTTAAGGCCCGCGTTGTCATCATTGGCGGCGGGGTTATCGGCAGTTCGGTTGCCTATCATCTGACAAAACTGGGCTGGACCGACGTTGTCCTGCTGGAACGTAAGCAGCTTACCTCAGGCACGACCTGGCATGCGGCGGGACTGATTGCCCAGTTGCGCGCCAGCAAGAATATGACCCGTCTCGCAAAATATAGCCAGCAGCTCTATGGCAAGCTGGAAGAGGAAACGGGTGTGGCCACCGGCTTGCGGTTGACGGGATCGATCTCGGTCGCATTGACAGAGGAACGCAAGGAGGAATTGCTACGTCAGGCATCAATGGCGCGGGCCTTCGACGTCGAAGTGGAAGAAATCAGCCCCGAAGAGGTCAAGGCGAAATATGACTACCTCAATATTGACGGTGTCACCGGGGCTGTCTGGCTGCCGCATGATGGGCAGGGGGATCCCGGTAATATCGCGCTGGCCATGGCAAAAGGCGCGCGGCAGCGGGGAGCCTTGATACAGGAGCGGGTACGCGTGACCCGTGTTGCCATTTCCGGACGGCGCGCGACCGGTGTCGATTGGGAGGATGAGACAGGCGAGCAGGGCCATATCGAAGCAGAAATGATTGTCAATTGCGCAGGAATGTGGGGGCACGAGGTGGGTCGTATGGCGGGCGTTAATGTCCCGCTGCATGCCTGTGAGCATTTTTACATTGTCACGGAAAGCATTCAGGGGTTACCCCAGTTACCTGTGCTGCGGGTGCCTGACGAATGTGCCTATTACAAGGAAGACGCGGGAAAGATCCTTCTCGGAGCCTTTGAGCCGATTGCGAAACCCTGGGGCATGGCCGGTATCCCGAAGAATTTCGAGTTTGACCAGTTGCCGGAGGATTTCGATCATTTCGAGCCAATCCTTGAACGGGCGGTAAACCGGATGCCGGTATTGGCGGAAACCGGCATTCATACATTTTTTAATGGCCCGGAAAGCTTTACGCCCGATGACGCCTACCACCTTGGCCTGGCACCCGAGCTTGATAATTTCTGGGTAGCTGCAGGATTTAATTCGATTGGCATTCAATCCGCTGGCGGAGCAGGGATGGCGCTGGCGCAATGGATGGAAGATGGCGCAAAGCCTTTCGATTTTGGCGATGTCGATATTGCCCGCATGCAGCCCTTTCAGGGAAACAGGCATTATTTATTTGAACGGTCAAAAGAAACTCTCGGATTACTTTATGCCGATCATTTTCCTTTTCGCCAAAAAATAACCGCACGCGGTATTCGCCGTTCACCGTTTCATCATGAACTGTTGGCGAACGGAGCGGTTATGGGGGAGGCCGCCGGATGGGAACGCGCGAACTGGTTTGCAGATCCCGGACAGGAACGGGAATATAAATATAGCTGGAAGCGCCAGAACTGGTTTGAAAATTCCGCGGCAGAACATCGGGCCGTGCGCGAAGCCGTCGGCATGTATGATATGTCCTCGTTCGGCAAGATTCGTGTTGAGGGTCCAGATGCAGAAGCCTTCCTAAACTATGTAGGAGGCGGTGATTTTTCGGTTCCAGCTGGCAAGATTGTCTATACCCAGTTTCTGAATGACAAGGGTGGAATTGAGGCGGATGTCACGGTGACGCGATTATCCGAGTTGGCCTTTCTGGTGGTGACCCCGTCCGGAACACGTCTTTCCGATCAAGGCTGGCTTGAGCGGCATCGCGGGAATTTTAATGTTGTTATCACCGATGTAACGGCGGGCGAGGGCGTGCTCGCTGTCATGGGGCCGCGATCCCGCGAGCTGCTGAATAAAGTCAGCCCAAATGATTTTTCGAATGAGGTGAATCCGTTCGGCACCGCCCAGCCGATTGAAATCGGGATGGGGCTCGCGCGGGCCCACCGGGTAAGCTATGTCGGCGAGTTAGGATGGGAGATTTACATATCGACGGATATGGCCGGGTATGTTTTTGAAACCCTGCTGGACGCCGGAGCTGATCTAGACCTGAAACTTTGCGGCATGCATATGATGGACAGCTGCCGCATTGAAAAGGCGTTTCGTCATTTCGGTCATGATATCAGTTGCGAGGATCATGTCATTGATGCCGGGCTGGGATTTGCGGTTAAAACGGACAAGCCGGATTTCATCGGCCGCCGCGCCGTTCTCGATCGCCGGGCGTCCGGGCCGAACCGCCGCCTTGTGCAGTTCCGGCTCAAGGACCCGGAGCCACTGCTATATCATAACGAGCCGATCCTTAGGGACGGTAAGGTCGTGGGCTATATTTCCTCAGGAAGCTACGGGCATACACTAGGGGCGGCAATTGGGCTGGGCTATGTGCCGTGCAAAGGCGAGACGCCTGCCGATGTTCTCGCCTCAAGTTATGAAATCGAAATCGCCGGTACCCGTTTCGAGGTTAATGCGTCGATAAAGCCGATGTATGATCCCAAGTCTGAGCGCGTAAAGGTATAATCTATGTGAATAGTTACGATGCCTGAGACTCAAGCTTCTCTCCTGCCGCCATCGCAAACCATAGTGTGATAAATCGGTTGTCCGGGCGAAGGCAGGTGGCTGTGTCGCGTTCATCCTTTTGCCCTAGTTCAATACGAAACGGCCGTTCTCATGTAGTTTGGTATCAGAACAATCGCAATCATCACCCCGCCAATGGCGAGTGGAATGAGTGAATTACTGATGAGAAACAATCCCCCCACTGTGAGCATAATTTTCTGGATAGTAGAGATCTCCGTTTTGAAATAGCCGATATAGGCGGTGGACAGCGCCAATACGCATAAAATGCCGCTTAACAATGCGACAATGAATTCGGTGAAGGAGAAATTGACAAAGAGCAGGCTTGGCGCATAGACGAACATGAAGGGGACAAGTGCCTTCCCCATGGAAAGTCGGAAGGCGGTGATCCCTGTCTCGGTCGGATCAGAGCGCGCAATACCGGCGCCCGCATAGGCGGCAAGAGCAACCGGCGGCGTCACGTCGGCAAGAACCCCGAAATAAAAGACGAAGAAATGAGTCGCGATCAGTGGAATTCCGAGATCATAGAGTGCGGGTGCGGTAATGGAGGCGAGGATGATGTAGGTCGGCGTCGTTGGCAAACCCGCGCCCATAAGGATACAGGCAATTGCCACGAAGATGAGGCCAAAGAAAAGCGTCATTTGCGAAACTGTCAACAACCCGAAGACATCAATCGGGTGGAGGAATGTTGCCAAATCCTGTGCTGTTGATACCACGGCGCCGGAGAACTTAAAGCCGAGCCCGGTCAGAGTGGTAATGCCAAGAATAAACCCGACGCAGGCGCAGGCGGCAGTAATCGCCAGTGAGAATTTCGCGGCAACCGCAAAATTCTCGATTAATCTTTTCGGAAACAGGACGCCCTCGGTCGTGATGGATTTATCGCCCAGCTTCTGCCGGATATAGGGGATATAGGAAAAGGCAATCGTCAGCATGATCCCATAGAAAGCGGCGAGAAATGGCGTGAACTGCATGATTAGCAGCGTCACCATGACAATAAGCGGAATGAACAGATGCCATTGCTTGCCGATGACCGCGCCCAGTTTCGGTATTTGCGATGCGTCCATCCCTTTCAGCCCCAACCGCTTGGCTTCCAGATGCACCATCAGCATGATGGCAAAATAGTGAAAGGCGGCTGGAACAATAGCGATAAGGATAATCTGGTTATAGGGAACGCCCAGCATTTCCGCCATGACGAAGGCGGAGGCCCCCATGATCGGAGGGGTAATCTGGCCGCCGCAGGAGGCCGAGGCCTCGACCGCGCCGGCAAAGCGCGCGGAAAATCCAGTGCGTTTCATAAGGGGAATGGTGAAGGAACCGGTGGTGACTGTGTTGGCGATCGGTGAGCCCGAAATCATACCAAAGAAGCCCGAGGAGACAACGGAAACCTTGGCGCTACCGCCGGCCTGACGACCGGCAATCATCGAGGCGAGATCAATGAAAAGCTGTCCGAGCCCGCTCGCCTGGGCGAGAATGCCAAACAGGACAAAATGATAGACATATGTTGCCGTGACACCGACCGCGATCCCGTAAATGCCTTCCGTGCCAACATAGATATGATTGACGATGCGCAGGATATTATATCCGCGATGCCCAAAAATTCCCGGAAAATAGGGTCCCATCAAGGCATAGATCAGGCAGGCAATCCCAATCATGGGAAGCACGGGACCCATTGTCCTTCGGCCGGACTCCAGAACGATAATAATTGCGAGAACGCCAAGCATATAGTCGCGTGGCGTCGGGTCGCCCACGTTTTCAACAAAAACTGTATGGAAAAATAGAATGAGATAGAGGGAAAAGGCAGCCCCGAGAAGTGCAAAAACCCAGTCCCTGAAATAAACCTTTTTGCCTGTCTCCACCGTCGGCGGCCAGGGCAGGGTCATCAGGATCATGATGGCAATCACCGCCAGGAAAACCATATTCATAGGCGAGTCCGGCAGGGAACGATAGAGATCAAAGGCGATATACCCGTAGAAGGCTGCAAATCCGATGGACTGCGCCCAGTGCTTTACCTCCCTGTCGTTGTTTTTTCGTGGTACCACCAGGAAAATAAGTGGCATGACAAAGGCCAGATGAACGGCCCGATGGATAATCTCGTTATAAATACCGAAGCCGGCCGTATAGACATGAAAAAGCGACAGCGACACACCGAGAACTGTGACGAGCAGGGCAACGGGACCAACAAGATGCCGAAAATTGGATTCAGTGTCATATTCTTCAACGATGCGTTGAAGCTCTTCCGGCGATAATTCCTCAGTATCCGCCGGAACTGCCTTTTTGCCGTCTTCGTTCTGGTCCGTCATTCTTAATTCCCCCCTCTGCCGTCAGTGGCAAAGCTCTATCAACAGGGCCCGTCGGCCCCATTGAGTAAGATCTATCGTCGTGTTCTTGAAAGTGAGGCGGTTCCGATACTCAGGATTGACCCGGATAATAAGGGTGTCGATCGGTCGATCCAGTGCCAACACGAACTTGCCGTCAACATGGGACCAGGATGTTTCGTTCACCTCGTTTTTCAGCGAGGGCAGTCCGGCGCCATGAGCTTCGAAAATCTCTGCATTCTGAATAATCCGTTCGCCCGAGAAATGATATTTATCCTCAACTTCTGTTTTGGAGACCGAGTGGATGAAGAAAAGTGAAAAAGCTGTTCCCGTCTGTGTGAGGTTCTGTTCCCAGAGGATATTCTTTTCCGGAAAAGAGAGAACACAGAGCTGATGGTTTTCTATGCCCGCAAAGGCAGGGACAGGGTTTTGCAAAGCAAAAATAAAACCGGAAAGCAGGAAGAGTTTTTTTAAAAACATATGCAGGCTTTCCGGTTTCATTTTAAGTCATTTCCCGAATAATCAGGTCATGATTATTTCATAACGCCTTTTTCTTTGTAGTATTTTTCGGCGCCGGGATGAACCGGGATAGACACGCTTTGAAGCGCGGTCTCAATCGTCACTTCTTTGCCCTTCGGATGCACTTTACCCAGTGTTTCCGTATTCTCGTAAAGGGCTTTCGTGACGGCATAGATCAGGTCATCGGGCATGTCGGCATGTGTCGCCCAAATCGCCCGAACGGCAAGAGTCTGGACATCGCTATCCTGTCCCTTATAGGTGCCCGCGGGAAGAACGGCGGACGCGTAATAGGGCTGCTTCTTTTGAAGTTCTTCTATTTCAGCGCCGACGAGCGGCACAATCTTAATGTCATGACCATTCGACAGATCGATAACAGACGCCGTGGGCGCGCCAGCCGTAATCAGGGAGGCGTCAAGATTTCCGTCCTTGATTTTCTCGACTGACTGGGAAAAGGACGAGTGATCCTCCTGCACATCATCGCGCGACATTCCGTAAACTTCGAGAAGGTCGCTCAACAATTGGTACTGCCCGGATCCCGGTGAGCCGGAGGAAACGGTTTTCCCTTTGAGGTCCTTGATGGAATTAATGCCGGAGTCCGCCTGAACGACAAGCTGAACGGTTTCCGGATACAGGGCGCCGATCGCGCGCAGGTTTTTAATGGGCTCGCCGTCGAACTGATTGATGCCCTTATAGGCGGCATCGAGGATATCCGCAGCGGCGAAGGCCGATTCAATTTCCCCGCGGCCCAGCAGCTTTGCGTTAGCAACAGATGCGTTCCCGGTTTCCGCTGTTGCCGATAGCTTGGCTCCATCGATTTCAACGTTATTGGAAATCAACTGCGCCAGCATGCCGCCGAGCGGATAATAAGTACCCCCGGTGCCTCCAGTTGCAATCGCAAAAAACACGCGATCTGCCGCGGTCGCTACATTTGCAATACCGGTAACGCCGATGGCGCCAGCGACAAGCAATGCCGATAAAAAATGCCTTTTAGACGGACTTTTAATATGCATCGATTTTTCTCCTGTATATTTCGAATATTTGAAGGCCATTCGAAAGCGTTACCCTACATGATTTGAGACCGGCCCATCAAGCCTGCCGAAAATATCAGGCCCCAGATAATTTTCCATGTCAATATTAAATTTTATATGCAAAATTCATATGAGACTGTTACGCTTACCGGGAAAATTCGCATAAGCTGTGAATAGACCAGATAAATAGGGTGAAGGAATGCGCGGATTTCATTTTGAACAGGTACTGCTTGAAGATGGCTGGGCAACAGATGTCTCGATGGAGGTTGACCCGGCGGGCCATATTATTTCCATTGAAAAATCGGCGCAGTATAATAATTTCCCGAGAATCAGGGGCGCCGCTGTTCCCGGCATGCCGAACCTTCATAGTCACGCGTTTCAGCGGGCAATGGCCGGACTTGCGGAAAGGCGGTCTTCACCGACTGACAGCTTTTGGAGCTGGCGCAAGATTATGTATGGCTTTCTCGATCTCCTTGAGCCCGAAGACGTCACCGCCATTACCGCCCAGCTGTATGCGGAACTGCTGACAGGGGGCTACACTAGTGTCGCTGAATTCCATTATTTGCATCATGACCGCGACGGACTGCCCTATGAAACGCCTTCCCGCATGTCGGAAGCGATTATTGAGGGGGCCCGTCAGGCAGGGATGCCGCTCACACTTCTGCCGGTTTTTTACGCGCATTCCGGCTTTGGCGGGCAAGCCCCGGAGCAGGGTCAGCGCCGTTTTATCAACAGCCTCGACAGCTATCAGGAGATTCATGCTGCCGCGGAGAAAATGGCAACGGAGGAGCCATTGCTGTCCGTTGGCGTCGCCCCTCACTCGCTGCGCGCGGCAACAAAGGACGAACTTGATCAGTTGACACGGATCAACCCCGCAACCCCGCTTCATATACATATCGCCGAGCAGCAAAAGGAAATATCTGATTGTGAGGCGGCCTACGGCGCGCGTCCGCTCGACTGGCTGTATGATAATTTTAATGTTGATGATCGGTGGTGTCTTGTCCATGCCACCCATGTGACTGACGATGAACTGGCGCGTATCGTAACAAGCAGGACGATTGTCGGACTGTGCCCACTGACAGAGGCAAATCTCGGCGATGGCGTCTTTCCGGCGAAAGCATTCGTTGATCAGGGCGGAATGTTCGGCATCGGATCGGATAGCAATGTCTGCCTGAGTGCCGCACGGGAGCTTGAAAGTCTGGAATACGGCCAGCGGCTGTTTCTTCAGGAACGCAATGTCATTTCCTCAAAAAGCCAGCCTGATACCGGGCGTTATCTGTACGAAAAGGCTCTTGCCGGCGGCGCGCAGGCTTTAAATCAGCCTGTCGGGGCCTTACGAGTGGGCGCGCGTGCGGATTTTATCGTTCTGGACATGGATCATCCCGATTTGTATGGGCGACCGCGTGAACATATCCTCGATATCCTGCTATTCGCCTCGGACAGGCTGGAACGGGACGTTTTTGTTGCCGGTCATCCCGTTGTCTCAAAAGGCCAGCACATTCACCGCGACACTATTTCCACCACCTATAAGAACCGGATGAAAAATCTATTGTCCCGGCTGTAACCTATGGAAATGAGCTGAGTTTATGAAACAAAAAAGCGAGCAAAGAAACTACACGGCCAATTCCCTTGTCCGGGGCCTGCAAATCCTGAAGGCATTTGAACATAAGCGCCAAAGCATGACACTCTCGGAGATTGCGGACGTCCTTGGCGTATCGAGCTCCGCGGCCTACCGGATTGTCTTTACACTGGAACAGGAAGGCTATATCTGCCGCTCTTCGGAACAAAAGCAATACCGTCTGACGTCCCGGATAATGGGTCTGGGCTACAGCTATATCAAATCGCTGGATATCAATGAAATTGCGGTTCCGCATGTAAATGGCCTGCGCGACCGGACGAATTTCTCCGTGCATGTTTCCGTGCTTGAAAATACGGATATCGTCTATATTCACCGGGCGCTGTCAGACCGAACCATGGTGTCCAATATTCCCGTCGGATCACGCTTGCCGGCCTACGCGACATCCATGGGGCGGTTACTGCTAAGTGATTTGCCAAAAAGTCGCCTGAATAAATTGTTTGAAGGGTATGAATTCAAGCAATTGACAGAGCATACCCCAACAAGTTTATGTAAACTGATGGCCTTGCTGACGGAAGATCGGTCGCGCGGGTTTGTGGCGCAGAATTCGCATATCGCACCGGGAACTTACGCTATTGCTGCGCCGTTGATTAATGAACAGGGAAAATATATTGGCGCCATAAACCTGTCCGGACATGAACAGGACCTTCAGTTTAATAACGCTGTTGTTAGCGATGTCGTTAATACAGCCGAAGAAATTTCCCGTTTTCTGTAGTCTCGGGCAAGTGAACGATATTCCCCTTTACGCCTCTTGCAATATTTCAGGGCAATTGCATACTATACCTTAACTGATGAGGCGATATATTGCCGGGCTCGAATTAAAATCAATCCCATTCCAGGAAATTCAGGGACATAGCAGGTGCTTCACATTGAAAAGCTCACGGGATTAATGGGGGCGGAAGTCTCTGGAATTGATCTGTCACAAGATATTACAGACAAGGCGGCGGAAAGCCTGCGTCAGGCCCTTGCAGACTATCAGATGATAGCCATTCGTGGTCAGCATCTCTCTCTTCCCCGGCAGAAGCGGCTGACTGAGGTTTTCGGGCCAATTATGCAGTTACCCTATGTTGAACCATTGAAGAATGACAATCAGGTGATTGCCGTTTTAAAGGAAGCGGATGAATGTAACACCGGTATCTTCGGCGGAGAGTGGCACTCGGATTTCAGCTTTCTCGAGAATCCGCCTGCCGGATCGCTGTTGTCGGCGGTGGAAGTTCCGAAAGTCGGCGGCGATACGGTCTGGGCGAGTCAGGTGTCAGCCTATGCGTCGCTTCCTACACATCTGAAGGATATTGTTGACGGTCGGAAGGCCGTTCATGTCGGCACCCCGTATGGCGTGAAACATGCGCCGCCGCCGGAGAGCCGTGCGAACGCCTCCATTCGCATGTCCCGCGGGGACCCGGATGCGGATCGGGAAATTCTGCACCCGGCCATCATCACCCACCCCAAAAGTGGGCGGCAGGCTCTGTTTTTGAACCCAATCTATACCACCCGGTTTGAAGACATGAGCGAAGAGGAGAGCAAACCGATCTTGCAGGAAATCTACAAGCATTGCACGCGGCCAGATTTCTCATGTCGGCTGCGATGGCAGGCGGGAGACATTGCGGTTTGGGACAATCGAATGAGCCTGCATTATGCGACCAATGATTATGATGGATCACGCCGCTTGCTTTATCGGACGACTTTCAGTGCCGAGCGGCCGAATTAAGAGAGCATCCATATGAGGCGAGTTCTTGCGCAGAAGCTGAAAATGCTCAAAATGACAGTTGGATATATCGTGCAGGTAAGGACCGTCGCCCGTTTTTTATGTATGCAGAAACAGAAAAAATGAAAAATAAAATAACGAAAAGATGTGGCATTGTCCTTACAGGGGGCGGGGCAAGAGGGGCGTATCAGGTAGGTGTCTTGCGCGCCCTATCAGAGCTTTCTGATACCAAAAAGGTCGCATTTCCAGTGATCACGGGCGTGTCTGTCGGGGCTATAAACGCAGCCGCCCTTGCGGCGAACTTCGATGATTTTAACTATTCGGTGCAGGTGATCGAAAACTTCTGGAAAAAGCTGCACACTAAAAATGTATTCGATGCAAACCTTATGCGGGTAATTTTGAATGCAAGCAGGATGTTTCTCTCAGAATTCGTTCCTTTTATGAAGGCTGAATCCCCTAAATCCCTGTTTCAGAATTACCCATTACGTCAATCCCTTGAAAAGGGAATTGATTTTTCAAAGATAAAGCAGGCGGTCTCGACGGACAATCTGTTTTCGGTGGGGGTGACCTGCTCTGGATATTCCACCGGCAACGCCAAGACTTTTTTTGAAACGGCATCAAATACAACGGAATGGCATCGTGAACGCAGGGAGGGAATGATATGCGATCTGGCAATCGATCATGTCATGGCTTCCTCTGCTCTGCCTGTTCTTTTCCCCGCCGTCAAAATCGGTAGTGAATATTTCGGCGACGGTTCCTTGCGCCTGACGTCGCCATTGGCACCAGCAATCCATTTGGGGGGCACGAAACTGCTAATTGTCGGCACCCGCGATAAAATCCAGGCGACACGGGTGGCCAACGAAATGACCCCTACCAAATACCCTTCAATTGGTGACATCGCGGGCTACACGCTTGATACAGTGTTTCACGACAGTCTTGATGCGGATATTGAACGCTTGCAGCGCATCAACACGACAATCGGCTTGATACCGGCGTCGGAAATCGAGAAAACGTCGCTGAAACACATAACGACACTGGTGATTAATCCGAGCCGGGATCTCAAGAAGATCGCCCTGAACTATCGTGGAGAAATGCCGAGGAGCCTGAGATGGATAGTCGCCCGCGAAGGAAAATCAGAAGCTGTCGGGTTGCTGGAAAGTTATTTACTCTTCGAGCCAGGTTATATTGGCACTCTTATTGATCTTGGTTACAAGGATACTATGGCAAGAGGGGAGGACATACTGGAGTTTTTCCGAGAGTGAAGCGATATAGGCCACCCCTTCATGTCCATAGACAAACGCCTGTCAGTCGTCACATCTTATTCTGTGCACTCTTCCACCAGAATTTGAGATCACGCGTTTGCCTCTGCAATTCCCGGTATCGCTTTCTTGCATCGGGGTTGCGCGCTATGAATGCTTTGACTTCATTCGCTTTCAGTGGTCCCAATTCGTCGTCAACTAGAGCTTGAAGGTCATAATCCGAAATAATATTGTCTTTCATATAGTCTCCGGAATCACGATATTACGCGCCTCCGTGATCGAGGTTTCCGTGTAGTTAGGTCTTCTCCTTTACACTAACGGTTTCAGTGCTTAAATGGTTCCACGGAACTTTCTTTGAAATCATTCGTTTATGGTGGTGTGTATAACAAATGAGGAGAAACCTGATGCTTGGATGGGCTTTGACATTTTTGGTTGTAGCGCTGATCGCTGGCGTTTTAGGCTTTGGCGGGGTGGCAGCAGTGTCTGTGGAAATTGCACAATTATTATTTGTTATCTTCATTGTGCTGTTCGTAATTGCGGCAGTTATGCATGTCGTGAGGAAACGCAGAACAGGATTGTGATATATTAACAAAACATATAAAACGGCGCTTCGTTTGAAGCGCCGTTTTATATGGCGGCGAAACGGTTGATGCTATATTATGCGTTGATGTTAAAAACCTTTTACGGAAACGTTTTGATTTTCAGCGCTATCGTCGTGATATGCGTTCTCTCATTTTTTTATCTCCTGATTTCTGGTGAAAAAGAGATAAACAGTTATAACGCACAGATATTCCAGACTCAGCAAACCATCATTGTCTCTGAAAAGGTAAATTCCCTGCTTGAACGCATGCTCTCGTCACAGCGGGGATATTTGATTACCAAGGAAAAAAAGTTTCTGGACGAGTATGAAGGCGCGAAATCTTCTTTTTCACAAAATATTGCAAAATTAAGTAAATTAACTGGCGATAATCCTGCGCAGGCCAGCAGGTTAGACGAACTTCGGCAGTTTTTTGTTCAGTTTTCCTCTCAATTGGAAAGCCGGTCCGCGCAAATTTCAGGGTCCGCTGAACAGACTACGATTGACAACACAAATACAGATGGGCTGAAATCAGATATTTCGCGAATTAGTAGCGATTTTCTATCCGAAGAATTCAATCTTTTAAATAAACGCGTGACGATTCTGGAAGAGGCGAAATCCTGGTTCTATGTGACCCTGTTTCTCGCCGCCACAACGATATTGATCATAATCGCTATCAACGCCTACCTCTGGCGGGCACGGTCAAGACGCGGCCGGGCCGATGCCGCCTTTTCAGACGCGGAGAAGGAAAAGGTAATTCGCCTCGCGGTCGAGGGAACGCAAGACGGCATATTCGACTGGGATATCAAGTCAGGGGCGGTCTATTATTCCACTCAGTTTTCCGAAACGCTGGGTTATGAACCGGAGGAGTTCGACGGAACTCTGGACGATTTTACGGATAAACTTCATCCGGATGAGAAACAAACCGTCTGGGAATATCTGGATTTGTATCTGGAGGGGCAGCTGTCTGAATATTCAAATACATTTCGTATGCTGCAAAAGTCGGGCCGATGGATATGGGTTCAGGCAAGAGGGACAATTGTTCTAGACAAGAAAGGCAGACCAGTCCGTTTTGTCTGCGCTCACAGGGATATCAGCGCCGCCAAGGAATATGAACTTAAGCTGCAGGAAGCGAAAACAAAGGCTGAAGATGCAAACAAGGCAAAAAGCGATTTTCTGGCCCATATGAGCCACGAAATCCGTACGCCGCTGACCGCCATTAGCGGTGTTGCAGAAATCCTCGATAATAATTCGAATAGTCTGGATATCAAGCAGCAGGAACTTGTGAAAGTTCTTCGTTCCAGCTCAATTACGTTGAAAGATGTGATTTCGCATGTCCTCGATTTTTCAAGGATCGAAAGCGGTGAGTTGGAACTGGAAGAAACCACATATAGCCTGCAGGAGGCGTTTGAGCATATCGTCAGCATAATTTCCGTTCGGGCACGCGAAAAAAACCTCGATTTCTCATTTGACTATGACCATGTGAAAGATCTTTATTTATATGGCGATCCGATGCGGTTGCGGCAGATATTAATCAACCTTATCGGTAATGCGGTAAAATTCACTGACGAGGGAGGGGTTTCCGTCAAATCGAGCCAAGAAGACCGAGGGGCAGTTTCCATTTTGCGTATTGATATCGAAGATACTGGAATTGGAATTGCAGACGAAAACCTTGAACTTGTGTTTGAGCGTTTCAAGCAGGCGGATTCGTCCGTTTCCCGCAAATTCGGAGGGACCGGACTAGGGCTCCCCATTGCCAGAAAACTCGCCGCATTTATGGGCGGAGACATCGAGGTCAAGAGTGAGCTTGGCAAGGGATCAACTTTTTCCGTGATCCTGCCGATAGTCACCGCCAGTTTGCCAGAGGTCAACGAAAAGCCGGACAGGACCCTCAAAAGAAAGCTCAATGAGGAACTCCGGGCGATCATTAAACAGACCAAAAAGATCCTGTTGGTCGAGGACTATGACGGCAACATCGCTGTGATAGGGCATATGCTCGAGGATATGGGGATCGTGTTTGATATCGCGAAAACTGGCCTGGAAGCCGTCAATAGTTGGAATGAACACCATTACAGCATGATATTGATGGATATCCAGATGCCGGAAATGGATGGATTTACCACCACCAAGATTATTCGCGACATGGAAAAGGAAAAAGGACTGCTCAGAACACCGATTGTTGGTATGACGGCGCACGCACTTGTCGGGGATAAGGATAAATGTATTGAGGCGGGGATGGATTCCTATTTACCAAAGCCAATTGTCGAGCATGACTTCAAATCGACAATTCTCAATTTCCTGACGGTTCAGGTAGACGCTGTTCAAAAAGAAGCCCGGCAATAAAACCGGGCTTCCGATCAATAATGGCAATAATTGAAAACGGCATGTCGGTTGGTATCACTCTTACGCCGCAATCGTCTTGCTGTGAGGTTCTTCTGTCAGCATTTGCAGGTGACCGCGAGCGCGGGAAAGACGGGAGCGAACAGTTCCGATCGGAATGTCCAAAGCCTCGGCCACTTCCTGGTAATGCATGCCCTGAACACAGATCATAACCAGGATTTCCTGGTGTTCATGCGAAAGCAGACTCATTGCCTTTGTGACGTTCGACAGTTCCAGATGCTTTTCCTGGGAGGGATTTACAAATTCTGCTTCCAGATAGCTCTCCGGATCAAATTTGGTTTCGTATTTTACTTTCCGCCGGTAATCGGTCACAAAAAGATTGTACATCATTTTTGAGGTCCATTTGAACAAATCCGTATCGACCTGAAACAAATGTTTCTTTTCAATCGCCCGCAGTAAGGTATACTGTGTCAAATCGTCGGCATCATGTTTATTTCGCGTTAGGCGGCGCGCAAATTTTTCAAGTCCCGGCATTTCTTCGAGTAATTGCTGATTGTCAAACATTTTGTATCTCTCTTTGCTAGGTTCCGTTGATTTCGCAATTAGAAAGATAGCCAGTATCTGTAACCAGGATTGTTCGCCTCTGTAGTATTTGTGAAATAGTTTGTATCATTTTTGTGTCCGGACATGTTCATACCGCGGACACAGTAGAGGTCGTAATGAACAAAGGAACGGTATTAACGGTTGATGATGATGAGGGACTTCAGTCTGTCCTGAAGCAGTATTTGGAAGGTGACGGCTATACCGTCGTGTCGGCGAGAAATGGGGCACAGCTGTCTGACAGGCTCGATGCTGTTGAACTTGACGTCATTCTCCTCGACCTGGTCCTTCCGGATGCAGACGGTGTCAACCTTATTTCATTGATTAAGTCGAAAACACAGGCACCAATCGTTGTCGTCAGCGGAAAAAATGACACGACGGAAAAGATCATCTGTCTGGAAATGGGGGCAGATGATTATATAACGAAGCCTTTTGAGATGCGCGAATTGTCCGCGCGAATCAAGGCGGCGCTTCGACGGGTGCCAGACCCTGTGAATGGAAACGAGAAGAGTGAACCAGCAAAAAAGCAGAACGAAAAAATAGCCGTTGGCGAGTTTGTATTGGACAATAACCAATTCCAGGTATTTGACAAAAAGGGAAAATCCCTTGACCTGACCACGGGGGAGTTTCAGCTCCTGAAGGAATTGGCGCTGGCGCCAAGAAGAACTCTCAGTCGCGAGAGGCTGTTTGAGTTGACCCGCGATGGGGAATTTGACGGTTATGATCGGGTAATTGACATTCAGGTCGGCAGGATTCGCAAAAAACTTGGAAAAGAAGGCGTAAATATCATTAAAACGGTTCGTGGCATTGGATATATGTTTGCTCCGAAGGAATAATGATTGGAACTCTTTTGCTATTTGTTTGTTGGTGTTAAAGCAATTACTGAAAAGGAGTTACCTTAAATGGCGAATGAAAAAACAACCTCTCCCGAAATGTCGGAAATCAAGGACGATCTTGCCTCTTTGAAGTCTCATGTCGAGGCTTTGACCAACCGCCTGAAAAATGAGGGCCTGGATCAGGCTGACAAACTCGGCGAAAAGGCCAAGGAAAAGCTGTATGAGCTTAAGGGACACGGACAACAAGGCCTCAAGACAGTTGAAGCTCAGGTGCAGGCCAAGCCAGCACAGAGTCTGGCAATTGCGTTTGCTGTCGGTTTCCTTGCGAATATGCTCCTGCGGAGGCGCGGTTAAACCGTGGGGTCAATCGCCAACATAATCCAACAAGTGTTGCTCAACGGAGTTTTAAGCAACAGGTCGCAAACGATACAAAGAAGCAAGCTTGGTATTTGTTTGATGGCGGTGGCGGGATTCCTGCTTCTGGTCGCCCTGTTTTATATGGTTCTGGCCTATTATGGCTGGCTGTTGCTGCATTTTGTCCAGCCGGTTGCGGCCTTGGTCACGGCAGGCACGGTTCTGGTAATAGGCTCGATCGTTGCTTTCAGCGCCTATCTGGTTCTTAAACGTATACCACCGGAACCAGCGCCGAACGATGAAATCAGGGAACTCATCTCTTTGATTTCGGCAACGGCGGCGGACGGACTTAATGAAAAGGTGGAGGAGAGTCCCAAGACGGCATTGCTTATCGCGGGCATAGCAGGGCTTATCGCGGGTAAGTATTTATCCTGAGTTAGGGAACCAAATAGAGTGTAGCTGCGTTGGTTGTTACGTTATTAATTGTAGTAGCGAGGAAGACCAATGAGAATACTTCGATCAAAAATGCGCGTTTTGATATTAGCCCTGTTCGCTGTCTCGACGCTGTCGCTCGTCGCTTGTGAGACAATGGAAGGCGCTGGCAAAGACATTGAAAAAGCGGGCAAATCTGTTCAGGACGCTGCTGACTAGATATTATGGGACGGGTCGGTTATGGACCTTTTCTTGCCGGGAATTACATACTGAAATAAAACCGTCTTTGAGCAGACGGTTTTATTTTGTGCGGAAAATGTAAAGATGAAATTTATTGTAGTTGTTATCCTAAGTTTTCTTCTCTTTCCGTCAGTGTTACTCGCGGAGGAGGCGGAGCCGGAAAAAGATGCCCCTGCAAAACCGATATCCGATCGCGACGGCAAGATCATCACCCTCGTCATTGAAAATGACTCGATTGGATTTCAGGGAGACGATAAAAACTATACAAGTGGCGTGAGCCTGAATTATTTCGACGTAAGTGCCAAGATGCCAATTATCGCGTATAAACTGGCAGACTATATTCCGACATTCGCAATCAATGATAGTTCAAGTGTATTTTATACATTTGGCCAAAATCTGTATACGCCAAGTGATATTACACAAAGTACACAGAATCCCGATGATCGACCCTGGGCCGCCCACCTTTATGTCGCCATGGGATTGGTTACGGCAACCGACGATCATATAGACGAGGTAGAAGCGTCTGTCGGTGTTGTCGGCCCTTGGGCGCTTGGCAAGCAAACCCAGACTTTCGTCCATAAATATATTACGACAGACAGTCCGACGCCCGAGGGCTGGTCGAACCAGCTGAATAACGAGCCAGCGCTGTTACTGGCATGGCAACGCCGGTTTCCTGAGTATTTTGCCGCTCGTGGCGCGGGTTTGTCGCTTGGGCTCGAACCCCATTTCGGCGTAACACTTGGCAACGTTTATACCTTCGCCAATGCCGGATTCAGTTTGCGACTAATACCGGAAAAAGACATCTGGCAGGACGCCCCGGTCCGGGTTCGACCAGCGTCACCGGGGACCGGGTTTTTTGAGGTTCCCCCGAAAGGATGGAGCTGGTATCTGTTCGCTGGCATGGATGTGCGCGCGGTGGCACATAATATCTTTCTGGACGGCAATACCTTCAGTGATTCCCATAGCGTTGATAAAAAATATCTCGTTATGGATGCTAACGCGGGTCTGGCTCTGACCTACGATCAGTACCGGATTAGTTACACATTTGTTTATCGAACGAAGGAATTTGACGGGCAGGAGGATCCATCTGTTTTTGGAGCGCTTTCATTTGGGTACCGGTTCTGACATACTTAACTTTCCGGAGAGGAGAAGCAGGATGACGATAGGTAAAAAAGAAATATCCTGGGAAAACCAGCGGCTATGTACCGATGTTGGGGATTATGAACTCGTTGTTGAGAAGCAAAAGCGGAACTGGGAATGCGAACAACAGGCGGACGTGTGGAAATGGGCGGTTGTCTATCATGGTACTATTGTTGTTAGTGGCACGACCGGTGATGAGGACCTTGCCAAAAGCACAGCGATAGACAACGTTCCCGCAGTTGCCAGTTCCGTGTGAACTTGTTCATAGGGGTTTTTAATTCAGACCATTAGCTAAAAGTACGGCAGAAATTCATCGGCGACAAACCTGTTAACTCCCGTCCGATCACGCGACAATTTCCAACTGAACCTTCAGTGTTTGCATATAGATATGGGCCTCCCGTAGCATCTTCGTATGTTTCTGTAACAGGGCCATGGTTGCGGCTGGCTGCTTATTTCCCAATATATGATAAAATTCCTCAAGTGTTTTGTCTTCTGCTTCTTCAAGCTCCGCCACCAGCATTTTATCCCTGTTGGTCAGCTTGGTCTTTAGGCTGCCGAACATCTGAGGCTGCATTCCGGCAAACGATCTATTTTGGCCAACCACACCGCCAATGGCAATGATGCGGAACTTCAGGTTTTCGACGATACTTTTACGAACCGAAGCCATTTCCTCAAGTGTTTCTTTAATACACGTGTGTTCGGTCTGAGCGGCAGCCCCTACATAAAACTTACGCGCATCCTCGCAGATAGCTATCAGGTCGTTAAGGAAGTCTGCCTCGGATTTCGTCATCGTCGCCTCTCCTGGATTGTTTGGGGTTCCCTATAGTGCCATCTAACTAATCCGGTTGTTTTTGGTTCCCTGTATTTATTGGAACCATTTTACGTTCCGCTCGTTTGGTGGGGTGAGATACCTGAAACTGGACAAAGGAGAAGTTACTTATGAATAAGAAACTTTTAGCTGCCGTATCAATAGCTGCGCTGATGAGCGCGAGCCCCACATTTGCGGGAACGACCACATCAACGAAGATGAATTCGGATTGTGAAACAATGATGAAGTCGGATTCAAATAATGCGAGTGATAAAGTAGATTCGAAAATGCAGCCTGGATCGGGCACGTCATCGGATACGGGCAGCGCAGCCGTGAAAAACGGCATGAAAACTGACTGCGGAACAAAGGCGCACATGGAAGACAAGTCCATGCAGCCGGGTTCAGGGACGAGTTCAACTGAAACACCGAATAAACTGCAATCGGGAACGGGCAAAAAGGCCGATACCAGCATGCAGCCGGGCACTAAAACTCATACTGGTGCAAAGAAGGAATAGGCTTCAGATTTCCGATAAGGAAATAGTCGTCACTTAAATGTGCCGACGTAGTCGGATCGCCTTATCGGATATAGGAACCGATTTTCTCACTGACGGTTAGTCCGGGTGTGAATTGCTTAATACAAGTCTAAGGAGAAGTTACTTATGAATAAGAAACTTTTAGCCGCCGTATCAATAGTTGCGCTGATAAGCGCGAGCCCCACATTTGCGGGGGCAACCGATAAAAATGCGGAGTCCGCTTTACAAACTGAGAAGGCATTTCTCGTAAGTGCAAATACGACAAACGAGTCGAACGATACGATGGACTCAGCGAAAAAAGACGTCAAGGAAGGTTGGGACAAAACCAAAAAAGCTGTCTCCGAAGCAGCGGATGATGCTGCCGACGCAACTAAGGAGGCTTATCGAGACTTCAAGGCCTTCGCTTTCGGTGAAAATGATGATGAACTGAGCGTAAAGCAGGTCAGGATCAATTCCCGTGAAACGGCGGAAGGCATAATCGGCGAGCCTGTTTACAATAACGAGGAACGGGTCGGCGTTGTCAAAGACATCATTGTCGATCAGACGGGAAAACCTGTGATGATCGTTGTCGGCGATGGCGATTTCTTCGGACTTGGTAAACTTGCGGCGTTTGATTATGCCAACATGGTCAATATGAATGCTGAGGGTGATATAATTATGCCCTTGACGGAAGAGTCCATTGAACGGGCGTCTGAGTTCTCCTACGACCGGAAAGACAAGGGAGAAAATGTGCGCATGGTCCCGGAAAATGGCTACAGCGTCGCCAAACTGCTGGATGCGAATTTAATCAACGAAAAAGGCGACAAGATGGGAGAAGTCGAAGACATCTCCTTTAAGGACGACACTGCCGACCATTTGATTGTCGGATACGACAAGGTGCTTGGTTTTGGCGGTGAAGATGTCGCGATGCCTTATGATTCCGTGAAAATCATTCCAAAGGATGGGGATTATGATGTGCAGTTATCCGCCAATCGAGCCGCTATGATCATGAATTACAAGGACGCTAAGACTAATTAAACCCGTAGTTCTATTTTGAAAGGATGAATGAAATGAACGAAGATATTCTGAAAGGCAAGTGGAAACAGCTCAAGGGCGATATCCAGAAGAAATGGGGTAAGCTCACTGACGATGATCTGGACCAGATAGATGGTAACCGAGAGAAATTTGTTGGCCGGATTCAGGAAAACTATGGCATTGCCAAAGAAGAAGCGGACTCAATGCTGGACGAATTCGAGAGAGATCACTCCCACTGATATTAACCTATAAGAAAACCGCCGTGCTTTCGGGCACGGCGGTTTTTTGTCTTCATAGCTGTCCAGAGCTAAGTTTAGACGCGATCATTATTGGCGGTTTTCTCCAGTTCAGCCCTTAATTCGGAAATTTTCTTCAGTAGGTCGGCAGAATTTGACGATGAGTCCGGGTTTGACATATTCTCGGAGTCTGCCCGCAGTAAACCTTTTACATCCTCTTCCCAGCCTTCAAGAATTGCACTCTTTGCTTCAAATGTGAGATTTTCGTCATGATACACATCATGTGGTGTGTCATAAACGGCTGAGGGATCCTTCAAGATTTTCTCAATATCCTTTTGTCGTGTCTTCATTATCTTTCCTTTCAGTTTTCACTCACAGTGCAAACGCATCGACTTTTATTCAGTTCCGCACCGCATGCCGGTTTCCCCTGGTGTCAAGGATTTCGCGAGTTTAGAAGCACCTCTATTTTCCAGTCATTTTCTCGGGCCGTATCCAGTCATCAAATTGCGTCTCTGTCATCAGATCAAGATCAAGGGCGGCTTGCTTCAATGTTGTATTTTCTGCATAGGCCTTTTTGGCGATCTTGGCCGCATTGTCATAGCCGATATGTGGGTTCAGGGCGGTTACCAGCATCAGTGACTGTTCCATCAGGCTGGCAATGCGGGGCCGGTTCGCCTGAATGCCGATGAGGCAGTTATCGGTGAAGCTTCGAAGTGCATCCGACAAAAGCCGAATGGACTGGAGGAGATTGTATATCATCACGGGTTTAAACGCATTAAGTTCAAAATGGCCGTTCGATCCGGCGACTGTCACGGTGACATGATTTCCCATAATCTGGGCACAGACTTGGGTTACTGCTTCACATTGCGTCGGGTTCACCTTGCCGGGCATGATCGAGGATCCCGGTTCGTTCTCTGGCAGAATTAATTCTCCCAGGCCGCTGCGAGGGCCACTCGCCAGAAAGCGGATGTCATTGGCGATTTTCATGCAACTGGTCGCAAGGACGTTCAGTACACCGGACATCTCGACGAGGGCGTCATGCGCGGCAATGGCTTCGAATTTGTTTTCGGCCGATGTGAAGGGCAGGGAGGTTATCTCGGAGACGATTGTGACAAAATTTCCGGCAAATTCCGGGGCGGCATTCAGGCCGGTTCCGACAGCCGTTCCCCCCTGCGCCAGTTCAAGCAGGCGGGGAAGGCTCCCCTCTATGCGGGCAAGCCCGAGTTCTATCTGGCGGCAATATCCGGAAAATTCCTGCCCGAGGGTAATTGGTATGGCGTCTTGGGTATGGGTCCTCCCGATTTTCGTGATATCGTCAAATTCCTTCGACTTTGCCACTAACTCTGTAAGCAGGTGCCGCAAAGATGGCATCAGATGTCTGGAAATTTCGTCACAGGCCGCGATTGACATGGCGGTTGGAAAACTATCGTTGGAGCTTTGTCCAAGATTGACGTGATCATTTGGATGTATTGGTTTTTGTTGACCAAGGGGACTTCCCAGAATTTCGTTGCCGCGATTGGCAATGACCTCGTTCGCATTCATATTACTCTGTGTGCCGGATCCGGTTTGCCAGATAACCAGAGGGAAATGATCTTTCAGGGTGCCGTCGATAACTTCATCGGCGGCCGTGACAATAGCATCGGCGAGGCGAGGGTCCAGCAAGCCCAGTTTCCGGTTGGTGAGGGCCGCCGCCTTTTTTTGAATGCCGAGCGCCCGGATCAGGGGAAAGGGTAGCCTTTCCTCACCGATTTTAAAATTTTGAAGGGATCGCTGTGTCTGCGCGCCCCAATATTTGTCG
>NZ_JBDNHC010000021.1:0-1913 GCF_041689005.1 Sneathiella sp.
GCCCTTGCGCTCCAGGTTTTCGGCTTCGTCTGCCACCCAGCGGGCCTCGCTGTTGCCATCCCACACCGCATTCAGGACGACCTTCTCGCCCTCATTATCCTCCGTATAGAGGGTCTTGCCGAGGCGGCCCTCATTTCGGGCAATCAGCCCGGACGCGGTTCCCAGAATATGCGAGGTGGAGCGATAATTCCGCTCAAGCCGAATAACCTTTGCGCCCGGAAAGTCATCTTCGAACTTCAGGATATTGCCAACCTCGGCCCCGCGCCAGCCATAGATGGACTGGTCATCATCGCCGACGCAGCAAATATTCTTATGCTTCTGGGCGAGAAGCCGCAGCAGCAGGTACTGCGCGACGTTGGTATCCTGATACTCGTCCACCAGAATATATTTGAAGCGATTCTGGTATAGCTTGAGGATATCCGGGTTGCGCTGGAACAGGGTCAGGACATGCAGCAGCAAGTCGCCGAAATCACAGGCATTCTGGGTGGCGAGGCGGGCCTGGTACAGGGCATAAAGGGCGGCGGCGCGGCCGTGGGCAAACCCGTTGGCGTCGGTGGCCTCGCCCGTCTTGACCTGATCGGGGCGCAGTCCCTTGTCCTTCCACCGGTCGATGACTCCCGCCAGCCCGCGCGGCGGCCATTTCTTGATATCGACGCCTTCCTCGATCAGGATCTGCTTGAGTAGGCGGAGTTGGTCGTCAGTATCCAGAATGGTGAAATTACGGTCAAGATTGATTAGTTCCGCATGACGGCGGAGCAGCCAAACGCCGATGGAATGAAAGGTGCCCAGCTTGATCTCGATGGCTTTGGGGCCGACGATATTGGCGGTCCGTTCCTGCATCTCCGCGGCGGCCTTGTTGGTGAAGGTAACAGCGAGGATCTCCCACGGGCGGACATCGCGCAGGTTGAGGATATGCGCGAGGCGGGAGATAAGTACTCGCGTTTTACCGGTTCCCGCGCCCGCAAGGACCAGAACCGGTCCGTCGAGAGCCTCTACTGCCGCTGTTTGTCCTGCGTTCAACCCCTCCAGATAGGAAAAATCCGGGGTGGGGGCGGACGGGGCGTCGTCGTTGAAACTGCCTATGTCGAAACTATCGTTCATCGCCTCATGATATAGCCCAACTGCGCCATTGAGGCTACTCTCGATGTCCGTTTTTAGCGGAAAACTTTATCGCGCGAATGATCCTGCGCTGAGAGAAGAGCGGCATTATAGGCATGCAGCAGGTCCTTGTGATGGAGGATGCCGATCAGCCGCCGATCCCCGGTTCGGTTGATGACCGGGACATGGTCAATCGCTGCCTTTTCGATCGTTTCAATTGCCGTTTTCAGGCTGGTGTCAGGATACAGCACGGGGCTTTCATCATGAACAAGGTCAAACGCGGTCAGAGGCTCCTCCGGATTCTCGGCGAATAATCCGGTCTTGAGGTCGCTATAGTCGATCCGGCCGATAAACTCATGGGTTTCGGGGTTAACCACAACGAATTTATCATGATTCGTATTGGTCACAATTTTCCTGAGTTCCGTCATTGAGGTATCACGTGGAACCTCGATGAACTCCCGATCCATGATGCCGCGCACCTGCCGGAAGTTGAGCTGGCGCAAGGCGCGGCTCTCGTTAACATCGACATTGTGATGGAGAAGCTGGGTCTGCCAAATGCTGCGTCCAAACAGGTGCTTGGTGATCAGGGTGGCGACAGAAACCGCAACCATGACGGCGATCGAGATTTTATAGTCTCCGGTCAGCTCGAACACGATCAGGATGGTGGAAATCGGCGCGCCGAGAACCGACGCCGCCACCGCCGACATACCGATGATGGCATAAAGTCCATGGCTGGCGGCAAGTTCGGGAAAGGCCGCCGCGGCGATGATGCCGAAGGCGCCGCCGGTCATGGCACCAATAAACAGGGACGGCGA